>NZ_QRJZ01000040.1 GCF_003470665.1 Collinsella sp. AM17-1
CCTTGATTATCAACTTTATCCGAACACCTCCCACATTCATCCGTACATGTGCGGATAAATGTGGGAACCCGATACCCTGAGGGCCGGATCGGCCGGCCCCGGGAGATCGGAGGACGGCATGTCCGGAAAGAAGAAGAGCGGCTCCGCAAGGGCGGTCCCGAGGGCCTACGGAAGGCTCACGAGGCACGAGCGGGACACGGTCCAGAGGATGCTGGAGCGCAGGGCGTCGTGCAGGGAGATCGCGAGGGAGCTGGGCAGGTCGCCCTCGACGGTGAGCGCCGAGGTGGCGTCTCACAGGTTCGTGACGGCGCCGAAGGCCAGGCGCGGCGAGCGCGTGGACGCCTCCGCCGACCTGTCGGCGGCCTGCCCGCGCCTGGCGGCGTGGCCGCGATGCTGCAACGGCTGCGGCCGGTACCGCGCGATCGGCTGCAAGCGCCGCCCCCACGTCTTCTACGAGGCCCGGGCCGCGCAGCTGTGCGCCGACTCGGTCCTCGTCTCGTCCAGGCGCGGGATAGACGCCGACGAGCCCGCCGCGGCGGCCAGGCTGGAGGCGATAAGGGACTGCCTGCGCCGGGGGCTGTCGCCCGAGCAGATGGCGGCGCGCAACGGCGGCCCGGTGGACCTGTCGCCGTCGACCATCTACCGCTGGGTCTCGGCGGGCTACGACGGCATGACCAGCATGGAGCTCAGGCGCAAGGTCGGCTACAGGCCGAGGAAGCGCGCCGCGGGCCGGGCGGCGACCCGCCACTCCGCCCGCAGGTCGCATGCCGCGTTCCTCGCCCTCGGGGAGGACGCGTGCGCCGCGGCCTGGGAGATGGACACCGTCGAGGGGGCCCGGGAGGACTCCGCCTGCCTGCTCACGCTGCTGCACCGCCCCAGCAGGCTCCAGCTCGCGCTGCCGCTGGAGGAGAAGACCGCCGGGTGCGTCGCGGACGCCCTGGAGGGCGTCCGGGCCATCCTCGGCGCCGACGGGACGCGCCGCGTGTTCCGCGCCGTCCTCACCGACAACGGCGCCGAGTTCTCCGACGAGGCGGCGATCGCGGCGCTCATCGGCGAGGGGCCGGGCGAGACGAGGCTGTTCTACTGCGACCCCAGGCGCAGCGACCAGAAGGGCGCCTGCGAGCGCAACCACGTCGAGATCAGGAAGCTGCTGCCCAAGGGCGCCGGAATCAGATTCGACCGGCTCGCCCCGGCCGACCTGGCGCTGGCCATGTCGCACGTGAACTCCGAGCCCCGCGGCGCGCTCGGCTTCGCGACGCCCGCGCGCGCCTTCAGGGCGATGCTCGGGGAGGACGCGGCGGCGCTGCTGGACGCCTACGGCGTGGGGGACGTGCCCATCGGGGAACTCGACCTGACGCCGGGGCTCATCGAGAGGGCGCGCGCAGAGAGGGGCGATGCCCCGCTGGCCTAGCCTAGGAGAAAAACGGAATAGACGGACCGACCGTCCGGCTGAGTCTGGGAAGAGGTGCCGGGCGGCGGGCGGAGCATGGCCACCGGACCCATCGAAACACATCTCCACCATTCCTTCAACTGGGAAAATGGCGCCCCCGGGGCCCGAGAGGGGCCGCGGGGGCGTTCGGTTAACTGCGGGAGCGTGCCGTCAGCTCAATGTGTTCGGTTGAGATCGGAAATCAACC
>NZ_QRJZ01000041.1 GCF_003470665.1 Collinsella sp. AM17-1
GGTGGCGCGCGCAGACGTGGTGTAAGAGCGTCCCGAGGTCCGTCGCTGCAAGTCCCGATGTTACTCCTTCTTGAGACCGCGCCTCTCGACTATCTCGTCCACTATCTCCCTGGCGCGCCGCCCGAGCGCGCGGCGCCTCCCCTCTGTCGGGGCCGGCCTGTCCGCGGGCTCGGCGAAGCCCTCGGCGGCCGAGGCCTCGGAGAACACGCGCTGCTGGGACCACTGTCCCTCGGTCTCCATGAGGCTCGCGCACGTCAGGCGCAGCATCGACTCCCTCGAGGGGAAGGACTGCACGACCCTGTAGCGGCGCTTGATCTCGCGGTTGGCGCGCTCCTGGACGTTGTTGGTGCGGAGCTTGGCCCAGTGCGCCCTGGGGAAGGCCGTGAACGCCAGCGCGGAGTCCTCGGCCTGCTCGAAGACCTCGCCGGCCCTGGCGGACACCGACGCCACCCAGGGCGCCGCCTCGGCCCACACGCAGCGCGCGAGGTCGGGGTCGTCCTGGTAGACCGCGGCGTGCACGAGGTCCCTGATGGCCGCCTTGGAGTCCTCGGGCCTGCCCGAGCAGGCGCTCTGGAGGTTGCGCTGCAGGTGCGTCACGCAGCGCTGCCAGGCGCAGCCCTGGAACAGGCGCGAGACGGCGGCCACGAGCCCGGCGTGGCTGTCGGAGACCACGAGGCGAACGCCGGCCAGCCCGCGCTCGCGCAGCCCGCCGAGGAATGCCGCCCAGGAGTCCTCGCTCTCGGTGTCGACCACGTCGCAGCCCAGGAAGTGCTTGCGCCCGTCGGCGCCCAGCCCGATCGCGGTCACGACGCCCTGCGAGACGACCGACGAGCCGACCCTGCAGCTCATGTAGGTGGCGTCGAGCCACAGGTAGCAGCACGGCGTGCCCGACAGGTCGCGGCGGCGGAACTCCGCCACCTCGGCGTCGAGGTCGGAGCAGAGGCTCGAGACCTCCGAGCTCGACAGCGAGGATATGCCCAGCTTGGACGCCACGCGCTCGACCTTGCGGGTGGACACGCCGCATACGTACATCTCCTGCACGATGGCGGCCACCGAGGTGTCGACGCGCGACCATCGCGCGAGCATGCCCTCGGGGTAGTAGGTGCCGTGCCTGAGCTTGGGTATCTCGAGCTCCACGTCGCCCACGGCGGTCTTGAGCGACCTGGGGCGGTAGCCGTTGCGGCTGTTCTCCCTGCCGTCGCTGCGCTCGTTGCGGCTCGCGCCGCACATCTGCTGGGCCTCGGAGTCCATCAGCGCGTTCATCACGCTGCCCAGCACCCTGCACGCGAACTCGCGCGCGTCGCCGCACTCCTGCCAAAGCCTCGCCGCCTCGAGGGCCTCGTCGCGGCCGAGGCGCAGTACACTCTCTTCTTGGGGCATCGCCTTTCCTTCCATTCGTCACCTTCATTACTCCAACGACGAATTCTAGGCGGTGTCCCCTCCCTTTCAAGAAAGGGCGGAGGCGGGGCAT
>NZ_QRJZ01000042.1 GCF_003470665.1 Collinsella sp. AM17-1
CGTGAACTGCCTCCCATTTCTTGGACACAAGAATGGGAGGCTTTTTTATGGCTGGAAACGCTTTGTACGACGTCGGGATGAGACTGCGAGCGGCAGAGCTGCACGACGAGGGGCACGGCCGCGCGGCAATCGCGGCCCTTCTCGGGATGCCGGAGGAAACCGTGAGAGAATGGCTGTGCACCTACAGGTCTGCTGGTATCGAGGTTCTGGCCATGATGGGAAAGAAACACACCGCCTATTCGTTCGAGACGAAGCTGGCCGCCGTCAGGGCGGTCGTCGACGAGGGCATGACGAAGCCCGAGGCCATGGAGAAGTTCGGGATAGCCTCGCCAAGCCCTTTCAAGAAATGGCTGAAGGCCTACAGGGAGGAGGGCCCGGAGGCGCTCAGGCCAAAGCCCAGGGGGAGGCCGAGGGGGTCCGGCTCCCCGTCCGGGGAGACGACGCGCGAGCAAGAGCTCGAGCGCAGGATCAAGAAGCTCGAGGCGGAGAACGCCTACCTAAAAAAATCGATCGCCCTGAAGGCGGAGAAACGCTCTCGAACGGCGAGAAGGCCGCGGTCGTGAGCGGGCTTTCAGGGCAATACCCCCTCGCCGACCTGCTCGAGTGCGCCGGCCTGGCGAGGTCGAGCTACTACTACGCGCTGTCGCACCCGAAGGCTCCCACCAGGCCCGAGCTCTGGGAGGCCGCCGCCGAGATATTCTCGCGCACCGCCAACGGGTGCGGCCACAGGCAGATCGCCATGTGCCTGCGCGCCGAGCGGGGCGTGCGCATAGCCGACAAGACGACGCTGAAGATGATGCGCGAGATGGGCATCAGCTGCGGGATCCGCCGCGAGACCGACTACCACAGGTACAACTCGTACAGGGGCAAGGTCGGAAAGACCTTCGAGAACGTCATCGGCAGGGACTTCGCCGCCGACGGGCCGTGGGAGAAGATGGGCACCGACGTCACCGAGTTCAAGCAGCCCTGGGGCAAGGCCTACTTCGCGCCGGTCTACGATTTCGGCAGCAAGGAGATCGTCGCCTGGTCCACGTCGCTGCATCCCAACATGGCCCAGCAGCACGAGCTGCTCGACCAGCTCGTGTCCAAGATGCCCGAGGGCTCCAGGCCGGTCCTGCACTCGGACATGGGCTGGCAGTACCAGCAGGCCGGGTGGTGCAAGCGGTTGGAGGAGGCCGGCGTGGTGCAGAGCATGTCCCGGAAGGGCAACTGCATCGACAACGGCGCGACGGAGCAGGTGTTCGGCCATATGAAGGACGAGTTCTTTCGCGGAAGAAAATGGCCTTGCTTCGAAGACTTCAAGAGAGACCTGGACGAATACATCATCCATTGGAACACGAGAAGGAGGCAGGTTAAACTGAAGGGACTGACCCCGGAGGAATTCCGGAATCAGTCCCTATGTGCGGCGTAGGCCGCTTATTAGCCCGTCCAAGAATTGGGGCGCAGTTCA
>NZ_QRJZ01000043.1 GCF_003470665.1 Collinsella sp. AM17-1
GGGACTGCGGACGATTTCTTGGACCGCTACGCGGCCCTTCCCAGCGCGGCGCGGAACTCGGCCGGCGTGCGGCCGCCGAGCGCATCGCTGCGCCTCTCCGTATTGTAGCGGCCGATCCAGGCCCCGAGCTCCTCGATGAAGCGGGCGGGGGCCCAGCCCGACCAGTCCCTGCCGTGCCAGAACTCCCTCTTGAGCAGGCCGAAGAAGCCCTCCATCGCGGCGTTGTCCGGGCTGCAGCCCTTGGCGGACATGCTCCTGGTGAGGTCGTTGTCCTCGCAGATCGAGATCCAGCCGGGCCAGCGGTAGTGGCCGCCGCGGTCGGAGTGGATGACGGGGCGCTCGCCGGGCGCCAGCCGGGCGCAGGCGTCCTCGAGCGTCGAGTTGGCGAGCGCGGCGTCCGGTCTCTCGCCGGCCCTCCACGCCACGACCGAGGAGTCGAAGCAGTCCCTGATGGCCGACAGGTAGACCTTCCTGCCGGAGGGCAGCCTGAACTCGGTGATGTCGGTGAGCCACAGGAAGTTCGGCAGGGCCGAGCGGAAGTCGCGGCGCACGAGGTTCGGCGGGGCCGGCGTCGGCTCGCCCGCATAGGAGCTGTAGGGCCTCCTCTTCCTCCTCATCCACCTGGGGACCAGGCCCTCCTCGCGCATGATGCGGAGGACGACCTTCTCCGAGGCGCGCACGGGCTCGTCGAGCTCGCGCAGGCGCGCCGTCACGAAGCGGTACCCCCGCGCCCCCTCACCGTCCTCGGTGAAGATCCTGCGCACGAGCGCGCGCAGGGGCGCGAGCCGGTCGGGCCTCGCGATCGCGCGGCGCTGGTACTCATAGGAGCTCTTTGATATCCCCAAGGAACTCGTGAGTTCTCTCAAGGACCACTTCCCGCACGGCCTCAGGCGGTCTATCACCAGGGTCTTCTCCCTGTTCGACATCCCGTCGAGGCTCGCGGCTTTTAAAACGTCGTTCACCGCCCTGAGGACGGCGTTCTCCAGGACGAGGCGCTCTATCAGGGCGTCCTTGTCGTCCGGGTCGATGTCGGGGTACACCGGACCGTCCCCGACGACCTTCGGCAGATCCATCTTCGCGACCGCCCTCCCGACGGTTCCGCCCGCGGCCCCGGCCCTCGTCCAGCGCGCGACGGCGCTCTTGCTCGGCCCGTCGAGCTCCCGGGCTATCTCCCTGCACGAGAGCCCGGAGCGGCGTAGCTCCCCGGCCCTCTCCACTACGGCTCTACTGTATGTCATGCGGACTCCAAACCGGACCTGATGGTCCAACTTTTTGTCCGCAGTCCC
>NZ_QRJZ01000044.1 GCF_003470665.1 Collinsella sp. AM17-1
AAAACCTTAGAGGTCCTCGCGCCAGAAGGGCATGCTCATGCAGCGCGGGCCGCCACGGCCGCGGGAGAGCTCGGCGGAGGGCACGACGAGAAGGTCCAGGCCCTCCTTGTACAGCACGTCGTTGGTGACGGTGTTGCGGGCGTAGACGCAGATCTTGCCGGGCTCGACGCACAGGGTGTTGGAGCCGTCGTTCCACTGCTCGCGGGAGGCCGCGATCGGGTCGCCGCCGCCGCAGGGGATCAGCTTGACCTGGTCGACGCCGGTGGCGTCCTCCAGGACGTGCTCGAGGGTGTCCTCGATCAGGCGGATGTTCACGTCGCCCGGGTTCTTGCCGGCGGTAAGCTCGTAGACGCGCAGGGTGCCCATGATGGCGGGGTGGATCGTGAACTTATCGACGTCGATCTGGGTGAAGACCGTGTCGAGGTGCATGAAGGCGCGCGAGACCGGGATGTCGAAGGCCAGGATGCGCTCGACCTTGGAGTCGGAGTTCCAGAAGATGTTCTGGGCCATGACGTCGATAGCGGCGGCCTGGGTGCGCTGGGAGATGCCGACGGCGAGGGTCTTCTCGTTGATGTTCAGCACGTCGCCGCCCTCGGTGTGGAACTGGCAGTCGCGGCGGAAGTACAGGGAGACGTCCTTGTAGTCGGGGTGGTACTTGAAGACGTACTTGCCGTACAGGGTCTCGCGGTTGCGGGTGACCGAGTACATGCGGTTGAGGTTGACGCCCTCGCCGACGACCGCGAACGGGTCGCGGGTGAAGTAGAGGTTGGGCATCGGGTCGATGATCAGGTCGGACTCGGACTCGGAGTTGACCAGGGAGTCGAGGGTCGTGGACGCCGTGAGGGGCATGTCGATCTCGGCCTTGGTCATGCCGGCCATGGTCTTCTTGACGAACTCGAGGTTGTCCTCGATGGAGTCCAGCTTCTCGCGGACGATCTGCGGCATCTGCTGGCCGCGGATGCCTGCCTCGGCGATGTACTGGTCGGTGAACTCGGCGCGGGCGCCGGGGACCTGGTCGAACACCTCTGCGACGAGGTTCTCGAGGTAGAGGACCTCCACGCCCTGGTCCCTCAGGATCTGGGCGAAGGTGTCGTGCTCCTGCTGCGCGACCTCCAGGAACGGGACGTCGTCGAACAGGAGTCGCTCGAGCTCGTCGGGCGGCAGGTTGAGGAGCTCGTCGCCGGGACGGTGCAGGCAGACCTTCCTGAGCTTGCCGATCTCGGAAGGCACGTGCAGACCTTTCGTCATGGCCTCCTACCTTTCTTTCGGGCC
>NZ_QRJZ01000045.1 GCF_003470665.1 Collinsella sp. AM17-1
TGCGGGAGCGTGCCGTCAGCTCAATGTGTTCGGTTGAGATCGGAAATCAACCAAATTTAAAAAAGCGACTCATAGAATTATTTCCTCCCGTTAAATAATAGATAACTATTAAAAATAGACAATACTTGCTCATAAGTAACGGTACTTAAATTGTTTACTTTGGCGTGTTTCATTGCTTGATGAAACTGATTTTTAGTAAACAGTTGACGATATTCTCGATTGACCCATTTTGAAACAAAGTACGTATATAGCTTCCAATATTTATCTGGAACATCTGTGGTATGGCGGGTAAGTTTTATTAAGACACTGTTTACTTTTGGTTTAGGATGAAAGCATTCCGCTGGCAGCTTAAGCAATTGCTGAATCGAGACTTGAGTGTGCAAGAGCAACCCTAGTGTTCGGTGAATATCCAAGGTACGCTTGTAGAATCCTTCTTCAACAATCAGATAGATGTCAGACGCATGGCTTTCAAAAACCACTTTTTTAATAATTTGTGTGCTTAAATGGTAAGGAATACTCCCAACAATTTTATACCTCTGTTTGTTAGGGAATTGAAACTGTAGAATATCTTGGTGAATTAAAGTGACACGAGTGTTCAGTTTTAATTTTTCTGACGATAAGTTGAATAGATGACTGTCTAATTCAATAGACGTTACCTGTTTACTTATTTTAGCCAGTTTCGTCGTTAAATGCCCTTTACCTGTTCCAATTTCGTAAACGGTATCGGTTTCTTTTAAATTCAATTGTTTTATTATTTGGTTGAGTACTTTTTCACTCGTTAAAAAGTTTTGAGAATATTTTATATTTTTGTTCATGTAATCACTCCTGAAGTGATTACATCTGTAAATAAATACATTACATCTGTAAATAAATACAGAAGTTAAACGATTTGTTTGTAATCTTAGTTATCTGTTTAAAAAGTCATAAGATTAGTCACTGGTAGGAATTAATCTAACATATTTATTTATCTGTGTAATCACTGTTTTTAGTCTGTTTCAAAACAGTAGATGTTTTATCTACATTACGCATTTGGAATACCAACATGACGAATCCCTCCTTCTTAATTACAAATTTTTAGCATCTAATTTAACTTCAATTCCTATTATACACAAAATTTTAAGATACTGCAATATCAACACACCCTTGATTATCAACTTTATCCGAACACCTCCCACATTCATCCGTACATGTGCG
>NZ_QRJZ01000046.1 GCF_003470665.1 Collinsella sp. AM17-1
CTGCGGGAGCGTGCCGTCAGCTCAATGTGTTCGGTTGAGATCGGAAATCAACCGATTTGTGATAAGTGATTTGTGATAAGTGATTTGTGATTTGTGATTAATATATAAAAGCCCTCTTTAAAGGGCTTTTATGTTTATTTTGAAAAAGAGATAAAATCAATATATCCCTTTTCCCCAATTTTTACAACGGCATTGTAGGGCTTTTTCTCTTTGTTTTTGATTCCTTTTACCAGGGTTTCTTTTCCCTCCAGTAATTCTTTTACATTCGTTTTGGTTAGTTTTTTCTTTCTAAAATGTTCAGCTAAAGTAAACTTACATTCAGGATAATTTGAACAACCATAAAACGATTTTTTTAATACAATATTGTTGCCACACTTAGGACATTTTCCTACAAGGGGTCCCGAGCGCTTAGTGGGAATTTGTACCCCTTATCGATACAAATTCCCCGTAGGCGCTAGGGACCTCTTTAGCTTCTTGGAAGCTGTCAGTAGTATATCTAATAATTTATCTCCATTCCCTTTAGTAACGTGTAACTTTCCAAATTTAAAAAAGCCTTGATTATCAACTTTATCCGAACACCTCCCACATTCATCCGTACATGTGCG
>NZ_QRJZ01000047.1:0-323 GCF_003470665.1 Collinsella sp. AM17-1
ATTTCCTCTCCTCCGGGTACTTAGATGTTTCAGTTCCCCGGGTTGTCCTCCCCCCGCCTATGCGTTCAGCGGGGGGATATGCACACTGCTGTGCATGGGTTCGCCCATTCGGAGACCCCCGGGTCGAAGGATGTGTGCTCCTCGCCGGGGATTATCGCAGCTTGCCGCGTCCTTCATCGGCTCCCTGTGCCAAGGCATCCGCCGTGCGCCCGTGGTATCTTGCGGGACCGCATCGGGCCCGCGGGATATCCACGTGTCGCTAATTAAGTCAATTAATCGATATCATGAATAGCGCTCGTATGTCGCAATTCGGGTATCTCATA
>NZ_QRJZ01000047.1:333-567 GCF_003470665.1 Collinsella sp. AM17-1
TCATGAATAGCGCTCGTATGTCGCAATTCGGGTATCTCATACCGCGGCACAGTAGTTGACTGTGCTCGCGATCAGATGCTCCTCACTCATATATAAGTGAATTCTTCTTGTTTGGATCGGATGAATGATTGCTATCATTCTGTCTGATAAATCGCAGAAAAGAATCGAGTCTGGAAGAAGTATCTTCCATCTCTCTCCTATCGCTATGCGGCTCTCAAGGTACGCGGGTGCGAC
>NZ_QRJZ01000048.1 GCF_003470665.1 Collinsella sp. AM17-1
CGTCGGTCTTGGCCTCGCCGGCGAACAGGCCCGCGGCGCGGCTGGCGGCGAGCCCGGGCAGGTGGGCGACCCCGAGCCCCGCGGCGCGGGCCCGCCTCACGGCGAGGGACCCTATGTTGCGGAACTGGTCGACGACGACGAGCGTGCCGGCGGGCGCGGAGGCGAACAGCGCGTCGAGCTCGGCCTCCCTGTTGCGGACGGGGGCGCTGGCCAGCACCTCCCCGTCGCGGTCGACCAGGCAGGCCCAGTGCGATGACTTGCCGACGTCCAGGCCGAGCACGGCCGCGGGCCTGGTGGATGGCGCTTTCACGGTGGTATCCTTCCGGTAGTCGTTCGACCGGATGGCCTCCCCCTCGGCACTCACATTACCAGCCGCGGCACCTGCCCGGCACTTTCCTATCAGCCGTCGGGGGCGGCGCGTCCCGCGCCGGCAGCACCCAACGGGCCCTCTCGGGGGCAGGGACGTTCGGCCGTGCGCGGGCGCCCGGTCGGCGGCCCGTTCTGGGCGCGCCTCAATCGTAGCCCGAGACGGTCCCGGGCTGACAATTTCGACTGTAATGGACGTTC
>NZ_QRJZ01000049.1:0-321 GCF_003470665.1 Collinsella sp. AM17-1
ATTTCCTCTCCTCCGGGTACTTAGATGTTTCAGTTCCCCGGGTTGTCCTCCCCGGCCCTATGTGTTCGGGCCGGGGATATGCACACTGCTGTGCATGGGTTCGCCCATTCGGAGACCCCCGGGTCGAAGGATGTGTGCTCCTCGCCGGGGATTATCGCAGCTTGCCGCGTCCTTCATCGGCTCCCTGTGCCAAGGCATCCGCCGTGCGCCCGTGGTATCTTGCGGGACCGCATCGGGCCCGCGGGATATCCACGTGTCGCTAATTAAGTCAATTAATCGATATCATGAATAGCGCTCGTATGTCGCAATTCGGGTATCTCA
>NZ_QRJZ01000049.1:331-565 GCF_003470665.1 Collinsella sp. AM17-1
TCATGAATAGCGCTCGTATGTCGCAATTCGGGTATCTCATACCGCGGCACAGTGTCTTCACTGTGCTCGCGATCAGATGCTCCTCACTCATTAATAAGTGAATTCTTCTTGTTTGGATCGGATGAATGATTGCTATCATTCTGTCTTTAAATCGCAGAAAAGAATCGAGTCTGGAAGAATGATCTTCCATCTCTCTCCTATCGCTATGCGGCTCTCAAGGTACGCGGGTGCGAC
>NZ_QRJZ01000005.1:0-226 GCF_003470665.1 Collinsella sp. AM17-1
GGCGCGCCGCCAGCGTTCATCCTGAGCCAGGATCGAACTCTCCGTCCAAAATAAATGGGCTTCGAGCCCGTCCGGTCCTCTCAGTCATTCGCTGATCGGTTCCGTTCGATTCATATGGTTCTGTATAGGAAAAGGAATTTCTCGGGGCCGCCTCTCGGCGGCCTTGCGAAAAACAAATCCAAGTTAGACCATTTCAAATGGTTCGATGTCTGCCCGGATGCGACAC
>NZ_QRJZ01000005.1:236-120989 GCF_003470665.1 Collinsella sp. AM17-1
TTTCAAATGGTTCGATGTCTGCCCGGATGCGACACTGAAGTAAGTGTCCATCCTCGCAGTATCCGGTTCTCAAGGTGCACGCCTGGCGGCTGATCCGGTCCGACCGGGCCGCGCGGCAAGGAGATATATTGCCAGACCGGAGGGGCGCCGGGGGCGGGAATCGCGCACTCCATATTTTGTTCACAAATGAATAGGTCCCTCAGTCGCATCACTGAGGTTAAAACTGAAGCATTGGCTTCTGATATTGGCGATGACCAGCTGGTTTATAGGTGTTAAGGCATCGGTCATCTCTGGAGCGCCACTTTACTCCAAAAGCATCAGCTATTTGTTTCCCGTCGGTAA
Organism: Collinsella sp. AM17-1; assembly: GCF_003470665.1. Classification (GTDB taxonomy): domain Bacteria; phylum Actinomycetota; class Coriobacteriia; order Coriobacteriales; family Coriobacteriaceae; genus Collinsella. Next base: position 579 of record NZ_QRJZ01000005.1, read on the forward strand.
AAGGCAGGTTTTGTTCGCCAAGCGTTCTTATATATAGAGAAGTTCGGGTTCGAACCCGCGTCGCGGCAACAAAAAAGCGGCCGGTATCCGCCAGTCGCTTTTCCATTCTATGGTGGGCCGTCAGGGGTTCGAACCCTGGACCTTGGGATTAAAAGTCCCCTGCTCTGCCAGCTGAGCTAACGGCCCGCGGGTGGCATTGTACCACGGTCTGGGACTATTCCCAACTCCATTGGCCGTTCTGGAAAATCACAACTTCACGTCCATCAGGCGTAATGCCCGTAATATCGATGTCGTCCGTGCCAATCATAAAATCGACGTGCGTGCTCGAGACGTTAACGCCATGCTCCAGGAGCTCTTCCTTGGACATGTCATACCCACCCTCGATACATTCGGGGAAACCGACACCTAGCGCGAGATGGCAGCTGGCGTTCTCATCATAGAGCGTGTCATAGAATAGAACGCCACTTTCACGGATCGGCGTGTTCTTGGAGATAAGCGCGACCTCACCCAGATGAGCGGCACCTTCATCGGTGTCAATAATGCTCGCAAGCGTCGCCTTACCCACGCGGGCATCGTAGTCCACTACGCGGCCCGCCTCGAACTTAATCCAAAAATCGTCAACCTTGTTACCGTGGTGAATGAGCGGCATAGCCGAATACACGATACCGTCGGCACGCATACGATCAGGCGAGGTGAAGACTTCCTCGGTGGGAATGTTGGGGAAGAAGGGGTGCCCATCGGGCGTCTTGCCCTTGCCGCCGGCCCACTCGTGACCTTTCGTCATGCCAATCGTCAGATCGGTTCCATTTGCCGAGGTGTAATGCAGGTAGTCGAAACGATTGTCGTTCAGGAAACGCAGGTTCTTTTCGAATGCGGCGTCATGGAGTTCCCAGTCGCTCTCCGGGTCCTGGCCATCGGCGCGAGCGGTGTGCAGAATCGCATTCCACAGCTTATAGATTGCAACCTCATCGGCGTCTCCCGGGAACACCTCGCGCGCCCAAGCAACGACCGGCGCGCCGGCGATGCACCACGGGTTGATGTTGTAGTCCAGTCCGCGGCGGAAGACCTTGCACTGCGTGTTCCTTGCCTTAGAAGCTGCAGCAGGCTTAGCGGGATCGATGCCCTTAAGAGCGGCAGGGTCCGCACCCTCGATAAAGATAAAGCAGGCACCATCCTGGGCCAGTGAATCAAGCTGCAGGCGCTTCCACTCGGGCGTCTGCTCAAAATAGCTTTTCTCGACATGCTCGTACGTGAGCCTCGTCACGGCGTCATCGGCCCAAATAACCGTCACGTGACCGGCACCGGAGGCATAGGCCTCCGCGACCACCACGCGCGCAAACGGCGCGCACTCGACCGGAGACTGAACGACAACCTCCTGGCCGGGCTTGACGTTTACGCCCTTGCGGACAACCAGGCGCGCATAGTTTTTTATCTTGGGCTCTAGGGCCTTCATGCCCTCCAGAGCCTCTTCGCCCGTCAGGGCAGCTCGAATCATGTGCCACTCCATCTATCTATAGAACAGTAAAAAGGCGCGCCGCAAAAACGACGCGCCTTATATCTTAGCGATAAGTATGCATGCAAACGCTACTTCTTCTTGGAGTCCTTCTTGTCCTCCTCGGCAGCCGAGCGCTCGATAAGGGCGTTGAGCTTGTTCTCGGACATGCCCTCGGCCTGCGTGCGGTACATGTTGCGCAGGGGACGAATACGAACGAAGTCGTAGATGAAGTCACCCAAAATGACGACGTAGGACAAAACGATGCCGACCATCTGGACAGGGCTGGACACCATGCCAGCGGGAGCGAAGTACAGCGAAGCCCAAATGGCCACGACGAGCACCATGCCGATAGTGAGCACGGCCCACCAGATGCGGCGGCGCTTGGTGTAGTCCTCATCCTGCTTGAGAAGGATATTCGACACCGTGTAGATGCGATCCTCCTTGGCGCGCTGCTTAGCCTTGCGGGCGCGCTTCTCCTCTTTAGAGAGGCCCTCGAGGTTCTCGCCCTTCTCGAGCTCTTTGCGGCGTGCCTTAGACGAAGCCGGCACGACGCGGACAGAGCTCGCTGCCTGACGGGCGGGCTTGGCGGATGCGGCGGACTTGCGCGCAACCCCGGTAACCTCGTGGGATTGCGTGCGCTTGTTCGTGGCGCTACGGGTACTCACTTACGCATTCTCCTTCATGCTTGTGAACTGGGAGCCCGTGATGATCTGGAAGGCCTCGCGATAGCGCTCGGACGTGCCATCGATGACCCCGGCGGGCAGATGCGGGGTCTCCCCCGTCATATCCCAGTTGGCCTTGAGCCAATTGCGGACGAATTGCTTGTCGTAGCTAGGCTGGATCTTGCCCTCCTCGTAGCTGGCTGCGGGCCAGAAACGGCTGGAGTCGGGCGTGAGGCACTCGTCGATCAGCGTGACCTTGCCATCGATAACACCAAACTCAAACTTGGTGTCGGCAATGATGATGCCACGGGTCGCTGCATACTCGGCGGCAGCCTTGTAGATCTTGAGGGAAAGGTCGCGAATCTGCGTGGCGATGTCCTCGCCCACGATCTCGCAGCAACGCTCGAACGAGATGTTCTCGTCGTGGTCACCGATCTCGGCCTTCGTGGACGGCGTAAACAGCGGCTCGGGAAGCTTGGAAGCCTCGGTCAGGCCCTCAGGCAGCTGGATGCCGCAGACGGTGCCGTTCTCGTCGTAGGTCTTCTTGCCCGAACCGGTCAGATAGCCGCGGACGATGCACTCGATAGGAATCGTCTGGGCCTTCTTAACCAGCATGGCGCGGCCGGCGAGGTAGTCACGATACTCAGCAAACTCCTCAGGGAAATCCGCCGGGTCGATGGAAACGAGGTGGTTGGGAACGATGTCGGCAAACTTATCGAACCAGAATGCCGAGATGCGGTTGAGCACCTCTCCCTTAAACGGAATCTCGTCGGGAAGAATGAAGTCGAACGCAGAAATGCGGTCGGTGGCGACCATCAGCAGGTTTTCACCGGCATCGTAGATATCACGAACCTTGCCACGGGAATCCGGACGACGCTCCATCGTTGTCACGTGAGTCACTCCTTACCAAAATACGACAGTAATGCGGGTTCTTTCCCGCACGTTTTCGCAAACTCGGAGCGGCAGGGACGAAACCCCTCCTTCACCGAATAGCGAAAAGCTAGTGCTCCATTGTAGTAGATGCCGCGTCCGCCGTGTGCTCGCGAGGCAGATGAATCGTAAAAGTCGTACCCTTTCCAAGCTCCGACTCCACGGATATGTAGCCGTGATGGCGCTCGACGATCTGTTTAGTCACGGCGAGGCCCACGCCCAGACCGCCCGCCTCACGGGCACGGCTGGCATCGGCGCGCCAAAAACGGCCGAAGATGCGCGACAAGTCATCCTTGGCAATACCGATGCCGGTATCAGAAACGGCGATGCTGACGTGTTTGCGGTCACTGAGCACCGACACCACGACCCAACCGCCCTCGGGGGTGTAGCGCATGGCGTTGCTCATGAGATTGATGACGCATTGTGTGATCATGTCGGGATCGGCTTCGACGACATCGTCGTGACCTTGGGTCTCGTCAGCAAAGCGCAAGCGCAGATCGCGGTCGACAAAAAGGCGCTCCTGGGCATTGACGATGGAACGCACGAAAGGAACCATGTCCACCGGCTCAAGGTTGAGCGGAGCCGTGCTGTTTTCCATGCGCGACAGGTCGAGCATCTGCTGCACCAGACGAGCCAGGCGACGCGTCTCGGAAGCAACAGTCTCCAAGTGCTCATCGTCGGTAGGATATACGCCATCCTGCATGGCCTCGACCGTTGCGAGCATGGCCATAAGCGGCGTGCGAAGTTCGTGAGCCACGTCCGAGGTCAAACGTTTCTCGTGTTTCATATCCTTCTCGAGCGAAGTGGCCATCTCATCGAATGTCTCGCCCAGTTGATCGATCTCGTCATCGCCGCGCAAGCCCGTACGAGCAGACAGATCGCCATCGCGAATTTGCTTGGCCGTGCTGGTAATACGGTGAATCGGCTTGGTGAGCATGCGCGACACGAGTGATCCGATAACGACCGAAATGCAAACTGCAACAACCGCAGCAAGGGCCATGGCGTTAAAGGTCTTCTCCCTAAACGCAGAATCTGCCTTGGTGAGCAAGGCATCGGAGCCGATGGCCCACAGCTTTACTTGTCCGACATGCTCGCCGGAAGACGTTATGATTTCGACGTTTGCAACGCTATCGGAGCCGGTGGGAGCCGACGAGACCGGACTATGCGATGCTTTTTTCCCGCTCGAGCTGCTCGACGGCGATTCGTTCTCGCGCACATCGGCGGTCGCGCTTGCCGAAGGCCATGAGTCGTCATAAACGACAACGCCTTTCTTGTTGACGACCTGCATACCCAAATCGTCGGACACCAAACTCGATGTCGCGACCGTACGTAGCTCGCCCGCAGTCCAATTGCCGTTTTCCTCATACGACGTCGCAAGCTTTTCGGCAGCGGAATTTGCGATTTCGACGATATTGGAGCGCGTGTAATCCGAAAAGACCGTGCCCCACACAACAGAGACCACGCCCACCAGCACCAATACCGTCATGAGCGATGTCAGAGCAAAAGCAAGTGCCATGCGCGAGGGATAGCTCATCGTTGGCCTTGAATCGGAGCGAGGCGTGTTCCAACTAGCCTTGGAACCCGCCTCGCTCTCCTGCTTGTGCTTTTGTCCGATTTCAAAGCGCGCAGGTGTCATATGTGATTTCCCTATTTCTCGTCCGACTTATCGGTCTTGGCCGGAGCCTCGAAGCGATAGCCGACACCATGAACGGTGTAGAGCCACTTGGGCTTCTTGGGATCATCGCCCAGCTTGGCGCGAAGGTTCTTCACGTGGCTATCGATGGTGCGCTCATAGCCCTCAAAGTCGTACCCAAGCACCTTCTCGACCAGCTCCATACGGTTGTAGACACGGCCGGGATGACGAGCAAGCGTGGTGAGCAGCTTGAACTCGGAAGCCGTCAGATCGACTTCCTTGCCCTCGACCAAGATCTTGTGGCCCGAGATATCGATGACCAGATCGCCGAAGTCGAGTACCTCGACGGCTGGCTCGTCGGCCTGATGGGCACGGCGGAACAAAGCGCGAACGCGCGCGACAAGCTCGCGCGGCGAGAACGGCTTAATCAGATAGTCGTCGGCGCCGAGCTCAAGACCGATAATACGGTCCTCGATCTCGCCCTTGGCAGTCAGCATGATGATGGGGACATCCGAGGTATCGCGAATGGTGCGGCAAACGCGCTCGCCGGGGATCTTGGGGAGCATAAGGTCGAGCACGACCAGGTCGAACTGATGCTTCTCGAACTCCTCGATCGCGGACTGGCCGTCGCCGACACCCACAACCCAGTAGCCTTCGCGCTCGAGATAGGCAGCGACGGCGTCACGGATTGCCTTCTCATCCTCGACCAGCAGAATCTTTTTTGCATCTGAAGCCATAACACGGCCCCCCTGTCTCAATCAGCTAAGAACAAGCCCATTTTAACGCACCTGAGCCCGCCGGATGCCACTATGACGCGGCAGCTCGGCGGGCGGTACTCACAATTACAACGCGTTTATTCCCCTGTTGGCGCCTTTTTAACCCCTCTAAGCTTAAAGAGAGAATAGGCGTGCGGTGACCGTCTCGGGTATACCCTGGCTGTTGCGCACCGTGGCGTACGTAAGAAATGAGTCCGATTTTCCCGCCGTAGCTGGATAATCGCCATATTCCAAAGCGCGGTCGGGCGACAGTAGCGAGCCATAGGTCTTGGCAGAGGTGTCGATGAGAAAATGCGATACCTGTACCTTAACGAGATATTTATTCTTCTTGCCGGCAGCACATGCGAGTGGCTCGCGGGACAGGAAGAGGTATGGCCCTCCCTCATTACCGATATACGTGCCCATGTTGCCCAGGCTGCCCACGCCACTATAGGTCGCCTCGATAGAAAACACGAAGGTATCGCCCATATATACGGCCTCGAAAGGCGAGACTGACGAGGGAAGGACTAGCTGGGCACGTTTGGTGTTGTTGCCATCGGTCAGATCGATTGCCGTTATGCCGTAGTAGACGCCCTCGTCGTTGCGGACACGCGGCGAGATGGTCAAAATGCCGTCGCTCACGCGCGGGGCCGACGCAAAGCGGCCCGTCGATTTCCAAATTGTCTCGGCCTTGGATTCATCAAGCGAGCGACGATAGCAAAACGAATCACTACTCGTTTTATTGCCGCCTGCCGAAGGCATTTTATACCAGATGGCTGATGACCCGAACGCCGTAAACAGTGGCGGATCGTAGTCCTTGCCACCTCGATCGAGCTCAACCACGTCGCCAGAGAGCGAAGCGCCCGACAGATTTTGAGCGTAGAGCTTCCACGATGAACTGGCAAAGTTCATCTCAACCCACGCAAACACGCCGTCGCCGGCACGGACATCGTAAAAAGCATATCCCGTGCCCTCGATAGGATTCTCAATTAATGTGGTAAGCGAGCCATCGCCCAGGTTGAGCACGCCGAGCGTGTTGGCGTGCAGTGCCGATGCGGGCGCCATCATTGCCGCAGCATAGTCACCATCGCAGTAGTACAGCAACGTGCCCAGCGGCAGCGTCCACGATGCCGCCGGCTCAAGATCGATGTCAACTGCCTCGTACTCATCAGTGATCGAGACAATCTTCGAATCGTCCTTGATAACCTGCGGCTCGCCAGCGGCATCATCACTGGTGCCTGTTTTTTTCGAACATCCGGCAAGCACCGTGGCAGCGCCCGCGGCAGCTCCACCGAGCACAAAGCCGCGGCGCGATATTCCGTTCTTGATGTGGTCGGCGATACCCATTAGGCGATCTCGGCGCGAGCGGCCTCGATAGCGCGCGTAAGCTGATCGGCGCAAGAGGTCTTCTTCATGCCGCAGGTATTGCCGGCAAGAACCTCGATCACACGGTCGGCAGGAGCGCCCTCGACCAGTTTGGAGATGGCCTTGAGGTTGCCATCGCAGCCGCCGGTAAACTCAACGCCCAGCACCTTGCTGCCATCGTCAGAGAGATTGAGGTGAATATTGCGAGAGCATACACCCTGCGGCTTGTAATCAAACGAAATCATGCGATCCCCTCTCAGAATGTTATTCGAGACGACTATTATCCCCGTCTTTCCCTAAATGCAACGAGGCGCTTTGCCGGCAACACACATTACCAGCAAAGCGCCCTAAAAAGCTAACGTTATGCCCGAACCTACTCGAAGCTCAGCTGCTCCAGACGATCAAAGACCGTGTCGATACGGGTGAGGAAGTCCCACGGATCAAAGATCTCGTCGAGCTTCTCCTGACTGACGGTGCAGCGCGGGTCGGCCTCGAGACGCTCCTTAAAGGTGGGGCCGGAGACACAATCCTGTACCTCATGCCAGGTTGCCATGGCGTTCTCCTGCACAATGGCGTACGCGTCCTCGCGGGTGATGCCCGTATCGACGAGGGCCAGCAGCACCTTGGAGGAGAAGATGAGGCCGCGGGTCTTATTGAGGTTGGCCATCATGCGGGCAGGGTACAGCTGCAGGCCGTCGATAACGCGGATGAGGCACTGGAACATGTGGTCGAGGGCGATGAAGCTGTCGGCCTGGGCGACACGCTCGGCAGAGGAGTGCGAAATGTCACGCTCGTGCCACAGGGCGACGTTATCGAAGGCAACCTGGGCGTTGGACTTCACGACGCGCGACAGACCGCAGACCTTCTCCATGGTGATGGGGTTGCGCTTGTGCGGCATGGCGGAGCTGCCCTTTTGGCCCTTACGGAACGGCTCCTCGGCCTCGAGCGTATCGGTCTTCTGCAGATTGCGAACCTCGGTAGCGATGCGCTCACAGGTGGCCGCGGTGGTGGCGAGAACGCCGGCGAGATAGGCGTGATGGTCGCGGCTGATAACCTGCGTGGACAGCGGGTCGTGAACCAGACCCAGGTGCTCGCAGACATACTCCTCGACAAACGGTTCGATGGAGCTGTACGTGCCAACAGCGCCCGAGATGGCACCGAAGGCAACGTTCTTGCGGGCGTCCTCAAGACGATCCAGATCGCGCTTGAGTTCCCAGGCCCAAGAGCCGAACTTCATGCCGAAGGTCATCGGCTCGGCGTGGATGCCATGAGTGCGGCCGGCACAGAGCGTGTTGCGCTCCTCAAAGGCGCGACGCTTGCAAATCTCGCCGAGCTTCTTGACGTCCTCGATGATCAAGTCGCAGGCCTGGGTGAGCTGGTAGCACAGAGCCGTGTCGCCCAAATCGGAGCTGGTCATGCCATAGTGAACCCAGCGGCTGGGCTTGGGGTCGCCCTCGGGAACATCGGCGTCGATGTACTCCTTCATGTTGGTCAGGAAGGCGATGACATCGTGGCGCGTGACCTCCTCGATCTCGTCGACCTTTGCCTTCTCAAAGTTGGCATGGTCGCGGATCCACTGGGCTTCGTCTTTAGAAATGCCGATCTTGCCGAGCTCCGCCTGGGCCTCACAGGCCAGGACCTCGATCTCCTGCCAAATGGCGTACTTGTTCTCGAGGGAGAAGATGTGTCCCATCTCCGGGCGGGTATAGCGATCGATCATAGCGGCTCCTTTTTGGTTATTGGCACGTTGGTCGTAACCCAACCATTGTACCGTGCGCAGGTGCAAGTATGGGCAGCAGGCATTAACCTAACATTTTGGAATTGGAGCGGGCAACGGGACGTCCGCGTATTTGCTTCGCAAATCCGCACCGGCTGCGGTCGATCTCCTCGGATTCACGGAGACGATGGGGAAGACTTTGTTGAATTGGCCGCCCCAAAGTCTCCCGCGCTCGATGGAGCGGGCAACGGGACGTCCGCGTATTTGCTTCGCAAATCCGCACCGGCTTCAGGCGCCTGCCGGCGCCTTCGCCTGCTCGCTACAAACGCTTCGCGTTTGTTTTACGCTCGCACCCTGGCGGGTTCGAGTCCCGGCGCTTTATTGAAAAAAGCACGGCACCGGAACGGTGTCGTGCTTTTACTTTTTCTGGAGCGGGCAACGGGACTCGAACCCGCGAGTGTCAGCTTGGGAAGCTGATGCCTTACCACTTGGCGATGCCCGCTTGTGTGTTGGCTAGTATAACGCGGTTGTCTTGTTCGATACAAGGGTGGCGATGCTTGTTTTAGCTGTGGAGATTCGTTTGAAAATCGCATCAATTGTGGAGACGAGGACCTTTGGCCTCCTGTTCTCCTTATCTTCTACCCGCGCTTTTGCCTGATTGTTGTATTTGAGCTCAATTTGTCAGGAATTGGGCAAGCTTTTGGTCAGGCTCCGGTACTTACCCGCATGAACCTCGGGGGTAGCCTCATCCTACGCGTCGCAACCTCCCCATGCGGCGCACGAGGGATAAGGAGCAGCCATGTCCAACGCACCCACGCACTCTGTCCACAGCGCAATCGCAACAGGTCCGCTGCTCCTGCTCCTCTTCCTGCTTTTCGGCTGTCTGGCACCGGGAGCCGCATTTGCCGTCGATGGCTACGACCAGCTCGGCTTCCGCACTATTAGCGATGATTGTGGGCCCTTCTTCATCGGCAAGTATGAAGCTCAAGACGCCTCGATTGCCTACTGCATGAACCAGGAGCGCCCCGGCCCCACCAAGCCGGGCGGCCCATGGCTCAACTTTGATCAAGGCTGGGTGTGGCTCGACGACGAGTTCGCGGCAATCGTTTGTCACGGATATCCTACCGCCACGTCGTTTGGCGGTTACCATCTTTCACCCGATCGCGCCCGCGCCGCCACCCAGCTTGCCGTATGGATGCTCAACGGCACTACCCATGTCGACGGCACCTACTCCTACACAACCGCTCAGGGCAAAACCAAGAGCGGGCACTTTACCGCCGACAATGAAGTCGTGGCGGCTGCGCGGTGGCTCCACGACAGCGCAAAATCAGGAAGCATCAAAGCCGCTCCGCACCGCGCGCGGCGCTATATAGGAACCGTATCGGGCGGCAGCAAACGTCAAGACATGCTCTATGTACTGCCGGCGGTCTCTGTTTCCTTCCAAAAGCAGTCTGCAAACGCTGCCATTACCAGCGGAAACAATACTTATCAGTTTGACGGGGCAACATTCGATGTTTTTGAGAGCGCCAGCGGCGCGCGTGTCGGCACCGTCCAGATGGACAGCAACGGTCGAGCGCAGGCAACACTCCTACCCAACACGGCATACTACCTAGTTGAGACAACAGCGCCAGCTGGTTATATCCCCCTGCACGATCGCATTGCCTTTACCACGACGAATAACGGCGGATACGTCACCATTGATGAACAACCCGGCACCATTACCTTGCGCATTGTAAAGCTCGACGCCGCAACGAATGCAGGCCCCCAAGTTGGAGCTTCGCTCGCAGGAGCAGAATTCGTGTGCGTATCGCAATCAACCCCTGGATGGACACAAACTCTCAGGACCGATGAAAGCGGTCGAGCTACCCTCACCGATGTCCCCCTGGGAACCTTTACCATCTATGAATCGAAGGCGCCCGAGGGCTATTTGCCCTCCGGTGACAGTTGGTCTTACACCGTTGGAGCCGACCAACTCGGCGATTCAGGCGTGGTCGAGATCGAATCTCGCGTTTCCAATATCCCCATTGCGTTTGACCTTGAGATTTCCAAATTCAAGGACTACGGCAATAGCGATCAATCCGGCCTGGAGCAGCCGGCAGGAGATGTTGTCTTTGAGGTTGTCAGTAACAGCTCTCAGCAGGTTGTTGGCACACTGACTACAAACATCTATGGCTTTGCCTCCACCAAAGACCAGCCCGAAGCATGGTTCGGCACAGGCAAGCGACCAGCCGGTGTCCACGGAGCCGTCCCATACGACCGCGCCGGCTACACGGTTCGTGAGGTTCCGGAAACCGTCCCCGAGGGTTTTAAACGTGCGGGGGAATGGACCGTCGAGGCCAATCAGATTTCCGACGGCGCCGAGCTTCAATATATCGTGGACAACCACGCTCTGTCGACGCATCTCCAGATTGTAAAACGCGATGCCCAAACAGGCGCCTCTGTTCCCCTAGCCGGATTCACCTTCCAACTCCTCGACAGCAATCACAAACCTGTCTCACAAACATGCTGGTATCCAGCACATAACGTAATGGACACCTTTACGACTGACGCGACCGGCACCGTCACACTGCCCGAATCGCTCGTGCCGGGCACCTATTATGTACGCGAAACCTCGGCCAAAGAGCCCTATCTTGTCGGCGGAGAGATCGAGGTAAACATACCCGCCGATATAAACCTAACGCCCGTTGCAATCGTCTCGTATTATGACCACGCCGCGACCGGAAACATCAGGATCGTTAAAACCGATGCCGTAGACGGCAGCAGCCTCGCGGGCGCCATCTTTGAGATCCGTGCCTCAGGTGATATCGTGCGCCCCGACGGTAGCATTGCCGCGCTCGACGGCGAGGCTGTCGCTACCGTCACGACGGATGAAACTGGAGAAGCACGCGCGGACGACCTCCCGCTGGGATCTGGCACCGCACGCTACGAGGTTGTCGAGACTCAAGCGCCGACCGGCTTCTTGCTCGACCGGACGCATCATATCGTCGACCTTACCTATGCCGACCAGAAAACACCCGTTGTGGAAGCACGGCTTAACGTATCCGACGATTACACCAAGGTTGATATCTCCAAGGTCGATGCAAGCGGAGAGCAGGAAGTGAAAGGCGCACAGCTCACCTTATATGGTCCCGATAAAACCGAAATAGACTCCTGGACCTCATCCGACAAGCCGCACCGCATCGAACATCTTGCACCCGGCACCTACTCGTTGCGCGAAACGATGTCTCCGCGGACCTATGACCTTGCCGAGGAGATAACGTTTGAAATAAAGGATACGAGAGAAGTCCAATCCGTCGCGATGAAGGATGCGCCCATCGAGATCAAAGGACAGGTCGACAAGCGTCAGGAACTTGTCCAACCTATCGGGAAGGGTCTGTTGGCTAACGGCGATGGAAAAAACCGCGGCGCGATGCAAACCAATACGGATGGGCTTTTCTCCTATACCATCGATGCTCGAAACGATTCCGCTACTTGGGTTGATGAGTTTACGATTACCGATGATCTTGAGTGCGCCAAAGACGGCACGGCGAGATTCGTCTCAATCGAAACCCCCGTCGCCATCGGCGACCTCAACGGTCTGTGCAACGTGTGGTATCGCACGACGCCGTTGGACTCGACAGACGTCGATGAGCCGGCAAACGCGACTCTTGGCGATGGGCACGAAAATCCTTGGCTTGAGTCCGACGAAGTAAAAGAGAGTCTGGGTGAAGATTGCCGCCTCGTCGATTACGACGGCTGGCACCTCTGGAAGGCGGATGTCTCGACCACGGAATCCGCCACACTCGAGGCGAAAGAACTCGACCTTGCATCCAATACCGTCGTGACGGGCATTCGCATTGAATACGGTGCGTTAGCCGCCGACTTTACGACTCGAAGCGATACGGATTCTTGGACCCGTGATGATCTCAAAGATGAGCACGACGACCTTGACGATGCCAAAGCAATCCTTGGCACAGATGCTCGGGGCGCAGTCGTGCACATGCAGGCAACGTCGGCTTACACACCCCAAACTGCACTCACCAACAGCGCACGCGTCGATCTTTGCCGCAACGGCGGCGGCGATAAACTTGAGTCACATGACGAGGACAGTGTCATTCAACGCTGTACCCTACCGCAGGACCTACCGGCAACAGGATCAGCTCCCATCGCCGCTTGCATCACCGCGCTCCTGACCTCGGGTGCCGCAGCCCTATGGTTCGCTCGCCTTAGGTCAATCCCAAAGAAGCGCTAGAGCGATGAAAAAGCGGGCGAGCCAGTCCCCCGGCTCGCCCGCTTTCAATCATTTAAATCGCCGCATCTACTCTGCAGACGAAGATCCACCATCAACGATTGCTTGCTCGGACTCAGGAATCCCATCGGCACCCGTGCTCTGTTCTTGCTCCACCTCTTCGCTGATTGCGGAGGCGGGGGTCGAGCCCTTCGCGCCCACGATGTAGGCAGCTCCAAACCCTAACGCAATGGCAATCAAGGTCAAAATCACGTAGACAGGCCAATGGCGCTTAATATACGAAAACACGTTGACTCCTTAGAGCTCCGTCTACGAACGGCGGATAACCTCGGTCACGACCTCGGATACCGTGGCAATGTTCGTCGGGTTGACATTGTGGGGCAGGTCGTCCTCGGTACGAGCGCAAGCCAGACGCGTGCCGTCCACGCCGGCGATGGTGAGGGCTCGGCGGCTCGCCTCGAGCGCGGCATAGGCATCGGTCTTGGCATAGGGCATCTCGAGCGCGCCACAATCGACATGGAACGACTTGCACACCTTGCTGACCAGGTTCATGATGCGGCGATCGCCCTTGAGCAGCTGCTGTTCGCCCTCGACCGTCACCACCGAAAGCCTACCGGCGCCGACGGATTCAAGATTGATGAAGAATACGCCGCGGAGCTTGTCGCGATGTGAAGCCAAGAAGGCCTTCATACCAGCGCCATCACAATCCGAGGCGCCCGTTGCCACAAACCAGATATCGTGACCGAGCAGCTCATCATCGCCCATAGAGGCGACAGCCGAGAGCATATCTTCGGAAGAAGCGCCGTCGGAAGACGTAGCGCCGCCCTTCCAGCCATCGTTATCGTCCTCGAAATTATCCCACGAACCGATGCCGCGACCGGACTTCTTGGCATCGTAATCGTCTTCGACGCCCAGCCAGTCACTCATGCTGTCCTGTTCGTTTTTCTTTTTACGACCGAACAGGCCGCCCAGGCCGCGCTTGCGAGACTTGGGTGCCGCCGGGGCGGGAGCCGAAATGGTCTCGATCGGCTGAGCGCCCGACACAACGGGCATAGGAGGCGCAACGGGTGCCGATGTGGGTTCGGGACCCTGAGCGGTAGCAAAGGGGTCGTTGGCCTGTGCGGAGGGATCGGGAAGGTCGAACAGCGACGTGCGAGACGCAACGTTTGCCTGCTTCATCGACGGCAGCGACGGATCGGGGACCGAAGCCAGCGGAGACGAGGAAGGTGCAGGCGACGGAGCCGACGCCGGATCGGGAACATTCATCTGCGGACGCGGTGATGCCTGGGAAGAAATCTGGGCCATAAGGGAATCGACCGTTTCGTCCTGGGTGGGAGCAACATCGGCAACCGTGGCACCGGAACCACTCGGGGTCGGCATGGTGAAAATCTGCGTGGAGTAAGGCCTCGACTCATCTATCTCGGGAGCCTCGGAAACCGCAGGCACTCCCTCCTGCTCGACCTCGGTCGAATCATCTTGCTCGGCTGTCGCGTATTGCTCTTCGTCAAAGTTGGCCTCGACGGGCTCGTCCTCGGCGGCATCTTGGATTTCGGCAGCATCAATGGGCTCGTCATCGTCTGCCGCGTCGTCCTGCTCATCGGAAGCAGGAAGGGGCTCGGCAATCGCGGTGCCTTGCTTTTCAAACGTTATCGTGGAATCGAACTTCGCGGCATCAAACGACATGGTGCTATCGACGTGCTGCTGAGCCTCGAAAGACGTCGTCGCCTCAACAACATCCGCGGACGCCGGTTGCTGGGACTCAAAGGACGTCGTAGCTTCGGCAGCGTCGACGGGCCCGGACTGCATAGCCTCGTTCTGCTCGAACTCTTGCGCCGCGCGCTCACGTGCCGCCTCGGCTGCCTGCTGCTGAGCGATAGCCTCCTGCTCGGCAGCCTCGCGTGCGGCAGCGCGCTTCTCCTCGAAATCGTCGACAAATTTCTTGCCCTTTGCAAGCGCACCCTTAAAGAAGTTGGAAGCGCCGGCGCCAATCGAAGAGAACGCGGATGCAATATCGGCATGGGGCGTTGCCGCGGGAATCTCGGCCGAGAAATCAGTATCGCTCTCGTAAGACACGCGCCTCGGCTGTTCAACGTAATCGTCGTCAGACTCGTCCGCAACGTCTTGCGCCGGCGCGGCGGGAGCCAAAATGTCCAGTCCTGCCGCGGGATCAATCGCGGACACCGCCTCGGGCTCGGCAGCGGTAACCGCGGCAGACTCATCATCCACGGTGACAACGGGGGCAGGCTCGGGCTCAAACGTCGGCTCCTCGCCCTCCTCGTAATCGAGCGTGCAGGACTCGGGAAGCATTCCGAGCGCACGGATGGCATCCGAACCAAAGCGGATGTTGCCGGCGGCATTGCGATAGAGCTTGGGCTCGGCCGCGGCAGGCTCCTCCGCCGGCTCGGCAGCGGGAACCTCGTCATTGAACTCTTCGGCCTGGACAGCCTGATTCTGATCCTCGGGCACAATGGCGCCAATCAGCGTCTCGTCGGCAGACGCACCCTCAAAGCCCTCGATCTGCTCGTCGAAAGCCTCACCCTGTTCGGGCTCGGTCTGAGCGTCAGGAGCAGTCGGCTGACCGAACTCGTCCTCGGCGTAGGTAGGCTCTTCGTACTCGATGGTGTTGCCGTAGTCGTTTTGCTGCTGGGCCGCGGCATACTCCGCCGCTGCGCGCGCCATTTCTTCGGCACGACGCTTCTGCTCCCCAAAATAGGTATCGAACGGAACATCGTCGGGAAACTCGTTTTCGCCCTGGAAGGGAGCAACGTTGTCCATGACGCCGAGCATGGCGGCGACAGAAGACTTGTTGCACACCGCGCCGGACGTATAGGGAAGAATGTGGCGGTTAGAGATGATGTTTGCCGCGTTGGCAAGTGCAACGAGGGAAGCGAGGATCGCGACAATCCACAGCAGAACCTTGAGCGCGCCGGGGAGCGGCAGGATACGCAGGATGGCAACGGCAGCGGGGGCAACCGTGGCAACGGGCAACAGCTTGGCGATGAGCGCACGATACGAAGCATAAGGCTCGCGGGCGAGCAGCTCAGCGCGGGGAGAGTCGTAGTGTGCGACAACGACCACCGGGCGGTTGCGCGGAGACGCAAGCGGGCCCGAGGCCTTGTGGTAGGCGATGACATTTTGGCTCACGCCCGTCTTGCCCAGGCGCGAAACCACGGGGTGGCCCGTGCGCTCGAGCACGTAGAGCACGGCACCGACAATGGCCAGCAAGGTGCCGACCAAGCCGATACCGCCGCCGATGCCCATCAGCAGGGCGCCGGCAAACGCAAGGATGCCGGTAACGGCAAATGCCAATCTACTGGGCGCCGGGGCATTGAACTCCTGAACCTCGGGATCAAAGCCGTGGTTGCGGAAGATCTGAGCGATATCCTCGGCAGCCAAGCGCTCTTCTTCGCTGCATGCCGGCGTAATGCCGGTGTTCTGCAGCAGGTGGTTAATATAGTTCTGGGTGTTCGCCATGTGCGCTCCACATCCATAATCCGACAAATAGGCCCAATGCTTGCACATTAGAACCGTATATAGTCGAAAGTATACCCCGAGCGAGCGCAAACGACCGAATTCGGGCCATCTTAACGCCCCGAGCGGACAAGGATATAGCCTAATCTCCATATCGGACTAAAATCATGGCAGCAAACCACCTTCTCATGCGAGGACTCTATGACGGCAAGCGACGCGACCGCGACAATTAAAAAGGGGAATTCGGAGCCAAGTTTCGATAAAACGGCTCAGCGCATCCTCAATCTTTTCTTTGTGCTCAACAGCTCCCCCGAACCGCTGACGACCGAGCAGATCGTCTTGGATTCTGACCTGGGATATGGCTCGGGCAATATCGACTCGGATAAGCGCAAGTTTCGGCGCGATCGTGACAAACTGCTCGAGCGTGGCATCTTAATCAAGGAGGTTCGCCCCGCCGGTGCGCAGGAGACCGAGGAAAGCTCGTGGACAATCGACCGCGAGCACACGTTTGCTGCAGGCGGCCTCATCACCGCAGACGACGCCGATATCCTGCTCAACGCCATCGACCAGACGTTAGCGGCCGGCTCATCCACCTTTGCCGCGCCGCTTGCCGATATTCGCTCCAAGATTGCCTACCTCACCGGCATGTCGGCGGTGGACGATGCACCGATCCGCCGCTCTCCCACCGTCGATGCGGTATGGAGCGCCTTTGCCGAGCGGTGCGCGCTGCGATTTTTATATCAGAACGGACGCGGCGAGCAGAAAGAACGTACCGTCTGCGTCTACGGCATGTTCGAGCGCGAGGGCGTGGCGTACTTCTGCGGCCTCGACAATGTCACCGACGACATCAGGACATTCCGCTGCGACCGTATCGTTCGCGCCTGGCGTCCTTCGAAGGCCTACGCCATCCCCGCGGACTTCAATCTCAACGACTATCTGTTCTTTGAATTCGATTTTGCCGACCGACCGCCCGTTGCAGCCACGTTCTCGTTCGCCCCTCAGACGCAGATCGATATGATCAACGGCCTCACGCGCGGGCGAGGTGAGCTCGCACACACCGATGCGGGATGGACCTGGACCGTTGACGTGCGTGACCTTGAAGCCGCCGCCTCATTTTGCATGGCCCACGCCACGGACGGCATGAGGCCCATGGCCCCCAAATCGCTCAAGCAGGCGTGGAACCACCTCATTGAAAGGACGGTGCATGAGCATGCCCGTGCGTAAACTCACCAGCGAGCAGAGACTCTCGCGCGCCATCGACATCATGGAGGCCCTCTACGCCGCCGGCGAGAACGGCATGACACGAACCGAGATTTGCAGCCGCTTTGACATCACGGGGGTGTCGCTCGACGAGATTCTCGAGATCGTCTCGACGCTCGCGGACCGAGAATCGGGCGCGCGCATCATCTGCGAATGCCGCGGCGAGCGTGTGGTCCTCACCGGTGACGCCGGGCGTGTGCTACCGCTGCGCCTGAGTGCCGCCGAAGGCGCTGTGCTCAACCATGAACTTGAATCGTTGGGGATCGAGCCCCAGGCGGCGGCTCGGATTCGACATGCTCTTCTGCCCGAAGAGCTCGGCTATAACCAGCGCGTCTTTGACACCGTCAACCACGGGTCGCACTGGCAGCAGCTGAGCTGCGCCATTCAGGACGGCGTTCGCTGCCGCATCTCGTATCGCTCGATGGACGATGCGCGGCCACGCGAGCGTCTGGTCGACCCCTTGCGCATTACGGTAAACGGCGACCAAACATACCTAATTGCCTGGGACATCGCGGTCGATGAGCAGCGCACCTATCGCATGGATAAAATCGAGGGACTCACCTTGACGGAAGACTCCGTCGTGCCTCACGCACCGGACGTCGCATCCCTCCACGATTCCCTTGCCCGGACGCAGCGTAGCGCAAAGCTCCTGATGCCATTCGATATGGCGGAGCATCTGGACTGGGCCGGCATCACCCTCATCGAGCGCGGCGGGGCAGACACGGCAACGGTAACCGTGCATTACGGCTCCGAGCGTTGGCTACTGAGCCAGATAATCGCAGCGGGCGGAGCCATCCGCATCTTGGATGACCCCGCCCTGTCAAAGCGTCTGTGCGATATGGCAAAAACCCTCGTCTGTCCGCTTTAGCGCCGCCGCTCGTGACGTGCGCGCCACAGTTGCAGATAGTGCCCGATCTGCGCCGATTCGATGCGCTGGTAGGAGCTCGTGGGCAGCGACGTTAAGAACTTCTTCCCGTAGCCCTTCGTCACCAGGCGCGGGTCGGCCAGAATCAGCACGCCGCAATCGGTCGACGAGCGGATAAGGCGGCCGGCCGCCTGCTTAACCTCGAGCACCGCCTCGGGCAGCGAATAGCGCGCCCAAGCGCGGTCTTCGCGCAGGTTGCGCTCGCACGAGAGCGGGTCCGTGGGGCTCGAGAACGGCAGCTTGGGAATGATGACGCAACGCAGCGTCTCGCCGCTGGCGTCAAACCCCTCCCAGAAGGCCTTAAGCGCAAAAAGCGACGAGGTCGGCTCGTTGATAAACCGGTCGCGCAGGCGACGAGGAGATGAGTTGCGCTGCTGGCAGTTGAGCTCCAGACCCGCACGGGCCATCTTGGGCTCAACGCGGACGTACAGGTCTTCCATGTCGCGCCGATTGGTGAACAACGTGAGCACCGATCCGCCCATGGCAAGATGGGCGTCGACCAGCACGCGCTCGAGCGCCGTAAGATAGCTCTCACGATCGCGCGGATCGGGGATATCGCCCGCAACGACTACAGCCATGTTCGAATCGAAGTCGTAGCTCGAGTCCAAGTGCAGCGATGAGGATGTTGAAGCACCGATGCGATCGAGGCCGACAGCATGGTTGAAGTGCTCAAAGCTTTTGGACACCGTCATGGTTGCCGAGGCAAAGATAGCCGTGTGAACCTCGGGCAGCCACTCGGTTGCCAAGGCCTCGCCAATGTCGATGCGCTCTGCGGTCACTGACTCTCCGCCGGCACGCAACCTGCGATTGACCTGCAGCGAATATACGTAGTGTTCATCGGTGCCATCAATGATAAGTTTGAGGTTCTCGACCAGCTCGTGCAGGCGGCGCGAGATATCACCCGGGTCGACAACAACCTCGGGCTTGTCGGCGGCGACGGCTTGCACCAGCGCCTCGACGCTTTTGTCAGCTTGTTCCAATGCGTCGATGGCTGTGTAGGCCGACTGTAAGAAATCATGCCAGTCGTCAGATTCGCGCAACTCGGGGCCAATCCATAGATTGGCATTGTCATAACCCCCACGGGCACGGCGGCCGAGCTCGCGAACGCCATCGAACACGTCGGCGATTGCCATGCTCGCGCGCGCAACCGTCGACGTCGCCTTGGCAGTAAGGCCCAAATAGAGCGTAGAGCCCTCGGAGGTTGCCAAATCACGGGAAACCTGGCTTAGCGCGCCGGTGCTCGAGCCACCCAGGCGCTCAAACAGAACGCGTGATTCGTCCGCCGACACCACGCGCGCCCACTGGCGGCGCGCCTCGCGCTCGATGGAATGGGCCTCGTCGATTACCCAATGACGAATCGGGGGTAAAATCCTGCCCTCAGCCGCGACATTGCGGAACAGCAGGGAATGGTTGGTGACCACCACATCGGCATGCGCCGCACGACGGCGAGCACCGTGGACCAAACATTTATCAGGGAAAAACGGGCAGAGGCGACGGGCACACTCGCGCGAGGCCGTCGTAAAGTCGGGGCGGTTGACGCTGCGCCACCGAATGCCGAGCGAGTCGAGGTCGCCATCGGCTGATTGGCAGACGTACGCCATAATGACCGCGACCGCCGTGAGCGTGTCCGCCGGATCGCGCTTGGTGGTAATCTCGACCTGGCCGCGGCTCATGCGCTCGAGCTTGCGCAGGCACGGATAGTGGTCATACCCCTTGAGAGCGCAAAATGACAGACCACCGTTCAGTTGCTCGGCAAGTTTTGGCAGCTCATGGTACATGAGCTGGTCGGCAAGATTGTTCGATTTGGTCGCAATACCAACCGTGATGTTGTTACGGCGTGCTGCCTCGGCAAAAGGCACCAGATAGGCCATCGATTTGCCGACGCCTGTGCCCGCCTCAATTACACGATGAGTGCCCGTGACCAGCGCATCGCGGACCTCGAGCGCCATCGCGATCTGCTCATCACGCGGCTCGTAGGTGGGATACATGCGATTGACCAGGCCACCCGGCGCATAGTCTGCCTCAATCTCCTCACGACTCGGCATCTTGAGGACCGGCAGTTCGTCGGCGTCCACCCGATCGTCGGCGCGATCGGCCTTGAGAACGTCAGCACGAGCGGCGCTGAGAGAGAAGATAGAACCAGGGTTCTGTCCCGCCAAGAATGAGAATATAGGACGATAGGACCAAGGCACATCCGGGTGCATGTCGGCTAGGCGCGCCATGAGGCCCTGGGGCAAGTCGGTGAGCGCCACGAGCAACACGCGCCATACGCCACACAGGGCGTCGACGTCGGCATTGGCACGGTGTGACACCGAGTCACAGCCAAACAGATCGGCCATAAAAGACAGCTTGTGCGAGGCCAGGCGCGGAAGCGCGATGCGCGACAGCGCCAGCGAATCGATCCAAATATCGCTCACGTTGACGCCGCCTTTGACCGACTCGATAAACGAGCGGTCGAACGTGGCGTTGTGTGCGATCACCGGGCAGCCACCGACAAAATCGGCGAGAGCGGCGACGGCCTCAACCGCCGACGGGGCATCTGCCACATCGGCATTTGTAATGCTCGTGAGCTCGGTAATCTCGGCGGGAATCAGCTGTTTGGGATGCACGAAGGTATCGAAGCGGTCGATGACCTCGCGGCCCGAAAGACGGGCCGCCGAGATCTCGATCAGCTCGTTGTCCTGCACCGAAAGACCCGTGGTCTCGGTATCGAGGACAATCACATCTTCTTCGATAAGGCCGAAGGACTGCGTTTTGGCGCGGTCGGCAAGCGTGGCATAGGAGTCGATGACAAACTGCGGCGTTCCTGACGAAACCGCGTCCTCGATTAGCATGCAATGCCCGCTCGACGAAGGCCCATACGGATCAGACTGTCACAGACCTGCGGGAACGTCATGTCATCGGTGTGGCGGATCTCATCCGGATACAGCGACGTATCGGTCATGCCGGGAATGGTATTGGTCTCGAGGATAACGGGGCCGTCCTCGCTCACAATAAAGTCGCTGCGCGAGATGCCCAGGCAACCGAGCGCCTTGTGAGCGGCACAGGCAAGCTCCTGGGCACGAGCGTAATTCTCGGGTGAAATCTGCGCCGGAATGCGATGGATATCCGTAGGGTCGACATACTTCACGTCCAGATCGTAGAACTCGCAGTCCTCGGGCTTACGAATCTCGACAATCGGCAGGGCGCGCACGTCATCTTCGCCGTATACGCCGACGGTGATCTCGGTACCCTCGATGCACTTCTCGACCAGCACTTTGTCGCCGTACTCAAACGCCTTGGCGATTGCCGAGGGCAGCTCGGAGGGCTCATGGACCAGGGAAATGCCATAGCTGGAACCGTTGACGGCCGGCTTCACAAAGCAGCGCTCGCCACAAACCTCGACGATATGATCGATATCGACTTCATCGCCCACCTCGAGCGCAAGGCCGGGGGCAATGGGAATGCCCGCCTTGGCGTATAGGAGCTTAGAGACCTCCTTGTCGGCACCGCAGGCGCTGGCAAGTACGCCCGAGGCCGTGTAGGGGATACCCAGGGTCTCCATGGCACCCTGCATGGCGCCATCCTCACCGCCGGCGCCGTGCATGGCGATAAATGCCACATCGAAACCGCCGGTCGCCATGGTTACCATAAAATCATCGGCAGCCGTGTCGATCAGCTCCACCGAAGTGTAGCCGGCCTCCTTCAAGGCAGCCACGACGTTCTTTCCCGAATTGAGCGAGATCTCGCGCTCAGCGGAATGACCGCCCGCCAAGACCGCTACGTGCATGTTCTCTAGGCTTTTACCCGGCATGGGCAGACTCCTCCTCTATAATTTCTGCAGCTGATACCATATTGTAGCGATACCCTCTACGTTTCCCCAAAATCGAAAGGCTTCCATGAATCCCAGGACTAAATCTCAGGACATTCGCGACTTGAGCCAAAACGATATTCGCGAGCTCGTGACCGAACTTGGCCAGCCTGCCTTCCGCGCGAAGCAGCTCATCGAATGGGTCTTCGAGAAGAACGTTTGTTCGTTTGACGATATGACCAACCTCCCCAAGGCTTTCCGTGAGCAGCTTAAAGAGGCTTTTGCCTTTGATACGCCGACTGAACTCACCAAGCAGGTTTCCAAAGATGGCTCGCGCAAGTATCTGCTCGAGTACCACGATGGCATTTCCGTCGAGACTGTCGGCATGCCCCGTCGTAACAAGCTTTCCGTCTGCGTTTCCACCCAGGCAGGCTGCGGCATGGGCTGTGCCTTTTGCGCTACCGGTCTCAACGGCCTCAAGCGCTCTCTGACTGCTCAAGAGATCGTCGACCAGGTGCTTCATGTATCCAACGACTTTGGCGAGCGTGCCACAAGCGTTGTCTTCATGGGCCAGGGCGAGCCGTTTGCCAACTACGACGAGGTTCTCAAGGCATTGCGTATCCTCAACGACCCCGATGGCATCGGTATCGGCGCTCGTCACCTCACCGTCTCTACCAGCGGCGTTATTCCCGGTATTCTCAAATTTGCCGATATCCCCGAGCAGTTCACGCTTGCCGTTTCCCTGCATTCCGCCATCCAGTCGACGCGCAATAAGCTCATGCCCGGTGTTAAGAAGTACACGCTGCTTCGCCTTCACGAGGCGCTTCAGCTCTACACCGAGAAGACTGGCCGCCGCCCGACCTATGAGTATGCCATGATCGAAGGCGTCAACGATACGAATCCCGAGATGCAGGCACTCTGCGACTTCTGCGAGGGAACGCTGTGCCACGTTAACCTGATTCAACTTAACGACATCGAGGGCAGCCCGCTCAAGCCGTCGCCGATTCATAAGGTTGAGGATCTTCAGCGTCGTCTTGAGTCCCGTGGCATCGAGACCACGATTCGTAACTCCCGTGGTAACGATATTGACGCCGCTTGCGGACAGCTGAAACAGCGCTTTAAAGTTCAGAAGAACGCATAGGGGAGTCGCACTCCAAAACGTTTCATGTGAAACATCGAACGGCCCCGGTTGCAGGATATGCAACCGGGGCCGTTTCATTTATTGACCTCAATTTTGGAGCAGCTGCTACCTTTCCAATTTTTTACGGACAAAATAAAGGGCCCTTGTCTCATGAATCAGACAAGGACCCCTCAAAATTTACTGAGTAATTATTAGGTACCTAATAGCCCACATTTTCCCATTGGTTGCTAACCCAACCTTGATTAATCTTGGGATTCTTCGTTACCTGAGCAGTACGCATGGCAACATCTTCTGTCATAACATCCATTTTCTTCTTGGACGTATCAACGATATCTTGCGCGCCACGAAGCAAACGACCTCGAAGTTCATCGTCCGTCGCGATCTTATAGCCAGCGAAGGCACCAGCCGCGACAGTCGTCGCCAATGCAATCGCAGTTAAAATCTTATTCCTCATCTTGGCCTCCTTGATCAAACTGAATCATTTCGCCAAGAATACGAGAGAGCTCTTCCTCGTCTTTAAACTCAATCTCGATCTTATTCTTTCCACGCGAGCTCTTCACACGCACGTTGGTATTAAAAACCTGACGAAGCACGCGGGCAGCCTTTTTAAAAGACTGAGGCGTTGCAGGCCTCGGTGTCTTAGGTGTCTCTCCGGCAGAAAACAACGGAGCAAGATTTTCTGTCGCTCTAACGGAAAGGCCTTCTGCAACAACCTTCTCAGCAAGTCGAATCCTTGCATCTTCATATGGAACTGCAAGAATCGCTCTCGCATGGCCAGCAGTAAGCTTGCCCTCGAAAATCATCTGCTGTACGACTTCGGGAAGATCTAGCAAACGAAGTGAATTTGTAATTGCAGAACGAGACTTACTGACAGCCTTTGATAACGCCTCTTGTGTCATACCGCTAGCATCAATGAGCTGACGATAACCCTTCGCCTCTTCGACGGGATTCAAATCAGAACGCTGAAGATTCTCGATAAGAGCAAGAGCGAGCATCTCCTCATCATTAACTTCCTTAATGATGACAGGCAGTTCCTCAAGACCAGCAAGCTTTGACGCTTGGTAACGACGTTCACCAGCAATGATCTCATAGCCGTTTCCGTGCTTGCGAACCAAAAGCGGCTGCAAAACACCATGCTCTTGGATTGACTCACTCAACTCGCGAAGTTCAGTTTCGTTAAAGTGAATTCGCGGCTGATTAGGGTTGGGAACGATATCCTCAATAGGGAGTTTTGTTTCAGATGCGGCATTTGAAGCAGATGCAGCCGAACCACCGGTCTCATATTCGGCCTCTGAGACCAAAGCATTGAGACCACGTCCTAATCCGCCACGTTTCTTTGCACTAGGCACGCTTGATCACCTCTTTTGCAAGGTTCATATACGCTTTTGCACCCTTATTTTGAGGTGCATAGGTAATTACCGGTTCTCCAAAAGACGGAGCTTCGGAGATTTTAACTGTACGGGGGATCAGCGTCTTAAACGCCTTATCACCAAAGTACGATTGAACCTCCTCAACAACCTGATTCGATAGAGAGGTACGCGAGTCATACATGGTCATAAGCACACCATAGATGTCTAAGCCCTTGTTCAGACGTGATTTGACCATTTTCATTGACTCAAGCAGCTTTGTAACGCCCTCGAGTGCATAATACTCGCACTGGATCGGAATCAAAACGCTGTCTGCTGCTGTCAAGGCGTTGATAGTAAGCAGGCCGAGCGAAGGGGGACAGTCAATGAAAATAAAATCGAACTCGTCTTGAATCGGCTCAAGCAAATCTTTGAGGCGGGTTTCACGAGCGATTGCGCTTACGAGCTCAATTTCCGCGCCTGCAAGCTGAATTGTAGCCGGAATTACGAATACCTTTTTGCAATTTGTATCAAGAACAAGCGATTCTGCCGGCACATCATTCAACAATGCATCATAG
Source organism: Collinsella sp. AM17-1 (assembly GCF_003470665.1). GTDB lineage: Bacteria > Actinomycetota > Coriobacteriia > Coriobacteriales > Coriobacteriaceae > Collinsella. The sequence goes on from NZ_QRJZ01000005.1 coordinate 25,875, forward strand.
ATGCAGTGATCAAGGTCTTCTTTTTCAATTCCGAATCCACTAGTGCTGTTTCCCTGCGGATCAAAATCGACAATCAGTGTCTTACGACCCTGCTCACCCAGTGCTGCTGCAAGGTTCACAGCCGTCGTTGACTTACCGACGCCGCCTTTTTGATTGATGATTGCAATGATACGCGTGTCTTTTGCGCTCTTAGAACGTTTAACGTCGCGAAATCCCACGGTCCCTCCTGGTGTGTATTAAAGCTGTCAAACGGAGGATGTTTCACGTGAAACATTCCGATTCGATATCAACCGCCATGTTTCACGTGAAACACTGCAAGTTGTTAGTATCCATTATGTTTCACGTGAAACATCTAGGCAAGCGGATTCTTCTTTGCCATGCCATTTGCACGAGGCAATGAGACAGATGCTGGATGACTCTTCTTAAGAACAATGAACTCCCTGTGGCCCAAGCCCTCAGGCAAATCGATTGCGTCATTCAGAAGCAAAGTAAAGCCGCAAATCTTAGCTGCTGACATGCCGGAAGCAAGCTCCTCATCCGAAGGATTGCCCTTGGTGATAACAAATAGCCCTCCATCCTTGAGGAACGGAGCCGCATACTCAACAAGAATCGGTAGAGGGGCCAGTGCGCGGGCGGTTACGACAGAGAACTGCTTCTTATGGTTTCGAGCATATTCTTCAAGACGATCATGGACCGCATGAGCATGTTTCAATCCAAGAGCATGGACAAAGGAATTGACAGCATCAACCTTCTTGCCAACAGAGTCAATATAAGTAGCTTTACGATGCGTGGCTATGGTTAACGGAATACCAGGGAAGCCCGCACCTGTACCCATATCGAGCAAAGCTCCCTCAGGAGCCTTATTGATATAGGGGAGTAAAACAAGTGAGTCGAGGATATGAAGTACTGCAGCATCTTCTACGTTGAGAATACGGGTGAGATTGGTTGTCTTATTTGTTTCCAAAACCAAATCCAAATGCTTGATACATTTCCTCAGCTCAACATCAGTTACGCTCGAGGAATACTCTTTGCAATAGGAAGTTAGGCGACTCAACATCTCGTCAGCTTGCTGCTCAGTAAGTACTAACAACGAAAGCTCCTTTCTGACAAAAATCAGTGTATCGAGAACTTTTGACAAAAAAAGGGGACGTGGAAACCACGTCCCCTTAGCATAAGCTCGAGTAGATTATCGAGCAACAATCACCACATGGCGATCGGGGTCAGAACCCTCAGAATGAGTATCGACGGCATCATTGCCACGAAGTGCAATGTGAACCAGTCGGCGCTCGTAGGCATTCATGGGCGGAAGCGAAACACTCTTATGAGTGCGGATGGCACGCTCGGCAGCAGACTGAGCCATGGAGGCAACCTTGTCCTGTCGGCGGCTCTTGTATCCCTCAACATCCACTACAACCGGATACCTAAAGCCAAGCTTGCGGCTCACCAGCAAAGAGAACATAACCTGAAGGGCATCAAGGGTACGACCATGACGGCCAATGAGAACAGCAAGATCAGGAGCGGTAACATCCAAAATCAGCTCGCCCTCGTCACCCTCGTACTCATCAATAGGAGAGTTGGCGGCATCGAAGTGCGAAAGGATGGAACGCAGAATGGAAATCGCAACATCGGCGATGGTGTCGAGCTCCTCATCGGTCAGCTCTTCACCGGCCTTGTAGCGCTGTGCAATCTCGGGATAATCGCCCGCAATCTGCGGGGCAACCTCCTCAAGCATATCCTCGATGATCTCTTCAGACATAACGTACTCCAAAAGTTAGGTACCTAAATAAGATTGATATCCCGACTACTTCTTCTTGTGCGGGCGCGGCTTCTTCTCTCGACGAGTGACCTCAACCTGCAGCGGCGCGTTCTTAAGACGCTCCTCCTCATCGGCCTTCGCCTTGTCGATGACCTTCTGCGTCACAAAAATCTGCTGGATAACCTGCCAAGCAGACGAGACGTCGTAGTACAGCAGAACACCAACGGGAAGGCTCCAGCCCATCCAAAGCATCATGACTGTCATGACAACGGCCATCATACGCATGCTCTGGGCCTGCTGGCCGGTCTGGTTGCGCGACATATAGAGCTGCGGAATCAGGGTCAGGACGGCGAACAGGATCAGGCAGACCAGCGCAGGCAGTGCAACCATAAAGCCATCGGCAAAGGAAGCGCTCGGCGTGGTGGTCAGGTCGGGCAGGATATTGAAGAACGAGAACGTGCCCTCGTTAAAGTACTGCGGCAGGTTACGAAGCAGCGTAAACAGGGCAAACAGGATAGGCATCTGAATCAGAAGCGGCAGACAACCAGCCATGGGGTTGAACTTGTTCTCGCTGTAGAACTTCTGCATCTCCTCGGCCTGACGCTGGGGATCGTCGGCATAGCGCTCCTGGATCTCGAGCATCTTGGGCTGCAGCACCTGCATGCGAGCCGTCGACTTGGTCGACTTGAGCATAAGCGGCGTCAGCAGCAGACGGATGATGACCACCAGGATGATGATGGACAGGCCCCAGTCGACCGCAAAGGTCTGGATGAGCTTGAGCAGCTCGAAAAGGATGTTAACGATCCAATCCCACATGTAAGTTTTCCTCCGATAGCGAGTGCCCGCTAGGGCACAGGGTCATAACCGCCGACGTGCAGGGGATTGCAGCGAGCGATGCGCCTCACGGCAAGCCAGCAGCCTCTCAAAACACCGTACTTCTCAATCGCCTGGATGGCGTATTGCGAGCACGTTGGGTAATAAATGCAGGCGTCAGGCAATAAGGGCGAAATAACCTGTTGATATATGCGAATAGGAGCGATGGCAACACGTCGCAAAACGTGATTGCTCATCGCTCCTCCCCGGCAACGCCGGCGCGTTTCATAAGCGAACGCAATGCCTTGTCCATCTCCTGCGGCGAGGAAACCCTCGTCTTGGGAGTTGCGAACAAGATGATGTCATAACCCGCAACGGGAAATCCACAGCTGCGGGCGGCCTCGCGCATCACACGCTTAGAACGGTTGCGCACGACAGCACAACCGAGCCGTTTAGCACCAACGAAGGCGACCCTTCCGGAGTCGCCTTCGCCAACCGATTCACATATGGTCATTCGAATCAGAGGGTGATTGAAACGACGCCCCTGACTGAACACATGCTCGAAATCTTGCCGAGACTTAATAGTCTTCATGCGAGATGTGTGTATCGCTGCTAGACAGTGAGACGCTTGCGGCCCTTGGCGCGACGACGGGCGAGCACGGCACGACCACCCTTAGTGGCCATACGGGCACGGAAGCCATGGGTCTTGGCACGCTTACGCTTATTAGGCTGATACGTACGCTTCATCTTAAGTTCCTCCTGCTGCATTTCGAGTGTCCGCGGGGGCGCGGACGCAGATATAGACACGTGAGCTTGAAGATTGTAGGGAAATCAATGTTCAAATGTCAAGAAATCAAAGGTAAAAGGTTGCGCAGTTCACACGGTTCCCCCATAAGCCAAGCTCGATTTAGCGATGTATGGCAACTTTTCACGATATTTCATCGAGTTTTCAACAGGTCATGTTGGCAATGTTGAGAACTTTTCGCCCGTTTTCCAAAGTTTTCAACAGGTTTTGCAAAGTTGTCGAAAGATGAGAAACATTGCACAGTGAGCTACTATTTGTTCGAAACCTTATGAAAGATTGCGAGCGGCATGTCTGACGACTTTTACACCATGGTCGATTCCGGAGACCCGGCACCCGACAACGAGCACATCACCGGCGTGCGCGAGGAGCGTGAGGAAGGCGAGCAGACGACCACGCAGGCGCCAAAAGCCATGTACGCCGCACGCATCGCCGTCTATGACGACATGCTGTCGACACCGCGTGTGATCGTCATTGATCCGCAAGATGTCCGCACGTATTTGGAAGAGACCACCAACACCGTCTACCAGTGCATGAAAGAACAAGGTGGCCATATCTCGCTCATGGTCATCCGCGAGATTGTCGAAAACTTTATCCACGCGCACTTTGCCGAGCCCATCATCTCGATTCTGGACGGCGGAGACACCATCCGATTTGCCGATCAAGGACCCGGCATCGACGACAAGGAGCGCGCGTTCGACTTTGGCGTTACCAGTGCAAACAGCAAGATGAAGCGCTATATCCGTGGAACCGGAGCAGGGTTTCCCATGGTGCAGGAGTATTTGGAAAACGCCGGCGGTGCCGTATCCATCGAGGACAACATGGGCAACGGCACCGTGGTTACGGTAAGCCTGAACCCTAAACGCGTGCAGGAAATCGAGCGTGCCGGCGGACGCGGTGCTGCCGTGCGGCCCGAGACGGAGCATCCCACATACCCCCTGCCGGGAGCTTTTGCTCAGCAGCCCATGGCAACGCAGCAGATGCAGCCCCCCGTGGGACAGATGCAGCAGCCCGGAATGTTTCCTACACAAGAGCCCCAGGCGACATCGATGTCGATGCCGCCAAACATGCCAGAGACCATGCCGCTGGCGGATCAGGATGCAGCAGCAATGCAGCAGGCGACGGGGGCACCGAGTGGCCAGCAAATGGGCTATCAGCCGTACCAACAGGGATATCCATATCAGCAGATGCCGTCACTGGGGTATGGCCAGCAGTTCCCGCAACAGTACCAGCAGGGATATCAGCAGCCGTACCAGCAGATGCCGCAGCAGCAGTACAACCCTTGGGCCCAGCAGATGCCTCCGCAGCCTTACCAACAGTGGCCTCAAAGTTTTCAACAGCAAATGCCACCGATGCAGAGTTCTCAACAACCAGCAGCTCAAATGATGTATCCTAATGCAGCAAATCAGTATGCGCAGCCACAACCGGACGTGTTCGTAAGCGATCGCGGCAACGCCGCGCTGGGCTATCTGGCGCAAAATCAAGCGTGCGGTGCAACCGATCTGGCGAGGGCGTTTGGAAACTCGGCCCCCACTTGGTCACGCACGCTCAATGACTTGGCGCAGGCCGGCTTGGTCATCAAGCATGGCCAGAAATACCATCTGACCGAACTCGGCGCCGCTCGCGTGCGAGCTCAGGGCTAAAGAACGGGAGAGACAGTGGACGAGGAAGCAAGCATCATCCTGGGGGATGCCATCGCCTTTTGCCAGCGCGACGGCCAAGATGCACGCCTCATCAACATGCTGGGGCAATCGCGCGCCATAAGCCTGACCGAAGATACGCTCACGATCGAGGCCCCCTCGCGCTTTGCCATCGCGCAGCTCAAAAAGCATCAGCCGACTATTGAAGCCTATCTGGAAGAAATCGCCTTTGCACCCATTGCGCTCGACATCGTGGCACCGCAAGGCGCTGCGACGGAATCCGCTGTCGCGACGGCGGCCGCCGCGGCTCCCGCTGCTTCCCCGGCGGTGCCGGCCTCCGCAGGCGACGTGCCGACAATCGAGCACCAGCACAGCGATGTTTCCCGTGAAACCACGGCACCGTTGCCGACCGCGGCGGCGGCGCCAGCGAACGCACCCGTCACGCACATGCCCATCGCTCACGACGCAGCGGCGAGCGCGGATTCGGGCATTGCAATCAAGAACACACTCTCGGCCGATGATTTTCGTCGCATGATGAACCAGATGAAGGGCGGAGCGCCGGCTAAATCCACGCAAGCTGCGGCCCCCGCTTCACCCGTGCCAGCACCGACCGTGCCGGCCGAGCAGAATACGGATGGAGCCCCGCTCGCCGCGAACTCAAAATTTACCTTTGAGAACTTTGTCTACGGCCCCGAGAACAGCCATGCCTATCGCTCGGCACTCAAGTTTGCCGCCCTCGCGGACGAGCGCGGCACGTGCACATCGTTGTTCATCTACGGCAAATCGGGCCTGGGCAAGACGCACCTGCTGCTTGCCATCAAAAACGAGCTCGCCGAGAAGTCGCCCGAGATCAAGGTCAAGTATGCCAACTCCCAGGCATATCTGGACGACCTGATGACCGAGTTCGACCGCCAAAAGAAGAGCAACGCCCCCATCATGCAGGCATACCACGGCGTGGACGTGCTCATCATCGACGACATTCAAAACATCATCGGCAAGCGCGCGAGCGTGGACTACTTTTTCCAGCTCATGGACGAGTTTATCCGCAACAACAAAAAAGTCGTCATCGCAGCCGACCGCGCTCCCAAAGACCTGAGCATGGACGAGCGTCTGACCAGCCGCTTCAACGCCGGCATGCTCTGCCTGGTCGCAGAGCCCAGCTACGAGATGAAATACAAGATCTTGCAGCGCTATTACGAGAACACCATCGTCGCCGCTCCCGAGGCAGGCGACGACTCGCTGCTGGCGGCCTATGGGGGCGACAGCGGGCACCTGACCGACGAGCACTTTAAACACATGGCAGAGGTCTCGGGCACCAACATCCGCGAACTCGAGAGCTTTTGCGAGCGCTGCGCCGGCGAGGCGGGCGACCGCGAGCGCGAGGGCGGGGAGCTCACCTTTGACGATATCGACGCCATCGCCAGCCAGTACTTCGACACATCGGCCAAAAAGATCAACGTCCAAACGGTTCAGTCCGTCATCGAAGAGCAATACGGCGTGACGCACGAGGAGCTCATCGGCCCGCGTCGCAACGCCAATATCGCCAAGGCACGCCATATCGCTATCTACCTGGCCATCGAAATGTGCGAGATGACGACCACGGCGGTAGGCGCCGAATTTGGCAACCGCAACCACTCGACCGTCAGCACAAGCTACAAAAAGGTCCAGAAGATGATCCAGGAAGACCGCACCGTCACCGAAGACCTCAAGTCGCTGCGCGATAAAATTACACTGCGCTCGTAGGGAAATAGAGACACCTGTTGAAAACTTGTCGAAACCACGGGCATAAGGTGTCTAAAACCCAACCCGCGGTGATGAAAAGTTTTGCGCAGGTTTTGAACGTGGAAAACCACCCCCGTTGCACACAGGTTGCTGTCGATTCTCTTTTTGGGTCTGACCTGCGTCTTTGAGAGTAATCAACAGTTTCGTCAGTGCTATTACTATTATTAAGATATTTATATCTATAGAAAGGTATTAAAGATGAAGTTCACCGTCAGCCAGAGCTCGCTTACACAAGCCATCGGCGTCGTTATGAAGGGTGTCGCTTCGGCATCCACCCTTCCCATCCTGTCGGGCGTGCTCGTCAAGGCGCAAGACGGCATCTTGGAATTCCAGACCTCTAACTACACCATCTCGATCCGTCATCGCATCGCGGCGCATGTCGAAGAAGAGGGCGAGATGGTTATCCCCTGTAAGATGCTCTCCAATATCACCAAGACCCTCCCCGATGCCCCGGTCACCTTTGAGCTGTCCGAGCGCCAGGTGCTGATTGGTTGCGAGAAGAGCTCGTTCCGCCTGAACACGCTCGATGCCAATGACTTCCCCGAGTTTCCGGCCTATGCCATCGAGAGCGCCGTGGAGCTGCCGACCGATATCTTGTCCGAAATGGTCGGCCGCGTGTGGCGCGTCACCTCGACCGACAAGGCCCGCCCCATCCTGGGCGGCGTGCACATGAAGGTCGAGAACAACACCGTGCGCCTGGTGGCGACCGATTCCTTCCGCTTGGCCGTGTGCGATACGCAGGTCGAGACCTCGACCCTCGAGGGCTCCTTTGAGCTCAACGTTCCGGCTGACGCCTTTAACGACGCGCTGAACATCATGGCCAGCCAGGCGACCATCATGATCGGGGCTACCGACACCCAGGTTGTCTTTGAGGCCGGCAACACCACCTACGTGTCGCGTCGTATCGAGGGCGTGTACCCCAACTACAAGCAGCTCATCCCCGATTCGTGCGTGACGAGCGTCAAGATCGACGTCGCCGCCTTTAACGCCGCCCTCAAACGCGTGGCCGTCATCGCGAGCGCCAACCCCGCCGTCAAGTTCGAGATCGATGTCGAGAACGGGCAGATGGGCCTGTCCTCCATTTCCAATGACCAGGACCTTGCGCAGGAGACGATCGATGTCGAGGCCGAGGGCGAGTCGGGCACCATCGCCTTCAACTACCACTACATCTTCGGCTGCCTCAATGCCCTGTCCAAGGAGAAGGAGATCACGCTGGAGCTCAAGAGCTACTCGCAGGCGGGCATCTTCAAGTCCTACGACAAGATCAACTACCTGTACCTAGTCATGCCGGTCCGCATCTAGCGCTGCGCCATGACCATATTCGCCCGCGATCTTTCCGTTGCGCACTACCGCAGCTTCGATAGCTATCGCCTTGCCCTGGACGAGGGCGTGACGATACTTGCGGGACCCAACGCGGCGGGAAAGACTAATCTCATAGAGGCGCTGCAGCTGCTGACGAGCGGCGCCTCGTTTAGGCATCCGACCGCAGCTGAGCTCGTCCATGACGGCGTGGGCTCGTGCAAGGTCGAGCTGAGACTCGAGGGCGACGGCCGCGTGCTTGATATGGGACTGAGCGCGGAGGACGGTAAGCGCTCGTTTAGCCGCAACGGCAAGAGATGCTCTGCCGCCGGTGTGCGCGGGGTTCTGCCGAGCGTGCTGTTTTGCCCCGACCATCTGGACATGGTTAAGCGGGGCGCCAGTGTGCGCCGCGCCGCCCTCGATGACTTTGGCATGCAACTGAGCGCACGCTATGCCGATCTTGCGAACACCTATGGGCGCTGCGTGACCCAGCGTAACGCCCTGCTCAAGGAGACCTGGTGCTGCCGCGAGATGCTCGGCGCGTGGAACGAATCGATTGCCCGCGCGGGCTCGGCCCTGCTCGTGCACCGGTTGGCCCTGCTCGACCGGCTGGCGGGCCATGTGCGCGCTGCCTACGGGCAAGTAGCGTCCGGTGAAGCCGCCAACGTGTCCTATGCGTCCACGCTGGGGGATTTACCCCAGGTCGAGGATCGCGAAGAGCTGAAGGGCTGGGCGTACGAGCGCATGCTGGCCGCCCTTGATGAGCACGCCGACGAGGAAATTCGCCGCGGCGTGACGTTGGTGGGACCGCATCGCGACGAGATTGAATTTACCGTGGCGGGTCGCTCCGCCCGTTCATTTGCCAGCCAAGGACAGCAGCGAACGTTGGTGCTGTCCTGGAAGGTGGCCGAGGTGGCCGTGGCTCGCGATGTCCTGGGCACCGCCCCACTGCTGCTTTTGGACGACGTGATGAGCGAGCTCGACGGCGAGCGTCGCGGCGCTTTCCTGCGGCTGATCGGCGATGATATCCAGACGGTCATAACCACGACCAACCTGGGGTACTTTACCGATGACCTGCTTGATCGAGCCAAGGTGGTGAGCATGGGTGAGACGTGCTAATTACGAGCGCGAGAGCGAGACGGTCGCCTTCAGTGGCTTTTTGAACGCAGAGCGCCAGCGCATCCTGGCGGCTGCGACCCCTGAGCGCCGTGCGCAGATGGAGGCCGCCGAGGAGTCGCGTGCGGTCTATCGCGCGTGGAACGCGGTGTGCTCGGGCACGCGCGAGGGGCGGCATGTGACGGGTCTGCGCTACCTGCCCGAGTCCAATGAGCTGCTGGTATATCTCGACTTGCCCTCGTGGACGCAGGAAATGACGCTGTTGCGCGAGATCATCCGCGCGCGCATGGAGCGCGCCGGTGCGCATGTGGACGGCCTGGTGTTCAAAACCACCGCGCCCGGTCACACGCCACCCGCCGCCAAGGAGCGCCTGCGCCCGGCCGTGACCGAGCGCCCGCCGGCTCCGCACGCCGACCTCAGCGATGCCGAGCGCACCGAGATTGAGCGCCAAGTGGCGCCCATCGAAGACCAAAAACTGCGCGAGGCCCTCGAGAATGCCATGAGAGCCAGTGCCGAGTGGGCCAAGGGCGTGCAAAGCAAAAAAGAGCCTTAAATCGCATCTGGTGGCCTTGTAGAGCCAAATACCCTCGTTCCCGAGGGTATTTTTTTACGATAAACTAGTAAGGCTGTACACATTTTCTTGACTGAAGGAGGACGTGTGGCAAACGAAAACGATTACGATGGCGGCGAGATTAAGATTCTCGAAGGTCTCGAGGCCGTTCGTAAGCGCCCGGGCATGTATATCGGCTCGACGAGCGCCAGCGGTCTGCATCACCTGGTGTGGGAGATCGTTGACAACTCCGTCGACGAGGCCATGGCCGGTTTCTGCACCGAGATCCAGGTGACGGTCCACGCCGACAACTCCATCACGGTCGTCGACAACGGGCGCGGCATCCCGGTCGACGAGCACCCTGTTAAAAAGATCCCGACGCTCGAGGTCGTCATGACGATCTTGCACGCCGGCGGTAAGTTCGATAACTCGGCCTATAAGGTCTCGGGCGGCCTGCACGGCGTGGGCATCTCCGTCGTCAACGCACTGTCCAAGCGCGTGGTCGTTCAGGTTCGTCGCGATGGCAACACCTACGAGATGGAATTCTCGCGCGGCAAGACCGTCAAGAAGATGGAGGTCGTGGGCACCTCGGATTCGACGGGCACCACCGTCACTTTCTGGCCCGACGACGAGATCTTCGAGACCTGCATCTACGATTTCGATACGCTGCACAACCGTCTGCAGGAGACGGCGTTCCTCAATAAGAACCTCAAAATCGTGCTGACCGACGAGCGCGAGGCGACTCCCCACGTGGAGGAGTTTTGCTACGAGGGCGGCATCATCGACTTCGTCAAGTTCCTCAACGAGGGCAAGGACGTCCCCGAGGCCTTTAAGGAGCCCATCTACATCGAGGGCAAATCGGACCCGGACGCGCCTGTGGCCAAGATGGGCGAGGTCGAGGTTTCCCTGCAGTGGAATAGCGGCTACGGCGAGAACGTCATGTCGTTTGCCAACGACATCTACACCCCCGAGGGCGGCATGCACCTTGAGGGCTTCCGCACCGCGCTCACCCGTGTGATCAACGACTACGCGCGCAAACAGAACCTGCTCAAGGAAAAAGACGCCAATCTGACCGGCGACGATGTGCGCGAGGGCCTTTCGGCCGTAATCTCGGTCAAGCTGCCCGATCCGCAGTTTGAGGGCCAGACCAAGGCCAAACTCGGCAGCTCCTATATGCGCGCGCTCACGCTCAAGATTGTGACCGACGGCCTTGCCGATTACCTCGAGGAGCATCCCAAGCCCGCTCGCGAGATCGTCAAGAAGGCTCAACAGGCTTGCAAGGCGCGCAATGCCGCCCGTAAGGCGCGCGAGGCGACGCGTCGCAAGAGCCTGCTCGAGACGGCGTCCCTGCCCGGTAAGCTCGCTGACTGCTCGGTGCGCGATGCCGAGCTGACCGAGCTCTTTATCGTAGAGGGCGACTCGGCAGGCGGCTCGGCCAAGGACGGCCGTCGCCGAGACATCCAGGCGATTCTGCCCCTGCGCGGCAAGATTTTGAACGTCGAACGCGTGGGCGACCACCGCGCGTTTTCGAGCGACACCATCCAGTCGCTGATTACCGCGATCGGCTGCGGCGTCACGACGAGTGCCGGCGACGGCGGCGACTTCGATATCACCAAGGCGCGCTACCACAAGATCATCATCATGACCGATGCAGACGTCGACGGTGCGCATATCCGCATCCTGCTGCTGACGTTCTTCTACAAGTACATGCGTCCGCTGATCGATGCCGGCTACGTCTATGTTGCCTGCCCGCCCATCTTTGGCATTAAGGTGCGCAACAAGATCCACTACGTGTATCCCAACGGCCGCCAGCCCGAAGACGAGATCCTGCGCGACACCATCCAGAGTCTGGGCCTGAACCCCGACGACAACGACGAGGACGGCAAGGCCAAGGATGGCAAGATCACCAAGAAGCGCAAGGGCTATACCGTCCAGCGCTACAAGGGCCTGGGCGAGATGGACCCCAAGCAGCTTGCCTCGACGACGATGGACCCCAAGACCCGCATCCTGCAGCGCGTGTCGATCGAGGACGCCGTGGTGGCGGACCGCGCCGTGCGTGAGCTGATGGGTTCCGAGGTCGGCTATCGCCGCGAGTACATTGAAAAACATGCGCATGATGCGCGTTTCCTTGACGCTTAAGAGGAGGTAACGTGGCAGACGATATCAACAATAACGAGGGTATGGGCGAGGCCGGCGATGCCGGCATGCCCGACGATCTGAAGCGCCTGCTTGCCCGTGCTGAGCAGGGCGAGGACGGCGATCCTGACGCCTATAACCCCGATGCCGATGATGACGAGGAAGAGGACGACGACGGTGAGCTCGAGGAGAGCTTTGGCGAAGTCGATCGTGGCGCCTCGGCCGGCGAGGATATAAACGGCGGCCAGCTCCAGATTTCGGAGTTTGGCCGCGAGATGAAGCAGTCATTTATCGAGTATTCGATGTCGGTCATCACGGCGCGCGCCCTGCCGGACGTGCGCGACGGCTTAAAGCCGGTGCACCGCCGCATCCTGTACGCGATGAACGAGAGCGGCATCTACCCCAACCGCCCGCATAAGAAGTCGGCGTGGACGGTCGGCGAAGTTATCGGTAAGTACCACCCGCACGGCGATTCCGCGGTCTATGAGGCCATGGTTCGCCTGGCGCAGTGGTTCTCCATGCGCACGCCGCTCATCGACGGTCACGGCAACTTCGGTAACATCGACGGCGACGGCGCGGCGGCCATGCGTTACACCGAGAGCCGCCTGGCCAAGCCCGCCATGGAACTGCTGCGTGACTTGCAGAAGGATACCGTCGACTGGCAGCCCAACTACGACGAATCGCTCGCCGAGCCCGTGGCGCTGCCTGCGCGCTTCCCCAACCTGCTGGTCAACGGCAGCCAGGGCATCGCCGTCGGCATGGCCACCAACATCGCTCCGCATAACCTCACCGAGGCGATCGAGGCCACCTGCTACCTGATCGACAACCCCGACGCCACCGTCGACGAGCTCATGCAGATCATGCCCGGTCCGGACTTCCCCACCGGCGCCATCATCATGGGCAGCGCCGGCATTAAGCAGAGCTACGAGACCGGCCGCGGCTCCATTACCGTGCGCGCCAAGGCTCACGTGGAGTCCACCAAGACCGGCCGCAGCCGCCTGGTCTTTACCGAGATTCCCTACATGGTCAACAAAGGCACCCTGCAGGAGAAGATTGCCCAGCTCGTCAACGACAAACGCATCGAGGGCATCTCGGATATGCGCGATGAGTCCAACCAGAAGGGCATCCGTCTGGTCATCGAGCTCAAGAAGGGCGTCATTCCGCAGGTCGTGCTCAACAACCTGTATAAGTACACCTCGCTGCAGACGACCTTTGGCGCCAACAACCTGGCGCTCGTCAACGGCGTTCCCAAATGCCTGAGCCTGCGCGAGATGCTGCAGCACTACATCGACCACCAGGTCGACGTCGTCACCCGCCGCACCCGCTTCGACCTTAAGAAGGCCCAGGCCCGCGCGCATATCCTTGAGGGCTACTTGATGGCTCTCGACCATATCGACGAGGTCATTAGCATCATCCGCTCCTCGCAGACCGACTCCGAGGCCAGCAGCCGCTTGATCGAGCGCTTTGGCTTTACGCCCGAGCAGACCACGGCCATCCTCGAGATGAAGCTGCGCCGCCTGACCGGCCTGGAGCGCGACAAGATCCAGGAAGAGTTGGACGGCCTGCGCCGCGCCATCGCCTACTACGAGGACCTGCTGGCGCATGAGGAGAAGATCCTGGGCGTCATCAAGGAAGAGATGCGCGAGATCTCCAAGAAGTTCGGCGACAAGCGCCGCACCGAGATCAGCCAGGTTGAGAAGGACCTGGATGTCGAGGACCTCATCGCCGACGAGGATATGGTCGTGACCATCACCCACACCGGCTATGTCAAGCGCATTCCGGTGGCCGCCTACCGTGCCCAGAAGCGCGGTGGCAAGGGCGTGTCGGGCGTCAACCTCAAAGAGGACGATGTCATCGATGAGATGTTCATCGCGTCCACGCACGAGTACGTGCTGTTCTTCTCGAGCAAGGGCAAGGTCTATCGCCTGAAGGTGCACGAGCTGCCGGTAGGTACGCGCCAGGCACGCGGTACCGCGATCGTCAACTTGCTGCCTTTCGAGGAGGGCGAGAAGATCGCGAGCGTCATCAGCTGCCGCGAGTTCCCGGCCGACGAGTACCTGATGTTTGCCACCAAGAGCGGCATGGTCAAGAAGACCGTGATGAGCGCATATGACCGCAGCCGTCGCGACGGCCTGATCGCTATCAACCTGCGTGACGACGACGCGCTGCTGAACGTGCGCCGCGTGCGCGAGGGCGACAAGATTATCCTGGCCACCACCGCGGGCAAGGCGATCATGTTCTCCGAGGAGCAGGTGCGCGCCACCGGCCGCGATACCAGCGGTGTTCGCGGTATCGGCATGAAGGACGGCGTGAGCGTTCTGGGCATGGAAGTCACTAACGGCAACGGCGATCTGTTCGTCATCACCGAGCGCGGCTACGGCAAGCGCACGCCGGTCGCGGACTACCCGGAGCAGAATCGCGGCGGCCAGGGCGTCTATACCATCCAAATGACCGAGCGTAAGGGTAACCTTGCGGCTATGAAGACGGTGGGCCCGCAGCACGAGCTGTTCATCGTGACGGAGGGCGCGACGGTCATTCGCGTCAAGACCGACGAGATCAGCCAGACCGGCCGCGCCACCCAGGGCGTCAAGATGATGACCGTCGACGATAACGACCGCGTATGCGCCGTAGCCCGCATGACAGCAGCCAAAGAGAAGCCCGAAGGCGAAGCCACAGAAGACGGCTCTGCCCCCGAAGAAGCCCCTGTCGATCTAGGCGACGGCAACGACATGCCAGAGGATCTCCTAGACGAGTAAGAGGCCCTAGCTGGTAAAAATCATCAGACCCCTTATATCGGCGGTCGGCGCACTGCGCGCCGACCGCTTTTTTGAAAACCTTGGGATCCCATGGTCGCTGGGCCGGCGAGATGGTTTTGGTTTGTCGCGAGTTCCGCACGCAAAGAAGGCCACTTAATGTGGCCTTCGTCTTGCGCAGGACTGTCCGAGCAGCAAACCAAAACCATCTCGCCGGCCCAGCGACCATCCCTCCCAAAGATTTTCAAAAAAGTTGTTGACGCGCGCGTAACGACTCGTCTAATATATCCCTTGCGCGATGGACCTGTAGCTCAGTTGGTTAGAGCGTCCGGCTGATAACCGGGAGGTCACAAGTTCGAATCTTGTCAGGTCCACCACTTTCTTTCGCAATAAACACCCCAGCGAGAGCCGAGTCGCCGCTGGGGTGTTTATTACTGTCTCCGTGGGGGTTTAGCTCAGCTGGGAGAGCGCGGGCTTTGCAAGCCTGAGGTCAGGGGTTCGATCCCCCTAACCTCCACCATGATGGACCTGTAGCTCAGTTGGTTAGAGCGTCCGGCTGATAACCGGGAGGTCACAAGTTCGAATCTTGTCAGGTCCACCATCAAAACTGTGAAGAGCCCTGGGGCGTTGCCTCGGGGCTTTTTCTTGTCTGTGATAAATCTCATTTTGGTTTTGTGTGCTGTGCGAAAGATTGGGTAGTATAGCTATTCAATGCGGTGGAGCTGCCGCGTGTTAACCGCTACGTACCGGAGGTGTTCCATGGTTCGTGTCGACATAGAGACCATCGTCATGGCCGCCGGTCCCGTGCCATCGCTTATCGTGCTTCGCGAGCGCTGCAGCAAATCGGACTCGCCCGCGCCACTGCGTTCCCTTTCCATTCAGACTGGTTCGTTTGAAGCTGCTGCCATTAGCCGCGGCATCGATAGCGGCCGAGCCGAGCGCCCGATCACCCATGACCTGCTGCTCGATACCGTTGACGCCCTGGGCGCCAAGCTCGAGCGCATCGAGATCGTTCGCGCCGAGCCGCCGGTGTTCTACGCGACGATCGTCGTACTGGCCGATGGTGACGAGCGCAAGATCGACGCCCGCCCCAGTGATGCCATTGCCCTTGCCGTGCGCAGCAATGCCCCCATGTTTGTGGAGGACGACATCATGAATCGCCTGGGCACTGTTTCTGCCCACACCGAGGAAGTCGACGACGAGCAGGAGTTCGAGAAGTTCGACGAGTTCGTCCATACGCTCTCCCCCGATGACTTCTAAATGCGGGGCGGCCAGGCTGAGGAGCGTTCGCTGATGGCCGGCGGTATGTCGGCTGAGGCGGCTGCGATCGCGCGCGAGGCCCAGATGCGCTCGGAGGCTTCTGAGGCGGCTCGCATTGCCTATGTGACGCAGGCCCGCACGCTTCGCGAGCGCCGCGGCTCGTTTATCAAGATGGTTGTCGTCTCCGCCCTTGTCGCGGCAATCTGCTCGCGCCTTCGTGGTACAGTTGGTGCGCTTGGGTTTTCGATCTCTACGGGCCTCGTGATCTGGGGTGTGGTCGATGCGGTCATGCTGACCAGTCAGATCAAGGTGCTCGACAGGCGCGCGATGGATATGATGCGCGCCCGCGACGCTGCCGCCAAGATCGCCGCCGAGGCACAAGAACTGTAACGACGCCAGACTCGATGGGAAGGTCTAAAGATGGCACAGGATATGCAGGACGCCGGTAACGTCTCCGCCGAGCTCGACGCCATGGTGTGCGATCTGATTGGCGCCTTCTTGGACGACCTGGCTGCGGGCGAGAACCCGGGCGTGGTTGTGGCAATTGAGGACGCCGCTTCCAACCGCTATCTGGCCGCGCTCGACGAAGATGGCGAGGAGGCATGCCTGGAGGCTGCCACCAACTTTATCTCCGAGCACAAGATGGGTCTTAAGGACGAGGGCCTGGGCCGTATCGCCCGCTATGCCATCGGCTACACCGGCTGCGTCGAGATTGACGGCGGCTATCACGATGCTCTGCTCGTGAGCTTCTTCGAAACCACGCTCGAGAGTGGTTTTTCGGCATACGTGCTGTATGAGGGCATGGGTGCCGGCGATGGTTTTATGTGGAGCGACCCTGAACCTGCAGGTGAGGAAACCCCTCTTATCTAAAATCGCTAAAATAAACGAGTTTTCGGTAAAAGGCTCAATATTCCCGCTGAGCGTTGTATCGCTGGGCGGGCCGCATACGCGTGCCGTTTGTATATGGATAGAAGATAGGGGAACTACATGCGCGTAGACAATCTGAGGAACATCGCCATCATCGCTCACGTCGACCACGGCAAGACGACGATGGTCGACAAGCTCCTGCGTGCCACGGATGCCTTCCGTGCCAACCAGCAGGTCGAGGACCGCGTCCTGGACTCTAACGACCAGGAGCGCGAGCGCGGCATTACGATTCTCGCCAAGAACATCTCTATCGAGTACAAGGACGTCAAGATCAACGTCATCGACACCCCGGGCCACGCCGACTTCGGCGGCGAGGTCGAGCGCGTACTGCGTATGGCCGACGGCGCCCTGCTGCTGGTCGACGCCTTTGAGGGTCCCATGCCCCAGACCCGCTTCGTGCTGCGTCACGCTATCGACACCGGCCTTAAGATCATGATCGTCATCAATAAGATCGATCGTCCGGGTGCTAACCCCGAGAAGGCCTACAACGACTGCCTCGACCTTATGGCCGACCTGGGCGCCACCGACGACCAGCTTGAGTTCGCCATGGAGCACGTGGTCTACGCTAGCGCTATGAATGGCTTTGCCCGCCTTGACCCCAACGACGGCAACATAGACATGTATCCGCTGCTCGATATGATCATCGACGACATGCCCGCGCCCGAGGTTGACGAGAACGCCCCGCTGGCCATGCAGTGCGTGACCATCGACCACTCCAACTTCGTTGGCCGTATCGGCATCGGTCGCGTGTACTCCGGCACCATCCACCAGGGCGACCAGATCCTGGTTGTCAAGAACGACGGCTCCAGCGCCACCGCTACCGTCAAACAGCTCTTTACCTTCGACTATCTGGGCCGCACCGAGTGCCAGGAAGTCGGCGCCGGCGACATTGCCGCTGTCGTGGGTATTGACCGTACCGATATCGGCGATGTTTACACCGACCCCGAGAACCCCGTCGAGCTCGAGCCCATCGAGATTGACCCGCCGACCCTGTCCATCGTCTTTGAGGCTTCGACCTCCCCGCTCGTCGGCCGCGATGGCGACATCGTGGGCGCCCGTCAGCTCAAGGAGCGCCTGTTCAACGAGGCCGAGAACAACGTGACCATGAAGATTGAGGAGCTCGAGGACAAGAGCGGCGTCGAGGTCTCGGGCCGTGGCATTCTGCACCTGTCCGTCCTGATGGAGTCCATGCGCCGCGAGGGCTTTGAGTTCCAGGTCGGCCGTCCCCGCGTTCTGTTTAAGAAGGACGAGAACGGCAACAAGATGGAGCCCGTCGAGCAGGCCGTTGTCGAGTGCCCGGACGAGTACTCGGGCAAGGTCGTCGAGGTCTTCGGTACCTCCGGCGGCATCATGACGAGCATGGACACCTCGGGCATCGTGACGCACCTTGAGTTCAAGATCCCGACCCGCGGCATCATGGGTCTTAAGAACCGCATCATGAATGTCACCCACGGCGAGGGCGTGTTCTACCACACCTTCCTGGAGTACGGTCCCTACGCCGGCGAGATCGGCAACCGTCAGAACGGCGCCATGATCTCCATGACCACCGAGAAGGCCGTTGCCTACGCTCTGGGTACGCTGCAGGAGCGCGGCCAGCTGTTTGTTGAGCCGGGCACCGAGTGCTACGAGGGCATGATCGTGGGCGAGCGCAGCAAGGCCGGCGACATGGTCGTTAACATCGCCCGTACCAAGAACCTGGGCAACCAGCGTTCCTCGACCTCCGATATCTCCGTCCAGCTGGTGCCGCCTCGCACCTTCTCGCTGGAGGAGGCGCTGGAGTACATCGCCGACGACGAGCTGGTCGAGATCACTCCCAAGAACATCCGCCTGCGCAAGCGTCTGCTCAACGCCACCGACCGCAAGAAGGCTGCCGTCCGCGCTGGCCAGGTCAACAAATAAGCGCTGAGCTTTATAGCGACTAACAAGAAAGGGCACCGACCGCAATGGTCGGCGCCCTTTTTGGTGCAGGGGGCAGGTTCGTTTGCACCACAGCTGGGGCGACTATCCCTCCGATCGGCTTTCCAGTCAAAGTTAAGTTGTTTAAACATATACATAATTTCACTGAATATAGCCGGTATGATACAAAACTGTTAACAGGTAAATATCAACTGGTATTAAATTAAAAGACCTATTGACCTGCGGTTTACATGACTGGTATCTATATTGTATGTTATGCATTGTGGCATAGACGAACCGTCTTAGAAGTTGCTCCCCAGTGGGTTCTTGCAATGCGCTAGGTAGGTTCTCGTTGATGTTGGGGTTTGTGTTCGATCCGACGATTCGCCGTATTCCACAACGTGTTGTAGGAATTAGGGGACAACTATGGACGCACACCGCTCACGGTCGCTGGGTATGGCGGCCCTGATCTTCATTTTGATTAGCCTCACCGCCGCAGTTTTTCACGGTGCAGCCCCCGTGCGCGCCGAGGATGCGACGACGCCGGCGCCGATTGAGATCAACGGCGATACGGCAACGGTTGAGGTCAAGCTGTATACCGATGAGAACCATAATAAGCCTTTGGGTGATACTGCCGTAACGTCTACTTCGAAGCTCTACGGAGCTTTCTCGGCACGGTTCATAAGTGATAAGGCGCCTACGCCTCGGAACTACATCGCTGTCTACGAGCTCCCCGATACCATAGTCGTTGACAAAAACGCCGGTGGCGACCTCATGGAGGGTCCGGAGGCTACTGCCGAAAAGGCTGGTACGTGGGAGATCAAGGACAATAAGGTCATTTTTACGTTTGACAAGAGCTGGCTCGACAAAAACCCTGCGGAAATTTTTGTCGGAGCCAATTTTTCATTTGAGTTAGCAAATAAGAACGCTGGCTCGGACAGCAGTACACCTATCAAGTTCCCCGGTGCGGGATCAATCAATATTCCAACTACGGATGGCGCCGTCAAAGGGGAGAAATCAGGAGCCTTCTCCCAGGGCGCCGATGGCGTGGCCAAAGTTACGTGGACCGTCAAGCTTACCGTCGAATCGTATGCAACGAATGTCAAGTTGACCGATACGCTGGGCGCTAACTTCGACTTTGTGGACGGCAGCTTCACGCTCGATGGCAAGAAGCTCGGTCCGCAGCCGACGGTCGACGGTCAGACTGTGACCATCGACAATCTGGGCAACCTTTCCCAGGGGAAGCACACGATTACGTATGAGACGGTGCTGAAGAGCGGTGTTTCCGCGGGTAACGGCGAGTTTGTCGACGAGCAGGACGCATCCAAGAACACGGCAACGTGGGAGTGGGGCAGCTCGAGCGATCGCCAAAACGGCTCTGTGACTGTTGCTCCCAGCAAGTTTCGCTATGACATGATCAAGAAGTCTGACGGTTCGGGCTCGCCCTCCGATATCTCGTGGACTGTCGCACTCAATCAAGGCGAACTCAAAGTTGATATGAGCGGCTATATGTTCACTGACCGTCTGGATGATAAGCAAACGTATACAGGGGGCTACACGGTTTACAAGGGCAGCTCCGGGTCGGAGGTTCTTGCGACCGGCGCGCTCGATCCGTCGCAGAACTCGTTTTCTTACACGTTCCCGACCGACCTTGCCGACAAGCGCGCCACCTATCGTATCGTCTATCACACCAAGATGAACGACACGAGCTCGTACGACACCGTGCGCAATAACGCGACCATCGAGCGCGAGGGTTCCGTTTCCGGCGCCAGCGAAGGTCAGTTCACGCCGCAGCTGGTCGGTACGCCGATCACTAAGAGGCTCGTGAGCTCCGATGAAGCCGCGACGACGGGTAGAGCGACGTGGGAGACGCGTGTCGCGCTTAAGGCTATTGTCAATGCGGCCAATCCTGGTTTGGTGACGGTGAAGGATACGTTTCAGTCGGCGTGGAAGCAAGAACTTGGTGTTGATGTCAAGTCAATAAAGATCAAGATCGGTGAAACCGATCTGTCTCCAGATGTCGATTGGAAGCTAACTAAAAATGAACTTGTAGATACTCAGGCTAATAAGGTCGTATCGGAGAATGGTAACAAAAGAAACTTCGACCTTGATATCTATGTTAACGACAAGGTGAAGGCCGCCCTCAAGAGCGAGGACTACGCCGTCATCACCTATACCACCACGTCCGAAGCACTATCGGGCTGGTACTCGAACTTCGCATCGGTTACGGTGCCGGGGCAGAACGGTGGTTGGCCGTACTACACCGATAGTCCAATGTATGTTGTCAACAAGGAAACGACGCCCGCGGTCGAGAAGCCGAAAGCTGAGGCGAAGGTGTCTTGGAAGGAGGGCTTCGAATGGAGCGCCGTCGACGGCTCGGACGAGAAGGGCGCATGGATTGTTGAGTGGACGGTGTACGCGAACCGTAACAAGAGCGACGCCGGAGAATATTATGGAGCCGGAAAACTCTACGGTAAATCGCTGAATATCGTTGACAGCCTTCCGGACGGCATGAGCTATGTTGCGGGTTCCGCCACGTACACGCTCGTGCAAAACCCCTACGATCAGCATACGGGGCTTCATCGCGGAAGCGAGGCCAAGGAGGTCGTTACGGGTCAGACGCTTGCCGCCGGCAACGTTAGCGGCAGGGGCAACACGGTCACTTTCTCCATCCCCACGACTAAGCTTGGAAGCTATGCCGGCTACGCGAAACTCACATACAAAACGGCGGTCAAGCGCGACGAACTCGATGTTTCTAAGAATGAGGTGATGTTTACCAACTCCGCATGCGCTAAGTCGGGAGATAAAGAGTTCGACTTCGGTAGCGGTGCCGTCACCATCAAGAACAACGTCATCAAAAAGACCGGTGAGCAGGTCAGTAGTAGCAATCGAATAAAGTACACCATTCTTGTTAACGAATCTGCTGTTGCCCTTAAGAGTGGCACTGACTTCCTTGAGCTCGTCGATACCATGGATGCCAAGTGCACGCTGGTGCCGTCGACGCTTAAGGTCTATGAGCGGGTGAATGGCGCCTGGTCACCGCTGACTGATAAGGACTATTCGTCGAAGATGGAGCAAGTCAATGATGAATCTGGCTCGCGTACGAAGTTGACTCTTGAGGTGCCCGACGAGAAATACCTCAAGGTCGAGTACGAGGTTATCCCGACCGGAAACCCCGGTGAAGAGGTGTCTCTTTCCAATACCGCCAAGCTTACGGGTGTGACGGAAGGCACAGCGATTGACGAGCGAATATGGACCATCCAGAACGCTTCCGCTAGTGCGGGTGGCAATGGTTACGGCATCACGATGACCAAGTACGACGCCCAGCAGGTCGGTGCTACGCTCAAAGGGGCGGAGTTCATGCTCTACAGCGTGGATATGGGTGGGGAGAGCACCAGAGCGTTGTTTGCCACCGCTGAGACCGATGCCAACGGCAAGATATCGTTCGGCACGAGCGACAAGGCGATGAACAGTTGCGTGCTCTACCAGCTCGTGGAGACCAGGGCGCCTGTTGGCTATGCCAAGGCCGATCCCACGTGGATCATGCTCAAGGGCAGCGCGAGTGACGAGGATTATCGAACTGCGCTAGCTAAGGCAAAGACCATCGCCGGCGGTGCGGAGATCATAGGCGATGACAAAAAGGACGAGATTTGGGTCTATGACAATCGTCTAAAGGGAACTGTAACAATTCGGGCTAAGAAAGTGCTTGAAGGGGGCACATTCAAGAAGGGGCAGTTCTCGTTCGCGCTCAAGGACGCCGATGGCAAGGTGCTCCAGACGGTGACCAATGACGCCAAGGGCAACGTCTCCTTCAATGTCGATTACAACAAGGCCGGTACCTACACTTACGCCATCTCTGAGGTCGTCCCCGAGGGCGCCGAGAACAACGTCAAGGACCACATCGCCTACGACACAGTCGGGCACGATGTTACGGTTAACGTGACTATCGACAATGAGCATGAGCAGCTCGACACCGTCGTCACGTATGACAATGGCTCCCGGGAGCCGCCGACTTTTACCAACAGGTACTCGACCACGCTTCCTGAGGCGGGCGGTGCTGGCTTGACTATGACGTATCTGGCCGGCGCTTCGATGCTGTGTTTTGCTGCGACATGGATGCATGCTCGTCGCCATCGCGATCAAGGTCGAGGTGGTAGCCGTGAGTAGGCTTTGGCGCCGCTTGGTGGCTGCCGCGACGATAATCATGGCCGCTATTCTGTCTTTCGCGATTGCCCCTGGGACGGCTCATGCTGCCGATACCGGTGCCATTACGGTGGACGGTACGGTTGCGACGCGGTATGACGCGTACCAGCTCTTTTCGGCGACCGTTGTCGACGACGCCGATACTGACCAAAAAATTGCAACTGACGTAACGTGGGCGAATGATGCCGTTCGCCAGGCCGTTCTTCCGGTGCTTCATGATGCGGGGCTTGATAGCTCGGCATCGACGGCGCAAGCGGCTGCCGAATGGATGAATGCTGACGGGCATATGACGACCGCGCTGACGGCAAAGCTTGCCCGCGCGATTTGCAATGTCGGCGCAACTTCCGTGGGCCTTAACGCGGGCACGGCGGCCGAGCTGCCCTGCGGCTACTGGCTCATCGTCGCCAAAGACGACGCCATCGCCCAGGGCGAGGCCGGCACCGCGCCGATCATGGCCCTGGTCGGCGGCAGCGCCGTCACCGTCAAGCCCAAGGCGGCGACCCCCAAGGTCGCCAAGCACGTGCTGGAGGACAGTGCCGCCGCATGGCAGAAGGCCGCCGACGCCACCGTGGGTGACGACCTGTACTGGCGCCTCTCGGCCGCGGTCCCGGCGGGTCTTACCGCCTACGACACCTACGCGGTGCGGTTCGTCGACACCATGAGCGCGGGGCTCGACCCCTCCAAGGTGGCCGCGAGCGTGCGCGTGTACGTGGCGGCGGGCGCGGACGGCGGCTTTGATGCGGTCGCATGTGAGGGCGGCAACGTCAGCTCGACGCCGGCTAAAGGGTGGACAGACATAACTTCACGGTGCAAGGTCTCGGTCGAGGGCAATGCCTTCACCGTGCGTACCGGCGACCTCATCGCCGCGCTCGGCGGGGCCGACGCCTTCACCGCGGGCGCCCGCGTGGTCGCCGTGTACAATGCGCCGTTGGGGGCCAACTGCAATCGAGGTGCCACCAAGGGCAATCCCAACGAGGTCTACCTGCGTTACCCGCGCTCTCCCCTCGCCGACCAGTCCGGCGATGCTGGATTCACCCGCACGCCGAGCGATGACGCGTGCGCCTACACCTGGGGACTCAGTCTGATCAAGCGCTCAAGCTCGGACGATAAACCGCTCGCGGGCGCCAAGCTGCGCATCATCGATGACCGCGGGCGCATCCTAACGACCGACGGCTCGTGGTCGACGGATGCCGACGCGTGCGTCACCACGGGCGCGGACGGCCATGTGGAATTGACCGGTGTGGACGCGGGCGTCTATACCGTCGAAGAGGTCGCGGCTCCCAAGGGATATGCGGCGTTCGAGGGCAAACGAACGGTGAGGGTTACGGCCGAGGGGCTGGACGTTAAACAAGTAGCAGCCGCGAAGCCCAAGGTGACCGCGTCGGCCGAAAGCCCTCTGCGGGTTGATACCGCCGATGCCGGGACGGGTTCGATTGAGCTGTCGGTGCTCAACACCCCAAGCAAAGAAGCAAGTCGAGGCTTTATGCCCTCGACGGGAGATAGAACGTTGGTGCTGGTGGCGGTTTTGGCTGCCATCGGAGTGGCGGCTATTGTTGTCGCGCTCGTCATCAAACGGGGAGGAGGTCGCCGTGAAAAATAATTGTCCCCCCCCCTTGCTCAATGGCGTACTGCCTCCGTAGCGAGTGACGCGCAGGTCTACCGACCTGATGATCATTGGTTTTGAAAAAGTTACTAGAGAACCCTCCAAGAAAGAGGACCAAACATGAAGATAACCAAGAGCATCGCCCGCCTCGCAGTAACCGCCGGTCTAACCGCAGCTCTGAGCTTCGGTGGGGTCATGGCCCCGGTGACCATGGCGTTTGCGGCCGAGGGCGGAACCGCCGCAAGCTATGTGCCGACGGCGACGACGACCGGCAACGTGACCATTGCTGAGAACACCTATGCCGGCACCTCGTTTAAGGGTATCCAGATTTTCAGGGCCACGGTAACGCAGGGTAAGGCTGATACGAATGGCGATGGCGTTGCAGATGCGAATGGAGCTTGGAACAAGGATGGCGAAAAGACGCTGTCCGACATCCAGTGGGCGACTCCTGAGGTTGAGAAAGCTGTTAAAGGCGTTTTTGCTAAAGACACCAACCCTGGTGATAGCGCCACAGCACAGGATTGGGCAGACTACATCAATAGAATAGTTGCTGGTAATGCTGGCGAAGGATTCAAGGTCGATGCCGACAGTGCGCTCGACAAGATTGCCAAGGAGCTTGAGAAAGTAAACACAACCGACGAGACCGCTGGCTGGAAAGCTTCGACTGATGGCAAATTTTCCACGCTGTCCGCTGGCTACTGGCTCTTTGTGACTGCGGGCGTTAGCGGCACCGCCAACACGACTAAGGGCAACATGGATACCTACACCTCGCCGATTTTCGCCATCGTCGGCGGAGCCGATGTGAATGCGGAGCCTAAGAAGAATGTCCCCAACGTGACTAAGGCCGTTAAGGACGATGCGACGGGCGCCACATTTGGTACTGACGTGTTTACGAGCCCCAATAAGTCCGCCGACTCCCGCATGGATCAGTTCATCGAGTACCAGCTTACCGGCACGGTTGCGAGCAACATCAACACCTACAGCACCTACAAGTACATCTTCACGGATAAGCTTCCCACATCCATGACGCCTGAGCTCAAGAACGACAACGCGACACCTGTTGTCACGGTCAAAATCGATGACAATGTGGTCAAGTCTGGCTACGAGCCGACCTATAGCGGCGACGTGCTCACGGTTAACTTCACTAATCTTAAGGCGTGCCAAGACGAGAACGACAAACCTATCGTCCTGAATGACAAGTCTAAAGTGACCGTTGAATATAAGGCCAAGCTCGACTCTAGTAAGGTTTGCAATCCTGACGGTTCGCTCAAGTCACAATTCGGCAGCTTGCTCGGTACCGCACAGACGAACACGGTTGTGCTTACCTACTCCAACAACCCGCACGTCGCCGATGATACCGGCACCACGGTCGACCATCCCGCCTATGACTACACCTACGGTATCGACGTCACCAAGGTCGGTTCTGATGATGAAGAAAAGGGACTCAAAGGTGTTGAGTTTACGCTGCAAGAACAGGGTGA
The DNA here is from genome assembly GCF_003470665.1 of Collinsella sp. AM17-1. Taxonomy (GTDB): domain Bacteria; phylum Actinomycetota; class Coriobacteriia; order Coriobacteriales; family Coriobacteriaceae; genus Collinsella. The sequence goes on from NZ_QRJZ01000005.1 coordinate 51,892, forward strand.
TACTGGCAACTTTATCATGGCAAATGGTGTCAAGACGACCGATGAAACAAAGGCTAAGCTGACAACTGATAGCAAAGGCAAGATTAACGTTGTCGGTCTCGACGAGGGCACTTATATCCTCAAAGAGGTTACGCCCGCCCCTGGCTATAATAACTCCGCAGCCGGGGGCATCAGGTTCACCATCACGAACGATGGGCTGCCCACTAACGGCGATCCTTTCAATCCTGGGTGCAGGCTCGCTGAGGGAACCGATAACAATCTCGTCACGGTGGCTCAAACTAATACCGAGGCCGCTGACGGCAAGGTACACCTCACTGTCATCGACAAGAAGGGCTCCAGCCTCCCGCTCACCGGTCTTAATGGCGTGACCTTTACTTGGATCGCTGGTGGCGCGGTGCTGTGCATTGGCGTGGCGCATCTCATCCGTAGCCGTAAGCGCGACGACGGCTCTGAGGAGTAATCGTTCGTCTCGACCATCGATACGAGACATGAAAAAGCGGGGCACCCGGTCGAATGTGATCGGGTGCCCCGCTTTGGTTGTGTACCACCACAAAGGTGCCTGGCCCCTTTGTGGTGGTTGGCGGCTAAGCGGTGGGGAGTCCTGGCGTGTTAGCCGGCTGCTGCGGTTTGAGGTGGGCGTTGCGCCAGATGGTTTGGATGATGTAGCCGAGTGTAAAGACGAAGGCCACGCCGCTGATGAAGTCGCCTACGAGGGGAAGCCCCGTGAGGGCGCCTGCGATCACGCCGCCCACAGCTGCCATGGCGTAGCGGTTCTGGTTGTGTCCGACCATGCGGGCGATTGCGCACCCCGCAAAGGCACTCGACACCAACGCGATGCCGATAACGCCGCACAAGAGGGCTCCGGCAAGCGACAGGCCAGCGATAGAGATAATCAGCAGTAGGACGGCGGGGACGACAGCAATCGTACCCAGAAGACCGCTCACCCACAGGGGCATGGGGCGCTGGTGGAGCATACCGGCGGCGCTGGCAGTCGCACGCGGAAAGACGAGCTCGAGCAGCAGAGCGACAAAGCAGGTCGAGAGTGCCGCGGCGACGATACCGCCGATGACATCGTTAACGGTGGAAGTATCTTCGTTCTCGGTGCGGTCGATCTTGAGGGCACCGACCTCGGCTCCCGCGGCACGCTCGGGGTCCTCGGAGACGTGCGCGTTCACCGTGCCGGTGATGCGGGCGTTCTTGCCCAAGATGAGCTTGTCGGCCCAAACCTCAACATCGCCATCGACGGTGCCATCGATGGTCACCGTATCGCCCGCAAGCGCTGCCGACTTGGTGGAGCCTCGCAAGGCAACCGTCTCGCCTATCGCGTAGAAACAGTTGGCGGTGCTGTCGGAATTGAGAACGACATGCTGGCCAGCAACGGTCACGCTGCCATCAACCGTGGTCTTGGCAATGTCGATGGTGCGTGCCGCCAGACGGACGGCGCCGCCCACCGTGCAGTCGCGAATCGAGAGGGTATCGCTCGCGGCGATGATATCGCGGTCGATGGAGACATCGTCCAGTTCGAGACTCTGACCGGCCCAATACAGGTCGCCTTCGACACCGGACGGATTAGAGTCGTTGTCGGTTGCAAGTACGTTGCCTGACGTGTCCGTGCCGGCAAATGACGCCGTGGGAAGTGCGGTGATCGCCAGCGCGATGAGCGCGAATAGGATGGTGATGCGGCCCCACGCTTTACGGCGCTGGGTCGACGGGAATTGATTGCGGGACATAGTGAATCCTTCGTCAGATGCTCGATATGCACTTAACAGGGTACCCAACGCGTGGGCGCTCTAAAAGAACCTCTCGGTTGCATTTCGAAGGATGAACCCGCGCTACCTACTTTTTGCGATGCAAAAAGTGCGCGATGTCTTCTTCGGTGGGGCTTTTGATGTCAAAGCGCAGCGACAGCCAGCGCAGACCCATGGTCACCACGACGCAAACGACCAGTGCGACGACATTGCTGACCAAGCCGCTCATGACAAGGCAAACATAGCTTGCCGATCCGGCGATGGCCGCGATGGCATAGAAGTTGGTGCGTTGGAAAATGCCCGGCACCACACCCATAAAACCATCTCGCAGCATGCCGCCGCCCACCGCGGTAAAAAAGCCCATCATGATGCACACCGCCGGCGCAAAGCCGTAGACCAGCGCCTTGTCTGCGCCGGTTGCCGCATAGATGCCGACCGAGATGATATCGAGCAAGGGGATGAGTTTTTCGGGCTTGTCGACGATTGCCGGGAAAATGTAGATGATGGCTGCCGTGGCGATGGAGAGCGGCAGCGCCATTGGCTGGTTGAGGATGTAGACGTTGCCCACCTGCAGCGTCATATCGCGCAAAAGACCGCCGCCCAGACCGCAGACCACCGCGAGCGCAACTGCACCCACCAGGTCGAGTTTGTGCTCGCGCGCAACCAGCACACCCGAGATCGATGCAGCGACAACAGCGAACATCTCGAGCCAAAACGGAATAGCGACCATGGCATCCGTGGCGTGTGAGGTAACGGTCATAGCGGCGACGACGGGCAAGATGGGGTCCTTTTGGTTGCGGGTTTAGACAATGCCCATACATAGTACATGGTTGGCGGGTGTGGTGACCCTATTGCTCGGTAAACGGTCGGGACCGGGTGGGGGCGTGGCGTTGCTGGAATGCCAGGGGTCCAGAACATGTACGTCACCCTCCAAAAACGACATTTTTCGACATCTTTGGAGGCTGACGTACATGTTTGGATTGAGCACGCAGCATGAGTGAGTTGATTTACTCACATCCGGTATATTTCCCCACTTCAACGGACATAAGAGTTGGATACCGGCTCAGAGCGAGAGGCCCTCAATGGATACCCCTGTTCTCATTTCGCATAAAACCGCATGGCTTGTCCATCATGCACCCCAGAATTTGGTTCAGTCTCTTGCGCGGCACGACTACCAGATAGGCGCACAAGGCATCTCCACCCAGCAACGTGCTGCGCGCATACGACAGGCCCTTACCGACTGTGGCATTCCGTCCGATATGCTTAAGACTATCGATATCGCGGTTGTATTCGAATTTGAGCGAATTCGTACCAAAGGCGTCGTCTGCCACATTCTCGGACAAAATCTTCCCTACGAGCATATTAACGAGTTGACGCCCGGAATCTTCATCACCGACGAAGCCTTCACCTTCGTGCTCGCTGCCGAGTGGATGGATAGGATCGAATATCTCGAATATGGCTATGAAGTTTGCGGCGATTATCGCATGAGGCTCAATCCCGCCGACCCTTATACCGAGCAACCAGCCACCACCTCCAAGGATGAAATAACCGAACTGCTCGATCGGCACCCCGGCAAACCCGGTGCCACACGTGCACGGCTCGCGCTCAGGCACATCTATGATCACTCGGCCTCGCCTATGGAGACCGCTTCGGCAATCGCCCTCTCGCTCCCAACAAGCGAAGGCGGCGTTGGCATTCGAGGTATCGAACTCAACAAACCGCTCGAGATCCCTCAACGTCTCTGGCATTGCGCCAAAGCTCGAACACTCAAAATCGATGCGCTCGTGACCTATAAGCGCAGGGAGCTCGGTATCGAATATAAGGGCGGTTTTCACGATGAGCTCGAGCGCAAGGGAGCAGATGCGGAGCGAGAGGCCGTTCTCTCCCAAATGGGATATCGAATCGTTACGCTCACTTCGGCTCAGTTCGGCAGCCAGCTCGCCTTTCACCGCGCCATGAACAACATTCGCGAAGCGCTCGGCATGCCTCGCTGTACCGACACCGGTTACCAGCGAGAGCAAAACGAACTACGCAAGGCGCTAATCCGCAACTGGAAAGGCATGCGAGACGAAGAGGCGCCTTCCGAATAGTGCCACTCCCGTGAGCTCAATCCAAACGTGTACGTCAGCCTTCAAAGATGCCGAAAAATGTCGGTTTTGGAGGGTGACGTACATGTTTTTGAGGGAAAGGCGGGATCGAGACGTATCTCGATAACAAAAAAGCCCCCGTTGCCGGGAGCTTTCTCAACCAAAATGGCGGAGGAGGAGGGATTCGAACCCTCGTGACCTTATACAGGCCAAACGGTTTTCGAGACCGCCGCATTCAACCACTCTGCCACCCCTCCGCGTGGGGTAAAAACAAAGCAGGCTCGAAGGCCTGCTTTGGAATTAACTGGCGGAGAGTCAGGGATTTGAACCCTGGAGACGCTTTTGACGCCTACACGATTTCCAATCGTGCTCCTTCGGCCACTCGGACAACTCTCCGTTAAATGCGAAAGTCAGTATACACGAGGAATCGCAAAGTGCAAACAGAAAAGTTGGCATTTTTTAAAACGCTTGGCCGCGCTTGGCGTTGCAGTGGGGTTTGAGGTGCCAAAAAACGGCTTCCGACCAGCGTGGTTGATCAACTCAATTGTTCAAAAGGGGTATTCATAAGCGACTTGGCAATGAATATAAAAATCTTTGGGTGGTGCTGTGGACCACTGGTATGCATTTTGCGACCACAGCCTTGTGCCCGTTGACCTGCGGCTTGGCTCAGCTTGTCCCCGCGGCACCGTATCTTGTCCACAAATCCGTCAAGCTCTTGGTCGGCATTTGGTTGGAATGCGCATGAAACGTCGTGCGAATATGGGCATATGTGGAGGTCATGAGGTTGTAGCTGCATATTCTTGCGGCCTGGGAGGTTGAAAGATATTATTACCAAGTCTTTTCCTGCTTCAGGCGCACCTTCACGACCTGAAGCCACATTTGCCCAGAGGAGGTGACAATATGAAGGCTTATGAACTGCTGTTCTTTGTTGACCCGTCGCTCGACCCCGAGACTCGTCTCGCTGTTATGAAGCGTATCGATACCACGATCGCCGAGGGCGCTGGCAAGGTCGACTCCGTTGACGAGTGGGGCAAGCGCAAGCTCGCCTACGAGATCAACGACCTCACCGATGGTGACTACACCCTCATCAACTTCCACGCAGATCCTACCCAGATCGCCGAGCTTGATCGCGTCCTGCGCATCACCGACGCTGTGGTCCGCCACATGATCGTCCGTCGCGACGACCAGGAGTAAGACTGTCGTTTTGGACTGGGCTTGTGCCCCAAGAGGAAGTAGTGAGTTATGAGCATCAATCGAGTGAACATCACCGGTAACCTCACCCGCGATCCCGAGCTGCGCGCCACCGCCGGCGGAACCCAGGTTCTGTCCTTTGGCGTCGCCGTGAACGATCGTCGCCGCAACGCGCAGACTGGCGAGTGGGAGGACTATCCCAACTTTGTCGACTGCACCATGTTCGGCACCCGCGCCGAGGCCGTGAGCCGTTTCCTGGCAAAGGGAAACAAGGTCGCGATCGAGGGCAAGCTGCGCTACAGCTCTTGGGAGCGCGACGGCCAGCGCCGGAGCAAGCTTGAGGTCATCGTCGATGAGATCGAGTTTATGAGCTCCCGTGGTGGCCAGGGTGGCTACGATCAGGGCGGTTACGCCCCCGCAGCTCCCGCGCCCGCAGCACGTCCTGCCGCACCGGTGGCTACGCCGCCCGCGGTCGACGTCTACGATGAGGACATCCCGTTCTAAGGGTTGTTCACCTATTTTTGAGTGAGAGGCGGCTTCGGTTCGCCGAAGTTGCCAAATGAAAGGTATTTTGACATGGCTAATGATTTTTCTGCACGTCAGCCGCGTCGTAAGTACTGCCAGTTCTGCAAGGAGAACACTGAGTTCATCGACTATAAGGACACTCAGCTTCTCCGTAAGTACATGACCGACCGTGGCAAGATCAAGCCCCGTCGCGTCACTGGCGCTTGCACGCAGCATCAGCATGACATCGCCAACGCCATCAAGCGCGCCCGCGAGATGGCTCTCCTGCCGTACACCGTCCCCGTGGTTTCCTCTCGTGGCAACCGCGATCGCGGCTAAGAAGGGAGACGCATCATGAAGGTTATTCTTCTCGATGAGATCAAGGGCAAGGGCGGCGAGGGTGACGTCGTAGAGGTCGCTCAGGGTTACGCTGAGAACTTCCTGTTCCCCAAGAAGCTCGCTGTTGCCGCCACCAAGGGCAACCTCAAGCAGCTTGACGAGCGTCGCAACAACATCGCCAAGCGCGAGGCCGTCCGTCTGGCTACCGCCAACGAGACCAAGGCTGCCTTTGAGGGCAAGACGGTCACCGTTGACGTCAAGGTCGGCGACGAGGGCATCCTCTTTGGCTCCGTTACCGCCGCTATGATCGCTGACGCCATCAAGGCTCAGCTCGGTATGGACATCGACCGCAAGCGCGTCGAGCTCGGTAAGCCCATCAAGGTTGCCGGTGCCCACACCGTTGCCATCTCGCTGTACCGCGAGATCAAGGCCGAGGTTGTCGTTCTCGTCGGCGTTACCGCCGAGGAGCTCGCTGCCGAGGCTGAGGTCGAGGAGGCCGCTGAGGTCGCCGAGGCCGAGACCGCCGAGGTCGAGACTGAGGCTGCTGCCGAGTAGCATTTGCTGCAACGCAACAATCTTGTTCTAAGAAGGGCGCTCTGGGAAACCAGGGCGCCCTTTTGTTTTTTGCGCTGAGTGAGTTTCATGGTGAACGTTGCGTCGAAGTCCTATATACAGGACCGTTCATCCGTTTGGTTCGGTGATGATTGGCGGCGCGCGGCGCGTTTTGGGACCGTGGCTGATACTATGGATGCTCGCAAGCGATATGAATGAGGATGCTCATGGCATATGACGATAGGGAGACCGGGCTGACGGTTGAGGACCGCGGCTCCAAGTTGGGTCTTCCCCAAAACCAAGATGCAGAGGCCAATGTACTGGCCGCTATGCTGCTATCGCCCGAGGTGGTCGAAGAGGCCCAGGTCGAGCTGCAGCCCGATGACTTCTACCGGCCCATTCATAAGACCATCTATACCGCGATGGTCGATATGTACAACAGCCGCATTCCCATCGACTCCATCTCGCTGATCGATTACCTGCGAAGCATCAACAAGCTTGATGCCGTGGGCGGCGAGGCCTACATTTTGGAGTTGATGGGTCAGACCCTGTCGCTCGTCAACTGGCAGCACCATGCCGCTATCGTTCGCCGCGATTCGATGCTGCGTGAGCTGATCGGCGCCACCAACGAGATCAACGCGCTGGCCTATAACGCTCCCACCGATACCAAAGAGGTCGTGGAGCTGGCCGAGAGCAAGTTGCTCAAGGTCACGGCGCGCGAGGTCAAGTCGAGCTACAAGACGCTGACCGAGTTTATGGTCGAGGCCTATAACGAGGCCGAGGAAGTGTGCCAGGCAGGCGGCCAGGCTGCGGGCGTGCCCACGGGCTTCCCGTCGCTCGACCGCATGCTCATGGGTTTTCGCGAGGGCCAGCTCATCATCATCGGCGCCCGCCCTGCTGTGGGTAAGACGTCGTTCGCCCTGAATCTGGCGCTCAACGCTGCCGCTGCCGGTTATACCGTCGGCTTCTTCTCTCTGGAGATGTCGGGCAAGGAAATTGCCCAGCGCCTGATTTGCGCCTACGCCATGATCTCGATCAGCGACTTCCGTACGGGTCGCATTAGCCCCGAGCAGTGGGCCAATATCAACGAGGCCACGCAGACCTTGTCCAAGCTCGATATTCTGATTGACGATACGCCCGGCACCACGGTGACCGAGATCCGCGCCAAGAGCCGCCGCATGCTCCACAACAAGGAGAAGGCCATCATCATCCTGGACTACCTGCAGCTGGTGAGTCCTCCGCCTGGACGTCGCTCCGAGAGCCGTACCGTCGAGGTCTCCGAGATGTCGCGTGGTCTGAAGATCATGGCCAAGGAGCTCAAGATCCCGCTCATCGCGCTGTCGCAGCTCTCGCGTCAGGTCGAATCCCGTACCGGCAAGCGTCCGCAGCTTTCCGACCTTCGTGAATCGGGCTCCATCGAGCAAGACGCCGATATCGTTATGTTCTTGGATCGCTCCGCCGACGAGGCCGAAGCCTCGCGCGACGATCGACCCGACGAGGGCGTTACGCGTATCGTCGTGGCCAAGAACCGTTCGGGCCCGATCGGCGACGTCGACCTGATGTTCCTGCCGGCATCCACCAAGTTCTATGAGCTTGATGGGGCACATGCCGAGGAGTAGGACAGGCGCCCGTTGCACGGGTATACTGGGAATGTTTTGTGCTTCTGCGTGCCGGCGTGGCGCGTAGACAGTCCATGAATGTAAGGAGTAAACATGCCGTCAACCGTTTTGGTCGGTGCCCAGTGGGGCGATGAGGGCAAGGGTAAGATTTGCGACCTGGTCGCCGGCGACTTCGATGCCGTCGTGCGCTACTCGGGCGGCAACAACGCCGGCCACACCATCGTCGTCAACGGCAAGAAGTACGGCCTGCACCAGGTGCCTTCCGGCATCATGTATTCCGACCACGTGTCGGTGATCGGTAACGGCTGCGTCGTCAACCCCAAGGTTGTCCTTGAGGAGATCGACATGTTCGAGGCCGACGGCATCACCACCAAGAACCTCAAGATTAGCGGCAACGCGCATGTCATCATGCCGTACCACATCGATCTGGATGGCGCCTTTGAGCAGAAGCTCGGCAAGAAGAACATCGGTACCACCAAGCGCGGTATCGGTCCGTGCTATCAGGACAAGATGGCCCGCATTGGTCTGCGCATGCAGGACATGCTGGACGAGACGCTGTTCCGCGACAAGCTGGAGACCGCTCTCGCCCGCGTGAACCCCGAGCTCGAGCTCATCTACAACCTGCCCACCTACACCGTGGACCAGATTTGCGACGAGTACCTGCCGATGGCCGAGCGCCTGCGTCCCTACATCACCGAGACGAGCCTGCTGCTCAACAACATGATCGATGAGGGCAAGAACCTGCTGTTTGAGGGCGCCCAGGCCACGCTACTCGACATCGACCACGGCACCTATCCGTACGTGACGTCTTCCAACTGCACCGCCGGCGGCGCCATCACCGGCTCCGGCGTGGGCATGAAGAACGTCGACCGCGTGCTGGGCGTCATGAAGGCCTATATCACCCGCGTCGGTTCGGGCCCCATGCCCACCGAGCTTTCCTATGAGTCCGAGGCCGGCCACACGCTGACCGAGGAGGGCTATGAGTACGGCGTGACCACCGGTCGCCGTCGTCTTTGCGGCTGGTTTGACGGCCCCATCGCCAACTATGCCTCGCGCGTCAACGGCCTCACCGACATTGCCGTGACCAAGCTCGACGTGCTTTCGGCCTTCGACACCATCAAGGTGTGCGTGGCCTACGACGTCGATGGCGAGCGCTACACCAGCGTGCCCGAGCATCAGGTGCGCTTTGAGCATGCCAAGCCCATCTACGAGGAGCTCCCCGGCTGGAAGTGCGACATCACCGGTTGCCGTAGCTTTGACGAGCTGCCGCAGGAGGCTCAGGACTATGTGGCGTTTATCGAGGATCTGGCACACACCCGCGTGACGTTTATTGGCGTTGGCGCTGGTCGCGAGCAGATCATCAACCGATTCTGGAAGTAATCGGGACTATTTGGTTATTGCGATATACCCCTTTGCAGCCCGGACGGGCGGCCGAGGGGTATATTTGCTTGCAAAGGGCTCGCGTGGAGCGGGCCGTTAATCCATAGAGGAGGCACCCTTGAAGGCGGACACTCAAACCATCGACATCCTGTTGTTGGGCAGCGGCGGCCGTGAGCATGCTTTGGCAGCTAAGCTCGCAGCATCACCGCGCGCCGGCAAGCTCTACATTGCGCCGGGTAACGGCGGCACCGCGAGCTGTGGCGAGAACGTTGTTCTCGACGACTGCGATCCTGCGGCCGTGGCGGCGTTTGCGCAGAGCCATGGATGCGGACTCGTGGTAATTGGCCCCGAGGCTCCGCTCGTGGCGGGCGTGGCCGACGCCGTGCGCGCGGCGGGTATTCCCTGCTTTGGCCCGGGTGCCGAGGGCGCCCAGATGGAGGGCTCCAAGCTGTTCTCCAAGCAGCTCATGGAGCGGGCCGGCATTCCGACGGCCGCCTACGGCTCGTTTACCGACGAGGCTTCGGCTCTTGCCTATGTGCGTGAGCAGGGCGCTCCGCTGGTCGTCAAGGCCGACGGCCTTGCCGCGGGCAAGGGCGTTATCGTGGCAACCGAGCTTGCGCAGGCCGAGGAGGCCGTGCGTGAGTGTTTTGGCGGCACCTTTGGCGATGCCGGCAGCACCGTGGTTATCGAGGAGATGCTGACCGGCCCCGAGTGCTCGCTGCTGGCCTTTACCGACGGCAAGACCGTGCGCCCCATGGCCACCTCGCAGGACCACAAGCGCGCGCTCGAGGGCGACAAGGGCCCCAACACCGGCGGCATGGGCGTCTACAGCCCGGTGCCCATCGTGACCGACGAGGAACACGCCACCATGGTGAAGGTCATGGAGCAGACCGTGGCCGAGCTCGCTGCCGAGGGCATCGACTACCGCGGCTGCCTGTACGGCGGCTTTATGCTCACGCCTGCCGGTCCCAAGGTACTGGAGTTCAATGCCCGCTTTGGCGATCCCGAGACTCAGGTCGTGCTGCCGCGCCTTAAGAACGACCTGGTTGAGGTCATGCTCGCCTGCGCCAACTGCGAACTCGATCAGATTGAACTCGACTGGCGCGACGAGTGGGCCGTGGCCGTTGTACTGACGAGTGCGGGCTACCCCGGCAGCTACGAGAAAGGCAAGGTCATCACCGGTATCGCCGACGCCGAGGCCATGGAGAACGTGACCGTGTACCATGCCGGCACCGCCGTGGTGGATGGCCAGCTTGTGACCAACGGCGGCCGCGTGCTTGCCGTGACCGCGCTGGGCGATACGTTTGAGAACGCTCGCAACCTTGCCTACGAGGCTTGCGAGAAGATTGATTTTGAGGGCAAGACCCTGCGTCACGACATTGGCCTGCGTGCGCTGCGCGGCCGCGACGCCTGGGATGCCTAAAATCCGAGAGGAATGAGACGGATGGACGAGAAGAACGAAGAACTCGTGGACGCGCAGATCGTCGAGGAGGACAGCCGCATGTATGGGCACGCCGAGGGCGAGCCTGGTGGCGAGGTCGCTGACGAGCCGGCGCTGGTGCTGGGCGACGACGACCCGCACGATGCCGAGCTGCACGAGAAGATTCTTTCGGAGGAGTGCGCCTGGAAGGGCAAGATCCTCGACGTCCACCGTCTTGAGGTTGAGCTGCCCAACGGTCACCGCAGCGCCCGCGATATCGTTCGCCATCCGGGTGCGGCGGCCGTTGTGGCACTGACCGAGAGCGGCAAGATCGTACTGGTGCGTCAGTACCGCACCGCCATCGACCGCGTGACGGTCGAGATTCCCGCCGGCAAGCTCGACCCGGGCGAGGACCCGCTCGATTGCGCCAAGCGCGAACTGCATGAGGAGACGGGCTTTAGGGCTGGTCGTATTCGCTTTTTGACGTCGATTGTCACGTCCTGCGGTTTTTGCGATGAGATCATCCACATCTACTTGGCTACCAAGCTCGAGTTTGATGCGCCCAACCCCGATGATGACGAGTTTGTCAACGTTGACCTGGTGCCGCTGCACGAGCTGATCGACGCCGTGCTCGACGGCAAGATCGAAGACGCCAAGACCGTCGTGGGCGCCTTGGCCTGCGATAGCATCGCGCATCGCCTTGGGGGCGCGGAGCTTTAACGAGCGGGAATGATCCCGCAGGTTTGTGTAAGTCAGCGAAAGTGCTCCATTTGAGACAAGGTGGCCTAAAAGAGGAGGGAAGCGTATGGATATACGCGACCGACGATTGAAGGCCAGATTGTCCAAATGGGGCGCTTGCAGCGTCGAGACGAAACGCGGTTTGGTAAAACCGCGTAAGGTGATTATGCTGAAGAGGTTTCTTTCGTACTACAAGCCCCAGATGGGGCTTTTTGTTGCTGATACTGTTTGTGCTCTGGTGCTTGCCGCCATTGACCTGGCGTTCCCCATTATCCTGCGCAATTTGACCGGTGGGCTCTTTACTCAGGGTCAGGCTGTCATTATGCAGGCGCTCGGCATGATTGCGGTGGGCTTGGTGCTGATGTATGCCGCCCGCTGCGCCTGCCGCTATTTTGTGAGCTATTGGGGTCACGTGATGGGCGCGCGTATGGAGTCCAAGATGCGCGAGGACCTGTTTGACCAGTATGAGCGCTTTAGCTTTGCGTACTTTGACCGCAACAGCTCGGGCGACATGATGAGCCGCGTGGTCAACGACCTGTTCGATATCTGCGAGGCGGCGCACCACGTGCCCGAGTGGATCATCATCTGCGGCATCGAGATTATCGGCTCGTTTGTGATCCTCTTTACCATCGCCCCGGTGCTGGCGCTCGCCATGGCCGTGGTGACGGCGGCGTTTGCGGTCATCATGTTTTGGCAGAACATGCGCATGCACGAGGTCTTTAGCGACAACCGCAAAAAGATCAGCGGCATCAATGCGCAGCTGCAGGATTCGCTGGCGGGCATGCGCGTGGTCAAGAGTTTTGCCAATGAGGAGACCGAACGCTTCAAGTTCCGCGCCTCCAACAATCGCTATCTTTCGTCCAAGGAGAACATGTATCACGCCATGGGCGTCTATACCGCGACGTATGGCCTGCTCTCGGGTGTGCTCTATGTGATCGTGGTGCTGCTGGGCGGCTGGCTGGTCGCCCAGGGACAGCTGCAGGCGGTCGATATGGCGACCTTTGCACTCTATATTTCGCTGTTCTGCACGCCGCTCGAGACACTCGTCAATTCGGCCGAAACGTATCAGAAGGCCATCGCCGGCTTTAAGCGCATGGACGAGGTGCTCTCGACCGCGCCGGATATCCAGGACAAGCCGGGCGCTACGGATCTGCAGGTGACTGCCGGCGCCGTGGAGTATCACGACGTGTGCTTTAACTACGAGGACGTTGAGCTGGGCGAGGGCGATGCCGAAGAGCGTCCCGTTATCGACCATATGAATCTGTCCATCAAGCCCGGGCAGACCATCGCTTTGGTTGGCCCTTCGGGCGGCGGCAAGTCCACGACCTGTTCGCTGCTGCCGCGCTTTTATGACGTGGCTGCCGGATCCATTAGCATCGACGGCCAGGACGTGCGCGATGTGACGCAGCAGAGCCTGCGTCGCGCCATCGGCCTGGTGCAGCAGGATGTCTATCTGTTTGACGGCACGATTGGCGAGAACATCGCCTACGGCAAGCCGGGCGCTACGGCAGGAGAGATCGCCGAGGCCGCCCGTCGCGCCAACATCGATGCCTTTATCGAGTCGCTTCCACAGGGTTATGACACGGTCGTGGGCGAGCGTGGCAGCCGTCTTTCGGGCGGACAGAAGCAACGCGTTGCCATTGCGCGCGTGTTTCTCAAGAACCCCAAGATCCTGATTTTGGACGAGGCGACGAGTGCTTTGGATAACGAGAGCGAGGAGGCGGTGCAGGAGTCACTCGAGGAGCTGGCACGCGGCCGTACCACAATCATCATTGCCCACCGTCTTTCGACCATTAAGCATGCCGATGAGATTGCGACCGTTGAGCATGGTCGCGTTGTGGAGCGTGGCACGCACGAGGAGCTTCTCGCCCGTGGCGGCACCTATGCCCGTTACTATCGAATGCAGTTCGAAGGTGCGCGTGCGCACGAGCTCGACTGATTGATATGACAGGAAGTTTATGGCTGACAAGAACCCTTTGACTCCGGAAGAAGTGACGGAGTTATTCTCCGAAATCGATGCATCCGGTGTCTTGGATCCCACGCTTGCCAAAAAGCGAACCGAGCGCATGCGTGAGAAGGAGGCTGCGGCCAAGCGCGGTGACAAAGCGGCGCTAGCGCAGCTGCGCAGCGAGGACCGTACGAGCCAGGCAAAACATATCGACCCGCTGTCCGAGGACGATCCTTCGGGTTCGCAGGTGAGCCATACCATTACGAAGACTGCCATGGCCGTGGTTATCGGCATCTTGGTGCTGATTCTTGGCATGCAGATTGGCTACGGTGTGATGCGACGCCTGAACACCGCGAACCTCTCCGAGAGCGTTTCGGTGGATACCGTCTCGACCGCGCTGAAGGGCGGCCTCGAGTGGGGCAACGGCTTTACGCAGTTCCCGCTCGACTTTACCGTCGATGAAGCCGATGAGCGTACGGGCACGGTCGAGGTGACGGTGTTGGACACATCGTCTGCCAACGAGCTCGAGCTGCTGTCCAACGGGCAGATTCAGGCCGCTGCGCTTGCGACCAACGCGCTGCTCAACGATAAGATCGATCGCGTGGTGTATAACGTTCACGCCTATATCGACGAGGATAGCAACATTCAGCACGATTCCTTCTTTGGCATGTTTCCCGCGCGGGGTCATCAGAGCGCCATCCTGACGTTCGTGTGGACCAAGAGCTCATCCAACGCCACGAATATCGACTGGAAGATGCGCATCGTGAGTATGGATGACACCATCGCCGAGCGCATTCAGAAGCAGGTGAACTCGGTGTCGTCGTTGATTGAGGACCCGGTGGTGAGCCAGACCAAGATTGACGAGGAAAAGGCCGAACGTGACCTGGAGCATCGTCTGCATGGCCGCGAGATTTTCCGCGGCGGCAAGCCCGATCGCACACCGTCCGATCTGCTGGAGCGGGACAAATAAGACGCCATCATCCCGCGTGAGTTACAAGCCCACGCGGGATGATTTTTAAATCCCCGTCCCAGAAAAATCATTTATGCATAGGAAGTCATAATTATCATTTCGTAAACATTTCGATGAAATTAACGCCATGGAGCATACTTGCGGTTACAATACCGCGAGGCCTAACTACCAACCTTTAAGCCGGTCCCGTGAGACCGGGAAGGAGAATTATGGCGAACAACCATACCGCGGGCACTGCTGCCCGCACCATCGCGCCCAGCGAACTTTGCCAGCGTATGCTGGCAAAAACCAGTAAGGGCATCTGCGGTCCCTGCATCCTGTACCTTGAGGATGGGACCATTTTTTATGGACGTTCATGCGGCGCCGAGGGCACCGCGACCGGCGAAGTCTGCTTCAACACCTCGCTCGAGGGCTATTTTGAGGTCATGACCGATCCGAGCTATGCCGGCCAAATCGTAACCATGACCTATCCGCAGATCGGCAACTACGGCATCGACGAGACCGACGTCCAGTCAGCCTTCCCCGGCGATGCCGCTCGCCCTGCGAGCGCTCCCGCCATGCGCGGCATGATCGTGCGCGACATGTGCGCCACGCCTTCTAACTGGCGCTCGGCCGTCAGCGTGCCGGAGTACCTGCGTGCTCACGGCATCGTCGCTATCGAGGGCGTCGACACCCGCGCTCTTGTGCGCCACCTGCGCGACAACGGCTCAAAGATGGGCATTATCTCGACCGAGATCTTCGACATCGACGAGCTTGCCGAGCGTCTGGCCGCAGCGCCGACGCTGGTGGGCGAGAATCTGGTCAAGACCGTGAGTTGCCCCGCGCCTCACGAGTTTGCAGCTGCCGACCTGCCCGCTACGCATGACTTTGCGCTTGCCCCTGCCGCTCCTGCCCGCCACAACGTGGTCGCCTACGACTGCGGCGTGAAGCGCGGCATTCTGGAGGGCCTCGTCCGCGCCGGCTGCGACCTTACTGTCGTGCCGTGGGATACGCCCGCGAGTGAGGTGCTCGACATGAATCCCGACGGCGTCTTTTTATCCAACGGACCCGGCGACCCCGATGCCGTGGTGGAGACCTACGAGCAGGTGCAGCAGCTGATCGGCAAGGTGCCGGTCTTTGGCATTTGCCTTGGTCACCAGATGATTAGCTTGGCGTGCGGCGCCCAAATGGAAAAGCTTAAATTCGGTCACCGTGGCGGTAACCAGCCGGTTATGAACCTGGTGAGCCGTCGCGTGGAGATTACCGCGCAAAACCACGGCTTTGGCCTGCTGTTCCCCAGTCTGGGCAAACTGATCCCGGAACTTTCCGGCGGCGAGACCGAGCATGTGGCCGATGGCGACCTGCGCGCCTGGGTGCGTCGCGGCATCGCGCCGGTCGTGATGAACGAGCGCTTCGGCCGTATTCGCCTGACGCACGTGAACCTCAACGACGGCACCGCTGAGGGCATCCAGCTGCTCGACGCACCGTGCTTCTCGGTGCAGTACCACCCCGAGGCCTCGCCCGGCCCCACCGATGCCCACTATCTCTTTACCGCCTTTACGCGACTCATGGACGGCGAGGAGAACTACCTGGACATCGACACCGCGAAGGACCGCCTCGCCGGCTGGAATTTCGCCGAGTCCGAGAACGCCGCGATCGAGACCGAGGAGAACTAACATGCCTAAACGTACCGACATCAAGCGTATCCTCGTCATTGGCTCGGGCCCCATCGTCATTGGCCAGGCCTGCGAGTTCGATTACTCCGGCGCCCAGGCCTGCAAGGTGCTCAAGGAGGATGGCTTTGAGGTCATCCTGGTCAACTCCAACCCGGCGACCATCATGACCGACCCGGGTCTTGCCGACCGCACCTATGTCGAGCCCATCACCGCCGAATTTATCGAGCGTGTGATCAAGAAGGAACGCCCGGACGCGCTGCTGCCCACGCTGGGCGGCCAGACCGGTCTGAATGCCGCCGTCGAGCTGGCAAAGGACGGCACACTCGACAAGTACGGCGTCGAGATGATCGGCTGTGACCTTGCCGCCATCGAGCGCGGCGAGGACCGCAAGCTCTTTAACGAGGCCATGGCCGAGATCGGCCTGGAGGTCGCGCGCTCGGGCTATGCCTACAGCGTGGCTGACGCCGAGGCCATCGCCGAGCGTGTGGGCTATCCCTGTGTGCTGCGTCCGAGCTTTACCTTGGGCGGCGCCGGTGGTGGCATCGCGCATACTCACGAGGAACTCGTCTCCATCGTGAGCCAGGGCCTTGAACTCTCGCCCGCCCATGAGGTGCTGGTCGAGGAATCCATCGAGGGTTGGAAAGAGTACGAGATGGAGGTTATGCGTGACCACGCCGGCAACGGCATCATCGTGTGCTCCATCGAGAACCTCGACCCCATGGGCGTGCATACCGGTGACTCCATCACCGTGGCGCCGGCGCAGACCCTCTCCGACCTTGAGTATCAGCGCATGCGTGTCGCCTCGCTCGCTATCTTGGAGAAGATCGGCGTCGAGACCGGTGGCTCTAACGTGCAGTTTGCCGTGAACCCCCAGACCGGCCGCCTGATCGTCATCGAGATGAACCCGCGCGTGAGTCGTTCGTCCGCGCTGGCCTCCAAGGCCACGGGCTTCCCCATCGCCAAGGCCGCCGCTCGCCTGGCCGTGGGCTATACGCTCGACGAGATCGTCAACGACATCACCAAGGCCACGCCCGCCTGCTTTGAGCCCACGATCGACTACTGTGTGGTCAAGGTGCCACGCTTTGCCTTCGAGAAGTTCAAGGGCACCGACCCCACGCTCACCACGCGCATGAAGGCCGTGGGCGAGATCATGGCGATCGGCCGCACCTTTGAGGAAGCCTTTGGCAAGGCCATGCGCTCGCTGGAGGACGGGCACCAGGGTATTTGCGCCGGTGGCAAGGAGGGCGCCGATAAGCTGAGCGACGATGAACTCGCCCAGGCCGTGGGCACCCCGACTGAGCACCGCATCTTCTTTGTGGTCGAGGCCCTGCGCCGTGGCTGGGATGTTGCGCGCATCCACACCATTTGCGGTATCGATCCGTGGTATCTCAACCGCATCAACGATATGGTGCAGGTCCAGGAGAGCATCCGCGGCCTGCGCGTGGAGGACATTGACGCCGACGCGATGCGCCTGCTCAAGCAGTATGGCACGAGCGATGCCGAGATTGCCGCGCTGACCGGCTCGGATGAGCGTTTTGTTCGCGCCTACCGCAAGGGCTTGGGCGTGGTTCCCAGCATGAAGACGGTCGACACCTGCGCCGCCGAGTTCTCGAGTGCCACGGAATACCACTATAAGACCTACGAGAACATTTACCGCACAAGCCCGGTCGCCAAGAAGTGCGTTGCCCCCGACGAGACCACGCCGGCAAGCAAGCCCAAGGCGATGATTCTGGGTGCCGGTCCCAACCGTATCGGCCAGGGTATCGAGTTCGATTACTGCTGCGTGCACGCGAGCTACGCGCTGGCGGCCCGCGGCTTCGAGACCATCATGGTCAACTGCAACCCAGAGACCGTCTCGACCGACTACGACACGTCAGACCGCCTGTACTTTGAGCCGCTCACCTACGAGGACGTCATGGACGTTATCGATGTCGAGCGCCCCGACGGCGTCGTGGTGACGCTCGGCGGCCAGACCCCGCTTAAGCTGGCGCGTATGCTCGAGGAGAGCGGCGTGAACATCATGGGTACCAAGCCCGACGCCATCGATTTTGCCGAGGACCGCGAGCGTTTTGCCGCCCTGCTCGACAAACTGGGCATTATGTATCCGCCGGCGGGTCAGGCCACCTCGTTTGAGGAGGCCGAGGTCGTTGCCGCGCACATTGGCTACCCGCTGCTGGTGCGTCCGAGCTATGTGCTGGGCGGTCGCGGCATGATGATCGCCTACGATGCCGAGCATCTGCGCGATTACATGGCCGAGGCTGCGCGCATTAGCCCTGACTACCCGGTGTATCTCGATCGCTTCCTGGAGGGTGCGATCGAGTCCGATGTCGACGCCCTGTGCGACGGCGAGGAGGTCTACATCGGCGGCATCCTGGAGCATATCGAGGAGGCCGGTATTCACTCCGGTGACTCCGCGACCTGCATTCCGCCGTTCAGCTTTAGCGAGAGCCTGCAGGCGAAGCTCCGCGAGACCACGCGCCGCATCGCGATGGCGCTGGGGGTCCGCGGCCTGGTCAACGTGCAGTATGCCATCAAGGGCGAGACCGTCTACGTGATCGAGGCCAACCCGCGCGCCAGCCGTACCGTGCCGTTCATCTCCAAGGCCACCGGCGTGCCGCTGGCCAAGTGCGCGGCGCGTATCATGGCGGGCGATTCCATCGCGAGCCTGGGCCTGCCGAGTGATGAGCGTCAGCTGGACTGGTTCTGCATGAAGGAAGCTGTCATGCCCTGGGGCCGTTTCCCGGGAGCCGACGTTATCCTGGGGCCCGAGATGAAGTCGACGGGCGAGGTCATGGGTATCGCCAAGAGCTATCCCGAGGCATACGCCAAGACGCAGCTGGCGATTGACTACAAGTTGCCCGACCCGAGTTGCGGCAAGGTGTTCATCAGCGTGTGCGACCGCGACAAGCGCCACATCCTTTCGGTCGCCCGCATCCTGCGCTACCTGGGCTTTGACATCTGCTCTACCGAGGGTACGGCGCGCGTGCTGCGCGGAGGCAACGTGACGTGTGAGGTCGTGGAAAAGATCAGCGGCCCGCACGACGGCGAGCGTCCCAACATCGGCGACCTCATCGCCGATGGCAAGATCGCGGTGATCATCAACACACCGTACGGCCCGGGCTCGCGTGGCGACGGCTACCTGCTGCGTACCGAGGCCGTGCGCCGCGGCGTGACCTGCGTGACGGCGATGTCTGCAGCCAACACATACGTGAGCGCCATCGAGGCCGTGCGCGAGGACCAGCAGGGTCACGGCAGCGCCAACGACATGGGCATGGACGTCATCGCCCTGCAGGACCTGCCGCAGCACACGGTGTAGTGTGACCTGTCCGGCCGGGGCGGGAGGGGCCGAGATTTCCCCCTTTCGCTCCGGCTGCAAGCAGAGTCGCTCAGGAGGAAACTCGGCCCCTCCCGCCCCGGCCTGCGGTGACTTGGCTGCACCGTGTGCTGCCGAAGGGGCTTTGCGCGATGACTAGGGCTGAAAAAGAAGGTGAGTGTGGGCGCCGTCGTTCGTTTGAACGACAGCGCCCACGTTTTGGATTTATTGGGCTGTGGCGGTGAAGGTTGTTTTGTCGGCGGCGATGTGCACGTGCAGCTTTGCCTGACCATCGCAGCTGATGAGCACGCCTACCTCGAACGGGGTTCCCGTCTTGTCGTAGGTCGAACGCACGATGCGCATCGCCGCCTTGCCGGTGTTCTGTCCCAAAAGGCGCGCCTCATGCTTGTCGAGGTTGACCGTCTCGTAGACGGCATCGACGCTTGCGGGCAGGATGCCGGTCTTTTCCGCGATATAGGCGTAGAGCGAGCCATCCACGTCTTTGCGCGTGAGCTCGGGGCAAAGTGACACGGGGATATAGACGTAGTTGAGCTCCATGGGTTTGTCGTTGGCGAGACGCAGGCGGCGAATCTCCCAGACGGGTGTCCCTTCGGGCACTTTGAGCCCGGAGGCGATGCCGCGGACGGCCGGTATGCTTGAAAAGGCGAGAATCTGCGAGCTCGGAACCCGTCCCGCTTCGCGCATCCGCGCGCTGAAATTCAGGGCCAGGTCGATGCCGGGTGCTGAGGTTTGGGGCTTGATGAACGTGCCCTGCCCGCGTTTGCGCACCACGCGCCCCTCGATGACGAGATCTTGGAAACAACGGCGCACGGTCGCGCGCGATAACTCCAGCCGCTCACAGATTTCGAGCTCGCGTGGCAGCGGCGTCTTGGTGTCGAACGCCTGGCTGGCGATAAGCAGAGCGATTCGATGTTTAAGTTGGACATAGAGCGGCGTATCACCGCTGCGATCGAAGGGTTCGGAGGCGAGAAACGAGATCATGTCCATGGGGTACCTCCATGTCGTGAGCATACGTGACATGGTCTGACACTGCGGGACAAACCGGTGATATCAGGCCCGATTCTTGTTGATATGTATGGTACATAAGGAACATAAAACATTTACCAGGCAATCTACCTGCTATTTTAAAAATAATTGGAAGAAAAAATAATTTAGGCACAAAAATAGTTGCTACCGTTAACCGATGAATAGTTGCCGTTCGCAACTATTTTCTTGTACCGAACATGCCCCAGCGCAACAATAATCTCGGCAAAAAGCAAAGCCGTGCGATACACGGCAGGTCGAGAGGAGACCGCATGCGGTATCTGGTAATGGTCAGTCACGGAACGCTCGCTCCCGGACTGCACAGTGTCCTCAAGATGCTCGGCAATGACGCCCCGAACATCTTGTCGACGAGTCTCGTGGACGGCATGGGCGCTGACGAGTATGTCGAGAACGTCAAGGCGATGCTCGCTCCTGTTACCGCCGATGACGAGGTTGTCCTGCTCGGTGACATCCTGGGCGGATCGCCGCTCACCAATGCTATGAACACGCTGGCCGAGAAGGGCCTGCTCGCCCACACCATTGCCTTCGGCGGTATGAATCTGCCCATGGCTATGACCGCCATGATGGGGCTTGCCACCATGGACCTGGATTCCCTCAAGCAGATGATGCTGCAGGAGGGCAAGAACGGTATGTCCGAGCTCGTGGTCCCGACCGATGACGCCGACGACGAGGACGACGACATCTAGGCAGCGCATCCGCCCCAATTTTTGTGATGGAGCGGGGGTTAAGAGGAAAGACCCCCGGTGATAAGGAAAGGGAGAACGCATGATTTCGTTCATCCGCATTGACGACCGTATGATCCATGGACAGACCGTTACCCGTTGGGCCCTCGAGTATCCCTGCGACGGTCTTATCGCCGTCAACGACGCCGCGGCGTCCAATCCCGTGCTCAAGGAGGCCTACAAGAGTGCCTCGGGCAAGAAGACGTTCGTGTGGACCAAGGAGCACTTCAAGGAGGTCTCCGAGAAGGTTATCAAGTCTCCGACCAAGTACTTCCTGATTACCAAGAACCCGCAGGACATGAAGGAGCTTCTCGTCGACTTCGGGTTCGATCCGGGTATGCGCCATATCATCGTCGGCCCCTGCAACGACCGTCCCGGCGCCACCAAACTCGGCAACAACCAGTCGATCACGCAGGAAGAGGCCCAGGCGCTCGAGGATCTCACCAACGCCGGCTACACGGTCGAGTTCGCCCTTATCAAGGAGAAATCCATTGGTGAGTGGCCCAAGTTCCGCGGTCAGTTTGGCTTCTAGTTAGGCGCCAGCTGCATTTTGGTACCTACAGCCCTGGGGAAAGGGGCTGAGGAATAAAGAAAGGGGAAAGCATGGCAATCAATGCATTCCAAGCCGCGCTGTTCGGCCTGTTCGCCTGCCTGGCATCACTGCCTGGCATGGGCGGCACGACGATCGGCAACTACACTCTGGGTCGTCCTCTGGTCGCCGGCCTCATCGTCGGCATCATCATGGGCGATATGCAGACGGGCATCCTCGTCGGCGCTGCCATCCAGGTTGTCTACATCGCTCTCGTGACCCCCGGCGGAACCGTCTCCGCCGACGTCCGCGCCGTGTCCTATATCGGCATCCCGCTGGCGATTCTCGCCATCAAGAACTCGGGCATCGATCCCGCTTCCGCCGAGGCTGCCGGCATGGCCGCATCCCTCGGTGCCGCCGTCGGCACGCTCGGCACTGTGCTCTTCTATGGCACCGCCACCATCAACCTGGTGTGGCAGGGCATGGGCTGGAAGTGGCTCGAGAAGGGCGATCTCCACAAGCTCTACCTGGTCAACAACGTTCTGCCTTGGATTGGTCACATCGTCTGCTCGTTCCTCCCGACGTTCATCATCACCATGGGCGGCACCGCAATGGTCGACCTCATGAAGACCTACATGCCCATGGACGGCATCGCGATGAAGACGCTGTTCACCGTCGGCTCGCTGCTGCCTACCGTCGGTATCGCCATCCTGCTCAAGCAGGTCATCTCCAAGCCGACGGACTTCCTCACGTTCTTCTTCGGCTTCACCCTGTCCGCTGTCATGGGATGCAACCTGATTGCCGCTGCCGGCATCGGCTGCTTCTTCGCCCTGATCAACTATGAGATCGCTTCGCTCAAGATCGACCTCGCAAACGCTCCCAAGGCAGCTATCGCCTCGGGCTCCGATGATGAGGAAGAGGAGGACATCTAATGGCAGAGAAGAAGAAACTCTCTAAGAAAACGCTTGCCAAGTCGTTCCGCAACTGGTCCTATGGCAACCTGACTTGCTTCTCGCAGGAGCACATGCAGACCTTCGGTTACCTGTGCGCCATGCTTCCGATCGTCGAGGAGCTCTACGACACGCCCGAGGAGCAGAAGCAGGCCCTCCAGACCTACTCCGCGTTCTTCAACACCGAGCCGCAGATCGGCACCATGATTGTCGGCGTCACCGCCGGCCTCGAGGAGGCTCGCGCAAACGGCGAGGCCATCGACGACGACGCCATCAACGGCATCCGCGCCGGCCTCATGGGCCCGCTCGCCGGCCTTGGCGACTCGCTGATCGTCGGTACCCTGATCCCGATCCTGCTCGGTATCGCCCTCGGTCTCTCGACCGGCGGCTCCCCGCTCGGCGCTATCTTCTATATCGTCGTGTGGAACCTGCTCATGTACCTCGGCATGCGCTTTGCCTACAACCAGGGCTATGAGCTCGGCGGCAAGGCGGTCGAGGCACTGGTCGGCCCCAAGGCAAAGGCTCTTCGCGATTCCATCGTGATGGTCGGTACCATGGTCATCGGTGCAGTCGGTGCTACCTGGGTCTCCATCACCTGCAGCCCCAACCTGGTGCTGCCCGGTGGCGGTAAGTTCCAGGACACGCTCGATGGCATCTATCCGCACCTGCTGCCGATGGTCTTCATCATCTTCTGCTGGTACATGATGACCAAGAAGAAGGTCAACCCCATCGTTATGATGCTGATCCTCGTTGTGATCGCATTCGCGGGCGTTGTTATTGGCTTCTTCGACCCGGCGCTGAGCTACTAGTCATCATCCTTTGACCCCCTGTAAGGCCGTGCGGCCTCAACCGCACGGCCTTCTGATTTTGCGCCGCCCTTCAAGGGCAATATGGCCAGCGACCTCCATCGCCTACACGACACCCGCTATATTGCTCTTGAAAGATGACGTATTCGAAAAACGATGTTCTTGCACCATGATGCACGCTTTGCACGAGGAGGACCCATATGCACGAGAAACACGGACACGACCTTTCGCGCGACGACTTGATCCGCGAGGCAAAGATGCAGACCGATGCTATTCAGCGGCTCAACGTTTGGCTGCGCCTGGGCTATTCGCTCGTGGCGATTGGCTTTTTGATGGGGATGTGGGGTATGCAGGGAGGCCCCGGCTGGGGTGTCCCCGTGGGCATCGTGTGCCTGGTGGTGGGCACTCCGCTTTCGATCGTGCTTAAGGTTGGCACGACCAACGCCAAAAAGAATGTCGAGCGCATGCTCGAGGCCGCGGGTATCGACGTTGAGGAGCTTATGCGACGCAAGAAGGACGAGCAATAGACTTCCGCGTTGGGGTATCATAAATAATTGTTGCGAATGTTAACTAATGTACGGCAAATGACGGTTTTATGGCCCTTCTAGAGTTGCAAAGGACAATATCCCCAGTGGATTACGATGACGTCGCTCGAAAACTGATTGTGTACTCACGTTCCCTTGCCAAGGGATCCTTGAGTGCTGCCGGCGGCGCCAGTGTGGGCGAGGCACCGGTTTTACAGTATCTATCGGGTATTGACGGTGATGTCATTCCCTCCGAGATTGCCAAGAAGCTGAAATTCTCCCGTGCGCGCATGTCGCATATCTTGGATTCACTCGAGAGCAAGGGTTACGTTCAGCGCAGGACTGATCCAAACGATCGTCGGCGTGTGTTGGTGAGCATTACCGAGGAAGGCCGCGATTTTGCGGCGAAAAAAAATGCCGAGAGTGTGGCATCGCTCTCGAAACAGCTCTCAGCGCTTGGCGAGCACGATGCTCAGGAGCTCGTGCGCATCCTGAATAAAGCCTACAGCCTTACCTATGATGCCGACGACTACCTGGACAATCTATAAGGATGAAGGCAGACATTTAGGTGCATCATGAAATGCATCCGGGGCAATTGTGCCCATCAGCCACCGTCAACATCTCATTCCAAACAAAATCAGCCAACGTACGTCATAGCAATCCCCGGTAGGTCGAGGGTGCCCCGCGGCGGTCTGGTGTTTTCATCTGAACGACTTTGCGAAGCAACCGGAGCTCATTTATTTCAGCCAACGTACGTCATAGCATTATCCGGTAGGTCGCAGGGTGGCGGCTGAGCCTTTCCCTCGGGAAACTTCGCGAAGCCCAGTTCCCGAGGGAAAGGCTCAACCGCCACCACAAAGACCGCAGGGACGGGAGCAGCTATACTACTCTCAGTAGTTAAGGGTCGCGGATTCGCCGCGTCACCGCTCTCAACAGGAGGTCTTTGTTTATGGCAGATCAAAAGCCGGTTGTCGGGATCATCATGGGCTCTAAGTCCGATCTGGGCGTTATGGAAGGCTGCACCGCCGAGCTCGAGGCGCTTGGTGTGTCCTATGAGCTCGTCATTGCGAGCGCACACCGCACGCCGGCGAAGGTCCACGAGTGGGCCTCGACTGCTGCCGATCGCGGTATCAAAGTAATTATCGCCGCCGCCGGCAAGGCCGCTCACCTGGGTGGCGTCGTGGCTGCCTTTACGCCGCTGCCGGTTATCGGCGTGCCCATGAAGACGAGTGACCTGGGCGGTATGGATTCGCTGCTGTCGATGGTGCAGATGCCTTCGGGCGTGCCCGTGGCCTGCGTTGCCATCAACGGCGCCAAGAACGCCGCCATCTATGCCACGCAGATTCTGGGTGCTTGCGACCCCGAGTACCGCAAAGTTATCGAGAAGATGAAGCAGGAGATGGCCGACGCCTAAGCGGCTTGCCACTCCGCTGTAATCATAGGGAGAGTCATGTCCGACTATCAGGGAAAACGTTTCTCGGCTTCTCAGATCCCCGATCCATCCAAGTCGGGATCGGCCCGCTCCATGCAGCAGGGTCGGGCATCCTCTCCTCAACAGGCTCGTGCGCCGCGCCCCGTAACGCCGACGTCCCATCGCCGTCAGGATACGCCGGCTGCGTATCGCCCCTCGTCATATGGCACGGCAAAGAAGCGGACCCGGACGACGAGGCAACCGAGCGGCGCTCCGTCCAGCTACACCGAGCCGCCGCGCAAGAAGCGCCGCTCCATCATCCCCATTCTGCTCATCATCGTGGGCATCGGTCTGATTGTCGCCGCCGCCGCCATCTTTATCAATGCTCAGATTGGCTATAAGCAGGCGAGCGATTCATACCAGAAAATCGAGAAGCAATATGTAAGCGATAAGGACGCTAGCGGCGTGCCGATTATCGACTTCGATGCGCTTGCTCAGACAAACCCCGAGATTGTGGGTTGGATTTACGTGCCGGGAACCAACATCAACTATCCCGTGGTGCAGACCAACAACAACTCCAAATACCTCAACACGCTGTTCGACGGTACGGCCAATGCGTCCGGGGCCATTTTCCTGGATAGCGATGACACCGCGCCGGGAATGGTTGACCAGCAGACCACGATCTACGGCCACCACATGAATGACGGGTCGATGTTCAACGTGATTTCGGACACCACCGACCAAGCGACATTCGATAGCATCGAGTACGTGTATTACATCACGCGCGATGCAACGTATAAGCTGCGACCGCTGGCGACCAAGGTCGTCGAGGATACGTATGCCAAGGCGCGCACGCTTAATTTTGAGGGTGACGACGGGCTCAAGAACTACCTGTCCGAGATGCTCGACGGTGCTTCGGCAGTGGCGAGTGATGCAGGCGATCGCGCTGCCTCGGCAACCAAGGTCGTGACGCTCGTGACCTGTCGCTCGCTGTCATTTAGCAATACGCGCGCCGTCATGGTGCTCACGCCGGTCGAGGAATAGATTGTTAAGAGTAGCTAAAAGAGCCCCGTCCCAAATGAGCTGCTCGATGACGGTAAAAGGAGGAAATGATGCTCGAGAATGGCAAAACGATGCCTTCGATTGATGCTTGGCTGCGCGAGGCCAAAGCCGATTCGTCGGCGCCTGCGTGCGGTATGTATCTGACGCATAACGGTGTGGTGCGTGCGACGCCCAAGGCCGAGGTGCGCGGAGTCGAGACCGATGGCGTGGCGCCGGGCCACAGGGTGGGAGGCATGGTCTTTGACTACGACGCCGAAAAGGTGCGGTCTGCTATTGAAGCCACGCGCGCGATGCCAGGCATCGGCTATGTGCGCGTGTGGCTAGCGAGCGGCGAGCTTTCCGTGGGCGACGATATCATGCTCGTGCTCATTGGCGGAGACATTCGTCCGCACGTGGTCGATGCCCTGCAGTCGCTTGTCGGCACCATCAAGAATGAATGCGTGAACGAGGTAGAGCGCGAGGCATAGGGCTTTGCGATCGATTCGAGCCCATCTGTAGCAAGAGCCCGCTGGCAGTTAGATTGAACTGCCAGCGGGCTTACTTGTCCGTTGGAACCGACCTGCAGCAGCGCCAGCGCTATACGCGTGTGGCGTCCTTGGGGCTCATGGTCATGCTCTGGAAGCGATTTTCCATGTATTCATTATCGAAGTACGTGCCGTAGAACTGCGCAACGGGAATATCGTTGACCGTGCCGTTGACGCGCTGATACCAGTAGTCGAGCGATTGCAGCGTCATGACGCCGTCGACCAGCATGATGATGGTAAAGATGACGGTGGCTGAGTAACGACTCTTCCAGGGAATCATGTTAATGAGCTTGAGCAATCTTGGCAGCAGCAGCTTGATCCAGATGAGTCCGCCCAGGCCCCACAGGCAGGCGAAGCCTGTGCAGGTGCGTCCGCCCGTAAGCACGGCGAGTGGATCGGGCATGCCAAAGAGCTTCATATGCGAGTAGCTCCACGAGACCACACCGAACGAGGTCTGCATAAACCAGCCCACGAACACCTCAAAGCTTGCGCCAAGTAGGGCGCTCACCAAAAAGATAATGATGGGGTTCTTTTTGTAGAAGCGGTTGAGCACCATGGTCATGAGTACGGCGCCAAATCCGTAGATGGGGCTGAAGGGGCCAAACAGCATGCCGGCGCGGTTCTGGTAGACGCCCGGGTCGTTGACCGTCATATGCCAGATGTCCTCCAGGATGAGGCCCAGCACGCAGCAGACAAAGAATACCCAGAACAGGTTGAAGTAGTTGAGCTTGATGTAGCCTTCGCCGGTCTCATCGCGGCCGAGCATGCCCTCGGCGGCGGCGTCGCGATCGAGCATCTCCTGCAGGCGGCGCTGCAGCTCGCGCTCCTGACGAAGCGTGGGGTCGACGGTGGCCGAAAGCGCGACGAGGATGCCGAGCTGGATGGCGGGGCGCAGCAAGAACGGTCCGATACCCTGGAGCATCACGTCGACCAAAAGCTCAATGACGGTAAATGCGATAAGGATATAGGACAGGCGCGCGGCGTTGCGGCGCTGGTCCTTGATGAGGTCCAGGCCGAAGATGATTAGGATGACGGCACTTGCCGCAGAGAGCATGATGCCGGCGACGATAAGGCCGACTGCGACGAGCGTGTTGTCGCCGAGGTTGGCGGCGGCGTTGCCGTTGATGAGCGCGGTGATGACCTGCCACATAAAGGCGCCGACCGAAGGGAGCGTGCCCACGCCGGACAGGATGCACAGGACGGCGTACACCTTAATGATGAGGGGGATCTTCTTGACCTCCGTGGCGCTGGGGACGCTGGGGTCGAGTTCGTTTCGATCCATACATAACCTTTCTCGTTTTGCTGTAGGTACAAGGATACGCCGCCGACCTGCCAAAAGACAGGACGAACGTCCCAATTGCAACAATGCAAGCCCCAACGGCGGGCGAGACGCGTCGTAACGGAAGTATGCGGGATCGTCGGCCCCGAGGCGGTTGCCCAATAAAATGTTTGGCTGCAAAACGGATTATTAGCTCGGTGGGCTTTTAAAAAGCGCTGTTCATGCGCGGGAGTGCTTGTCTTGCCGTGCGTATAATAGGGCAGGTAACGCCAAATAACGAGGCTCTGAGGGGATGCCATGTCTCAAGAAACCATCCACGCGGCCGAGCGTGCCGCGGGACAGGTGAAGACCATGTCGACGTATGATCCGGACTCCGACCAGCTGCATGAGGAATGCGGCATTTTTGGTGTGTGGGCACCCGATCGCGATGTGGCTCGACTGACGTACTTTGGTCTGCGCGCGCTGCAGCATCGCGGCCAGGAATCGGCGGGAATCGCCGTGGGTGATGGCGGCACGGTTATGGTCCGCAAGGATCTGGGCCTGCTCGACCGCGTGTTCTCCAACGCCGACCTGTCGACGCTCTCCGGTCAGCTGGCCGTGGGTCATGTGCGCTACGGCACTGCCGGCGCCAAGAGCTGGGAAGCCTCTCAGCCGCATCTTTCCACCATCAACAGCGTCATTATCGCGCTTGCTCACAACGGCACTCTGGTCAACACCGACGAGCTGCGCCGCCAGCTGATCGAGCTGGGCGTGCCGTTCCTCTCCAATTCGGATTCCGAGGTCGCGACCAAGCTTATCGGCTACTTTACTCAGCGTACAGGCCATCTACGCGAGGGTATCCGCAAGACGATGGAGCTCGTGCGCGGCGGCTACGCCATGACGCTCATCAACGAGCAGGCGCTCTACGCATTCCGCGATCCTCACGGCATTCGCCCGCTGGTGCTTGGCAAGCTCGTGGACGAGGGCCTGGATCAGGCTGACGCCGCTTCTGTTTCGCAGCTGCCCTCGCAAGACGGCGCCGCGACGGTTGACGCCACCACCCATGTCACCCGCGCCGGCGGCTGGGTCGTCGCCTCCGAGACTTGTGCGCTCGATATTGTGGGCGCCGAGTACGTCCGCGACGTCCGTCCCGGTGAGATTTTGCGCATCAGCGCCGAGGGCCTTGTGTCCGAGCAGGGCGTGCCTGCCGCCGAAGAGCCTGCTAACTGCATCTTTGAGCAGGTCTACTTCGCTCGCCCCGATTCCATCATGAACGGCAAGAGCGTCTACGCCTGCCGTTATGACATGGGTCGTCAGCTGGCACACGAGGAGCCCGTCGAGGCCGACCTGGTCATCGGCGTGCCCGACTCCGGCCTGCCGCCCGCGGAGGGCTATTCGCATGAGAGTGGCATTCCCTTTGGTGAGGGCCTTATCAAGAACCGCTACGTGGGTCGTACGTTTATCGAGCCTACGCAGGAGCTGCGCGCCATGGGCGTGCGCATGAAGCTCAACCCGCTGCGCGACAACATCGAGGGCAAGCGCCTGGTCGTCATCGACGACTCCATCGTGCGTGGCACCACTATGGTGCAGCTCGTCAAGATGCTACGCAACGCTGGCGCCAAGGAGATTCATATCCGCATCAACTCGCCCGAGGTCATCTGGCCGTGCTTCTACGGTATCGATACCGACGTGCAGTCGCAGCTTATCAGCGCCAACAAGACGGTCGACGAGATTTGCGAGTATATCGGCGCCGATTCGCTGGCCTTCCTTTCGGTCGAGGGCCTGCTTAAGGTCATGCCCAAGGGCGGCTACTGCGACGCGTGCTTTACCGGTCGTTATCCCGTGGCGATTCCCGAGAGCTTTGGCCGCGACAAGTTTATGGAGGGCTTTAAGCCCCGCAACCTGGACAAGCCGCTGTACTTTGACGACGACGCCGTGGTCGAGAAATACGACGACCGCAGCTGGGAAGAGGAGCACGGCGAGGCCTAAAACCTGCCATATGGGGACAGGTATATTTTGGTAGGTTTTACCTGCTGTTTTGTTGATATGACGGCGGGTGCTGTTATGGCACACGCCGAAATGAACGCAATTATGAGCACCGTTTGGCGCCCGCGCGGCGCCACGGTAGTGGGAGAGGAAGGCTCAGATGAGCGACAGCAAGCATGTGACGTACGAGGACGCCGGCGTCGATACCGCCGAGGGCGGTCGCGCCGTCGACGCGATTAAGCAGATGGTCAAGGACACCAATCGTCCCGAAGTTATCGGCGGCATCGGCGGCTTCGGTGGCCTGTTCTCGGCTGCCGCGCTTAAGGATATGGAAGACCCGATCCTGATCAGCGGTACCGACGGCGTGGGCACCAAGCTCGTGCTCGCCCAGATCATGGACCGTCACGAGACGGTGGGCCAGGACCTGGTCGCTATGTGCGTCAACGACATTTTGGCTTCGGGCGCCGAGCCGCTGTTCTTCCTGGACTACGTTGCCATCGGTCACATCGAGGCCGAGCACATGGCAAAGATCATCAAGGGCGTGGCCGATGGCTGCAAGCTCGCGGGCTGCGCGCTCGTGGGCGGCGAGATGGCCGAGCACCCCGGCGTCATGGCTCCCGCCGACTACGACCTCGCCGGCTTTACCGTGGGCGTCGTCGACCGTCCCAAGATGCTCGACCCCGCGAACGTTCGCCCCGGCGATGTGATCCTGGGTCTGCCTTCCACCGGCGTGCACTCCAACGGCTACTCGCTCGTGCGCAAGGTCATCGGCGTCGACGGCATCAAACCGGGCACGCCCGAGGCCGCCGCTAAGGCCGAGGAACTGAGCCGTCCGCTCGAGGAGCTTGGTGGTGCATCGCTGGCAGACGCCCTGCTGGCCCCCACGCGCATCTACGTCAAGCCGATTCTGGAGCTGCTCCGCGGTGGCGCCAACGTTCACGCCATTGCCCATATCACCGGCGGCGGCATCACCGAGAACCTCAACCGCGCGCTTGCCGACGACGTCGACGCCGTGGTCACCCGCAACGGTGCCGAGATGGGTTGGGACGTTCCGCCCGTCATCACCTACGTGTCGCGCCAGGCCGAGCTCGCGCCCAACGAGGCATGCAAGACCTTCAACATGGGCGTCGGCCTGTGCCTGATCGTCGCCCCCGAGGACGAGGCCGCGGTTGCCGAGGCCCTGGTCGCGCTGGGCGAGAAGCCGTTCCGCGTGGGCGAGTGCGTCGAGGGTTCCGGTAAGGTCGTGTACTCCGATGAGCGCTAACGATCAGATGGCTGCTAGTGAGGGCCTGGGCTTTGTGCCCTACACCCGTCCGACCGGCACCGATACGGCAGAGCCGCTCAAGATCGGTGTGCTCATCAGCGGTTCGGGTACCAACCTGCAGGCGCTGATCGATCTGATCGCCGCCGGCAAGCTCAACGCTTCGATTGAGCTTGTGGTGTCGAGCCGTCCTTCGGCCAAGGGCCTGCAGCGCGCTGAGCGCGCGGGCATCCAGACGCTCACGCTGTCCAAGGATGTCTACGCCGACCCTATTGCCGCCGACGAGATCATCGCGCACGAGCTTCTCGAGCGCGGCTGCGAGTATGTGGTCATGGCCGGCTACATGCGCATGGTGCACACGCCGCTGCTGGCGGCGTTTCCCAACCGCGTGGTCAACTTGCATCCGGCGCTGCTGCCGAGCTTTACCGGTGCGCATGCGATTGACGATGCCTTTGCGCGCGGCGTCAAGGTAACTGGCGTGACCGTGCATTTTGCCAACGAGATCTACGACAACGGTCCCATCATCGCCCAGCGCACACTGGCTGTTGAGGAGGGCTGGGATGTCGACACGCTCGAGGAGCACATCCACGCGATTGAGCACGTGCTGTATCCCGAGGTCGTGCAAATGCTCGCCGACGGTCGCATCCACGTGCTGGAGAACGGCAAGGTGGCAGTTGACCCGGCGCGCTAGTCGCTTGAAAAAGGGTCTCCTTGGTTTCCTTGAGATGTAAAAGCTTCATCAGAACCAAGAAATCTGATAGGGCCTCGTCCGTGTGCGGGCGGGGCCCTTTTGCGTGGCCTTTCATGTTTGCTATACTGCTAGCAGATAGAGAGGAGCCGCTATGGGTACAGCAACGGTGCAGCTCAACACGCGAATCGATCCTATGCTCAAGGCTGGTGGCGACGCGGTCCTAACTCGCAATGGATTGGGGGCGAGCGATGCTATTCGTGCGCTTTGGGTCTATCTTGTCGAGCATCAAACGTTGCCGGGATTTATGGTGGCGGATAAGCGCGAGGCGCCCCGTGCGGAGAGCCTGGCCGAGCAGGGGTGTGGCCTAGCTTTTTCCTCGTTGGGGCTAAGCGCTTCGGATTTTGCGCCAGGTGGATCATCTGCGGAAGACTGGGATGCCGTACGAGATGATATGTATGACGCGATGATTGCCGACATCGAGGCGAATTGCCGATGATCGAGGCAAAGCGGCTCTTGGTGGACACGAATGTTTGGCTTGATTACTACCTGCAAGAGGGCGCATTCGACAACGTGAGAAGATTGGTTGAACTGGCCGAAGCGGGAAAGATCGACCTTCTGTACGCGCCAACGACGGCAAAGGACGTGTTCTACATCTTGCCTCGGCGTCTAGCTCGACGGAATGTGAATGGGATTAACGCTTCGTTCGGTCCGGCTGCATGGGCATGCGTCGAGCATATGATGCAGGTGGCAACGGCTTCCCCGCTTTCGATGGCGGAGTGCGAGATGGCGCGCATGCTTGGCAAGCGCATGCCGGACCTCGAGGACAATCTCATTATCGCCTCGGGCGATACGGCGGATGTTGACTACGTAGTCACGAGCGACCGACGCATGTTGGAGACGATGCCCGAGGTATGCTTGACGCCCGCGCGCGCACTCGAGCTCATCGGGATCCTCGGCTAACCTTGCATACCCCGTTTCGCTATCATATTGAGCATTGTGGCCCTCATGCAACTTTGGAGGACGGTATGGCGGATAACGAAGCACTGTTTACGCCTGAGCTGGTGTTTTTTGATTGGGAGTGTGCGACGCCCGCCGAGGTGTTTGCGCGACTCGAAGGCGAACTTGCCCCACGCGGCTACATCTGCACCGGTTGGCTCGACGCCGTCCGCACGCGCGAGGATGCCTATCCCACGGGCCTTGCCATGCCGGCGGCCAACATCGCCATCCCACACACCGACCCGGGGTTTGTGGCCAAGCCCTATATCGCGGTGGTAAAGCCCGCCGCGCCCGTGACGTTCAATGCTATGGCCGGCATGGGTGCCCCCGTGCCGGCGCAGATCGTCATCAATTTGGGTATTGCCGAGCCGGGCGGCCAGGTCGAGGCCCTGCAAGCGCTCATGAATATCTTTATGGACGCGGACGTCGCAGCCGATGTGCTCGGCCAGACCACGCCCCAAGGCATGGTCGACGCCATCCGCCGCCACTTTTAAAGCCGGCACTTGGGGACTGTCCCTAACTGCCGGCAGAAAAGGAACGTCCCCAAGTGCCAGGGTTGCCCCTTTGTCGCGGGGGCTGCGTTGTGACACAATGGCGTTTGTTCGATTCGTGATGCGAAAGGCCAACTATGGCAAACAAGAAAAAGAACTCCGAGGCCGCACCGACGCCCGAGCAGCAGGCCCGCGCCGCGTCGAGCTCTCGTAAGAAGCAGCGCAAGACGTACGTGTCTAAGACCGTCAAGATCGTTCTGGTGGTCATCGGCGTGCTGGCGATGCTGCTTTCCGTCTCGGCCATGGCATGCTCCGGCCTTATGTCGCAGGCAGAGGATACCTCGGGCTACAAGCTTACCGGCGGTGTGGCTGCCACTATCAACGGCACCAACCTCACCGAGGACACCGTGACAAAGCAGATCATGAGCATGCGCACGTCTTACGGCTACACCAAGGACAAGGACTGGGCGCAGTATCTGGTCGACAACGACCTCACGCCCAAGAAGTACCGCAAGCAACTCATCGACTCCTACACGCAGCAGATTCTGCTCCAACAGGCACAGAAGGAGAACGGCGTGACGGTGTCGGACGAGGAGGTCGAGAAAGCCTGGAAGGACGCGTGCAAGAGCGCGGGCGGCGCCAAGACCTTTAAGAAGACCCTTAAGACCTACGGCTACACCGAGGACACCTATAAGAGCTCGCTCAAGGAGAGCCTGGCGCAGCAAAAGCTCAAAGATGCCGTGGCGCCCACCAGCAAGCCCAAGGACAGCGAGATCGTCGATTACATCAACGAGAACCTGTCGAAGTACAACGATGCCCGCCGCTCGTCGAACATCCTGATCAAGGTTGATTCCGATGCGTCCGATGAGGACAAGGCTGCCGCCAAGGCTAAGGCGCAGGAGTGCCTGAACAAGATCAACTCCGGCGAGCTGAGCTTTGAAGACGCCGTGAAGCAGTATTCCGACGACACCGGCTCCAAGGAGAAGAAGGGTGACGTGGGCTGGGACAAGCTCACCACCTTTGTCGACAGCTACCAGACGGCACTCGAGGGGCTCAACAAGGGCGATGTGAGCGACGTGGTCGAGTCGACGTACGGCTATCACATCATCAAGTGCACCGACTACTTCCATGTCGATAATCAGGTCGATGACATCAACCAGGTGCCCAAGGCCATCAAAAAGTACGTCTCCAACGTGGTGAAGACGCAGGCGGCCAGCACTGCGTATAGCGAGTGGCTAGAGCAGTACAAGAAGGATGCTGACATCACCGTCAATCCCATGCCCAAGGACGTACCCTATAACGTGAGCCTGAAGGGCGTCACCAAGAGTTCGACCGACGATTCGTCGACGACTGAGTAATCATGGGGCGGTGCTCGCGCGAGTGCCGCCCACGCTATTAGAGAGGATTTGCAGATGACCAACGAAGAGCTGCAGAAGGAAATGATCGCGGCCATGAAGGCCAAGGACAAGGTTCGCCTGTCCATCATTCGCCAGGTCAAGGCCGAGGTGAAGAATATCGAGGTTAACGAGCGCCGCGATGTGACCGAGGAAGACGTCAATAGCATGATCAAGCGTCTGATTAAGCAGACGAGCGAGACGCTGGAGATGTCCATCAAGGCCGGCACCGACCAGGAGCGTACCGACAACCTGACCGAGCAGGTCAAGATTCTGGAGAGCCTGCTGCCCGCGCAGGTTTCGGGCGAGGAGCTCGAGGCCCTGATCGAGCAGGTCATCGCCGAGCTGGGCGCCACGTCCAAGAAGCAGATGGGCCAGGTCATGGGCGCGCTCGGCAAGGCCACCGGCGGCAACTTCGATAAGCCGGCAGCAGCAAAGATCGTCGGAGCCAAGCTCGCGTAATTTGTTACGCGGTTTTACCAAACCGCGTAACGGCTCGACGCTGCAAACCCGTACACACGGCAATCTGACGTTCAATTTCAAGGGCGCGACCATAAGGTCTGCGCCCTTTCATTTCACGTCACCTTGCTCGCGTGTACGGGTTTTCGCTGACTTATGCTCAACAAGGGCGGTTGTATTATTTTCGGTGCTCATTGGGGACAGACTTAAATGAGTACCCACGGGGGGTACTCATTTAAGTCTGTCCCCAATGAGTGAGCGCCAATGAGTGGGTGAAAGGTTGCGGGTTCTTTACGGGAATGCAGTGTGGGCTGCGGGAACGCGTTTCTTTCCGTACAATGATGCAATTCGTGTAAACGCAGGGAAGGGACATTCATGGCAGACATGATCGAGATCAAACATCTCAACAAGTACTTTGGCGACCTGCATGTGCTCAAAGATATCAACCTCACCGTCAAGCGCGGCGAGAAGCTCGTAATGATCGGGCCTTCCGGTTCGGGTAAGTCGACGCTCATCCGTTGCGTCGATTATCTGGAGGAGCCCACGTCGGGCGAGGTCATTATCGACGGTACGCCGCTCACCAAAAAGAACCACCTGGAGATGGCTCGCAAGTATAGTTCCATGGTGTTTCAGCAGTTCAACCTGTATCCCAACATGACGGTGCTCGGCAACCTGACGCTCGCGCCCATCAAGCTGCAAAAGAAGAGCAAGGAGGAGGCGACCGAGATCGCCATCGCCGCACTCAAGCGCGTCGGCATGGCGCATAAGGCCGGCGAGTATCCGCAGAATCTCTCGGGTGGTCAGCAGCAGCGCATCGCCATCGCCCGTGCCCTGTGCACCAAGCAGCCCATCATCCTGTTTGACGAGCCGACTTCGGCGCTCGACCCCGAGATGGTCCAGGAAGTCCTGGACGTTATGATTGAGCTCGCGCAGGAGGACATCACCATGATCTGCGTGACGCACGAGATGGGCTTTGCGCGCCAGGTGGCCGACCGCGTCATCTTTATGGAGGACGGCCGCATTCTGGAGGAGGGCACGCCCGAGCACTTCTTCGATAACCCCGAGAACCCGCGCTGCCGCGAGTTCCTGTCCAAGATTCTGCACTAGGCGCGGTGATGGACATGACGGATATGACGAGGGCGGCCGTGTCGCGCCGTCACTTTTTGCAGCTGGCGGGTGCCGGCATGCTTGCGCTGACGGGGACCGCGCTTACCGGTTGCGGCAACTCCACCAGCGGCGAGGGCTCCGACAAGGGGTCCAAGCTTGCGGCCATTAAGTCGCGTGGACATCTGAATGCCGGCGTCAAGAAGGACGTTCCCGGCTATGGCTATTACGACACCGCCAAGGGTCGCTTTGAGGGCATGGAAGTCGATTTGTGCTACCAGATCGCGGCCGCCGTCTTTGGCGTGAGCTACAAGGATGCTCGCGCCCAGGAGCTGGTCGAGTTTACCGACGTAACGCCCAAGACGCGCGGCCCGCTGATCGACAACGGCCAACTCGATGTGGTCGCGGCGACCTACACCATCACCGACGAGCGCAAGAAGAGCTGGGATTTCTCGACGCCGTATCGCACCGACTACGTGGGGCTCATGGTCAAGAAGCGTTCGGGCTTTACCTCGATTGAGGACCTGGACGGCAAGGTCATTGGCGTGAGCCAAGGTGCCACCACGCAGGGCCTGATCGAGCAGATGATCAAGGACAACGGTTTTAGCTGCAAGCCCGAGTTTAGGGCCTTTAGCGGCTACCCCATCATCAAGAGTTCGCTCGACGCCGGCAATATCGACGTCTTTGCCATGGACCGCTCTACGCTGGCAGGCTACATGAACGAGACCGTCGAGCTGCTGCAGCCCGAGGTCAAGTTTGGCGAGCAGGGCTACGGCGTGGCGACTAAGAAGGGCTGCGACCTTTCGGCCGTGGTCGATCAGGTTGTCTGCGATCGCCTGGCCGACGGCTGGCTCGACCAAGAGGTCAAGACCTGGGGTCTTGTGTAGGCGCTCGGCGTAGGAAGGAATCAAATGCTCGAAGGATTGTTTGACGCCGACCGCTGGTCGACGACATTTCAAAACATGGGGCCCTTCTGGGAGGGCTTTGGCGTGACGCTGCAGGTGGTCGTTGCCGGTCTGCTGCTGTCGCTGGTGCTGGGCACGCTGCTGGGCGTGTTCTCTACCACCCGCTCGCGCGTGCTGCGCGCCATAAGCCGCGTGTACGTGGAGTTTTACCAGAACACTCCGCTGCCCGTGCAGGTGCTCTTTATGTACATGGCCGGCCCGCAGTTTTTGCAGGCCATAACCGGTGCCGACCAGCCGGTGCGCATTGCGCCGTTCGTGTTGGGCTTCTTGGGCGTGGGCCTGTATCACGCGGCCTATATCTCGGAGGTCATCCGCACCGGTATCGAGGCGGTTCCGCGCGGTCAGATGGAGGCGGCCCAGAGCCAGGGCTTCACCCGTGCGCAGGCATACTGGTACATCGTGCTGCCCCAGACGTTCAAGATCATTCTGCCGCCACTGTGTAACCAGGCGCTCAACCTGGTCAAAAATACGTCGGTGCTGGCGCTTGTGGCCGGCGGCGACCTTATGTACTGTTCCGACAACTTTGTGAGTCTGTACGGTTACCTGCAGGGGTACATCGTCTGCTGCCTTATGTACTTCATTATCTGCTTTCCGCTCGCCATGCTGGTGCAGTGGCTCGAGCGCCGCTCCAAGGAGCGTCCGCGCGGTGTGAGCCTGGCCGAGCTGGGGCTCGACAACGTAGAGGAGGCCTAGCGCATGGAAATCTTCAACGCGACCAACCTGCTCTACATTTGGGGCGGCTTTGTTAAGACCATAGAGATCTCGGTGCTGTCGATCTTTTTCTCGCTCATCTTTGGCACGGTGCTGGCGCTCGTTAAAAGCTATGCGCCCCGCCCATTCCGTATTCTGGTGAGCGCCTATATCGAGCTGTTCCGCTGCACGCCGAACCTGCTGTGGATCCTGTTTATCTACTTTACGGTGCAGGGTTTGGACATTGTGATTTCGACCATTGCCTTTACGCTGTTTACCAGCGCCGTTATGGCCGAGATTGTGCGCGGCGGTCTCAACTCGATTCCGCGCGGCCAGTTTGAGGCAGCGCAGAGCCAGGGTTTTGGCTTCTTTGCCACCATGCGCTACATCATTCTGCCGCAGACGTTTAAGACGATCATTCCGGCGCTGTTTAGCCAGTGCGCGACCGTCATCAAGGACAGCTCGTATCTTTCGGGTATTAACGTGGCCGAGCTCATGTACACGGCAAACGTCGTGATGGCCCATGCGATCGACCTGTCGCAGGTGCTTATGCTCTACAGCCTGGTGTTTGCGATGTACTTTGTGCTCAACTTTGGTATCTCGCTGCTGGTCCGAGCCTATCAGCGCCGTATTGTGGCCGCATAGTCCTGCTTCCCCAAGCACGGCACCTTGCCCCTCAATCGTCGCTTGCGTACATTTAGTACGCGGCGCTCCTCTTTCGGGGCAATCTGCCGCACTTGGGAAACCAGGACGGTCGTAAGTGACAAAATGGGGATCAGGAATCGCCTATTTTTCATTTGTTAGAAAGGAATCGCGATGAGCGATCTGGAGAATAAGAAGAATCCTGTGGTCATTACCATCGCGCGCGACTTTGGCGCCGAGGGCCACGAGATTGGTCGCATGCTTGCCGACGAGTTGGGGATTCCGCTGTACGATAACGAGCTTCTGGTGCGCGCGTCGCTGCGCGCGGGCGAGTCGCTCGATAAGATGGCCGCCTATGACGAGCGTCTGGCCGTGGAGAACATGGCGTTTCTGCCCGACCGCTACGACGCCCGCTCGTACTCGGACAAGTTGTTCCAAAAGATGAGCCAGGTGATTTTGGACCTGGGCGAGACCGAGAGCTGCATTATCGAAGGCCGTCTGTCCGATTACCTGCTGCGTAACAACCCCAACCATATTGCCGTGTTGGTGACCGCCCCCTTTGAGGACCGCGTCGAGATTGTCCGCAAGAAGCGTGGCCTTAACAAAAAGAAGGGCGCCAAGCTGGTCAAGCAGCAGCAGAAGGCGCGCGAGGTGTTCTATAAGCGCTATAGCGCCGGAAAGTGGAAGATGACGAGCGGCAAGG
This sequence comes from Collinsella sp. AM17-1, assembly GCF_003470665.1. Taxonomy (GTDB): domain Bacteria; phylum Actinomycetota; class Coriobacteriia; order Coriobacteriales; family Coriobacteriaceae; genus Collinsella. The sequence continues at coordinate 91,589 of NZ_QRJZ01000005.1, forward strand.
ATATCGTCGTCAACCGCGCTAAGCTGGGACGCGAGGGCTGTAAAGACGTCATCGCCGCTGCCTACCGCTACAAAGTGGCTCAACTCGAAGGCTAGCCGACCAAAAACCACCACAAAGGGTACAGGCACCTTTGTGGTGGTTTTTGTTTTAGGCCGAGGGGAAGGCCTTGGCGGCAGTGCCTATCCTCGGCTTTTGCATAGTCTCGATCTGTAACACCAAGCCAGCGAAAATGGCTCTAACTGTTACAGATTTAGATGAACCGTTCGGCCGTCAGCCCAACGTCTTGATCTGTAACACCAGGCGGCATATTTGGTCTCTAACTGTTACAGATTGAGATGCGGCGTGGGCGGCCGGCACAATATCTCGATCTGTAACAACTGCAGGGCTCAACGGACTCCAGCTGTTACAGATTGAGACAAAACGACCGGGCAAGTCCCAAACCACCACAAAGGTGTCTGCCCCATCGTGGTGGTTTGGGCGGCCGGCATAGAAAAAGCCCCCGCCGGGCGTGTGCTCGACGGGGGCTTTGCCGTTTGATGGCTAGCACTGCAGGTGATTACTCGCCCAGCAGGCTCTTGGTGATGGAAGCGGCGGCCTTCTTGCCGGCGCCCATCGCCAGAATGACCGTAGCGGCACCGGTGACGATGTCGCCGCCGGCCCAGATGCGGGGATCGGTGGTCTGGCCGGTCTCCTCGTCGGCAACGATGTAGCCCCACTTGTTGAGCTCCATCTTGCCGCCGATCTTCTTTGCGAAGGGGTTGGCGTTGGTGCCGATAGCCGAGATAGCGACGTCGCAGGGGATCTCCTCGATGGCGCCCTCGATGGGCACCGGGCGGCGACGGCCGGACTCGTCAGGCTCGCCGAGCTCCATCTTCTGGACCTTGACGGCGCACACGGAGCCGTCTTCGCCAGCGACAAACTCGAGCGGGGAGACGAGCGGCAGAACCTCGACGCCCTCGGCCTTAGCATGGTGCAGCTCGGCGCGACGGCAGGGCATCTCGTCCTCGGTACGACGGTAGGCGATGATGGCGTGCTCGGCGCCCAGACGCTTGGCGGTACGGACGGCGTCCATAGCCACGTTGCCGCCACCAAAGACGACGACGTTCTTGCCGTGCTTGGTGGGGGTGTCGTACTCGGGGAACTTGTTGGCCTTCATCAGGTTCACGCGGGTGAGGTACTCGTTAGCGAAGAAGACGTTGGGCAGGTTCTCGCCGGGGACGTTGAGGAACTTGGGCAGGCCTGCGCCGGTCGCCACGTAGATGGCGTCGAAGCCCTGCTCGAACAGCTCCTCGGCCGTGGCCATATTGCCCACGACGGAGTTGTACTCAAACTTGACGCCCATGTCCTCCAGGCCGTCAATCTCGCGCTTGACGACTGCCTTGGGCAGGCGGAACTCGGGGATGCCGTAGACCAGCACGCCGCCGCCGGTGAAGAAGGCCTCGAAGACGGTAACGTCAAAGCCGTTACGGGCGAGCTCGCCGGCGCAGGTGATGCCGGACGGGCCGGAGCCGACGACGGCGACCTTCTTGCCGTTCTTGGGGGCCATCTTGGGCGTGGAAGCGAGCTCGGGGTGGTCACCCAGGAAGCGCTCGAGCTGGCCGATGGCCACGGGCTCGGACTTCTTACCACGGATGCACTTGCCCTCGCACTGGTTCTCCTGCGGGCAGACGCGGCCGCAGATGGCGGGAAGCATGGAGTCCTCGCGGATGGTATCGAGAGCGCCGCCGAAGTCCTTCGCGCGGATCTGCTCGATAAAGCGGGGGATGTTGATGTTGACGGGGCAGCCCTCAACACAGAACGGCTTCTTGCAGTTGAGGCAGCGCTCGGCCTCGGCCAGCGCCATCTCCTCGGTGAAGCCCTTGTCGACGGGGCGGAAGTCGCAGGCGCGCTCGGCAGCCGGCTCCTCGTTATCGGGGGTGCGGGGCGACTTCATATCGGCAACGAAACGGCCGTTAACTAGTGGCATGCGCAGCTCTTTTCCTCATAAGCCTTGAGGGACTCGCCCTCTTCGGAACGGTAAGCGGCCTGGCGGGCACGAAGGTCATCCCAGTCGACCAGGGTGGCATCGAAGTCGGGGCCGTCGACGCAAGCGAACTTGGTCACGCCGCCCACCTCGACGCGGCAGCAGCCGCACATGCCGGTGCCGTCAACCATGATGGGGTTGAGGGACGCGGTGATGGGGGTGTCGTACTTCTGGGCGGTGAGGGTCGAGAACTTCATCATCGGAACGGGGCCGACGCAGAAGACCTGGCTCACGGCCTTGTCCTGCAGCAGGCGCTCCAGCGGAGCGGTGACAACGCCCTGCTCGCCGTAGGAACCGTCATCGGTGGTGATGTGGATGTGGTCCTCGTCGAGGAGCTCGCGGAACTGGTCCTCCATGAGCAGGAGGTCCTTGGTGCGGGCGCCCATGATGGCGTGCACCTCGTGACCGGTCTCGACCAGGTGCTTGGCGACCGGGAAGGCAATTGCCAGGCCGACGCCGCCGCCAATGACGGCGCAGGGGCCCTCGGCCATCTCGGTGGGAACGCCCAGCGGGCCCACGACGTCGCGCAGCGACTCGCCGGCCTCGTAGGTGGACAGCATCTCGGTGGTCTTGCCGATCACCATGAAGATGAACTCGACCCAGCCCTCGTCACCGTTCCAGCCGGCCAGGGTAAACGGGACGCGCTCGCCCGTCTCGTTGGCGCGGACCATGAGGAACTGTCCAGCGTGCGCATGCTTGGCGATTGCAGGCGCCTCGATGCGGAACTTGAACACCTTCTCCGAGAACTGCGTCTTCTCCAGGATCTTATACATAGAACCCCTCTCTTGTTAGGGCTGCCGAACCGTGCCTCCACGGAAATGGACGGTAGCCCGAATAAAACCGTACGCGCACAGGCGTTGTGCAGACATACGGTGCAAATTATACCCTCATGGACATGCCGTTTACGTGTATCTTCGGCGGTTGGGAAAAGGGTTTATCCCGTCTGACCAACCAAAAAGGGGCGGGTTTATTTTGGCAGGTTTTATCAGGCAAAACGGCAAAGGGGGCCGGCCTCGCGCTTTGATGAGGCCGACCCCCTTTGGGGCGTTATGCATGTATGGTGGCAGCGTGTTTATTGCGGTGCGGCTGCTGCGGTGTTTCCGCATATAGAACCTGCCAAAATAAACCTGTCCCTAAATAGTAGGTTCTAGTGCTTGCCGTTGGCGGAAGCGGCGCCGTTTACGTGATCGCGGGCGTAGATTACGCCGTGGACGATGGCCAGACCGGCGGCGTCTGCGGCGCGGGCGCAGGTGTCCTGGAAGTCCTCGGCCTCGCGGGCGCGCAACTGCTTGAGCACGTAGTCTGCCACGGGCATTTTGCCGGGAGGGTTGCCGATGCCGGTGCGGATGCGGCTAAAGTCGCGGCTGCCCATCTTGTCGATGATGGATCGCAGGCCGTTGTGGCCAGCATGGCCACCGCCCACCTTAACACGCACGTCGCCGGCGGGAATATCGAGCTCGTCGTGGATTACGAGCAGCTCCTCGGCCTTGATCTTGTACTCGCGGCAGAGCTTGGAGATGGGGCCGCCCGAGGTATTCATGTACGACTGCGGCTTGACCAGCACAATCTGGCGCTTGCCGCCCTCTTCCTCGGCATCGTTGATATTGATGAGTGCGACCTCGGCGCCGGCCTGGTTTTTCCAGTACGTGACGCCGGCCTGACGGGCCAGCTCGTCGATCGCCTTAAAGCCGGCGTTGTGGCGGGTCTCGGCATATTCCTCGCCCGGGTTGCCAAGTCCGGCAACCATGCGAATCTTAAGCGGCTGCGCAGCTGCCATGTTCATCCTTTCGTTGATTTGTCGTCTGCTATGGTGAGCGACCCTGTTGCCGCTGTCAAATGGAGGGCAATTGAGGTTGTTTGGGGGCGTTTGGACAGCCGTCGAAATCCAAGGTGGACAGTTAGTTCAGATACGTATAAGTTCCGAGGCCTTGAAGTGCTCAATTCAATGCTGGTACGTTGTTTTGGAGCTTTAGTTAGTCCATATGGCGCTGTTTTTGAAGTCTATCCTGCCTTCAAATAGGGCGAATGGTATAGAGATAACTGCAAAACAGCCTAATTCAATGTGTCCATTTATACGTATTTGAACTAACCGTCCAGCCCTGTTCGACGGCGCGCGGGTGATTCGCCGTTTAGACCGGCGCAAGGCCGATTCCGGCCCGCAGGGCGTTGAGCCAAGCGGCCTGACGCTTGCGATAGCCCTTGATGCGATATCGGAATCGGACTCCCGCGAGTCGATGCATCGTTTGGGCGAAGGCTTCGAGTGCAACAAGGTCTTTCATTTGGTCGCGATTGATAACCAGGACGTGGATGCCCATTGCCTTGAGGCCATTATTTCGATTGCCATCGTGGATGCGAGCGTTTTGAAGCTCATGTCCAATTCCGTTGTATTCGTTGTCGACTCTGGCTGCCGGGCAATATAGGTCGCAGATGGCATAAGGGATGCCGGAGGACATGTTGACCGCAAGGGTGTCGAAATCGACACGGTAGTTGAGCAGCAGGCCTCCCATGGGCAAGCTGCAACACCCGAATCCGCCAAAGCGCATGGGTGCGCCCAGGACGGCGAACATCAATGATTCCGCTGGGGATGCGGATCCGGCCCGGGCGAGTTTGACAGCCGTACGAAACGAGGCGTAGGAACTGCTTTTGGCAAACCGTGCGACTGCCTCGAGCTCTTCGATGGTTGTGGCGGGTTCGCATTTGTAGTGTGCCTGTTCGTAGCGGGTTTCGGCTTGCTTTTCGGGTGTCGGTTGGTCGCCCTGGCAATCGAGGTCGTCCATCGCTTCGAAGCTGTTGGCCTTGGGCCACGTGTCGTCATAGGCGATGGGGTAAGTTGCCTCGGGCGGAAGTGAGTAGGTTCCGAGCAGCTCCATGAGAAGCATCAAGGTTTTGGCAACTGATTCATTTTTGGAACAAAGCATGGCTGTCATGGCAGGAGACGTTGCGTAGATGTCGGCCTCGACGTGCATAATTGCACCTTCAGGAAGCGGAGCGGAGAGAATATGCTGAAGAAGTCGCTTGTCGGGGCGTCTGTTGTCTTCGTTTGAAACGAGAAGATCGAGCAGTTCGGAATCATCTTCATTCCAGGCGTCGAGTATCGAAAGTGCGCCAAAGTCTATCGCGTCATTGTTGGGAATACAGCTAGCCAAGGCATGTGCTTGCTGTTCGCTATCAACGAAGTCCCAGGGTAGGGCAGAGTACGCCCGTCGTGCGCGACGAATTGCGCGAAGGGCGGAGAAATGTGAAATCACGGTCGTCATAGCTATAACGTACTAAGTTGGCGGCAGAATGCGACCGCCATACCGTTCTTTTCGCTTAGCGGGGCGCTGCGCGCCATGAACGGCTGGGTGTTATGAAATCGGTGGAATCGGTTGAGGGGATTGCAGGAAATTGAGCTCTGCCGCGAAGGTTGAGGATAGCTACTGGGCAGTTAGTTCAGATACGTATAAGGCGGCGGGCGTTCGAGGGCGATTTGAGGATAAATATGCAGCGGTTGTACTCGAAAACGATGAGCTTCGGGCGGCATGGCATCCGCCGGGGAGCTCAGAAGGCTCCGAACGGACCTTTGGAGCTTTAAAAAATACGTATCTGAACTAACTGTCCAGGGCGGATTGGCGAGGAATAGAAAAAGGGTCGGAAGCGAGCTTCCGACCCTTTAAAAACATCAAAGATGATGCGATACGCGTTGGACTACAGCGCGAAGTCGCCGCCGACGAGCGTGGAGACGGGCTCCTCGTGGTAAACGGCGGAGATGGCCTGAGCGAACTCCTCGGCGACCGAGATGGTCTTGATTTTGCCGCCGACCTCGACGGGGATGGCGTCGGTGACGACGCACTCGACGATGGGGGCGTCGTTCAGACGCTCGATGGCCGGACCGGAGAAGATGCCGTGGGTGGCGCAGACGTAGATGTCGCCGGCGCCCATAGCCTTGAGCTCCTTGACGTTGGCGCACAGGGTGCCAGCGGTGTCGATCATGTCGTCGTTGATGATGCAGGTCTTGCCCTTGATGTCACCGATGATGCCCATGACCTCGGCGGCGTTGTGGCGCGGACGGCCCTTGTGGGCGATGGCCAGGTCGCAGCCGAGCATGTCGGACAGCTTCTTGGCGGCCTTGGCGCGACCCACGTCGGGGGAGACGACAACCAGGTTGTCGGTGTCGAAGTGCATGTCGTTGTAGTACTGGCCAAACAGCGGCAGTGCGGACAGGTGGTTAACCGGGATATCGAAGAAGCCCTGGATCTGGCCCTGGTGCAGGTCGAGGGTGATGATGCGGTTGACGCCGGCACGCTCGAGCAGGTTGGCGACGAGGCGGGCGGTGATGGGCTCGCGCGGGCCGGCCTTGCGGTCCTGGCGGGCATAGCCGTAGTGGGTGATAACGGCGGTGATGGAGCGGGCGGATGCGCGCTTGGCAGCGTCGGTGGCGATGAGCAGCTCCATGAGCATGTCGTTGACGTTGCCGCCGGCCACGGACTGAATCAGGAAGACGTCGGCGCCGCGGACGGTCTCGTCGTAGCGGGCGTAAATCTCACCATTGGCGAACTGCTTTAGCGTAAGGCCCGAAAGCTCGACCCCAAGGTACTCAGCAATCTTCTGAGCGAGGGGACGGTTGGAGGAACCGGAATACACGCGGATGGACTTGCGCATATTCTCCGACTTCTCGGGATCATTAATCGGCATTACCCTTCTCCTTTATACATCGAATGCCATATAGATGCCTTGTTGCATTGTAACCGCGCGGCGGGGTTTATCGGGTCCTGATAACGTCTTTACCGCCAACGGACACGAACCGACCACTCATCCGGTTGCGCAGGTCACGATAGAAAAAGGAGCCGCCCCCATGGAGCAGCTCCTTTTGTGCTTGGTAAAACGTTATACCCCGTCGTCCTCGTGCAGACGGCGGCGATAATCGGCGGCCCAGCCCTCAATATTTACCTGACGGGCGCGGCCCAGGCCGAGTGCGTCAGCCGGGACCGGATCGGTGATGACGGAGCCGGCGGCCACGAGCGCGCCGTCGCCGATCTGGGCGGGCGCGACCATCATGGTGTCGGAGCCAATGAAGGCGTCCTTGCCGATGACGGTCTTGTGCTTGTGGACGCCGTCGTAGTTGCAGGTGATGGAGCCCGCGCCCACGTTGACGCCGGGGCCCATGGTGGTGTCGCCGATGTAGGACAGGTGAGGCACCTTGGAACCCTCGCCGATCGTGGACTTCTTGATCTCCACGTGCGTGCCGGCCTTGGATCCGTCGAGCATGTGGGTGCCCGGGCGCAGGTAGGCGCGCGGGCCGCAGTCGACGCCATTCTCGATGACGGCCTCGATGGCGATGGTCTCATCGATGGTGCAGCCGCTGCCGACGGTGGTGTCGGTGAGGCGGCTGTTGGGGCCGAGCTGGCACTCCTCGCCCACGGTGACGTGGCCGATCAGGTGCGTCTGCGGCCACACGACGGTGTCGCGGCCGATGGTGGCGTCGGGGCCGATCCAAGCCTGCGTGGGGTCGATGAACGTGACGCCCTCGGCCATCCAGTGCTCGTTGATGCGGTCGCGCGCGATGGCGGTAAGCTGCGCGAGCTGGATGCGGCTGTTGACGCCCAGGCCGTCGCGGTAGTCGTCGCAGTGGAAGATGGAGACTGCCTGGCCGTGACCCTTGAGGATTTCGAGCATGTCGGGCAGGTAGTACTCGGACTGCGCGTTGTCGTTGCCGATCTCGTTAATGTGGGCGGCGAGCTGCGCGCCGTCGAAGGCGTAGCAGCCGGCGTTGCACTCGAGTAGCTCGGCGGCCTGCTCGGGCGTGCAGTCCTTCTGCTCGATGATGCGCTCGATCTGACCATCGGCGCCCAGCTTGATGCGGCCGTAGCCAAAAGGATCGGGCGGGGTCATGGTCATGACGGTGCAGGCGAGCTCGCCGGTGGCGACGGTCTGTGCGAACTTGGCGACGGTGTCGGCGGTGATGAGCGGCAGGTCGCCGTTGAGCACGACGACGGGGCCTTGCGTGATGCCGCAGGCCTCGAGCGCGACCTTTACGGCGTGGCCGGTGCCCAGGCGCTCGGTCTGCTCGACGCACTCGACTTTGGTGGCGCTGTTGGCGTAGGCGCCGTCGATGAGGGCGCGCATCTCGTCGGCGTGGCTGCCGATGACAACCACGACGCGGCTGCAGCCGGCCTTGATGGTAGCGTCGACGATCCACTGGACCATGGGCTTACCCAGGATCTTGTGCGAAACCTTGCAGTGGTTCGACTTCATGCGGGTGCCCTCGCCGGCAGCGAGGATAATTGCGGTTGCGTCCATGTGATCTCCTGTTACGTTATAGAGACGTGTGTTTGGAAACGATACACGGCGCAATATGATACCGCAGGCATATGACGAGCGCGTAACGATTGGTTTGCGGCGGTTGAGGCTTGCGCCGCCGGCGTGGCGTTTGCACTGCTTGTGTGCGGCGTTGGCGGTGCTGTGGAGCTGTCGTTTGAGCGAGGGGACGGGGGTACCCGTGGACAACATACGAGAGGGGTTTGGCGGCGAGCCCGTCGCGGCATTCTCGATGTCTCATCCGGCTGTGCCGGCACTCTATATAGTGCTGACGCTGGGGCTCACTATGTTCTCGATGCAGCCGGTGCTGATTGCGCTGTCACTTGCGGGCGGGCTGGCGTATGGATTTGCGACGCGTGGGGCTGCCCGCACGCTGGGCGCGCTCCGCTGGCAGCTGCCGGTAATTTTGATCGTTGCGGTGCTCAATCCGCTGTTTAGCGCCTCGGGCTCGACGGAGCTGTTCCGTATTGGCATGCGCGCGGTGTATCTGGAGAGCATGGTATACGGCCTGTGCATGGGCGGGCTGTTTGTGGCGAGCGTGCTGTGGTTTGAGGCGGCGGCGTCGATGCTCGAATACGACAAGGTGCTCGCGCTGCTGGGCAATGCCGCACCGGTGATTGTGCTCATGATCTCGATGTGCATGAGGCTTATCCCGCAGTTTTTGCGCCGCGGTCGTACGGTGTTGGCGGTGCAGGATGCGATTGATGTGCCGGGCCGCGCGCCGGCCGACCCCGTGCGCTCGCGCCTGCGGGCGTCGAGCGTGTTGATGGGCTGGGGCATGGAAGATTCGCTGGAGCGCGCCGACGCCATGCGCTCGCGCGGGTGGGGTGCTGTGTCGCGCCGTACGACGTATGCGCGGTATCGGCTGAGGCGCGCCGACGCTGCCGCGCTGGCTGGGCTTGCGGTGTTTGGCGTGGCCACGGCGGCAGTGGCGTGGACCGCGACGACGCAGTATTCGTTTTATCCGCAGCTCTCGGTGCCGGCGCCGTGGCCGGGCTATGTCGTGTACGCTGCCTGGATGGTGCTGCCTTGCGCGTTGCATGCGATTGATGAGAAGAGGTTTGGCTGATGGCTCGGTTGGATAGGGGCCCGGTGTCGGGCACGGCGTGCGGCCCGGATATGCCGGCGATTGAGGTGCGGAGCCTGAGCTTTGCCTACCCCGGGGCTGATGCTGCGGTGCTCGAGGGGCTCGACTGGTCTGTTCCCCAAGGTGCATTTGCGCTGCTTGTCGGTGGTACCGGGTCGGGTAAGTCAACGCTGCTCTCGCTGCTCAAGCCCGAGATTTCGCCGACGGGCGAATGCGCTGGCGAGCTGCGCGTGCTGGGCGAGAGCGTTGCCGACATGAACGTTCGGGCGTCCGCGGAGCGCGTGGGCTATGTGTTTCAGGACCCCGAGAACCAGATCGTGTGCGAGGCCGTGTGGCACGAGATGGCGTTTGGCCTGGAAAATCTGGGTATGTCGCGCGACGAGATGCGCCGTCGCGTAGCCGAGACCAGCTATTTCTTTGGGCTGGAGGATTGGCTCCACCGCGATACCGATACGCTTTCGGGCGGACGCAAGCAGCTGCTGTCGTTGGCGGCCGTGCTGGCCTTGCGCCCGCGCGTGCTGCTTCTCGACGAGCCCACGTCCCAGCTCGATCCTGTTGCCGAGAAAAATTTTCTGCACGCGCTGTTTCGTGTGAATCGCGAGCTGGGCTGCACGGTTGTTGTGGCTACGCATCAACCGCGCCCAATGCTCGAGTATGCGACGTGTGCGTACCGGATTGAGGACGGTCGCGTGCGCGAGGTGGCGGATATGGCTTCTTTGGGACGCCGAGAATCGCTGTTTTCCGACGACATGTTGGGGTGGGGTGCCGTCCGATGTGCAAAAAACGGAGTATTCAGCAGGCGTGAGGACAATTTGGGCTCTCTGGAGCCGCCCGGGGACGTATCGAGCGCGAAAAAAAGTTCGGAATTGGACAAATCGTCCGAATTTGTGGCGCAAACGTCGCTCGAGAACGGCTCGGAAGCCTTCCCGCGCACGGATGGGAGCAGAATACTCCAAAAAATGCACGGCGGGTCGGCTACCACCCTGGCAGGGAGCTGGTTTCGCTACGATCGCGCGGGCGGTTGGGTGCTGCGCGGGCTCGACGTGGCGTTTTCGGCCGGTGCGGTGCATGCGATCGTGGGCGGCAACGGATGCGGTAAGTCGACGATGCTCTCGGTGCTGGCGAAGACCGCCAAGCTGCAGCGCGGTCGCATGGTGCGCGGAGCGGCCTCGGCGGCGCTGCTGCCTCAGAACCCCAAAGCATTGCTGGTTGCCGAGACGGTTCGCGATGAGCTGATGGAATGGGCCTCGACCTGCGGATATGACGAGAACTTGGCGCGGGAGCGTGCGGCGAGCTTGGGGCTGTCGGGTCTGGATGGGCGCCATCCGTACGATCTTTCGGGCGGACAGCGTCAGCTGCTTGCGTTGGCAAAGCTGCTGTTGATCGGCCCCGAACTGCTATTGCTCGATGAGCCCACCAAGGGTTTGGACCTGGCCAGCCGCCGCATCATCGCCCGCGCCCTGCGTGACCATGCGAAGGCTGGCGGCACCGTCATCATGGCCACGCACGATCTGGATTTTGTCGAGCAGGTTGCCGATGACATTGCCATGATGTTTGACGGTGAGATTGCCTGCATGGAGCCGCCGGCCGACTTCTTTGCCGACAACGTGTTTTATAGGGCGTGATGGGATGACGGATTATCGCGTCGCGCGCCTGCTCGCAAAACTGGAGATCCCGCTGCTGCTGGCGGTGCCAGCCGTGATGGCTGCGGCGTTGCTGGCGGGCGTTGAGCAGGCGGCGCTCGCCATGCTTGTCGTGGTGGCGCTGGTGCTTGCGCTGTTCTTTGCAGGCTACGAGGCGTCGCGACCGGGCCTGCGCCAGATTATGCCAACGCTGGTTCTGGCGGCGTTGGCCGCGGCGGGGCGCATCTTGTTTGGCCCCATTCCCGACTTTAAACCCGTGAGTGCCATCGCCATTATCGCGGGGACGACGCTTGGCCGCCGCAATGGTTTTATGGTTGGCGCGCTGGCGGCGCTGAGCAGCAATTTCTTTTTTGGACAGGGCATGTGGACGCCGTGGCAGATGTATGCCTGGGGGCTCGTGGGATACGTTGGCGGTGCGCTGGCGCATGCCGGCGCTTTTGATCGCGCCGATGGCGCCGTGCGCATGCCAGCACTGCTGGCGTACGGCTTTGCGTCGGGCCTGCTCTATGGCGTCGTGATCAACGCGTATGACATCATTGGTTTTGTACAGCCGCTTACTTGGGCGGGTGCCGTGGCGCGTCTTGCCACGGCGGTGCCGTTCGATATCACGCACGGCCTTGCGACCTGCGTGTTTTTGGTCGCCCTGTACAAGCCTTGGTGTCGCCGCATCAACCGAGTCGTCGTGAAGTACGGACTGTAGGGCTGGTTGCGCCGGGGCGGGAATCAATACTGCCGAAGTGCCATTTTAAAACTATGCCGGTTTACGGGGCCAGATTGGCACAAGCAGACCATGCCGGCTATTTTTGAAATAGAGCAAGCCGTTTACCTGCGGTTTTATTATTTCGGAATTGCGTATGGTTGGGGGTTCGCGATTCAGCCCCGTAAACCGGCATAGTTTTGAAATAGCCGGCTGATACGACGGGCATCGTGGCCCTCAGAGAGCCAAATTGATCCGTTTTCTTTCGCCTCCAGACGTTCCCAGGGAATCAGCTGAACCCGCCCGCCACGGAATCGGCCTATCTACTACGTTTGGCCCGACACCCCCAAACACAACCGCGTTTTATGAAAAACCGCAGGCTTTCTACCTGCGGTTTTCTTTTTGCGTTGTTCGCTGTGGTTGAGGGTAGTGGCTTAAACGTAGTAGATGGGCCAGTTTCGTGACAAGCGGGCTGCGTGGATGATCTCGCGAAGTGAAAATGATTCCTTTTCCTCCGTCCCCAGGAGATCAGTTGGGGCTAGAGCTCTAGCGTGAGGGTGACGGGGCAGTGGTCGCTGCCAAAGATGTCGCCGCGGATGCCGGTGTCGCGTACGTTGTCGGCGATTGCGTCGCTTACCAGGAAGTAGTCGATGCGCCAGCCGGCGTTGTTCTTGCGGGCATTAAAGCGGTAGCTCCACCAGCTGTAGACGCCCTCGACGTCGGGGTTTGCCGCGCGCCAGGTATCGGTAAACCCGGCGTTGAGCAGCTCGGTGAACTTGCCACGCTCCTCGTCCGAAAAGCCAGCGTTGCCGCGGTTGGACTTGGGGTTCTTAAGGTCGATCTCCTCATGCGCCACGTTAAAGTCGCCGCAAGTTACGACGGGCTTGCTGGACTCGCGTTCAAGCGCGCTCAAAAAGCCGCGATAGGCATCGTCCCAGGCCATGCGCACATCGATGCGCGCGAGCTCATTTTGGGCGTTGGGCGTATAGACGTCGACAAACCAGAACTTGTCGAACTCCAGCGCGCAGACGCGGCCCTCGGTCGCGGCTTGGGCAACGAGCTCGGCAGCCTCGCCTTCGCCGGCGTAGGGTAGCAGCGCGTCGGCGCGCAGCACGCGTAGCGGTTCCTGGCGGCTAAAGACCGCAGTGCCCGAATAGCCTTTACGCTCGGCGTAGCTCCAGGTTTGGCGATAGCCGGGCAGGTCAATATCGACCTGGCCTTCTTGCAACTTGGTCTCTTGCAGCGCTAGGATGTCGACATCGAGCTCCTGCACGATCTGGATAAAGCTCGGGTCCTTTTTGAGCACGGCGCGCAGGCCGTTGACGTTCCACGAGGCGAAAGTGTAAGTCTGAGGCATGGTGTCCTTTCGACGGGGTTGGCAGGCTTAAGATTAGCGCAACAGGGGCGGGGTGGGCTCCGCGCATGCTGACTTAAAGGTCGCATGCTGGGACATCGCTCGACGCCGCCCGATCAACAAGGACGGAGGGCTCATATGACGCAGGCAATATCGGATCCCAAGCAGGCCTCCGCGGCGTTGGCGGAGCTGTTCGACACCCACGAGCGCGTGGTTTTCTTTGGCGGCGCGGGCGTTTCCACGGCGAGCGGCATTCCCGATTTTCGCAGCGTGGACGGCCTGTATCATCAGCAGTTTGCCTATCCGCCCGAGACTATGCTCTCGCATAGCTTTTATGAGGCGCATCCGGCCGAGTTCTTCGACTTCTACCGCACCAAGATGATTGCGCTTGGCGCCAAGCCCAACCGCTGCCACACCAAGCTGGCGGAGCTGGAGCGTGCCGGCAAGCTAAATGCCGTGGTGACGCAAAATATCGACGGCCTGCATCAGATGGCCGGCTCACAGCGCGTGTTCGAGCTGCACGGATCGGTCCATCGCAACATTTGCCAGTCGTGCGGCGCGGTCTATAGCGCCGAGTGGATTTGCTCGCGCGAGCACGAGGACGCTGCGGGCGTGCCCGTGTGCCCCGCGTGCGGTGGTCGCATCAAGCCCGATGTGGTGCTATACGAAGAGCCGCTCGACGAGCATGCGTTGACCGGTGCCGTTGCCGCCATCGCCGCGGCCGATGCCCTCATTGTGGGCGGGACCTCACTCGTGGTGTATCCGGCGGCAGGCCTTACGCGATACTTTACCGGCGATACGCTGGCCATATGCAACCTTGCTCCCACCGATCAGGATGCAAATGCCGACCTGCTGATTTCTTGCGACATCGCGGCCGCGTTTGCGTTCTAGCCCGCGTGCGCGGATACAATAGAAAGACTGAGTGCAAAGCGACCCCGCCGCCAGCGCCCGAGCGCGGCGGCGTGGGCATTTTAGGAGGATGTTCATGGCGAACGACAGCAAGACATGGCGGTGCGGAAAGTACGAGCTCAGCTTTGACCGTCCGCGCATCATGGGCGTCCTCAACGTGACGCCCGATTCGTTTAGCGACGGCGGGGAGCACTTCGACCCGGATGCCGCGATCGAGTATGGCCTGGCGATGCTCGACGCCGGCGCCGACATCATCGACGTGGGCGGCGAGTCCACGCGCCCCGGATTTACCCCGGTCAACCCCGACGAGGAGGCTCGCCGCGTGCTGCCCGTGGTGCGCGCGCTGGCCAAAGAGGGCGCCATCGTCTCGATCGACACGCGTCACGTGGCGGTTGCCAAGGCGGCCGTGCGCTGCGGCGCCTCGATCGTCAACGACGTGACCGGCTTCACCGACCCCAAGATGGTCGAGTTTGTTAAGACGAGCACCTGCGGCGTCATCGTGATGCATGCCGGCGAGGTCGCCGCGCCCGCGCGCACGCACGCAACGGTGCAGCTCGATACCTCGGCAGCGGCGTTTGTTGCCGAGAAGGCACGCGAAGCGGCTGCCGAGGCCGCGCGCGAGGCCGAGAAGCCGGCCCGTCGCCGTCGCGGCAAGTTGCTGGGCGAGCCTAAGCCGGAGGCCAAGCTTCCGGGCGGCGTGGTGCAGCCCTCGTTGCCGTTTGGTGAACCGGAGCCCACGTCTGAGCCCGCAAGCGAGCAGGAGGCGCCCGCCGCCGAGCAGGCTACTGCCGCCGAGACCGTCGCGCCCGAGGCCGCGCCCGCAGCCACCGAGGCCGCATCGGAGCCCAATGACCACCTGGCCGCCATGATGCGCCGCAGCGCCCGCCGCGAGGAAGCCTACGTGCCCACCTCGCAGCTCCGCCGCTTCACCCTGCCCGATTCGGCGCCCATCATGCGCCGCGTCATGGGCTTTCTGTCCGACCAGGCCCGCGCGCTCATCCACGCCGGCGTGTCGCGCGACCGCATCTGCATCGATCCCGGTCCGGGCTTTGGCAAGACGGCCAACGAGGACATCGTCATCCAGCGCGAGACTGCCAAGATGGCGTCACTGGGCTATCCGCTCATGTGCGCCGTATCGCGCAAGCGCTTTGTGGGCGCCGTCTCGGGCGTGACCGAGGCCGCCGAGCGCGATGCCGCTACGTTTGGCGTGTGCCTGGGCGCCATCCAGGCCGGTGCCAACATCGTGCGCGTGCACGACGCCGCGGGTTTTGCGCAGTTCCTGAACGGCTACTGGGCAGTTGCCAAGCCGCAGCCGCGCCGCGCGTTTGTGGCCGTGGGCTCTAACCTGGGGCATCGCTGTGACAACATCCGCGCCGCACGCGACATGATCGCCGAGATTCCACTCACCTGCGTGTCCAACTCCTCCAAGATCTACGAGAGCGAGCCGGCCTACGAGATGCGCCAGGATGCGTTTGCCAACGCCGTCATCGAGATTAAGACCGAGCTGGCGCCGTTGGTGCTGCTCGACGAGCTCATGAAGATCGAGGCCGAGCTGGGCCGCGACCGTTCCAAAAAGGCCAAGGCCAACGGTCCGCGCACCATCGACCTGGATCTGCTGTGGATGGACGGCGAGACCCACGGCGGCAAAAAGCTGCGCCTGCCGCATCCGCTGATCGGCGAGCGCGACTTTGTGCTGGTGCCGCTCGAGGATCTGATGCACGACCCGGCGCGGTTCTTCCGCTACAACGGCGTCGAGGTCAAGGAGCCCGAGGATCGCGTGGGCCATATCGTGGGCGAATTGGGGCGTATGTAGATGATCGAGATGAATGCTGTTGCCGCCGGCACCGAGCTCGACGCGGCGCGTGACGCGGGCCGCGAGGGCGTGTCCGCAGGCTGGTGCGCGTGGAGTGCGGGCGATGCTTCGCTGACGTTTTCGCTGATCGTGCGCCCCGATGTGAATATGCACGCCTTCCACGGCCTGCCGTTTGTGGCCGCGATGGGCATGATGGATGCGCTCGTGGGCACGGCTTCGACGCCGGGGTTGGGCCTTGCCGGCAAGGTGGGTATCCAGTGGCCGAGCGATATCATGTGCGGTGCACCTGTGTTTGAGACGTCGCTCGCGCGTGTTGCCGTGAACGGCGGTGCCGGTGCCGCGGGTATGTTTGCCGCGGTGACGGTGGATGTTGAGCGTGCGGCGCTGGGTGAGCTTGGCGTGGATATGGCAGATGAGGCGCTGATCGAGGCATTGGCCGCCGCTGTGCTGGTCCGCGTGGACACCTGGGCGGTTGCCGCCAACACACCACAGGGCGCTGCCGGCCCGCTGGCTCCGGTGCTGGGCGAGTACTTTGACATGGTGCCACTGCTAGGTCGTCAGGTCGCGGCGGTGTCGCCCAACGGTTTGCCGCTTGCGGTCGGTGTGTTTGCGGGCCTGGACATCTGGGGTCGCGCGACCATCAAGACTGATGCCGGCGAGCAGGAGTTTCCGCCCGAGGCCGTACGGATTCGCGGACTGTAACGCGAGGCGCTCGCGCTCAAAGATAACGATGACAACGAAGCCCTCTTCGGCCTGTGCCGGGGAGGGTTTCGCCTATCTGGGGAATGGGTTGCCAGCGCCCTATTCCTCAAAACTGAATAATTTTCGTTTTTGAGGAATAGGAAACATGCACGATATCGCTGCGCTGGGCGTATTCGAGGAGTCTCTATTCCTCAAAATTGAATAATTTTCAGTTTTGAGGAATAGGCTTGGCGAACGTTTGCGGGGCTGTGACATCGGGCGTGCTCGACTTAAGCCCCTGCTCTATCCCAGCTTCTGCATGCGGCGGTAGATTTCGCAGATGCCCTTGATGGTGAGCTGTCCGTCGACCACGTCGAAGGCATCGGTCGAATCGGCGACGATGCCGGCGAGACCGCCCGTGGCGATAACGGTGGCATCCTCGCGGTCCAGCTCGCGCTTCATGCGCGCGACCAGGCCCTCGGCCATGGCGGCAGCGCCCACCACGGCGCCGACCTTGATGCACTCTTCGGTGTCGCGACCGATGGCGTGCTCGGGCGCCTCGAGCGGCACGCTGGCGAGCTTGGCGGCACGGGCGGCAAGCGCGTCCATGGAGATGCGGATGCCCGGCGCAATCGCCCCGCCAATGTAATAACCGTCCTCATCGATGACGTCGATATTGGTCGCGGTGCCAAAGTCCACCACGATTGCCGGCGCGCCGTAGAAAGTCTCGGCTGCGACGGCGTTGGCGACGCGGTCGGCGCCCACGGCCTGGGGGCGCGCCGCGCGCAGCTTGGTCACGGCGGCCGTCTGCGGCCCGATGACGATGGCGTCCGCGGCAATGCGGTCGGCCACGGCGTGCCACTCGCGCGAGAGCTGCGGCACCACGCCCGCAAAGGCGATCGCGTCAACCGCATCGAGCGAGAGGCCGTACATCTTAAAGAAACCCATCAGGCGCACGTGGATCTCGTCGGCGGTATAGGAGCGGTCGGTGGGCATACGCCACGACTGCACCAGCTCGTTTCCGTCAAACAGGCCCATGGCCGTCTGCGTATTTCCCATATCGATAGCGAGCAGCATGTCTACTCCCGGTGTCGGCATAAAAGGACGCGCACCATTGTATACGTGCCGTCGACGGCGCTCGGCTGCGATTCGTTTACGGTGATAGGGGCTGAGGGGTTTAAATATGAAGGAATTATGCTCTACGAGATTTTCCTTGCCGTTTACCGAACTCCCGCGTAATATTCTTTCTTGCGCACATGAGGCGCCCAGACATTGCGGGGTGGAGCAGTCTGGTAGCTCGCCGGGCTCATAACCCGGAGGTCGTAGGTTCAAATCCTGCCCCCGCGACCAAGAACTTGCAGCTCGTCGGCTTAGCCGGCGAGCTTTTTTGTTATTCCGGGACCGTGTTTTCGGTCCAATTCTCGGCCTCTCAAACAAAATCTCGATCTGTAACATCTAGACCCGATTTGGGCGGCTAGGTGTTACAGATCGAGATTTTGTTGTTGCTCTCCTTTATGAGTGAATCTTGACTCTTTTTATTATGTGAGGCGGACGGGCTATCGATAATCACGGGCCGGATGGATTGACTTGTCGATTGATAGACTCCAATTGGAAGGAGCTGCGACGACCCTTAACGATCCTTAACTAGAAACAGTGACGTCTTAATAAACAATAGAGGGGCCGCTATGCAAGGGCCGTTCATGCGATGTCTTTGACTTACACTTCTTTATGGAGCCATGTAAGGAGGCGGCAATGCAGCAACCCATCGCGACAAACGATGTGATTCTATTTTCCACTCTCAGGGAGAATCAGTACTTCGATCGAAAGAGCGCCCGCAAGGATGACAAGGAGATTGCGAAGCATATTAGTGCATTCGCCAACTCGGCGGGAGGCAAGCTCGTTATCGGTATCGAGGATAATGGTGAGGTAACGGGCTTCAAGCGTAACGGCGCGCGCGACATTGAGAAATTCGAGCGCGCTGCGCTCACGACTTGCACGCCAACCCCTATTGTCCGCAAAGACCGAATCCCCGTGGTCAATTCTTCGGGCGAGGAGGACTTCGTTCTCGTTTTGGACATCGATGCCTCGACCAACCACTCTGTTGCTCGCGTGAGCGACGGCGAGGTTTTCTTGCGGCAGGACGACAAGAGCGTGAGGCTCAGCCGCGAACAGGTATTTGCCCTCGAGTACGATAAGGGGCAGAGAATCTTCGAGGACGAGCTTGTTGAGGATTCCTCCCTAGATGACGTGGACCATGAAGTGCTTGATCGCTACAAAGGGATTCTTGGAACCGAAGTTTCCGACGAGCAGGTCCTTAGAAGTCGTCGTTTTATGCGTGACGGAAAGCTGACCGTTGCTGGAGCCCTGCTATTCGCGCTGGATCCGTCCGCGATGATGCCACAGGCGCGAGTCCGTGTCCTGCGCTACGACGGCGTCAAAATGGAGACGGGCGAGCGTCTCAACATCACGAAAGAACGAAGCTTCTGTGGGCCGCTGCCTAAGGTGATCCAAGACGCCTACGAACTCATCTCGAGCATGCTCCGCGAATTTCAGTTCCTGGGGCCCGACGGGAAATTCCAGACCGTGCCTGAGTATCCTGAGTTCGCCTGGTTCGAGGGCTTGGTCAACGCGGTGACACATCGCGACTACTCGTTTCGCGGCGACTACATCCGGGTCTCGATGTTCGACGACCGTTTGGAAATCATCAGTCCAGGCGCGCTTCCCAATATCGTGACGCTCGACAACATGAGGACCACTCGTTACTCGCGCAACCCACGCATCGCGCGCACGCTGGTTGAATTTGGTTGGGTTCGGGAGCTAAACGAGGGCGTCAAGCGCATTTATACCGAGATGCAAAACTCTCTGCTCAATGATCCGGTCTACACGGAACCTGATGGGGCAAGGGTTCAGCTAACGCTTGAGAACAATATCGTTGCCAGAACCGTAAGGAGAAGCGAGGCTCTCGAGGACAAGGTATCACCGGAGGTGATCGCCTCATTGGGGGAGTATGAGCTCGCCGCCGTCAGGTTGGCCTTTGCGAACGGAAGAGTGACAGCAAGGGAGCTTGCAGCGCACATCGGGAGAAATCGCCGCACAGCAAGCCGGGTGCTTGGTAAGTTAATTGAGGAAGACGGGCTGCTCGAATGGCACGGCTCATCCCATAACGACCCAAAACAGTTCTACACGATAAGGTAAGGTGGTCGATCTATTTCGCACCTCTGTCGCAGTAATGTCGCACCTCTGTCGCAGTAATGTCGCACTTCTGTCGCAGTGGCTTCGATGACGCGTGGATATAGTCCCTCGGCAAATCTCAAACAAAATCTCAATCTGTAACGGGTAGGGGTCAAAAGCGGGCCTAGATGTTACGGATTGAGATTGTTGAGGATGGGCCGAGGGGAATGTCTTGATCTGTAACACGTGGGGCCGTTTTTGGCCGATAGATGTTACAGAACGAGATTTTTCGGCAGCCGGCCCCCGTTTATCTAATTCTGTAACACGAGGGATGGATTTTGCCGAGTAGCTGTTACAGATTTAGATGTTCTAGCGGGCCGGGTTGGTTTGTCTCGATCTGTAACAGTAAGACCCGGTTTTGCTGAGTAACTGTTACAGATCGAGACAAACCGACGGGCCGCCCCGCCCCATCCACCTACCGCTACCTGCTATCCGCCGATTTCCGTTGTGCCGCTGTGCCCTCATGCCATATCCTCTAGACAACTACGCGGCATCATCGCCGCCGCGCCTACAAGAGAGGAATGTCCATGACTGCACCTGCATCCAAGCTGCTCCAGCCCATTACGGTTGGCCCCCTTGAGCTCAAAAACCGCATTATGTTCCCGCCGCTGACCACCGGCTACGAGGAGCGTGACGGTTCCATCGGCGAGCGCAGCCTGGCTTTTTACGAGCGCCTAGCCCGTGGCGGCGTGAGCTACATCGTTATTGGCGACGTCGCTCCCGTCATGACCGCGAGCCCCACGCCCAAGCTGGCGACCGACGCCCAGATCCCCACGTTTAAGGCGCTGGCCGACGCCGTTCACAAGCACGGCGCCAAGGTCGCGCTGCAGCTGTTCCACCCCGAGTACGACGTGCCCGGTGTCGGCCGCATGGTCATGGGATCCATGGCCGCCGCCAAGGCCGCGCAGGAGGCCAAGGCCGCTGGCGACGAGGAGACCTTTGCCGCCAAGATGGCCGAGTCCAACGAGATTCGCAAGCAGGCCTACGCCAAGCTGCACCACGACATGCAGCACTTTGTGAACGAGGCGAGCGTAGAGCAGCTCACCCAGATCAAGGAGGCCATCGCCGCCTCGGCCGCCCGCGCGCAGCAGGCCGGCATCGACGCCATCGAGGTCCACGGCGATCGCTTGGTGGGTTCGCTGTGCTCGGCCATCCTCAACAAGCGTACCGACGAGTACGGCGGTTCGTTCGAGAACCGCGTTCGCTATGCGCTCGAGGTCGTCGCCGCCATTAAGGAAACCGCACCGCAGCTGATGGTGGAGTACAAGCTCCCCGTGATCATGGAGAACCCCGACGGCACGCCGCGCGGCAAGGGCGGCCTGCAGCCCGACGAGGCCTGCGAGTTCGCCAAGCTGCTCGAGGGTGCGGGCATCGATATGATCCAGGTCGCACAGGCCAACCATACCGGCAACATGGGCGACACCATTCCGCCCATGGGCGCCATGCCCTACAACTGGACGCTGCCCGTGGCCGAGCGCGTCAAGGCCCTGGTCTCCGTGCCGGTGGCAACCGTCGGCCGCGTGGTCTCGGTCGAGGCCGGCGAGAAGATTCTGGAAGACGGTTCGGCCGATATCATCGCGTACGGCCGCTCGCTCATGTGCGACCCCGACATTGCGCTGAAGGCCGCCACGGGTGAGCCCATTCGCGAGTGCCTCAACTGCAACAAGGGCTGCGTCGATGCGATTCAAAACCGCAAGTACATCTCGTGCGTGCTCAATGCCGAGAACGGCGACGAGGCGACCATCGCCATCAAGCCGGGCGAGGGCGACAAGAAGATTGCCGTGGTGGGCGGCGGTATTGCCGGCCTGGAGGCCGCACGCGTGGCGGCCAAGCGCGGCTACGACGTGACCGTCTATGAGGCGAGCGATCACTTGGGCGGCCAGATTGTGCTGGCGGCCGCGCCTCCGCGCAAGGATGAGATCATGCGTTCGGTCGAGTACTACGAGAAGATTCTGCCCGGCCTGGGCGTGAAGGTCGAGCTCAACCATGCCGCTACGGCAGAGGACCTCAACGCCGCCGACGCCGCGATTGTGGCCGTGGGCGCGCACGACGTGGTCATCCCCGTTCCGGGCGCCGACTCGGAGAAGGTCGTCTCGAGCTGGGACGTGCTGGCCGGCAAGGTGGAGCTCAGCGGGTGCGTCGCCGTCATTGGCGGTGGCCTGGTGGGCACCGAGACTGCCGAGTACCTGCTGCAGCACGGCTGCGAGGTGGCGATCGTCGAGATGCTCGACAAGATTGCCGCGGGCGAGTCCGAGACCATTCTGCCGCTGATCATGAGCGACTTTGCCGAGCACAACGTGGAACAGCACGTGAAGACCCGCCTGACCGCCATTACTGACGAGGGCGTGGAGGCCGTTCGCACCGCCGAGGACGGCGCCGAGGAGCCGGTAAAGATCGCCTGCGATTACGTGGTGATGGCCGTGGGCTCCAAGGCCAACGCGTTTGACCTGGATGGCGTGACGGTGCCCGTGACCTGCGTGGGCGACTGCTCGGGCGAGCGCACCGCCGACATTGCGAGCGCCATTCGCACGGCATATCACGCGGCCAACGAGCTGTAGTTGAACATCGCGGCCAGGCGGGGCGGTAGCACGGATCTGTCTCGCCCGGCTGTGTCCCGTCGGGTGTCAACCGGTGCGGGGCCTGCAAGCGCGGCAGGTCCCGCCCTTTTTGTTTTGCTCCGGTGGATGGCAATGCGAGGTAATCATGAGGAGTGAGGACGTCTACTGCCTTGCGGATCACTCAAAATTATTGGGGGAGGGGTTAATAACCATACCCTCTATACCAAAGGACATAAAGAGATGCCAATTTTGTTGACAAGCGAATGACGATTAGCTGCGAGCCAGCTACCAGCGTAAATAATCGATAAAGAAATGTCGTAATTTGGTGCCAAATGCCCAGATAATGCCGCGTCTATTTTAATTAACTGCTTTGAGCAAACAGTAAAATGCTACTATCTAACTTGCACGTAAGAAAGCAGATTAACGGTTAAGGCTAAGAAGTGGCAGGTATGTCGGAAGCAACTAGGACTCGCACGCATGCGCCCGAGGTTAGGCAGCGCGCCGTCGAGATCCTCCAAGAGGGGGTCGGTCATCGCGCCCTCGCCGCGGAGCTTGGCATTCCCCAGGCCACGGCTCGTCAGTGGGCCCGCGCATATGCCGTGGGCGGTGCCGACGCCGTTTTCAATGCCGGTTCGCATCATCACACCTATTCGTACGACGTAAAGCTCGCTGTGGTTAAGGACCGTCTGGAAAACGGCTTGACGGTTCGCGAGGCCATGATCAAGCACAAGATTCCCAGCGAGTCTTCGGTCAAGGCTTGGTGCCGTCAGTACCGCGAGAGCGGTGAGTCCGCACTGGTCGATAAGCCGCGCGGTCGCAAGCCGCGCGTTAAAAAGACGGAATAGCAAACGGGATGGTGCGCCCACAGGGGCGCATTTTTCTTGCCGCGCCTCTGCTCCAAAGCAGGCGTGCCCTTACCCCGTACGCCTAAAACTCCCCAGTTGACCGAAAACCCGCCGCCGCTACTCCTCAACTGAGCTATAACGTTAAACAATTGCAGCGTTTTTGCATGGGGGAGTGATGGTATGACGCTACTGTATTTCCTTACCCTGTTTCCGCTGGTACCGGCGTTGGGCATGCTGCTTGCGCGCGGTGACCGAGCCCGTGACGCGGTAGGGCTTGTAGGCTCTGGCATCATTATGGCGGTGACAGTTGTAGTCGCCGTCATGTTTTTTGGCACGGGCCCGCAGAGCTTCGAGGTGGCACCCGGCACCTCGCACGTGCTCTCCATCATCAGCTCCGTCATCGACGTCATCCTGTGCGCCGTCATCCTGTACAACGCGTACAAATATAGGAACGCGCTCACCACGGTGCTCGGCGTAGTCCAGTTGGTGGGCTCGCTCGCCTTTGCAGCCATGACGCTGCCCGCGGCCGAAGCCGTCACGGCAACGCCGCTCTACCTGGACTACATGAGCGTGATCATGGTCCTCGCCGTCGGCATCGTCGGCAGCTTAATCTGCGTGTATGCCCTGGGCTACATGAAGGACTTCCAGGCCCACGACGAGCACGAGGCAGCGCTGCGCGGGCAGGCGGCGCCCGACCGACGCCCGCAGTTCCTGGCGCTTATGTTCCTGTTCCTCTCGGCCATGTTCGTCATCGTGACAAGCGACAACCTTGAGTGGCTGTTCTGTGGCTGGGAAATCACCACCGTGTGCTCGTTCCTCATGATTGGCTACACGCGCACGCCCGAGGCCATAAAAAACGCTTTCACCCAGATCATCCTCAACATGCTGGGCGGCATCGCGTTTTTGGCCGGACTCATGTACCTGCACGTTAACGGCATGCCGCTGACCATCTCGGGCATGATCGAGCTTTCCAGCGCCGGAACCGCGCAATCCGCGCTGCTGGTGATGCCGGTCCTGTTGCTGTCGCTTGCCGCGCTCACCAAGGCCGCACAGATGCCGTTCCACACTTGGCTATTGGGTGCCATGGTTGCCCCCACGCCCACGAGTGCCCTGCTGCACTCGTCAACCATGGTCAAAGCCGGCGTGTTCCTGATGGTCAAGCTCAGCCCGCTCTATGCCATCTATCCCGTGACCGGCTTTATGGTCACGAGCGTGGGTGCCATCACGTTTTTGCTCGCTGCCCTCATGGCCATCTCGCAGAGCAACGCCAAACGCGTCCTCGCGTACTCCACCATTTCCAACTTGGGCCTCATCAGTGCTTGCTTGGGTGTCGGCGCGCCCGAGGCCGTATGGGCCGCCATCTTCCTGATCCTGTTCCACACGGTGGCCAAGTCGCTGCTGTTCCTGTGCGTGGGCACGGCCGAGCATCATATCGGCAGCCGCAATATCGAGGACATGGACGGTATGTTCAGCCGCATGCCGCACCTTACGCGTCTGATGATGCTGGGCATCATGGGCATGTTCGTGGCACCGTTTGGCATGCTCGTGTCCAAGTGGGGCGCCCTGGTGGCGTTCGCGCAGACCGGCAACGTGCTCATGATCATGGTGCTTGCCTTTGGCTCGGCCGCGACGTTCTTCTTCTGGGGCAAGTGGCTTGCCAAGCTTTCGGGCGTCGACCCCACGGCTCAAAACGTTGAGGTCAATGTCCATAAGACCGAATGGATGGCCCTCAACACCATCGCCGCGCTGCTGATTCTTTGCTGCGTGGCGTTCCCGCTCATCTCGAGCGGCCTGGTGTCGCCTTACTTGGCCATGGTGTTTGGCCGCGTGCCGTACGTTATTGGCAAGGACTCCATGTATCTGATGGTGGTTATCGTGGCGTTTATCGCCGTGGTGCTGCTGACTTCATTCCGCGTGAGCAACAAACCGCACGTCAACGTGTACCTTTCGGGTGTGGGGACCGACAAATATCGCCATTTCCGTGGCTCGATGGGACACGAGGTGAAGGCCGAAAAGCGCAATTGGTACTCGGAGGACGCCCTTGGCGAGAAGCGTATTGGCCCCGCGGGTAGCGTCGTGTGTTGCAGCATTATCTTGTTTGCGCTGCTGTGTTGCGCGTGGATTGGGCCCGAGCGGCTTGCCATGAGCGCGCCCTCGGTGCTGCGCGGCAAGTATTTCGAAGGCTCGGGCGTCGTGGGCATTTTTATTGGCACCGTGGCGTTTGCTTTGCTGGCGCCGCTTGTGGGCGGCCTGATCGACGGCCTTGACCGTAAGCTTTCGGCTCGCATGCAGGGCCGCGTGGGTCCGCGTCTGCTGCAGCCCTTCTACGACGTTGCCAAACTGCTGCGCAAGGCCCCTGCCAGCGTAAACACCATGGACGATACCTATATGGCACGTGCGCTCATCTTTACCGTGGTAGGCGGCGGCATCTTTGTGTCGGGTTCCAACACGCTGCTGTGCGCTTTTATGGTGACGCTCGCCGCGATCTTTGTGGTGCTGGCGTCCGCCTCGACGCAAAGCCCGTTTGCGCAGGTCGGCGCCGATCGCGAGCTGCTGCAGGTTATGAGCTACGAGCCCGCCGTTCTGCTGATGAGCGTGGGCCTGTACCTTGCCACCGACAGCTTCGATTCCATTGCCGTGACGGGGCAGTCAGCCCCCATCATCGTGTACAGCGCGCCCATTTTCCTTGCGCTGCTCGCGGTGCTTACCATCAAGCTACGCAAGTCGCCGTTCGACCTTTCGTACTCGCATCACGCGCATCAGGAGATTGTCCAGGGCGTCGCCACCGAGATGAGCGGCAGCACGCTGGCCAAGATGACCCTTATGCACTGGTGCGAGACCGTGCTGTTTTTGATGTGGGTGGGCATGTTCTTTGTCTGGGACAACCCGGTGAGCTGGGCCGTAGCCCTGGTCGTGATGGCCGCGACGTATTTTGTCGAGGTACTGATCGATAACACCTTCGCCCGTAGCACCTGGCGCAGCTGCTTTAAGCTCGGCTGGGGCGTGGCGCTGGTGTTTGGCCTGCTCAACCTTATGCCCATCCTCGTCGACGTGTTTATTTAGGAGGCGGCATCCATGGATCATAAAATGTCGCGCTCACCGTGGGTTATTCATTACGACGGCTCGAGCTGCAACGGATGCGATATCGAGGTGCTGGCCTCGCTTACCCCACTGTTCGATGCGGAGCGCTTTGGCGTGGTCAACACCGGCAACCCCAAACATGCGGACATCTTTTTGGTGACGGGCTCGGTCAATGCCCAGAACCTGCCCGTCGTGCGTCAGATTTACAACCAGATGCTCGAGCCCAAGTGCGTGGTGGCGTGCGGCATCTGCGCGTGCTCGGGCGGCGTGTTCCGCGATGCCTACAACGTGATCGGCGGCGTGGACCGCGCGATTCCCGTGGACGTGTACGCGCCCGGGTGCGCCATTCGCCCCGAGACGGTGATCGATGCCATCGTGGAGGCGTGCGGCATCTTGGACCAGAAGGAGGCCGTGATGCGCGCCGGCGGCGATCCGCTCACCGTGGGCGGCGCCGCCACCTGGGACGGTGGCGTTGAGCTGGGCGAGGACGGGTTTGTGGCCGCGGCTGAGGCCGGCGACGCGCCCGCCGCTGGCGACGCACCTGCTGGGACGCCCGCCGCGTCCGTCGCTGCAAAGGAGGCCGAGTAATGCAAGAGGCAATCTATACCATCGTTGGGATCGACGAGCTCCTGTCGCATGTCCAGGCGCTTAAGGGCGTCGGTGCGCGCTTTGTGCAAATGCACGCCGAGCGTAACGTCGACGACGGCTCGTATCGCTTGGTCTATACGTTTATCAACGTTCGTGCTGCTCAGGAGCATATTGCGCAGGGCGGCAGCTATGCGATCGAGAACCTGGTGGTCGAAGGCATCGACCAGTACCAGGAGATTCCGTCCATCAGCTCGTATTATCCGGCAGTATTCCCGTTTGAGAACGAGGCGCATGACCTGTTTGGTCTTGCCATCACCGACATGCAGATTGACTTTAAGGGCTTTTTCTACCAGGTCTCGACTGCCGAGCCCATGAGCGTTATCACGCCCGAGGTGAAGGCTGCGCGCGAGAAGGCCATGAAAGTCCGCGCGGCCGCCGAGGCCAAGGCGCGCAAGACCGCAGCCGAAAAGGCCGCCGCCGCTGCGGCTGCTGCAGGGGAGGGCGCTGCGGGCGCTGCCGTCGCTCAGCCCGCTGCGGCTGCCGGCTCCGATGCTCAGCACGATGAGGCTGCTGCGAAAGCCGCGCTCAAGGCTGCCGAGATGGAGGCAAAGCTCGCTGCCATGGATCCCGAGAAAGCAGCCAAGGTCCGCGCGGCGCTTGCCGCCAAGGCCGCCCGCGACAAGCAGAAAAAGGAGGCGTAAGGCCCATGGCGCATCGCTCCGTCATTCCGTTTGGCCCGCAGCACCCGGTGCTGCCCGAGCCGCTTCATCTAGACCTGGTAATCGAGGACGACCGCGTCATCGAGGCAATTCCGCAGATCGGTTTTGTGCACCGCGGGCTCGAGAAGCTCACCGAAAAGCGTGACATGCATCAGTTTGGCTACATCGCCGAGCGCATCTGCGGTATTTGCGCCGTGGGTCACAGCTGCGGCTATGCCAGCGCCTGCGAGCGCATGCTCGACATCGAGGCGCCCGGCCGCGTGCAGTATATCCGCACCATTTTGCACGAGCTTTCGCGCATTCACTCGCACCTGCTGTGGCTGGGCCTGCTTGCCGACGCCTTTGGTTTCGAGGCGTTGTTCTATCGTTCGTGGACCCTGCGCGAGCAGATTCTCAAGATCTTTGAGAGCACTTGCGGCGGGCGCGTGATTCTGTCGATTAACGAGATCGGCGGCCTTAAACACGACATTGAGGACTCCGAGCTGGCGGGCATTGTCCAGACGCTCGATGCCATGCGTCCCGACTACGAGGCCCTGGTGCATACGTTTTTGGACGACAATAGCTGCGGCGAGCGCCTGCACGGTGTAGGCGTGATCAGCAAGAAGGACGCGCTGGAGCTTTCGATGGTCGGCCCGTTCGGTCGCGCCTCGGGCGTGGACTACGACGTGCGCATGTTCGGTGACGGCGCCTATGCGGATCTGGCTGCGTTTGAGCCGATCGTGGCTACCGACGGCGACTGCTATGCCCGCTGCCAGGTGCGTTGTGCCGAGGTCACGCAGGCCATGGACATTATCAAGGAGCTTGTGGGCAAGATTCCGCACGACGGTATCGGCGGACGCACCAAGCTCACGCCGGCCGACGGCGCACGCGGCGAGGTTGTGATTGAGCAGCCGCGCGGCGAGGCGTACTACTATGTGCGCGGCAACGGCACCAAGAATCTGGACCGTTTTCGCGTGCGCACGCCGACGTCGCAGAACCTGGCGGGTCTGACGCATGCACTGCAGGGCGTGCTCCTTGCCAACGTGCCCATGATTATCCTGACCATCGACCCCTGCATTAGCTGCACGGAAAGGTAGGCGCGGCATGAGTTTGCTGACATTTGCCAAGACGGCCTTGGGTTCTATGGTCAAGCAGCCGGTAACGGTGTGCTATCCGCAGGAGAAGCTCGCGGCGCCCGAGCGCCTGCGCGGGCACATCGTTAACGACATGGACGTGTGCATTTGCTGCGGCATGTGCGCGCGTCGCTGCCCGGCGGGCGCGCTCGCGGTCGATCGCAAGGGTGGAACGTGGTCGATCGACCCGTATGCCTGCGTGGTGTGCGGTGAGTGCATCGAGAGCTGCCCCAAACACTGTCTGACTATGGACACCGCCCGCACTCCGGTTGCGGCGGACAAGACTCCCACGGTAGAAGCCAAGCCGGAGTAGCGCTGGAATAGGGCTGGAATAGGGGCCGGTGGGGCAAAAATGCCCCACCGGCCCCGCGCTTAAACGCGCGGTTGGGCCGCCACGAACAAAACTATGCCGGATTACGGAGCTGGATAGCGAACCTCCGACCATATCGAAAATTGCAAAAACAAAACCGCAGGTAGATAGCCTGCCGTTTTTCAAAAAATGAAGGTATGGATGAGGGCCCCGACTTTAGCCCCGTAATCCGGCATAGTTTTGAAATACCACCATATCCGTAGCATCCCTTGATCTCCCGTGGACAGAGGGAAACGGATCATTTTGGCCTTGCGAGGGCTGCCGCGTGACCCGTCTGCCACGAAATGGGCCCATCTACTACGTTTAGGCCGCCACCCTCAACCATAACGAACAACGCAAAGGTGGCGCGCGCAGACGTGGTGTAAGAGCGTCCCGAGGTCCGTCGCTGCAAGT
>NZ_QRJZ01000006.1 GCF_003470665.1 Collinsella sp. AM17-1
CCCGGCGCATTCCGCAGGGGGAGCGATATTTTGCAGCACGAAGTGCGCAGCAAAATATCGCTCATGCCCGAGGACGCGCCGGGAGGCAGCACCGATTCGGGGCCGGACATGCGGATCTACCTGCGCAATTACAAATTCGTAAACTTTTTTGAAA
The DNA here is from genome assembly GCF_003470665.1 of Collinsella sp. AM17-1. Taxonomy (GTDB): domain Bacteria; phylum Actinomycetota; class Coriobacteriia; order Coriobacteriales; family Coriobacteriaceae; genus Collinsella. The sequence continues at coordinate 155 of NZ_QRJZ01000006.1, forward strand.
AAAGTGCTTGCACAGTTCTCGAATCATAGGTTATTATCTTCCTCGTTGAACGCGCGGGTCCAACAAAACGAACCGCGAATCAACAACATAGCATGTCGGAGTGGCGGAATTGGCAGACGCGCTAGCTTGAGGTGCTAGTGACCGCTTTTTGGTCATGCGGGTTCAAGTCCCGCCTCCGACACCATCGCATTTGAGAAGCCTCTTCGGAGGCTTTTTTGTTACCGATAGACGGTGAGGTCCACGATGGAAACGCTTGAACGCAACGAGTGGGCAGACGTTGCCCAACTAGTCGAGATCACGAGCGATGCTGTCATCATCTGCGAGCTCGACGGAACCATTCTGCATGTGAATAATCGCTTACTTGGTTTGATGTGCGAGGAACGCGCCGACGTCATCGGCGGAGATGTTAAAGACGTCCTGTACTCGTCCGCTTTTGAACGTGCGACGGAACATCGTCTGCCATTTGAAACTGATGGCTCCGAGAACGAACTGATGCTCAAGCTGAGTGACGGCTCTTTTATTCCCGTCTTGGTTCGTGCGGGCTCCGTAACGCCTCCACACATCTTTGGGCGCCGCGCACCACGTGTCCTGGTGGCGCTTCACAGTATCGAGGAACAGTATTCTCACGACCGGCAACTCAAGCGTGCGCTTTCGGAGCTTAGAGTGGCGAACAAGCGCCTCTCTGGCACGCTCTCGGTCATTATGAGTACCGTGGGCTCCGATGAGCTGCCCAGCCTACTTGATACCGTTTTGAACCAGCTTGTAGGAACGCTCGATGCTTCGGGTGCCGCTATCTATTTTTCTGAGAGCGGTGGTTTTAAACTTCGCGGTGTTTCCAAGGAGCTGTACGACAGCTACCTTCCTGAGTTTTTGCCGTATGGCGCTGGCATTCCGACGTATGTTCTTCGTGAGTCGCGTGCCTGTCGCTTGTCGATTCAACAGGACCTTGAGGGTGATAAGGTCGCCTCCGGTATGTTCATGGATCTGGACAATCGTTCTAAGCACCTGTTGCGCATGCAGGATATGCCTCCGTACCGCAGCGAGATCTGTCTTCCCGTTTTTTACGGTACGCAGATCCTTGGCGTGCTGGAAGTTGGTTGGAAACGCCCTCAGGCACCGCTCGCCTATGACGTTAATGTGCTCGAGGTCATTTGCGATTACCTGTCTATCCAGCTGGTCGGCATGGCATCGAGCCTTCGCTCCCGTCGCACGGCCGAGCTTGGCCGCTCGCTCAATGTCTTGCGTGACGAGTTGTTTACCTTTCTAGACGATTCCGCCGCGGCTACCCAGGCGGTATCGTCCGAGATCTGCAATATGCTCAACTGCCATTTTTGCCCTATTGAGTATGACGCCAGTCTGGATTCCTACGTCATAGATTTTGAAGGCGGCAGTCGCGTTGCTTTGCCGGACGATCCCGAGAAGCTTTTCTTTTCCACGACGGCGCCAGCGGCACGTCTGGGGGCTGGCCCTGATGGCTTTGAGGCATCTGTTTTGGGCGGCACGAGCGCCGGGGACCTTAAACACGTCCGTATAACTCGCGTTGACGAATCGATGCCTATGGGAGGCTGGCTTAGGGCGCATGGCCTGCCTTGCCAGGGTCTCTACGTCGACGCCGGCATCGAGGCGGGGCGCCCGCGCTCTGAGGGCGATGGCAAGCACAGTAACGACGCGATCGTTCCTGCTTCTGTTGCGAAGGGCCCGACGACGCGCGCGCTGCTGCTTCGTGATGGTAGCCAAGAGCCGATTGATGACCTTGAATATGACTACTTGGTGCACTTGGCTCATGACTTTGAACTGATCTATGAAGGCGAATCTCAAAAGCGTGAGGAGCGCCATATCGCTCAGACCCTTCAGATTGGCATGAGAAATTCACTGGGGGATGTTCCGGGAATCGCCGCCGATTCGGTGTACCTGTCGGCCACGAACTCGGCGTTGGTCGGCGGCGATTTCTATACGCTCATCCGTCTTCCCGACGATTGCGCCGTCATGATTCTGGGCGATGTGTCTGGCAAAGGCATTGAGGCTGCATCGATGTCCGCGCTCGTCAAGACGGCCCTGACGGCATATGCCTGGGAGGGCGCTGGGCCGGCCCGCATGGCACGCTCCCTTAACAGCATGCTCATGGGCTTTTCAAGGGTCGAGACGTTCGTGACGGCCTTTATCGCCAAGATTGACCTTAAAGCCGGACGTGCAACGTATTGTTCGGCGGGCCATCCTCCGACCATGGTCATCAGGCCAGAGTCGATGCCGCTGGGTGGCGGCGAGGCCCGTGGGGGGGAGGTCGAGCTGCTTGGATGCCAATCGGGGGTAATCGGTGCCTTTGAGAGCATGGTATACGAGACAGGCGTGTTTACGTTCGCTCCTGGTGACATGCTATTTATGTACACCGACGGAACAATCGAAGCGCGTGACCGCTCGGGTGCTTTCTTTGGCGAGCAGCGCCTTCGCGACCTTCTGCTCTCTGTCTCGGGTGAGGGCGTGTCGGGCATTTGCGGCAAGGTCTTGGGCGAGCTTGACCGATTTACCGAATCGGCGCTGGACGATGACATTGCATTGGTGTCCCTTGAGTTTTTACGGGGTCGTTCATAGACGACGCTGGGCGGGCTGAATCCGTACGGTTGGGGAAACGAATGCATCGAGTGGGCTTTTTTGGGGAACCATGGTCGTATGAATGAGTGGAATGACATAGTGGTTTTGACGCCACCAGGCGATATCGACATCGCCACGGTGCCTGCGCTGCGTCGGCGGTTGGATGCTTTGATTGGCCGCGGCGTGCGTCGTGTCGTCATCAACTGCCAGGCTGTTAGCTTTATCGATTCGACGGGCTTGGCATTCCTGCTTACGCGCGCTCGTGAGCTCATGAGGCGAGAAGGCCTGCTTTCGCTCGTCAATGCATCAGGTGAAGTTGTTCGCTTTTTGGAGATTGCCCGTCTTGTCGATATTCTTCATGTCGCGGGGCCGGCACGGGAGTCTATTCCCGCCATTCCGGTGGGGGAGCTGCCTCGCTGGAGTAAGAGCGTCGAGGTCCGTCAGGGTATCGAGAATCTTCCATACTACCGACATCGCATCGCCGAACTCCTTGAATCGCTTCCGTTGCGCCGTGACGAGCGCTACGATGTCGCGTTGGCGTCGGGGGAGGCGCTGGGTAATGCCTATGACCATGCGGGCGGTATCGGGTGCGTCCTGACGGTTCAGGCCTATGGCGATCGCGTTGTGGTTGAGGTGCTTGATCGAGGTGCCGGCTATTCTATCGATGAAACGAGCGAACCGGTCGCATCAGAGGAGCGCGGCCGTGGTATCAAGCTTATGCGTATGCTCGTCGATAACGTGGAGGTTGCTCGTCGTACGGACGGCGCCGGCACGCGCGTGCAGATGGTGAAGCTGTTTAGCGGAGCGCTGGAGTCGTGTGCCTAGCCAATCGCTTTAGCGCGTTTAGCTACTAAGAACATGCGGCAGACAAGTTTTTTGAAAAAAGTACTTGCGTCTTTTGGACAACTCGCGTAAATTAATAACCCGCAAGCGGACATGGCTCAGTTGGTAGAGCACAACCTTGCCAAGGTTGGGGTCGCGGGTTCGAGCCCCGTTGTCCGCTCCATTGCATTTCCGGACCGTTTAGGCGGTCCTTTTTCGGCGAAGTGGCCAAGTGGTAAGGCAGAGGCCTGCAAAGCCTTTACCCCCGGTTCGAATCCGGGCTTCGCCTCCAGACAACATCCGGGCGCTCCGGCGCCCGTTTTGTTTTACATATGCGGACATGGCTCAGTTGGTAGAGCACAACCTTGCCAAGGTTGGGGTCGCGGGTTCGAGCCCCGTTGTCCGCTCCAAACGCAGCAGCCCGACTACTACGGTAGCCGGGCTTTTTCGTACCCATCGCTTGGGCTCGAACCCGAGAGGGAGCGAGCGTTAAGCAAACGCGGAGCGTTTGTAGCGAGCTGGCGAGGACGCCGGCAGGCGGCCGAAGCCGGTGCGGATCCGCGAAGCGAATACGCAGACGCCCCGTTGTCCGCTCCAACTATCTTACGCGGTTCTAACGAACCGCGTTTTTTGTTGACGCTGCGCGAGCCCCGGGCACCCCATCTTGCCCCTCAATCGTCGGTCGCGTACATAAAGTACGCTTCCCTCCTCTTTCGCGGCAACTTGGGGCACCCGGAGCCCGCTCGCTGTCGTGGCCGGAGGAGTGGGCCTTCCGTTCTTTTCACTGATCGATCGATTCGTCCCAGGAGACTCGAACCCGAGAGGGAGCGAGCGTTTTGGGGCGTGGCTGTGGCGTTGTTTGCCGCGAATGTCCGCTTTGGGCGTATCATCGTGGGCATCTCGCAAAACCTCGTTGCAAGGGAGACTCATCCCATGGCTACAGAAAAGTCCTCGTCGCGCCCATGGATGTCCGATGCCGCGATCTATCAGATCTATCCGCGCTCGTTTAAGGATTCGACTGGTTCGGGTCTGGGCGATATCGCGGGCATTACCCAGCAGATGGACTATCTTGAGCGGCTGGGTATCGAGGCCATCTGGCTGAGCCCGTTTTACCCATCGCCTCTCGTCGATGGCGGCTATGATGTGGCGGACTACTGCGATGTCGACCCACGTCTCGGCTCGCTTGACGACTTCGATGACATGATCGCCGCGGCTCATGCGCACGGCATCAAGGTCATCGTCGACATCGTGCCCAACCATTCGTCCAACCAGCACCCCTGGTTCAAAGCCGCTCTTGCCGCCGGCCCCGGATCGCCCGAGCGCGCCCGTTATATCTTCCGCGATGGTCGCGGCGAGCACGGCGAGCTGCCTCCCACCAATTGGAATGCCAACTTTGGTGGCCCCGCCTGGACGCGCGTCGCGGACGGTCAGTGGTATCTGCACATGTTTACGCCCGAGCAGCCGGACTTTGACTGGTCGTGCCCCGAGGTTCATGCGTTCTTTTGCGACGTCCTGGCGTTTTGGAGCGATCGAGGCGTCGATGGCTTTCGCATTGATGTGGCGCACGGTCTCGCCAAGGATCTCGACCGCGATGACCTCGACCGGTGGCATCTCGCCGAGGGCGATGACATGGTTGAGGACGGCACCCATCCGCTGTGGGACCGCAACGAGGTCCACGAGATCTATCGCGAGTGGCGCCGCGTGTTCGACCGCTATGATCCGCCACGCAGCGCCGTTGCCGAGGCGTGGGTGCTGCCCGAGCGCCAGTATCTCTACGCGCGTCCCAGCGAGCTTGGCCAGACATTCAACTTTGAGTTTGCCAAGGCCACTTGGACCTATGATGACATGCATGCTGCAATCGAGGAGGGCTTGAAGGCAGCTATAGAATCCGATTCCGCCTCGACCTGGGTGCTCTCCAACCACGACGTGCCGCGCGTGGCGACGCGCTATGCCCTGCCGCAGATCAAGGCGACGCGCTACCACCAGATTGCGCTCGACTGGCTCTTACGCGACGGGTCGTCTTATGACGAGGACCGTGAACTCGGCGAGCGCCGCGCGCGGGCGGCCCTTTTGCTCGAGCTGGCGCTTCCGGGCTCGGCATACGTGTATCAGGGTGAGGAGCTCGGCCTTTTTGAGGTGGCTGACATTCCGTGGGCTGCACTCGAAGATCCTACTGCGACCAATACGCGCGGACCGAAGCGCGAGAAGGGGCGCGACGGCTGTCGTGTGCCCCTGCCGTGGGTGGCGGCGGACGATCCCGCGCAGGGCGGATCGTTTGGGTTTTCGCCGGCAGACGCCGATGCGGCGCCCCATCTGCCGCAGCCTGCATGGTTCTCCTATTATGCTGCCGATAGGGAAGAAACGGACCCGACATCGATGCTTGCGCTCTATCGTGACGCCCTCTGGCTGCGGCGCAAGCTGCGCGGGTGCGCCAACGATCTTGCGTGGCTCGATCTTGACGGGCACACCGGTCTTGCGGATGGTGCCGAGGGCGCTGAGGGCGGCGTCATTGCCTATCGCCGCGATAACGGCTGGGCGTGTGTGACGAACTTCGGTGCAGCACCCGTGGAGCTGCCGGCGGGCAGGGTCCTGCTCACTTCATCACCGCTTGCAGACGGCAGGCTCGCGCAGGACAGCTCTGCCTGGATCATGCTCGCTGAGTTGTAGGGGCCTCTTGCGGCGAGTTTGCGTTTGCCTGCACTTTCCGTGGTGGCTGATGCCTTCTCGAGGTTCGCGAGGGCGTCGCAAAACTTTTTAAAAAAAGTTCTTGCATAGGATGCGGGTATCACGTAAGATTAATCCTCGTAAGCGGACATGGCTCAGTTGGTAGAGCACAACCTTGCCAAGGTTGGGGTCGCGGGTTCGAGCCCCGTTGTCCGCTCCATTTGGGCGTTTAGCTCAGGGGGATAGCGCTTCCCTGACACGGAAGAGGTCAGAAGTTCAAATCTTCTAACGCCCACCAAATGTTCGCAGCCCAGAGGCATCGCCTCTGGGCTGTTTTGTTTTGGTCGCCAAATACGTCACCAAATTTCGAGTTTTTGATCTTCCGGGATGCTTCTCAGTAGTCATCCGAGGAAACTCTCATCTTCTCCGTTTGCATACACATATCTTTCAAGGATTCGTGCCGCGGTGGCATGAGACTCGGCAAGGCACGACCGCAACATGTTGGTCAAGCATAATCTTTTGGATTCTTTTGGCGTGAGCGGCTTGGTTTTGGTAGGATTTGTCAGCGGCTTGACTAAGGGGGTTTTATAACTGCCATGCAGGTAGCCGTGTTGGTAACGTTTTACCGACTTGTCAAATACCCCTCATTTTTAATGCGTCTGCAAAATGACCAATTGCTTTGACCTGCTGAAACACTATATGTTGTGTTTGACCTAAAAAAAGAATACAGGATATAGATGCTTCTTTGTCGTATGATAGATGGCGGACAGAGAACGAAGACCTTAACTGCCTCTTTTGAACGTGTCCTTGAACCGCTTGATTGGCTCTAGGGAATGTCCGCATGGAGGCTTATGGTTTATCGAGAACACAGATTGCGCGACGGCGCCGCAAGGCAGGGGCAGGCCCTGCCGGGTATCGTTTGGCTCTGAAGCGCAATGAGGCTACGACGCGAAAGAGGCAAGAGGATGAAGATCATCAAGCGCAGCGGCACCGAGGTTGTCTTTGACATCGATAAGATCGTCAATGCCATCCGCGCCGCAAACTTGGAGGTCGAGGAGAGCTCTCGTCTTACCGACCGCCAGGTGGTTTATGCGGCGCAAAACGTCGCCGAGGCATGCGAGAACGCGGGCCACACCGTTTCGGTCGAGGAGATCCAGGATTTGGTCGAGGACGAGATCATGCGTCTCGACTGCTACGAGGTCGCCCGCCACTACATCATCTATCGCTATGTTCAGAGCCTGAAGCGCCAGAAGAACACGACCGACGACAAGATTCTGTCGCTGATCGAGTGCAATAACGAAGAGGTCAAGCAGGAGAACTCTAACAAGAACCCGACCGTCAATTCCGTCCAGCGCGACTATATGGCCGGCGAGATTTCAAAGGATCTGACTCAGCGTGTGCTGCTGCCCCAGGAGATCGTGGATGCCCACAATGAGGGCCTGATCCACTTCCACGATTCTGACTACTTTGCCCAGCACATGCATAACTGCGACCTGGTGAACCTGGAGGACATGCTCCAGAACGGCACCGTTATCTCGGGCACGCTGATCGAGAAGCCGCACAGCTTCTCGACTGCCTGCAACATCGCGACGCAGATTATCGCCCAGGTTGCTTCCTCCCAGTACGGCGGCCAGTCTATTTCGCTGACCCATCTCGCCCCCTTTGTTGAGGTGAGCCGTCAAAAGATTCGCGGCGAGGTTGCCCGCGAGCTCGAGGAGCTCGGTGTTTCGGCATCTCCCGAAAAGGTCCGCGAGGTTGTTGAGGACCGCCTGCGTGACGAGATCCGTCGCGGCGTCCAGACGATTCAGTATCAGGTCGTGACCCTTATGACCACGAATGGCCAGGCGCCGTTCGTGACGGTCTTTATGTATCTCAATGAGGCCCGTACGCCCCAGGAGAAGCACGACCTTGCCATGATTGTGGAGGAGACGCTTCGTCAGCGCTATGAGGGCGTTAAGAACGAAGCCGGCGTGTGGATCACCCCGGCATTCCCCAAGCTCATCTACGTGCTCGAGGACGATAACATTCGCGAGGATTCGCCGTACTTCTATCTGACCAAGCTCGCCGCCAAGTGCACCGCCAAGCGCATGGTGCCCGACTACATCTCCGAGAAGAAGATGCGCGAGCTTAAGCTGTCTAAGGGCGAGACTGCCGGCAACGGCGATTGCTACACCTGCATGGGTTGCCGCAGTTTCCTGACGCCCGACCGTTCGGGCAACGGCTTTAACAATGTCGCCAACGCGCTGAACTATGACCCGACCAAGCCTAAGTACTACGGTCGCTTTAACCAGGGTGTTGTGACCATCAACCTGCCCGATGTCGCGCTGAGCTCGCATCAGGACATGGATAAGTTCTGGAAGATCTTCGACGAGCGCCTTGAGCTGTGCCATCGTGCCCTGCTGTGCCGTCATGAGCGCCTGATGGGCACGCTTTCGGATGCCGCGCCGATTCTTTGGCAGTACGGCGCCCTGGCGCGTCTGAAGAAGGGCGAGACGATCGACAAGCTGCTCGTGGGCGGCTATTCCACCATCAGCCTGGGCTATGCCGGCCTGTATGAGTGCGTCAAGTACATGACGGGTCACAGCCACACCGAGAAGGAGGGCACGCCGTTCGCCATGGCCGTCATGCAGCGCATGAACGACAGGTGCGCGGAGTGGAAGGCCGAAAGTGATATCGATTTCTCGCTGTACGGTACGCCGTTGGAGTCGACGACCTACAAGTTCGCCAAGTGCCTGCAGCGTCGTTTTGGCATTATCCCGGGCGTGACGGACAAGGGCTACATTACTAACAGCTATCACGTCCATGTGTCCGAGGAGATCGATGCCTTCGACAAACTTAAGTTTGAAGGCATGTTCCAGCAGCTTTCGCCGGGCGGTGCTATCTCCTACGTTGAGGTTCCCAACATGCAGGACAACCTCAAGGCTGTCATTCGCGTGATGCAGTACATCTACGACAACATCATGTACGCCGAGCTCAACACCAAGAGCGATTACTGCCAGGTGTGCGGCTACGATGGCGAGATCAAGATTGTCGAGGATGACGGCAAGCTGGTGTGGGAGTGCCCCAGCTGCGGCAACCGCGACCAGGAGAAGATGAACGTCGCTCGTCGTACGTGCGGCTACATCGGTACCCAGTTCTGGAACCAGGGTCGAACCGAGGAGATCCGCGACCGCGTGCTGCATCTCTAATAACCATCCCAGGCCGCCCCGTAGCGAGGCCCCGGACCTTTACTCGCTATTTCGGACAGTCCTGGCTCACGACGGAGGCGCCACTGGCGCCTCCTGTTCGTGCGGAACTCATATCGAGCAAAGGTCCGGGGCCTCGCTACGGGGCGGCCAAGTTGATGTAGCTGAGATGCAGCACGCAGCCTGCTCGCTCCTCGAAGTTCTTAGCGGAAATGAGTTGACCTGCGACAACGGTCTGCTTGCGATAACGGTTGAGCTGCAGCATTGTTTTTATTGGACCTCGAACCCTATACTCGATGTTCGCTGAGTTCATTGAGTATCGCTCGCGAGGGGTCTGGAGTATATCGTCCCGCCCGCAGTTTCGCAGGCCGAAGGCCGAGAATGTTTGAGGACGGGATGATATACTCCAGACCCCCAGGAAGGTTACCTATGAACTACGCGAACATTAAGTATTTCGACATTGCTGATGGAGAAGGCGTCCGCACTTCTCTGTTTGTGAGCGGGTGCCGTCGTGGCTGCAAGAATTGCTTTAACTCCGTCGCGTGGGACTTTGCTGCGGGCGAGCCCTTTGATCGTGCCGTCGAGGACAAGATTATCGAGAGCCTCGATCATCCCTTTATTGACGGCCTGACGATTCTGGGCGGAGAGCCCATGGAGCCCGAGAACCAGGCGGGGCTCGTTGAGTTTGTCGAGCGTGTTCGTGCCGCTTATCCTGCGGGGTCAGGAAAGACCATTTGGTGTTTTACCGGCGACGTGCTCGAGGAGCTTATGCCGGGTGGTCGTCACCATACCGAGGTCACGGACCGTATCCTTGCCTGCCTCGACATGTTGGTGGATGGCCCGTTTGTTCAGGATCTTTATGATATCTCGTTGCGCTTTAGGGGCTCGAGTAACCAGCGTGTGATCGATATGAACGCTACGCGCGACCGCGCCGTGCGTGAGGGCGTTGCGCTTTGCGACGCTGTGGAGCTTTGGCGGGACGATCCAGTCTATTCGACCCATACTATGTAGCTTGTGGTCGATGCCGGAGGGCGTGGTACCATAGCGCGAACGTGAAATCGGAAAAGTGAGGCCCAGATGGTCGATCAGGAAAAAGTCGAGGCCGCCATTAAGCTGTTGCTTGAGGGCATAGGCGAGGACCCAACTCGTGAGGGCCTGCTGGAGACCCCGGCGCGCGTTGCCCGTATGTATGGTGAGATCGCCGGCGGCATGGACCAGAGTGCCGAGGAGCACCTGTCCAAAACCTTTGCCGTCGCTTCGAACGATTTGGTTATCGAGCGCGACATTACGTTCTACTCGCTGTGCGAACATCATCTGCTGCCGTTTTATGGCAAGGCCGCCATTGGTTATATCCCTAACGGTCGGGTGGCTGGGCTTTCCAAGCTCGCCCGCACGGTTGAGGTTTATGCCCGCCGTCTTCAGCTGCAGGAGCAACTGTGCACACAGGTTGCCGATGCCCTCATGGATTATCTCGCTCCCCAGGGAGCGATTGTGTTGATGGAGGCCGAGCATATGTGCATGACGATGCGTGGCGTGCAAAAGCCCGGCACCAAGACCGTGACGCTTGCTCGCCGCGGCGTCTTTGAGACCGATCCCGCGCTCGAGGAGCGTTTCTTTAGGATGCTGGGCCGCTAACCATGAGAGTCGTCAACGACTTTACATCGAAGACCGATGAGGGGACGTCGCGTCGCGGCTTTATGGCTTCGGGCCTGGCCCCCTTTGGTGCCATGCCTCGCATTGATTACATTTGTGCCAACGGGCTGTTCCGGCGGCACCTGGGCAACATCGTACAGTTGGAATCGGGGCGCATCTTCTGCCGCCACGGTATTGACCATCTGCTCGATGTCGCTCGCATTATGTGGATCAAGAATCTCGAGGAGCAGCTCGAATTTGACCGCGAGGTCATCTACGCCACGGCACTTCTTCACGATATCGGCAAAGATGAACAGTATGAATCGGGTATATCCCATGATGTTGCAAGCGAACGCGTCGCTGATGCGATTCTCGGCGGCATGCCCGATGATGTGGCGTTTGAGCCGGCCGATGCCGCAGCCATTAAGACGGCCATTCTGGGCCATCGAAAGCTGCGCGTGAACAGCCAACCGCTTGAGCGTCTGCTCTATGCGGCCGACAAAGCATCGCGCGCCTGCTTTGCATGCCCCGCGCGCAATGCTTGCAACTGGAGCGATGATAAAAAGAACCTGTCGATTCGCGTGTAGTTAGTTTGCGCGGTTGGGGTTCTAAACGAAGGAGACGATCGCGTTGAGTAACAAAAAACTGCCCGAGAATGCAACCAAGACTGAAGGTGCTGAGCTCGCCCGCCGTGGAAGGGGCGAAATATCCACCGCAACGGCGGTGCCTCACGTGAGCTATGATGATCTGCGCCATGCCGATCGTATTGTCATTGACGGCCTTGAGGTTTTTGCCAACCATGGCGTGTATCCCGAGGAGAACGCGCTGGGTCAGAAGTTCATCGTTTCTCTGGTGCTCTATGCCGACCTGCGCGCGGCGGGGGAGCACGATAACCTGGATGCCTCGATTGACTACGGCTCGGTGTGCCACGATGTTGATGGCTATCTGCGCGAGCACACGTTTAAGCTCATCGAGGCGGCAGCCGAGGGTGTGGCCCAGATGCTGCTGCGTCGTTATCCCTCGCTGCTTGGTGTGCGCATCAAGCTCGATAAGCCGTGGGCTCCTGTTGGCCTGCCCCTGGCAAGCTGCGGCGTCGAGATCGAGCGCGTGCGTTAGGCGACGCTAGAGCTCGTCGGCGGGCGGTTTTTTGAGCCGCTGCGACAGGGCTCTATTGTCGGGGCAGTACGTGTCGAGCAGGGCATGGAACCGTTGATTGTGGCTCGGCTCGAGCAGATGAACGAGCTCGTGGGCGACAACCATGTCGAGGCATTCGACAGGGTAGGCGGCCAGTTCGCGTGCGATGCGAATGGCGCCGGTTTTGGGCGTGCATGAGCCCCAGCGCGTCTTCATACTGCGCACGGAGGCGCGGGAGACGGCGACACCCATTGCGATTTCGTACGCGTGCACCATATCGCGCAGCGCCGATGTGACCTCGGACGTATAGAGCTGGTCGATGTGGGCTTGGAGCTCGTCGGACGTTAGGCCGTCGAGGATTGCGCGCCGCTTGGCCTGTGGGCCTTCGTCCGATTCGTCGGTACCCATAAAACTTGCGAAGGTGGCCTGCTTGGGCCGCGGTGCGGGCGATGCAAAGTTGTGATCGAGTGCGTCCTGTACCGTGATGGGCTTGCCCCAAAGTGCAATGATGGACGAGGGGCTGAGCGGCTCTCGCGCCGTCGCCTGACGTTGCTCGCGCTGGGCAAGTCGGCCGATAATCCAGGCGCTGTTGCGCTTCACAAACGCTTCGATGCGCTCGCGACCGGCGCCGAGCGGTGCGCTGGCGTGGACCTCACCGCTCGATGTGACGCGTAGGTTGAAGTTCTTGACGCGTTTTTTGGTAACGATGACGGGCAAGGCCGTCCCATCCGGTCGAGATACGGAAATCGTAAATTGCTGCGTCAAAAGCGGTCCTTTGGGTTGGGGACGGGCCGGCATGTCGACCGTTCGGCATGCCGGCCCGCTCAAGGGATGTGAAACTAATAACGCTCAAAGAAGGCAAGCGCGTTGTCGCTGCAGAGCTTTTGCATCACGGTCTTGCCAAAGTGCTTGGAGAGCATGTTCTGGAACTCGGGCATCATGCTGGCATCGGAGAGGAAAGCGGGCACCGTGGCGCCGTCCCAGTCGCCGCCGAGCGCGATGACATCTTCGCCGCCCAGGTCGAGCCAGTGCTCGATATGGGCCGCCAGCTGGTCGAAGGTGACATCTGCAGCGGTCTCGTCGGTTGCTTCGTTAGACAGGAACTCGCTGCAGTAGTTGAGGCCGACGATGCCGCCCATGTCGCGAATGGTGCGGAACTGGTCGTCGGTAAGGTTGCGCTTGACGCCGCAAACCGCACGGGAGTTGGAGTGGCTGGCGACGAAGGGGCGCGTGGCGCGGGCGGCAACTTCGTCAAAGCACTCGTCGTTAAGATGGGAGACGTCAAGCACCATGCCGGCGTGCTCCATCTGCGTAAGCGCCTCGATGCCGGCGGCGGTGAGGCCGGCGTGGGTATCGTGTCCGCTCGCGAGCGGTCCCTGCGCATTCCAGCTGAGTGATGACATGAGCACGCCCAAGCTCTTGAGCACCTCGATCAGCGCGGGGTCCTCGGCAAAGAACGTGGCGTTTTCGATAGTGTGGATGCAGGCGACCTTGCCGCCCTTGAGCGCAGGGCGAATGTCGGCGGCGCTGCGTACGTTGACCATGCGGTCGTGGTTGAGCATTGCCTGGCCGCTCATGTGCGCCATGATCTGCGCCTGGAAGCGCGCGGCGTGGGCGGTGGGAATCTCGTCGGGGACAAACGTGGCGAAGCACTGTGCCCACGGCGTATTGCCGATCTTTGCGAGCGAGATGGCGCAGGCGTTGCCCTCGATGAGGTCGAAATCCTGCGGATGCGTTTCGTCGCCGGGGAAATACCCGTCGGTGCCCGCGGTAAAGCGCAGGTCGAGATCGAGCGTGGCCCAGCCGATGCGATCGGCGGTGTCGCAGTGTAGGTCAAATACGGGAAATGCCATAGTTCCTCCGGTTGCAGCGTTTCTTTGCAAACTGTCCTTGAATTGTATGACTAGGGTATAGTTAGCGCCATATGTTCATGGCGGTCCGCGTTGTGCGCCGCCCTTATCACGGAGGTTACCATGTCCAACCAGGGCAAGAAGGTTAAGACTCATTATCGCGGCACGCTCGATGACGGCACGCAGTTCGATAGCTCCTACGATCGCGGCGAGCCGCTGGAGTTCACCTGCGGCGCCGGCCAGATGATCAAGGGCTTCGACGCTGCTGTTGTCGACATGCAGGTGGGCGAGAAGAAGACTGTGCACATCCCGGCTGCCGATGCCTACGGCGAGCACAACCCCGAGATGGTCCTGACCTTCCCGGCCGAGCAGGTTCCCAACATCGAGCAGATCGAGAAGGGCATGAAGCTCTTCCTGTCCACGCCGAGCGGTATGCCCGTCCCCGCCGTCGTCATTGACGTGACGCCCGAGGCTGTGACGCTCGACGCCAACCACGAGCTGGCCGGCAAGGACCTCAACTTTGATATCGAGCTCGTCGAGGTCGAGGGCTAGAGCATGCCTGAACGCTTGGTTTCGACGACATGCTTGGGAAATCTCAACGATCCGTCCTATGAACTCCTACTTCGCCGGGAGCTGGGCGGTGTCTTTGAAGTTGACGAGCTCCTGCTCGATTGGGACCAGGCTGATGCGCGCACGTTTGTGGGCGTGACGGAGCTGGGGCGCACGGTCGATGTTCGGCTGGCGTCCGACGGCGGTCGTCTTGCCGACGGCGACGTGCTCGCCATTGACCGTTTGGGCATGGCGCCCGTGGCGGTTGTCGTGCGCCTGCGCAGCGCCGAGGTTTATTTAGTCGAAGTTGACCGCATGGACCCGATTGCGCTCGCGCATGCGTGCTGGGAGATCGGCAATATGCACGCGCCGCTTTTCCGAGGCGACTCGGACGAGCATACCGTGCGCATGTATACGCCGGTGCAGCCTGTTTTGGGCCGCATGCTCCGGGGTGTCGAGGGTGTTCGGCTCTCGGTGGTTACGCGCGAGCTCGATGCCAGTCGGCGCTTTGCGTCGAGCGCGGCGGATGTTGTCGTGAGTATGGCTCCCGACTTTACAATCGTAAAGGCGGCGCGTGGTTAACGCGCATATATGCAAGACGGACTTTGAGAGGCAACGATTCAAAGTCCGTCTTGCTGTTGATGAGATGTTTTGGGGGAAACATATGGGTCTTGAGGGAATCAAGCTGATCGCCTGCGATTTGGATGGCACGTTGCTGCATCCGGGGGAGCGCGAGCCGCGTTCCGAGGCGTTTGAGCTCATCGATGAGCTACATCGTCGCGGCATTGTGTTTATGCCGGCGAGCGGCCGTCAATATGCGAGCCTGCGCTACCTGTTTGCCCCGGTGGCCGATGAGCTCGCCTATGTATGCGAAAACGGAGCCCTGGTGATGAGCGAGGGGCATGCCGTTGTCAAGCGTTCCATGGAGCGTAGCCTTGCTATGGATATCGCGAATGCCGTGGTTGCGTATCCCCATGCCGACGTGACCCTTTCGTGCGAGGGGCACCTCTACACCATGAGCGGCAACGATGCGTTCGTCGACCATTTGCGCTATGAGGTCCACTGCGATGTGGCGGTGGTTGACCGTCCCGAGGACATCGACGAGGATGTCATTAAGATTGCCTTCCAGACGCCCGAAATTGATCAGCCGGTGGCCCTGGAGTATTTCGAGCGTCTCTTTAGCGACCGAGTCGATGTGATGACGTCGGGAACCGAATGGACTGACTTTATCGGCTTTGACTCGGGCAAGGGGTCCGCGCTTGCCGATTATGGTCGTGCCCTGGGGATCTCGCCCGATGCGATGATGGCGTTTGGCGACAATGAGAACGATCGCGACATGCTCAACGTCGTGGGCCATCCCTATCTGATGGAGAGCTGCAACCCTACCATGCGCGGTGTCAATGACCGTGTCCGCTACGTGCGCACGGTCGAAGAGGAACTGCATCGCCTGCTCGCCGAGTAGATATATGTGGCATGCCTAGAAATCGACTTTTTGCTGCAGAGTGCAGAAAGGTGGATTTTAAGGCGTGTCCCAAACATCTACCGGCAGTCGGGACAGAGACCCTCAAAGATGGTGTAGTGCGACGTGACGTGCCAGCCGATTTGCTCGGACGCCTTGTCGTCGAGTTGGGCATCGAAGGGGAGCGGCACGTCGATGACGCGGCTGCACGAGGTGCAGATGATATGTGCGTGCGGCTCGATGGTGCGATCGAAGCGGCTGCCGCCCGGCGTCTTAATAGAGAGAATCTCCCCTGCGTCGGCTAAGAGATTGAGGTTGCGGTAGACCGTGCCGCGGCTGATCTTGTCATCCTGTTCGCGTACGGCGTTGTAGATTTCGTCGGCGGTGGGATGGTTATAGCTTTGGCGCACAGCGTCAAGAACCAGCTTTCGCTGCTTGGTATTCCTTCTTTGCACCGCCATGCGCCTCGCCTCTTTTCTATCAACGGTCGTAGGTAAATGATACCGTATTTAGCACACAATACTAATAACGAGGAATGAAACCGTCTTCATTGGCAAGTGGGGCTCGGGTCTGGGCGTCTACGAGGCGAAAACGCGTTCCCATGCGCTCATAGGAGGCATGAAGCGCCTCGAGATGAGACAGGATGTTTGCCGGAGCTCCCTGTATCTCCATCTCGACTGACCCGTCTTCCATGTTACTCACCCAGCCGGTGAGTGCGCGTGCCTGTGCGAGGTTGGTGTTGGTAAAGCGAAAACCAACGCCTTGGACTTGCCCCTCCCAGCGTAGGAAATAGCGCAGGGGAGTGTCTTGAGTGGCCTCGTCGCTTGCGAGCACAGTAAGCCTGCGGCGCAGCTCGAGCTCGACGTTTGATGGTTTTTGAGGCTCTCGACTGCCGCCGGTGACGCTGGAGAAGAACGTATCGAAGAAGCCCATCGCTAGGCCTGCTTGCCTGCATCGGCCGGGAAGGTAATGCCGGCCTGCTGGCGCACGGCATCCATGATGCGCAGCGAGACGAGCGTGACATCGCGGTAGTGGCCAAGCTCGTGACGTCCCGCCGGGGTCTCCCAAATCTCTTCCTTAACGTTATCGATGCCGCCGATGGCGGTGATAAAGTCCGCGAGCTCGTACTCCATGGTGTTGCTCGATTTGGGAAGGTCGAGCGCGCGTCCGTTGTCGCCTTGCTCGCGCGGCGCCTCGGTCGCCGATCCGCGCACGACGTCGCCGCGATAATCGATGCGTACGTTGCGGGGCGTGGACAGATGGTCAATCTGGATGGTGCCGCGCTCACCTTCGATTTGCGAGGGCAGCAGATCGTTGGTGATCTTGGAATGCGCAAGCTCGACGGAAATGCGGCCTCCGCCATAGCTGGCGAGAATGGAGCCGCAGCCGTCGATGGGGCCGTGCGTGAGCTGTCGCGTGGTGGGGTCGAGCAGAGTAGTCATGCTCGTAAGACCGGAGGGCATGCCGAAGATCTCGACCATGGGCTCGACGGTGTAGACGCCGATGTCCATGAGGGAACCCGATGCCATGTGGCAGTCGAAGATATTGGTGGCGCGCCCCGCGAGAACCTCGTTGTAGCGCGAAGAATACTTGCCAAAGCGCAACGATGCACGACGAATGGGCGCAATCTCGCCCAGGGCGTCCTCGACGGCGTGGAAAGCAGGGTCATGGAGCGGGCGCATGGCCTCGAGGGCTACGACGCCCGCCGCCTCGGCTGCGCGAAAGACCTCGAGCGCTTGCGCCTCGGTGGCACAAAAAGGCTTTTCGACGATAACGTGCTTGCCGCCGGCGATACAGGCGAGCGCCTGCTCGTAGTGGAGCGCATTGGGGCTGCCGATGTAGACGGCGTCGACGTCGGCGGCTGCCGCAAGCTCATCGAGTGAAGTAAAGCTTCGCTCGCCACCGCGCTCGGCGGTAAAGGCAGCACCGCGATCGGCATCGCGTGAAAGCGTGCCCACAAACGCGGCTTGGTCATTGGCGTTGACGACTTGGATAAAGTCGTCGGTAATCATGGATGTGCCGATGGTCGCTATGCGCAGCATGTATCCCCCTCGTGCCGTTCGGTTTACAGGATGAGTGTAGCGCGAGGAGGCAGGAAATAGCGTGCGAAAACGCCGTTACAGGTCGCTCTCGTTAAAGCCAGTGTCGATATCGAGGTTGCTGCCGTCGGCCGCCGTGGTGGCAAGTTCGTCGCAGCGCTCGTTGAGCTCATGGCCGGCGTGGCCCTTAACCCAGATGAACTCCACTTTGTGCTTGCTCTTTGCGGTGAGCAGGCGCTCCCACAGATCGCGGTTCTTGACAGGTTGCTTGTTGGCGGTCTTCCAGCCGCGTTTTTTCCATCCGTCAATCCAGTGCTTGTTGAAGGCGTTGACGACGTACTGCGAATCGGAATGGACCTCGACCTCGCAGGGGCGGTTGAGCGCCTCGAGCGCCACGATAACCGCCATGAGTTCCATGCGGTTGTTGGTGGTCTTGGCGTAGCCGCGCGAAAGCTCGGAGGTAAAGGTCTTGCCGGCGGGGTTGGTGTATTTGAGCACGGCGCCGTAGCCGCCGCGTCCCGGATTTGATCGGGCCGAGCCGTCGGTATAGATGATGACCTTCACGGGCTTCCTTTCGTTGAGTGCGTTTCATGTGAGTGACCATTGTAGCGCCATGCCCGCCGGGGGCTAGCAATCTACGATTTCTACCCCGTCTTCCGACAGTTAGTTGGCATGGATGATGCGGTTGAGCTCGTCGAGGTATTGCTGCAAGAGGGGAGAGGGCTTGCGCTCGTCGTGCATGATATAGCCTACGTGCATCGTTGGGGCGTCTGCTAACGGGATCGATGCCATACCCCATTGCATTTCATTGGAGAGGACACCGGTCGACAGGGTGTAACCGTTCGACGTGATAAGTAAGTTAGTAAGTGTTCCGCGGTCCGAGATTCGTATGTTGCGGTCGCAAGGGATATAGCTAAAAGGTTCCTCGGCGTAATAGAAGGAGTTTGAGGTCCCCTGTTCAAAGCTGTAGCGCGTATAGGGCGTGAGGTCGGCAAGGGACAGCTGCGGGCGGCGTGCGAGCGGGTGGCGCTCGCTAACGAAGACGTGGACCGTCGCGTCGAATAGGGGATGGAAGCTTGCACGGGCATCGGCGAAGGCCTTCTGCAGAACGCGGGCGTTAAAGTCGTCCAGATACAGAATGCCGATATCGCTGCGAAACGCGCGTACGTCGTCGATGATCTGCGCTGTGGTGGTCTCGCGCATGATGAACTCGAACTTGCTGTCGCGGCAGCGCTCGACCACGTTGACAAAGGCCTCGACCGAAAAGGCGTAGTGCTGGGCGGAAATGGCGAGGCGGGCTTGCGGGGTGCCGCCGTCCTCGTAGCGCGCCTCGAGCATGTCGGCCTGCTCTACGACCTGGCGCGCATAGCCCAAAAGCTCGGTGCCGTCGTTGGTGAGCGTGACGCCGCGGCTGGAGCGCGTAAAGATCTCCAGATGGAGCTCCTGCTCTAGGCTTTTGACGGCATTGGAGATATTGGACTGTGCCGTATAGAGGCGCTGGGCTGCGGCGTTGATCGATCCGGACTCTGCCACGGCGATCAAAAAGCGAAGCTGCTGGAGGGTCATTGGCGCCCGTCCTTTCGATAGCTATCTAAAAAACCGATAACAAGTTAGCGCATTTAAGTGATTGACCGAGGGAGACAATGCCCGTACTATTCAAAACACACAAAGGCGGTAGGTAATTAAGCCAACTACGGAACCGGGACGCGAAAGGAGGCCTGCATATGAATTGCTTACCAAGACGAATGCCGGGCTCCTGTTTGCGCCCGTCGGCGTGATCAGGAGACAGCGAATTACTTCTCTCTTTTTATTTACTTTCGTTCGATCAAGGAGATCATCATGAGCCAGTTCATCAACAACCCTGAGCACACCTTTGGTTTCGATACCCTGCAGCTGCACGTTGGCCAGGAGAGCGCCGATCCCGCATCCGACTCCCGTGCCGTGCCCATCTACCAGACCACGAGCTATGTGTTCCGCAACTCCCAGCACGCCGCCGACCGCTTTGGTCTTGCCGACGCCGGTAACATCTACGGCCGTCTGACCAACTCCACCCAGGGTGTCTTCGAGGACCGTATCGCCGCACTCGAGGGCGGCGTGGCAGGTCTTGCCGTCGCCTCCGGCGCTGCTGCCATCACCTATACCCTGCAGGCCCTTGCCCAGGCCGGTGACCACGTGGTGGCTCAGAAGACCATCTACGGTGGCTCCTACAACCTGCTGGAGCATACGCTCTCCCAGTTTGGCGTCGAGACCACGTTTGTCGATGCCCATAACTTGGAAGAGGTTGAGGGTGCCATCAAGGACAACACCACGGTCATCTATCTCGAGACGCTCGGCAACCCCAACTCTGACATCCCCAACATCGACGCCATCTCCGAGATTGCCAAGAAGCACGGTCTGCCGGTTGTCGTCGACAACACCTTCGGCACCCCGTATCTGTTCCGTCCGCTGGAGCATGGTGCCAACATCGTCGTTCACTCCGCAACCAAGTTCATCGGCGGCCACGGCACCTCGCTGGGCGGTGTGATCGTCGACGGCGGTAACTTCGATTGGAAGGCGAGCGGCAAGTATGCGCAGATCGCCGAGCCCAACCCCTCCTACCATGGCGTCTCGTTTGCCGAGGCTGCCGGTCCCGCCGCCTTCGCAACCTATGTCCGCGCTATCTTGCTGCGTGACGAGGGCGCCTGCATCAGCCCGTTCAACGCCTGGATCCTGCTCCAGGGCACCGAGACTCTGTCGCTGCGCGTTGACCGTCATGTCGAGAACACCAAGAAGGTCGTTGAGTTCCTGGCTGGTGACAGCCATGTCGCCAAGGTGAACCACCCGAGCCTGTCTGAGCACCCCGATCACGAGCTCTATCAGAAGTACTTCCCCCGTGGCGGTGCCTCGATCTTTACCTTTGAGATTAAGGGTGGCCAGGAGGCCGCCTGGAAGTTCATCGATCATCTGCAGGTGTTCTCGCTGCTCGCCAACGTGGCCGACGTCAAGTCGCTCGTCGTGCACCCGGCTACCACCACGCACTCCCAGCTCTCTGCCGAGGAGCTCGCCGAGCAGAACATCACGCCCTCCACGATCCGTCTTTCCATCGGTACCGAGAACGCCGAGGATATCATTTGGGATCTGAAGCAGGCCTTCGCCGCGCTGGACGAGTAAGGCGACTTGTGCAAGGACCCCTTGCGACTCGATAGGTATAACTGCATAAAATGCCTGCTCAAGGCGCCTGTGCGAACAATGGTTGCACAGGCGCCTTTTTTGCATAGAGCGGGTGCAAAAACAGGGTTTTTGACACGCTTTATGCATTCGAGTTATGGAAAACTCCTGTTGAGAGGATGTGAGTTTTACGCAATTGACGTGCACCTTTTGAGAAAAACCGCAGGTCGCGATTTGCTCGGGGTACTATGCAGCGCGATCGAATCACACGCAGCTTAAACGCAGCAAAAACGTACTACGGAGGTTTCCAGCTACATGAGGATCGATTCACGAAAACCGAAAGCCGCCGCCCTTTCCGCCGCTCTGACCGTGGCACTTTTGGCGGGCGCCGGCGCAACTGATGCCCACGCGACGACACTATCCGATACGGTCGGATCTACGTCGTCCGAGGCGACGCTGGTGCAGCCCGTCGACTACCGCGGCGACGGTTATGGCTCTATGCAGGAGTGGAACGCCTCGATGGGGGCAAAGCGCGATTCCCTGGAGATGCGCGCTCAGATCATTATGAACATGTACGGTGACTATGCCACCGATGACGAGCGCGCTGTACTACAGGGTTGCATCGACGGTGCGGGCAGTCTTTTGACGATGGATGAGGTCGACGCCAAGTCGACCGAGCTCGACGAGCTTCGCTCCACGCTTGAGGATGCCAAGCGCGAGGCGCTCGAGGCTGCCGCAGCCGAAGCCGAGGCCGCTGAGGCCGTTCAGGCTTCGTATTACAACGCCGGCTCCGGCTCGTCTTACACGTCTGCTGCGTATTGCGCGAACGGCTCGGGTCTGACGCGCTCGAGCGGCGTCAATAACTATAACGGCCGCCGCGAGACTTATTACAGCAGCAACGTGTTGTATCACCACCGCACGGGCGAATGGACGCAGGATTCCGAGGGCTTTTGGCGCGATTCCGATGGCTACTACGTCGTTGCCGCGGGCGATAAGGCCCAGGGCTCGACTTTTACGGGCTCTAAGGGCGAGTGCAAGGTCTATGACTCCGGCTGTGCTGCCGGAACCACCGACTACTATACCGGTTGGTAATCTGCCATAAGCCAATAGGACATGACGGGCGGGCGTCTTTACCGAGCCTTTGGGCAACGTAAGGGCGTCCGTTTTTTGTGCGTGCTTGAGTTAACAGAGCGCTTACCGTGGCCGTACGCCGCGCATATGGGCGCGGGGCACACTAAGTCACGAGAAACAAAGTCGTTCTCGTGGAGGAAGTGGTCTTGTGAACGCTCGAGATATCGCCGTTGCCGCCGTTGCATTGACGCTTGGCTGCCTTGGTCCTACGGCCGCGCTCGTCGCGGGTATGCAGGGCACGTGCGGAGCTGCTCCTATCGTTGTGGGGGCCCTGATTGCTGTCGCTGCGCTGGGAAGCGCCGGCGTCGTCCTTTGCCGTGATGATGAGGACGAGATCGTGGGGTCCTAAAGTTAGCCTCAACTCTGGTTTTACCGGAGCGTGTTGCGTGCTCCGGATAGCGGTATTTAGAAGAACAAACGCATGGGAACTCACGGCTTAAAGCCAAACCAGTGTGGGGTGTCGCACGAGAGCGTGTGAGTGAGGTTGACCCAGCGATAATCGGTGCTTTTGAGCTGGGATGCGAGGTTCCAAAGGTCGAGCGCGGGCATGGGTGGCTCCTTTCATCGGGCTTTTTGCTGATGTTAAAGCGGTGTCATGACGGCTCGATTTCTGCTGCGTTACGATACGTTCTCGATTGCGATTCCACGATGTTTCGGCCGCGTGACCGTTGTGTTTCGCCGTGCCGGGGCGCTGATGGCGAAGGGAGGGGCCGTGCAATACCGCGTTGACCCCAAAAGTGGTAACCGAATATCCGCTCTCGGTCTGGGCTGCATGAGGTTTCCCGGTGCGCCGGGCCATCCGGACGCTAAGGCAGCCGACGCCATCATTTCCCATGCGGTGGAGCAGGGGATCAATTATCTGGATACCGCGTATCTCTATCCCGGTAACGAGGCATGCGTGGGCGCCTCACTTGAGCGCTTGGGGCTGCGCGACCGGGTGTTGCTGGCGACTAAGTTGCCGCACGCTTCGTGCAAGTGCGCGGAGGATTTCGACCGGTTTTTCGACGAGCAACTGCGTCGCCTGCGGACCGACCATATCGACTATTACCTTATGCACAACATCACCTCGCCCGCCCAGTGGGAGCGCGTGGTGGCGTTGGGCATCGAGGACTGGATTGCGCACCAAAAGGCTGCGGGGCGTATTCGCCAGATAGGTTTTTCGTACCACGGCAGTGCGGCGGACTTCCTCACGATGCTTGACGCGTATGACTGGGATTTTTGCCAGATCCAGTACAACTACGCTGGAGAGCGCTACCAAGCGGGGACGGCGGGGCTCATGGCAGCCGCCGAGCGCGGGCTCGCGGTGTTTGTGATGGAGCCGCTGTTGGGCGGGCGTTTGGCGGGCAAGCTGCCGCCGCGGGCCCGCGCCGTGCTCGATGGCGCCCATGACCCGCGCCTGCGCACTCCTGCCGCCTGGGGGCTTTCGTGGGTGTGGAACCATCCTCAGGTCACGATGCTGCTTTCGGGCATGACCGATACCGCGCAAGTGGATGAGAACGCGGCGCTGGCCGACCGAGCCCTGCCGGATTCGATGACGGGCGCTCAGCTCGATACCATTGCGCGCGTGCTGACGGAATTTGAAAAATCGAATCGCGTGCCTTGTACGGGATGCGGCTACTGCATGCCGTGTCCCAAAGGCATCAATATCCCTGGGTGTTTTGCCGCCTACAATGCAAGCTATGCGCACAGCTGGTTTACGGGTCTATCGCAGTATTTTACGGCGAGCGCGGTGCGGACGAGCGAGCCCAAGTTGGTGAGCAACTGCGTTAAATGCGGCAAATGCGCGCGTCACTGCCCGCAACACATCGATATTCCCGGGCGCTTGGACGACGTACGCCGCCGTTTTCAGCCTGGCCCCGTGACGGCGGTGCTCAAGGCCTTCGGCAAAACGCGCTCCTCATGACCCTTTTATAGCTTGCGGTGGAATAGTTCCTGTTTGCGGCAGAATGGGGCTTAAACAGGAACTAATCCACCGCAACTGAAGGGGGCTGTCGTGGGCCATCGGGATTCATGTGATGATTTGCGCGAGGTTCGTTGGGGCGTTTTGGGCGCTGGGCACATTTCGCATCGATTTGCATCGTCGCTCAAGGAGGTGGACGGGGCGCGGCTTGTGGCTGCCGCCGGTCGCACCCCTTCGCATGTTGAGGAGTTTTGCAGGGCGTTTTCGATTGATACCGCGCACAGCTATGCCACGACTGACGATAGCGGCGATGCGGCTTATGATGCGCTGATTGCCGACCCCGATGTCGACGCAATCTACTTGGCTCTTCCACATGGCATGCATGCGCATTGGGTCTGTCGGGCACTGCGCGCGGGAAAGGCCGTGCTGTGCGAAAAACCGGCCGTTTTGAGTGAGGAAGAGGCTCTATCGATTGCCTCCACCTCTCGCGAGCGCGGCGTACTGTTTATGGAGGCGATGAAGAATCGGTTTTGTCCGATGCATACTCGCGTGAAGGGTTTGCTTGCGTCGGGCGAGCTTGGCCGTATCGTCTCGATCGAAAGCGTGCAAAAACTCGATTATGGTCAGCCGCCTTCGAGTTATCTGCTCGATCCGTTGCAGGGTGGCTGTCTATATGACATGGGCTGCTACGCGGTCGGGTGGTTTGAGGATCTTCTTGCGGGTGCGTGCGATGTTTCGTCTCGTGAAGTTCGCTGGCGTGACGTATCGGGTGGCCGCGTGGATTGGGCCGATGAGATCCATATGAGTGTCGGCGGTATACCCATTCATATGGTGTGCGACGGCAAAGCAGCATGTGAAAGCCGTTTAACGATTGCCTGCGAGCGGGGCTCGTTGGAAATCGAGCGCCTCCATCGCCCCGAGCTCGCCCATGTGAAGTACTCCGACGGACGAATGCTCGAAATAAATGCCCCGTTTGAGGTCGATGATTTCTACGGCGAAATTCATCATGTGACCCAGCTCATCCGGGCGGGGAAACTCGAGAGTCCCGTCATGCCCCTTGCCGCCACACAGCGCTGTGCGCAGATCATTGATGCGATTCGCTTGACGCTCTAGGCTGCGGTGCTGGTGCTCAAGGGGGCTCGGCGGACCTTGCCCCTGATGCCCCTTTTATATCTTGCGGTGGAATACGGTCTGTTTGCGCCAAAATAAGGCACCAATAGACCGTATTTCACCGCAACTGATGAGGGGGAGTTGGAGATGCTAACGATCGGGTGTCATCTTTCGACGACGAAGGGCTATCGGGCAATGGGGGAGACGGCGCTATCCATTGGCGCCAATACCTTTGCATTCTTCACGCGCAACCCGCGTGGTGGCAAGGCAAAAGACCTTGATATGGATGACGTGGCGGCTCTGCGCGAGCTTATGGCGCAAAACGACTTCGGTCCGCTCGTGGCTCATGCCCCGTATACCTATAACCCCTGTTCGGCTAAAGAGCGGGCGCGCGAGTTTGCCTTGGAGGCAATGGCCGAGGACTTGCAGCGTCTGGAAGCGCTGCCCGGCAATTACTACAACTTCCATCCCGGTGCGCATGTGGGACAGGGGGCAGACGCCGGCATTCAGATGATTGTCGACACGCTGTGCCAGGTGATGTTTGAGGGACAGCAGACGACGGTGTTGCTCGAGACCATGGCGGGCAAGGGCACCGAGGTGGGCCGTAGCTTTGAAGAGCTGGCGTGCATTATCGAGGGCGTTGCCGCCAAGTGCCCAGAGCTGTCCGATAAGCTGGGCGTTTGTTTGGACACCTGTCATGTGAGCGATGCCGGCTACGACATCATCCATGATCTGGACGGCGTACTCGACGAGTTCGACCGCGTGGTGGGCATCGATCGCCTGCATGCCGTACACATCAACGATTCAAAGAATCCCTGTGGCGCCCATAAAGATCGTCACGAGTGCATCGGCAAGGGATACCTTGGCAGCGAGGAGTTTGGCGCCGGTATGCAGGTTATGCAGAATATTGTATCGAATAGCCGTTTGCGTGCACTGCCGTTCATTTTGGAGACACCGAACGAACTTGCAGGTTATGCAGCTGAAATCAAACTATTAAAGTCATTGCAGCAGTAATAACTGTCACAAAGTGGAATGCTTCATTCACGTTATGGATTTGTTTCAATCAGTTTTCTAATTGCAGATTCTTACAAGCGGGTGCATAATAGCCCTCAGTTTTTGCAGACCTCTGAATCACGTGGGGTCATTGGAAGGAGACTGATCATGAAGCTTAAGAAGCTTGGCGCATTTGCCGCCACGGGTGCCATGGCACTCGCTCTTGCACTGACGGGTTGCGGCTCGTCCAACGCCACCTCTGGTTCCGATGCCGGTTCCAGCAGCTCTGACGACGCGAAGGTCGAGAAGGTCGATGGCTCCAAGGAGTACGCGCTCGTCAAGGACGGTACGCTGACCGTCGGCACCTCTGCCGAGTACGCTCCGTTTGAGTACAAGGACGACAACGGCGACTACCAGGGCTTTGACCTTGAGCTCATCAAGGCTATCGGCGACAAGCTGGGCCTGGATGTCGAGTATGTCAACAATGACTTTGACACGCTGGTTCCGGGCGTCGCTTCGGGCGCCAAGTATGACGTTTCCATCGCGGCTATCACCGACACGCCCGAGCGTGAGAAGGAAGTCACTTTCTCTGATTCCTACTACATGGACGATCAGGCTATCGTGACCAAGGTCGATAACACCGACATCACGGCCGACAACTACAGCGAGAAGCTCAACAACGCCGACGCTACCATCATCGTCCAGTCTGGCTCGACCGCCGAGGCCTTTGCCCAGGAGAACTTCCCCAAGGCCAAGATTGTTCCCTACAAGGACGCCACCGAGTGCTTCAGCGCCCTGCAGTCCGATAAGGGTGACGCCGTGGTGACCAACCGCTCCGTCGCCAGCCAGCTGACCGCCGAGCAGTTCAACACCTGCCAGACCATCAAGCAGATCAGCACCGGCGAGGAGTACGCCATCGCCATCAACCAGGGCAACACTAAGCTCAAGGACGACGTCAACCAGGCCATCAAGGACCTGACCGATGACGGTACCGTTGACACCCTTATGGCTAAGTACAACATCAAGTAAAATAGCTACTTGATTGCACGCGGGCCCTTTCCGTTTTGGCGGAGAGGGCCTTTGCGTTTCTTGAATGGGCGTCATCCCGCCCCGTTATGTCGGCAACTTAAACGTTAGGAGCCACCTTGTCTCGATTGAACCAAGGAGCCATGGGCAAGAGCCATCCACTGCCCTCGATGCTCCAAAAGCTGGCCTGTGCCCTGGCTGTGGCGCTCGCCCTGGTATGCGCGGGGGCCTGCGTGCCCTCGACTGCTCAGGCACTTGAGACCACAAAGATCACCGCCCGACCCAATACCGGTTCGGGTAGCGACGTGGTCGGTGGCACCGAGACTCGTATCACCTGGGAGGTCCAGGCCGATGCCGATGAGGAGCTGAGCGGTCTTTCGCTGACGTTTGTCGATGGCACGACCTTTGGTGCGGACGACACGCGTCTGACGATGCTCTCGGGCGATGACCTTATGGACCGTACGCCCATGAAGCCCACGTGCAAGGTCGATGGTCAGACGCTCAAGATCGATTTTGGTGAGACGGTGCCCGCCGGCGGTTATTTCCGTGTCGAGGTCTACGGCGTGACCTTCCCCGTCGAGGGCGGCGACGAGGCCTTTAGCGGCACCTACACTTTGGCCGATGGTTCGACCAAGAAGATCTCCAAGATTCCGTCGGTGGAGATCAAGGGCGTGACGGCATTCGATAACTTCCTGGCCGACCTTAAGGAGCAGCCGTGGGTCGAGGCATGGAATTCCAACATGTTCCTGCGCCTGTTCCTGAACCCGGTCATTTTGGTCCAGAGCCTGCCGATCGTCTTCAAAGGCTTCCTCATGTCGCTCTCGATCGTGCTCGTGGCGTTTCCGCTGGCAATTCCCTTTGGTTTCGCCCTGTCGCTCATGCGCATCTCCAAGTCGCGCATCCTGCGTTGCCTTGCCGGTATCTATGTGAATATCATTCGTGGTACGCCGGCGTTCCTGCAGATCTACATCGCGTTCTTTGGCCTGCCGCTGGCCGGCGTCAAGGTTGACGACTATGTGCTGGGCGTCATCGTCATGGCCATGAACTCGTCCGCCTACCTGTGCGAGATCTTCCGTGCCGGTATTCAGTCGATCCCCAAGGGCCAGAACGAGGCTGCGCGCTCGCTGGGCATGAACGCCTTCCAGACACTGCTCTACGTTATGATTCCGCAGACGTTCCGCAATGTTCTGCCAACGTTGACCAGTGAGTTCATCCTGCTTTACAAGGATACGTCGCTGCTCGCGGCCGTGGGCGTGGTCGAGATCGTCATGAACGCCCGCACCATCGTGGCCACGACGGGCTCTATTACACCGTACGTGGTTGCCGCCCTGTTCTATCTGGTCATCACCCTGCCGCTCGCTCGCTTGGTGAGCGGCCTTGAGGCGAGGCTTTTGGGCACGGCCGAAACTAAGAAGAAGCGTCCCGCCAAGAGCGCCGGACAGGTCGTCGCGACGCCCGCCGATCACATCGCCGGTCTGTAAGGAGGTCCTATCATGAGCGAAACCAATAACTCGAACGAGGTCGTCGTCAGCATCAAGAACCTCCAGAAGGCCTTTGGCGATAACGTGGTCCTGCGCGATATCGATCTGGATGTGCACAAGGGCGAGGTCGTCGTAGTTCTGGGTCCCTCGGGCTCGGGTAAGTCGACGATGCTTCGCTGCATCAACCGTCTTGAGCATCCCACGAGTGGCTCGATTGTCGTTGAGGGTGTGGACGTGTGCGCCAAGGGCGTCGATCTTAACAAGGTGCGCACGCATCTGGGTATGGTGTTCCAGCAGTTCAATTTGTTCCCGCACCTCTCAGTCAAAAAGAACGTCATGCTCGCGCAGCAGAAGGTGCTCAAGCGCAGCAAGGAAGAGGCCGAGAAGATTGCCGTCGAGGAGCTGACCAAGGTCGGTCTTGCCGAGCGTATCGACTTTATGCCGAGCCAGCTCTCGGGCGGTCAGCAGCAGCGCGTTGCCATCGCCCGCGCCCTGTCGATGAACCCGCACGTCATGCTCTTTGACGAGGCCACCTCGGCGCTCGACCCCGAGCTCGTGCGCGACGTCCTGGGTGTCATGCGCGACCTGGCACGCGACGGCATGACCATGATCGTCGTGACGCACGAGATGGGCTTTGCCCGCGATGTCGCCGACCGCGTCATCTTTATGGACGGCGGCGTCATTGTGGAAGAGGGTACGCCGAGCGAGGTCTTCGACCACCCCAAGAGCGAGCGCACCAAGGCGTTCTTGGGAAATATCTCGTAGCCGGTTGATGTAACTGCCGTTACAAAAGAGCGGGGGCTGGACTTGAATCCAGCCCCCGCTCTTTTGTAGGGATGGGGATGCGCTGTGATACAGGCTCTTTTGGAGGCCTGGTTTCGTTACGCGAGCTCGGCTCCGAGGGCCTTGCAGGCCGCCTCGCCCTCATCGTCGGGCGCATCGTAGCAAATGACGGAGTCCACGACGTTGACGCCGGCCTCGTCGGCGTCGGCCTTCCAGTTGTCCATCCACTCGCCCTCGGCCCACGAATAGGAGCCAAAGAGGACGACCTTCTTGTCGCCGAGGGTCTCCTTGACCTCGTCCCACATAGGCTGAAACTCGTCATACTCAAGCTCCTCGGAGCCCATGGCGGGGCAGCCGAAGGCGAAGGCATCATATTCGGCGGCCTTGTCGGCAGAGAAGTCGGCGCAGGGGATGACCTCAATCTCGGCCCCCGCGGACGTGGCGCCTTCGGCGACGAGGTTTGCCATGGCCTCGGTATTGCCCGTGCCGCTCCAGTAGACGACGGCGATCTTGCTCATGTTGAGTCCTTTCAGTTGTGCGGCAGGTTGCCGCGGCTTCTATGTTCTATCGGGTTGCCTGGGCAAGTTGCGCCAAGCTGCAGCCCTGCTGATAGACAAAGGTGAGGTATTGAGTGCAAGCGCGGTAGGCGTCAAACATCGCAAGCGCTTGCTCGACATTCGTGTAGACCTTCCAAGCTCCAAAGACCTTGTAGTTCTCGCCGCGCTGGACGATAAACTCGTGCACGTCGTCGTAGGGATATCCAAGGAAGTAGCCTATTTCGTGCGGAAACTCGCAGGTGCAGTCTTTGCTGCAGCTAGCTTGCTGGGGTAGTGCGCATCGAGTCTGGCTGCAGGCGCATTCCGCGACGTTATTGCTCGCGAGCGTGATGCGTGATGCCAAATGCACAAGGCATGCCGAAAGGTCTCTCGTGTCGTAGCCTTCCGAGGTGAGCGCCGTTTGGACGCGAGGGTCTGCGAAATAGGTGGTGAGGCTTTTGGCTCGGTACGCGTACACGAGCGCTCCGCAGGGCCGCCAGACCAAAACACTCAGGTGGATGCCGAGCGGGTCAAGCTCGCGATTGCACTGGGCGATAACGTTGAGCAGGCGTGCTCGGCGTTCTGCAATGGTTTCGGTTGTGGTCGAGCCGTCCCCGTGGGCGTAGGTGCCTGGATAGGTAAAGAGCGATGCCGGCTTGATGCCCGCGAGCGTGGGAGAGCAGTTGCGCACGACTGCCGCCTGAAACGTTGGGATGTCTATGGTTCGAGTCACGGCGCTCCTTACGGATCTAAACTGTTAGCCTAGGAAAACTTATACACGAAAGTAAGCCATGGTCAACAAAAAAGTTTGAAGAGGGAAACTAATTGACCGAACAGACATGATTTTGGGTTAAGATGGGGGCACCCCATGGGGGTATCTAGATAGTGCTACTTGAAAGGGGAGCGCATGAGTGACTTGCTCAACCCTGCGAATCTCATCGTGCTGGCCGTCATTGCCGTCGGCATGTTTTTTGGACTGCGTCGCATTGCCGCTTCGACACACGGGAAGAGTTGCTGCAGCGATGGTACGAGCGGCAAGAAGGCCAAAAAGGTTGTTGTGGTGGATACCGATGCGTCACACTATCCCTATAGCGATGAGCTGCTCATCGGCGGCATGAACTGTGACGGCTGCGCTCAGAACGTAGCCAATGCCCTCAATGCGCTGGATGGCGTGTGGGCAACGGTGACGTATGCGGACCACACGGCACGCGTGCGCTCTAAGCAGCCGGTTGATCGTGGTGTCCTCGAGACGGCCGTGAAAGACGCGGGCTACTACGTCATGACTCTGTAAGCGCCGCCCTGGATGCGCTTCCTTGGCTAGGCTCGTCCGCGCAGTTCGATGTCTTGGATGTCGTCGAAGTCGATGGCGATGTCTCGGAGTTTGAGGAGCTTGAAGGCGGGGAGCGCCTCGTCGAGGATGCCGGTGCGGCTGCGATAGCCGTATGTATCGTAATAGGTGACACGAATCAAGTCGCCACGTTTGAGACCCTCGAGCTTTTTAGAAAGCGCGAGGGCTTTTTCTTCCGTGAGCTCACGTTTTGGCTCGACGGTGATTTCCTGCTTGCGCACGAGTTCGTAGTATCCCGTGAGGGCGGCAAAGGGCATAAACTGTGCGGCGCGGTTGGCGCGCACGGCACCGTTGGCAGTGAGCTTGGGGTCGGCGGCGCGGCGTCTGCCCTCGGGGTCCGCCAGGCGCTCGAAGGCGGTCGGCGGGCGCACGGGCTGCTGCTTGGGTTTAGGCACGATGTCCTCCAACTTGGCCGTTGCGTTCGCGCGCGGTGGCGCCGGCGGTAAAGCTTAATCCCTTGACGAGCGCGTTCTTGCCGTACTTGCCTTTCACGGCCAGGACGGCGCGCGCCAGGTCGCGCTCGCGCTCATCGGCCTCGATATCGCTGAACAGATCGATGGTGGCAAATTCTTCGGGTACCAGATTGCCAAATCCCAGGTTGATGCGCTTGACCGGTCGTTTGGGATTGACAGTCTGCGCCCAGAGCTCATCGAAATAGCCCATGATCTTCTTAAATGAATTGGTGCGCTCGGGCAGTTTTCGCGAGGCGTTGGAGTGCGCGAAGAGTGCGGCATAGCCACCGCGCGGTTTGCCGCCGTGTTCCCCCACAAAGATGCCGTCGATTGCCTGCGCCTCGCGCACCAAGCGGTGCCGTTCGTCATCGCGTTGGACGGGCTTGGGCGCACGGGGCGCGAGTTCGGGGCCGGCGGTTGCGGTGGGTTCGATACTCGACGTGCTCGAGCGTAGGTGTCCGCATCCGTCCACATATTGCGCTGTACCGCTGGCGTCGAGGCGGCGTATGTCGGCTCGCTCGCTCGCGTAGCCCACGAAGAGCGAGATGCTGTCACACACCACGTGCTTATCGATCAAGTCCAGTACGGCGTTGTCGACCATCTCGCGTAAGACGGTGTAGGCCTGCTCGTAGGCATAGCCCTTCGAGAGCACCTGTCCTGTGGCGGTCGAGGTCGCTTGCGGGCGATAGGCTTGGATATCGGCGATGGTTGTCGGCTCGCGCCCGAAGGCGTGGTCGATGAGATATTCGGCATTGACGCCGAGTTCGTCGTAGAGCAGGTTCTCGTCGAGTGCGGCGACGCCCATCAGGTCGTAGACGCCGTATTTCTCGAGACGGGCCGCCACGCCGGGGCCGATGCCCCAGATGTCGGTGATGGGGCGATGGGGCCAGATCTCCTTGCGAAAGGTCCCGTCGTCGAGTATGCCGATGCGGCTGGGTACGTGCTTGGCGGTAATGTCGAGCGCTACCTTGGCCTGGAATAGGTTGGGGCCGATGCCGACCGTCGCCGTGATGCCGGTGCGCGCCAAGACCTCGTCGCGCAGCGTGCAGGCGAACCCTTCCGCATCGGTGTGATAGAGGTCCAGATAGGGCGTCACGTCGATAAAGCATTCGTCGATGGAGTAGACGTGAATGTCTTGCGGACTCACGTATTCCAGATAGATGCCGTAGATTTTCGCCGACACCTCCATGTAGTGCTGCATGCGCGGTATGGCCTTGATGTAGCCGATGCCGTCGGGAATCTCGAACAGACGGCAGCGGTTGTGTATCCCGAGGTCTTTCATGGCCTGCGTGATGGCGAGGCAGATGGTCGTGCGTCCGCGCGATTCGTCGGCAACGACCAGGTTGGTGGTGAGCGGATCGAGCCCACGATCGACGCACTCGACGCTGGCATAAAACGTCTTGAGGTCGATGCAGATGTAGGTGTGCTGCTCGTGCTCCATCCGAGCCTCCCATCAAACACATGTTCTTATCGAATACCTGTTCGATAATACCTGCTCGACCGGACACCGTCAAAACCTGTCCCTATTTGGCAGGTATGGTCGTGCGGTTGCATCGGGTTTTTAACGCAGCCCTAAAGAGCGCGAAACAGCTCGGAAAAGCTCGCTTCGTAGCATGAGGCTAACGATTGATACCACCATAAAGCACGGAAGGGTTGTGGGGATAATGGTCAACTATGGGTTTGGTATGCCGACGCGCTTGGTTGCGGATGGGGATGTGGCTCGCTGGTGCGGGCGATTGGTTGCCCACTATGGCGGCACCAAGGCACTGGTCGTGCTGGGAGGCGACAAGCACACGCGTGATGAGCTCGTTTCGGCGGCGCTGGGCTCGCTCGATCGCGCCCTGCTCGAGCGCGTGCTTTTCCGCTGCGGCTCGGTTGGAGGCGACGGGGGAGACGAGCTGATCGACGAAGCCGTGGCCCTGGCGACCGACGAAGGCGTGGACTTTGTCCTGGCGATTGGCGATGCCGATACGGCGAGCTTTGCGCGTGAACTCGCTCGTTGCATGGCCGTGCTTGATGCCGGCGAGGACGGCTTTGTTCCCTACGGATGCATCGTCTCCGAGGGAAAAGTGCCCGCCGTTGTGGGTACCGGCGAGGTTCCCGTTTTTGCCATTATCGCGCCCGAACTGCTGGAGGGCATCGGGTCTCCTCTGCGTGAGTTACTCGGTAGCGTCTGCGCCGCGGCCTAATATTTGCCATAAAAGGACGGGTTATTTTTGGTTGGTAAAGCGTTTGACCTGCCAAAATAAGCCTGTCCCTTTTTGATCGGTTGCCGTTTGGGGGCCGATTGGCAACGCTCGCTGATTGTAGTCTTGACCTGCGCTAGAATAGTGGCATCTGAATGTCCGGGCGCATGGAGGCGTGCGCCCGTATGCTGAGGAGGACTCTATGGCAACTGTTGCCGCACCTATCGATGCTACGTCGACTGCCGCTTGGAAGGCACTCGAGGCTCATCAGGAGAAGCTCGAGGCCGAAGGTATCGACCTCAAGGCCTGGTTCGCCGCCGATGCCGAGCGCGTGAACAAGCTGAGCTTTGACGCCGGTGACCTGCACTTCGATCTGTCGAAGAACCTGGTGACCGATGAGACCGTCAAGCTGCTGTGCGATCTTGCCCGCGAGGTGAAGCTCGAGGAGCGCCGCGACGCCATGTTCTCCGGCGAGCATATTAACACCACCGAGGACCGCGCCGTCCTGCACACCGCGCTTCGCCGCCCGGCAACCGAGAAGGGTCAGCTCATCGTCGACGGCCAGGACGTCGTCGCCGACGTGCACGAGGTCCTCGACCGCATGTATGCCTTCGCCGAGCGCGTGCGCTCCGGTGAGTGGAAGGGCGTTACCGGCAAGAAGATCGAGCACCTGGTGTCCATCGGCATCGGCGGCTCCGATTTGGGCCCGGTCATGGCTTACGAGGCTCTGCGTCCCTATGCCGACGCCGGTATCGACTGCCGCTATATCTCCAACATCGACCCCAACGACCAGGCCGAGAAGCTTAAGGGCCTGGATCCCGAGACCACGCTCGTGATCATCGTCTCCAAGACCTTCACCACGCTCGAGACCCTCACCAACGCCCGTGAGGTCAAGACCTGGATGCTCGAGCAGCTCAAGGCTCAGGGCGCCATCGACGGCTCCGATGAGCAGAACGCCGAGGCCGTGGCAAAGCACTTCGTCGCCGTCTCCACCGCACTCGAGAAGGTTGAGGCCTTCGGTATCGACCCCGCCAACGCCTTCGGTTTCTGGAACTGGGTCGGCGGCCGCTATTCCGTCGACTCCGCCGTGGGCCTGTCGCTGATCGTCGTGCTCGGCCCCGAGCGCTTCCAGCAGTTCCTCGAGGGCTTCCACGCCATCGACGAGTACTTCTGCAATACCCCGCTCGAGAACAACGCCGTCGCGCTGATGGGCCTGCTCAACGTCTGGTACGTCAACTTCTTCGGTTCCAAGAGCCACGCCGTACTGCCGTACTGCCAGTACCTGCACCGTTTCCCGGCCTACCTGCAGCAGCTCACCATGGAGTCCAACGGCAAGCACGTCCGCTGGGACGGCAGCGCCGTGACCTCCGACACCGGTGAGATCTTCTGGGGCGAGCCCGGCACCAACGGTCAGCACGCCTTCTACCAGTTGCTGCACCAGGGCACCGTGGTGGTCCCGGCCGACTTTATCGCTTTCGCCAACACTGCCAATCCCGCAACCGACAGCGGCCAGGATGTCCACGAGCTGTTCCTGGGCAACTTCCTGGCCCAGACCAAGGCGCTCGCCTTTGGTAAGACGGCCGATGAGGTGCGCGCCGAGGGCACGCCCGAGCAGATCGTCCCGGCCCGCTGCTTTGAGGGCAACCGTCCGACGACCTCGATCTTCGGCGACACGTTGACCCCGTTCGCGCTCGGCGAGCTCATCGCCCTGTACGAGCACATCACGTTTGTCGAGGGCACGGTCTGGGGCATCGACTCCTACGACCAGTGGGGCGTCGAGCTGGGCAAGCAGCTTGCCAAGCAGATCACCCCGGCCTTCCACGACGACGCCGCCAAGGCCGAGCAGGACGCTTCGACTCAGGCGCTCATCGAGTTCTACCGCGCGCATCGCAAGTAGTCGCTGCTGTTAACGCATCGCGTCTTATAGTCAGGGGCCCGTATCCTATCGGATGCGGGCCCCTTTGCTTTGCCGTGGTCCCGGGGCGCACGGCCTTTGTGGAACATCGCCGGGGCGCCGCGCGCTGCGAGAACCCTGCGCCTAGATCTCGGCCTCCGCATGGCCTCGCTGCGCCTCGGGCAGCTCCCCGTAGAGCGGATGGTCTTCGAGCCTAAAGCGTTCGACCTGCTCGGGGGCGCGACCGCGCACAAAGAGCCATGAGCGATCGATCGGCGTCGCCATAAGCGTGCTGGGCAATGCGTCGGCTCGGTCGGAAAACACTCGGGCGCTCTCGGGGTCTTGGAACGCCAGCACCAGATGCGCGTCGCAGTTGCCCATGATGGAGCGTGCGCGTGCCTCGCCGTAGAGCGCATCGAGCTAATTGGTCGACTGCAGCAGCAGCGTTGCCCAGATGTTGCGACTTCGGATAATCGAGAGCACGTTGTCGATTTGGGGAATCTGCAGGTTCGCGAAATCGTCGAGCATAAAGCGCACGGGCACGGGCAGGCTGCCGTCGGGCTGCTTGTCGGCCTCGCGCATGAGACCCATAAACGCCTGCGTAATAAAGAGGCTGGTCAGTGGGTCGAGATTGCGGTCGATATCGCTCACGGTTACAAATAGGGCGCAAGGGGCGTGTCCCATGGAGGCGAAGTCCACCTGATGGCATTCCTGATAGAGCTGCGTCGCGCCGTCGAACCCCAGGCACATGACCTTTTCGGCGAGAATGCCGACGATGCTTGCGTGCATGCGCTCGGCGCTTTGCGTAATGGCGTAGCGACGCCAGAGCGAGAGGGCATAGCTTTGGGGGTCGGTCGTGATCAGGTCATCGAACAATCGGCCCGTGGCGCCGTCCTCCAGGTGCTCGATGAGCTTGATGACCGAGCAGATCGTCTGCTCGTCGGCGGGCAGCTGCTCTGTGACGTAGGCGATGAAGCACGACAACAGGTTTGCTGCCGTATGATCCCAAAAAGGCTGGTTGTTGTCCTCGATGGGGCAGATTGCCTTTGCCACCGAGAGGATGTCCTGCTGGTTGGGCCTGCCGTCCGCCTTGCGGCGAATATGCCTCAGGGGGTTGTAGCCGCAGCGCTCGATGCCATGCGCAAGGACCGGGGCGTTGTTGAGGTCGGCAAAGTTGAGGCATTGCACAGGGTAGCCGTGGGCCGCCAGCACGGGACCCACTTCGCGACAGATCGTGCCCTTGGTATCGAGCACGATATAGCTCGCGTTCATCTGCAGCAGGTTGGGCTTGAGGACGTTTCGGGTCTTGCCGGCTCCCGAAGGGCCGATCACGAGCATATTGTTGTTGAGACCCGTTTGGCGTGTATTGCACGAGAGCATATGACCCTGCGCAAGGATGGCAGGGGCCGGGGCGTGCAGAGCTGCGTTGAGGTTAGACATGAGCGGTCTCCTTGGTCGAGGTGAGGATGCTGTGGGCAAAGCCGAGCTCGACGGCGCGCTCGGCCGAAAGATATGTGTCCTTTGCCGTGAGCGTCTGTACGCGCTTGGCCGAAAGACCGCTGCGATCAGACAGGATTTGCGTCAGGGCCTTGCGGGTCCGCATGAGACGCCGGCTTGTTTCCTGGAGTGCTAGGGCCGAGCCCCCAGCTCCTTGCGGGATGAGCGGGTCGTGAATCATGAGTTCTGCATGGGGCGCCATGCGGCGCTCGTCGCCACCCATAAAGATGATGGCGCCCATAGAGGCCGCAAGCTCCAGGCAGACGGTGTGGATAGGGCACGGCGAGAGACGCATGGTGTCGTAGATGGCGAGGCCGGCGCGAACGTTCCCGCCGGGGCTGGAGACAAAGACGGTGATGGGGGCGGTGGGGTCGGCGGCTTCGAGTAGGCGGATCTGCTGGCACAGGTCATGCGCCATCGCACTGTTGATGTCGCCCACGACGGAAAGCTCGCGGCGGGCGAGCTATCGGGTTCGTCCGAGCCTGCGATCGAGCTCGGTTTCGGGACAGGCCGCCTGTTCGTGCGGCTCTCGGGTGTCAAGGGCTCCAAAGCGATGGAGCGTTGCGATGGGCGTGGTGTATGCGAGTCGTAGCTGATGCTCCACTGGGGCGCGTTCGCCGTTTGTGTAATGGGCCTTGTAGTACCGCACGATGCTGGCGTTCATTTCCTCGTCGTTGCGATGGCGCCCAAACTGGTGCCTGCAGGTCTCGATGATTTTTGCCACCGACTTGGGTGCCGTCGCGGGGACAAGGGCGAGATAGCCCTCGAACAGTTCGTTGATGCTCAGGAGGCACAATGTGTCGACCAAGGCTCTAACGGCTGCCTCATCGATGGAAAACTGCGCGGTCAACTGGTTATGGCGGTTGCGGTCGATAACGGTCGCACGGGGCCTTGGGGTCTTCTGCCTCGCGGTGCCGGGCATTTGCATTTGCCGGGTCTGCGCATCGAGCTCGACGTTGCCGCGCTTGAGGTCGTTCAGCGGAAGGAACAATGCAGTGCACAGGGCGTCCCGCTTGATTTCGAGCTTGCAACGTTCGTCGGGTGTCCATTCGAGCTTGAGTTTCGTGTCGAGCGCCGTGAGCATATGGGCTAAGCAGCCCATAGTAAGGACGCGAGGCTCGTTATCTCGATTTGGGGCATAGGGATCTGTCAGCCTGCGAATGTTGGGATCGCCCATGATTTTGATGCAGCGCTTCAGCAGTTGAGGCTTGCCGGCCAAGACCGTCGCGAGCGGCAGCGACGCGAAGTTCTCGATGGTTGCGGCGGCAAAGGCGGCGTCGTATTTGTTTGCGGGTGCTCGCTCAATGCGGGCATCCAGGACGCTTCCTTTATTGCCGTCTTCAATACGGTAGGTTGTCATAGCTTCTCCAATCGGTTGATGTTCGTGCTGTTTGTTGATGTGTCGGTTGTCAGGTGTGATGTGCTTGCCGTAGGTGATGTGCTGACGTTGGGGTGCTATGCGGTTTTCAATGAGCCCGTGAGGCGGTTGCTGCGGGGGCGGGGTGGGACTGCCCATGCAAGGCGGAGCGCACTGTGCTCAAAATCGAGACAGCAATGCCCGGGATGCCTCACATATGGCAGTTACCTCATTAAGTTGTCATTACGCTTGGGGTTGTACTTTGCCGATCTTCCTTCTCTTACATGCTAAAACTCAAACTGCATATGCTCGATCTACTCAAAACCGCAACGGCGGTCTTTTTTAACTTAAATGTCGGGGTTCGTCTTTGCAAGTACTTTTTTACTTTTTCAAATGGGGTGGTTTTGCTGCCGTCACGCGCCGCGCCGTGCGAACGTGCCCCGGCTCGGATAAGATGGTGCACGGAAAAACGATGCAAGGAGGCGCATATGGCAATTAAAGCCATCGCAATGGATATCGACGGTACGCTCACCAACGACCAGAAGGTCATCAGCCCGCGCACGCGCGAGAAGCTGCTCGCGGCGCAGGAGTCGGGCATTAAGCTCATCTTGGCTTCGGGTCGTCCCGCATGGGGACTGCACGCCTTGGCGCAGGAGCTCGATCTTCAAAACCATGACGGTCTGCTAGTTGCCTTTAATGGCGCGCATGTGGTTGACGCTCAGACCGATGAGGTCCTTTTTGACCAAGCCATGCCGGCTGACGAGCTGCACCGTCTGATTGATCATCTGCGCAATTTCGACGTGATCCCCATCATCTCGCTTGGTCGCGATCTGCATGTCGAGGATTCGTACCGCTGCATGATTACGCTGCCGGATGGCTCGCAGAAAAACATCGTCAAATACGAGCGCGATGCCTGCGATCTCAAGATCCGTGAAGTCGAGAGTCTTCACGAGGTGGCAGACGCCTATCCGGTAGACAAGTTGCTCACCGCGGGCGACCCCGCGTACCTGCAGGCG
Source organism: Collinsella sp. AM17-1 (assembly GCF_003470665.1). Lineage (GTDB taxonomy): Bacteria > Actinomycetota > Coriobacteriia > Coriobacteriales > Coriobacteriaceae > Collinsella. Next base: position 39,935 of record NZ_QRJZ01000006.1, read on the forward strand.
CATTACGAGGAGATGTATGCGCCCTTTACCCAGACGCTTTCGGGCATGTTTACGGCTGACTGGTACTTTGAGTACACGGCGCCCGGTATCGACAAGGCCCGTGCGCTCGAGGGTGCCCTGCCCAAGCTCGGCATCGATGCCAGTGAGGTCGTATCGTTTGGCGACGGCCAGAACGACAAGTCCATGATTGAGTGGGCCGGCACCGGTGTTGCCATGGGCAACGCCGTCGATGAGGTTAAGGCTGTGGCCCAGATGGTGACCGCCAATAACAACGAAGACGGTATTGCGGTGGCGCTGGATAAGCTGCTGGGTTAGAATCGCCGATAATGCATGGTTCGGGCGCCTGCTTACAGGCGCCCTTTTGTTAGGGAGGGTGCCGTGTCTGCATTTCCGTTCGACGCCGTTATCTTTGACATGGACGGTGTCATTGTCGATACCGAGTATTACTACCTGGGCGAGACTGCCGCGTTTGCCAAGGAGCTTGGGTTGAACCTGACTCAAGAGGAGTTGAATGGGCAGGTCGGTACCTCGCATCAGTTCTTCCTGCATATGCTGGTCGATTGGTTTGAGCGTGCCGGTAAGGGGCATTTCACTGGCGAAGAAGCGTTGGCCCGTTGGGACGAGTGGGCGCATACGCGTCCGCGCGACTATCAGACTTTGATTAACCCAGGCGCCGTGGATACGATTCGAGAGCTGCCGCGCCGTGGCGTTCGCGTGGCGCTTGCCAGCTCGTCTCCCGTGGATAGCATCGAGGAAGTGCTCAACGCGTGCGGGTTGTCGGATGCCTTTGAATATGTGGTGAGCGGCGAGCAGTTTAAGGAGAGCAAGCCCGAGCCCGATATCTACTTGCATGCACTGGACTTGCTGGGGCTGCCCGCGGACCGCTGCTGCTGCGTTGAGGATTCGGTGCCTGGCATCACTGCCGGCAAGCGAGCCGGCCTGACAGTCATTGCCAAGCGCGAGGAGCGCTTCGGCTTTAGCCAGGATGCCGCGGACAAGATCATCGACCAGCTGCCGGAGCTGCTCACGCTTTCTTAGGAGCGCGGTAGTTGCGCGTTTTTCGGGTCTGATGAGTAAATAGCCGACATTTTGGTGCGACACCTAGCATACTTTAAGCTAATGCGGGCTTAAGGACTTGTTGAATGCCCCTAAGTCCGTTTTAGACTTAATTGTGCTTGGAGAGGGTATATGCCACCGACTGAAGGGCTAACTGACGGTAAAGCAGCGATACCGCTGTACCAACAGGTTATCGATATCATCAAAAACGAAATCAACTCCGGTGCCTACAAGGCAGGCGCGCGGATACCCAACGAATTCGAATTGGCTGAGAGCTATAAAGTTGGCCGCGTTACCGTGCGACGCGCTATTGAGGAGCTCGTCCAACAGGGCTATCTAACGAAGCGACAGGGGAAAGGCACGTTTGTCAATGCCCCCAAGCTCAAACGCAAGATTCGCCAGAAGGATGACGTCCAGAGTTTTTCGGACGCATGCCGCGTAAACGGAATGGAACCGGGGGCGCGTGTCATTTCGAGAAAGATACTGCCGGCGGATTCCACCGAAGCACAGTTCTTTGGTGTTCCCGTTGGAACTGACTTGATCTGCGTTGAGCGCGTGCGTACTGCCGATGGCGTCCCTGTCATGCTCGAGAACAACATATATGTTTACGAGGACAACGCCTATCTATCAACGGCACCTCTATCTAACCAATCCATTTTTGAGTTCGTGCGCAACCGGACGGGCCGCACGCCCGCGTTTACCGACCCATGCACGCTTGAGATCGCGTGCGCGTCGCCCGAGGTCGCTCGGTTGTTGGCAGTTCCCGTTGGCGAACCCTTGTTTTATATGGAAGCCTTCTTTTTCGATGAACAGCGGCGGCCGTTTATCATCGGTCGTCAGCGGATCGTTGGGTCTCGCTACGTTTTTGACATCTAGGACATTGCGAATGGAAGCGCCCGGTGGATCATCTCACCGGGCGTCTCCATACCGTTCACGGCGCAAACGCAACCGTTCAACCGCGTTGCGGCAATCAGTTTGAAATTATCTTGATGACGAGAAAAGCTGCTGGTAATCTATAGAACGTCATAGAACGTTTGCCTTGTGCAAACGTTGAAGCGAGATGCGATGCAGTCTCGAGTTCTTTGGAGGTATCTATGTCAGATACGAAGGCGAAGAAGACAAACAGACGTTTTAAGTTCAAATTACCGCATGTCTATACGATCATGTTCTTGCTGATCGTTGTCTTTGCGGTCCTGACTTGGATCGTTCCTTCTGGTCAGTATCAGCGCAAGACGATTTCGACAGCGGCGGGCGAGCGTGAAGTCGCCGTTGCTGGAACCTATGAACAGGTCGATAAGAACTACACCGATTCCGAAACCGGCGAGACCATCAATCTGGGCCAGGATATCTTTGCGGTCCTGCAAGCGCCTACTAAGGGCATCCAGGAGGCTGCCGACGTCGTTGCGTTCGTCTTATTGATTGGCGGATCGTTCGCAATCATCACCAAGACCAACGCTTTGAATGCCGGCATGAGCCGTGTGATTAAAAAGCTCAAGAACAAGGACATCCTCATCATCCCCATCACGATGACGTTGCTGTCCATTTGCGGCACTACGTTTGGTATGTCTGAGGAAGCCCTGCCGTTCTATGCCATCTTCATTCCCATCATGATGGGTATCGGTTATGACTCGATGACGGCATTCATCATCTGCTTCCTTGGTCCTAACCTGGGATATTGTGCCTCGACCATCGATCCGTTTAACGTCTTGATCGCACAGGGCATTATCGGCATCGAGGGCAATCCTCAGCTGTGGCTGCGCGCCGTTTCTTGGGTCATCTTCACTGCCGTCGGTATCGCATGGGCCATGCGCTACGCTATGCGCGTCAAGAAAAACCCCGAGTCGTCCATTACGTACGAGGACGATAAACTCAAGCGTATCGAGTTTTCCGTGACCGATGCCTCCATCGAGGAAGAGTTCACTATCCGTCAGAAGCTCGTGCTTATCGATTTTGCCTGCGGTATGGGCATTATCGTCTGGGGTCTTGTTACCCAGGGTTGGTACATGAATGAGATTTCCGCCGTGTTCCTTGGCATGGGCTTGCTTGCCGGTATCCTGGGCGGTCTTGACCAGCAGACGATTGCTGAGGAGTTCGTTAAAGGTCTCGCCGACTTTGCGTACGCCGCTATCGTTATCGGTATCGCTCGCGGCATTCTGGTCATCGCCGAGGGCGGCATGATCATCGACACCATTCTCCAGGCGCTCGCTACTGCGCTCGCCGGTGCACCCGCCGCCGTCTACACCACGTTTATGTATATCGTCCTTGGCCTGCTCTCTTTGCTGGTTCCCTCGAGCTCTGGCCTGGCGGCGCTCACCATGCCCGTCATGGGTCCGCTGACCGAGCTTATGGGCCTCAATCCCGAGGCCGCCGTTACCGCGCTCCAGTTTGCCAATCAGACCATCAACACCATCAGTCCCGTGGCGGGCATGACGGTTGCCGGCCTTGCCGTGGCAAAGATCTCGTTTGGCCAATGGTGGAAGACCATTTGGAAGTTCTTCATTTTCATGGTCGTCTTTGGCCTGATCGTAACGGCAATCTCTGGCATGCTTCCGGTGTAGGTGGTTGTGATGTCTGATCGTTTAACGGTCCTGACGTCTAAGAGCGTCTTTACCGGTACGGGGGACCTGCCGTTTGAAGGTTTCGTAGCGGTCCGTGGCAATCGAATTGAGGCTGTTGGCACCAAGTGTGAGGTAGCTTCGTATTTGACCCAAGCGGACGAGGTAGTTGACCTGGGCGACCGCACCGTCATGCCCGGCCTGATCGATGTGCATACCTTCTATACAGGCTGGGCGCTGCGGACGTTGGGGTCTGATCTGTCCGGCATCGCCGATGCCAAAGAGGCCGTGTCGCTCTTGCGTGCATGGAAAGAAGATCATCCGGATTGTGCGGCGGCTTTTGGCCACAGCCTACCCGAAATGTTGGCGTCGGATGCCGAGAACGCAAATACGGCAGCTGTGTTTGACGATTGTTTTGGCGATATCCCTGTCGTTTGCTTTACATCGGGTGCGGAGACCTGCGTTCTCAATGCTGCCGCCAGTGCGCGATACGGCTTTACACCGCAGGCGTGCTATGCCGAGAAGATCTGGCGCATGATGAGCGATTTCCTCGCGCTGCCCGAGGTACGTGCGGGGTATTCGGACTACATGAGCATGCTTAACGAGCGCGGCGTTACCGCCATCAAGGAGATGGCGTTTGATGACTACTACGGCTTTGCCGACGAAATGGCTCGCCGTGAGGAATCTGGTGAGCTGACGGTTCGCGTCTCTATGATGTCGCAGCCGGTGGGTGCCGGTGCAAATCTGGCATATGCCCGCGAGGCACGAGAGCGCTTCCGGGGACCGTTCGTTCGTTTTTCTGGCTTCAACCGTATGACCGATCGCGGCGTATGGGCGGGGCTTGCCGAGATGATTGATCCCTATGAGGACACGGCCGATGCGGGAGCTGCCGGCAAGACGGTTGTCGAGGAGCCCGAGTGGGATCTGATTGAGAACGAGCTGCGCGCAATTGATGCTGACGGCTTCCGATATTCCTTGCATTGCCAGGGCGATGGCGCCGTTCGTCGCACCGTGGCGCTCTATGCCTCGCTGCCTCGAGACGAGCATGGACGGTTGCTTCGCCGCCATGCGATTACCGATCTCGAGAACTCTGACCCGACCGACCTTGTCGAGTTTGGCAAGTTAGGTGGAATTTGTGAGGTCTATCCGCAGATTCTGACGCTGGACCGGCGCGAGGATTGCCTGTCGATGATGCGTCGACAAATTGGCGAGACGCGACTTTTGCACAGCTGGAATCGCCGCGGCATGGAAGATTCCGGATGCACGGTGTGCTGTGGTACGGATTTGCCGCTGCTGATTCCGAGCCTGGGCGAGTCAATCTACAGCGCGTGCGGCGGATACTTCGACGATGGGTTGCCCGTGAATGAGGCCAACGCGCTGACGCTTGTCGAGCTCTTGCGTGCTTGGACTGCCGGGGGCGCGTACGATCTGATGCGCGAAGACGAGCTGGGTACGCTTGAGGTTGGCAAGCTTGCCGATATCTGCGTGCTCGATCGGGATGTGTTCGACCTCGATTATCGCGATGCACGCGATCTTGCGGTTGATATGACGATGTCGGACGGACAAATCGTGTTCGCTCGAAACAAGGAGGCATAAGATGTCTGAATCCAAGCCGACGCTGCGTCGCGAGCAGATTGCGGGCATGAATATCCACTACATCATGTGGTCGCTCGATTACTTCCTTGATGTGCAGCAGCGTTTGGGCTTTGAGTCCATTGAGCTGTGGTGTGCGGAGCCGCATGTGACGCTCGACCACACGGGCTACTTTGAGGCTGAGGTTCTGGCGAAAAAGGCTGCAGACCGTGGGCTTAGGTATCGTACTCTGTGCCCCGAGAATGTTGTCTATCCTTGGCAGTACTGCGCACGCAAACCGCTGCATGAACAGCGCAGCCTGGCGTACTTTAAGCACGGCATTGAGCTTGCCGAGGTACTTGGGTGCGACCGTATGTCCGTTAACTCGGGCTGGGGCGACTGGGACGAGGACCGCGAGGAAGCCTGGAAGCGCAGCCGCGAGCACTTGTCCATTCTGGCGGAGTATGCCGGCGAGCACGGTTTGGTGCTTACGATGGAAAGCCTGCGTCCCGAGGAGAGCAACCTTGTGACGACGGTTTCCGATGCGAAGCGCATGATTGACGAGGTTGCGAGCCCGTACTTACAGCCCATGGTTGATACAACCGCGATGGGCGTTGCAGGCGAGACGCTCGAGGACTGGTTTGCCGCCTTTGGTGATGGGGCAATTCACGAGATGCACTTTATCGACGGCGACCCGTATGGCCATCTGGTGTGGGGCGATGGCAAGCACGATATGGACGCCTTCGTCGCCACACTCAACGCCCATGGTTTCGACGGCATGCTGGGCCAGGAAATCACGGACGGCCGTTACTACGATGACCCGGCGGCGGCAGATGCCAAGAACATGGCCGCATTCGAGAAATATCTGATTGACTAAAACAGCTATCGGCCACGCAGCCAACGTCATTGATTGCGGACCAAACAAGAAAGGAACTGGATATGAACGCACACGATCTGATCAAAGAGGCAATTGCCGAGAAGGGCAAGTTCGACAGCGTCTACTGGATTGCTTGCGGTGGCTCCATGATCGATTTGATCCCGGCTCATGAGCTTCTGCAGCGTGAGGCAACTACCTTCGCTTCGTATATCTATACCGCGCGTGAATTCGACATTATGCGTCCGCGTCGTCTGGGCGAGAAGTCCCTGGTCATTGCTTGCAGCCACAGTGGCAACACCCCCGAGGTCGTCGAGGGCTGCGAGATTGCCCTTGCCGCCGGCGCTACGGTGATCGCCCAGACCGACAACGCTGGATCTAAGATCGACACCGGTAAATGGACCACGTGGGTTTACCCGTGGGGCGAGGGCGTGCCGCAGGCCGAGGTCCCCGCTGGTATTTCGCTGTCGCTCGCGGCCGAGCTGCTCGATCAGCAGGAGGGCTACGCCGATCTTGCCGATATGTATGCCGGTATCGCCGAGATGGATAAGATTCTTCCCCCGGCACGTGAGAAGGTAAATGCTGAGCTGGGCGATCGTTTTGCCAAGCTTTGCCAGGAGCACGAGTTCTTCTATATTCTGGGCAGCGGTCCCAACTTTAGCCAGACCTACGGTTTCGCTATCTGCTCTCTTATGGAGATGCAGTGGCAGCACTGCAGCTACATCCACTCTGCCGAGTACTTCCACGGCCCCTTCGAGGCTACTCAGGACGGCGTTTTTTACTTCCTGCAGATGGGCTCCAGCGAGTGCCGTGCTATGGACGAGCGCGCCCTGGCGTTCCTTAAGACGCATACCGATACGCTGATGGTGCTCGATGCCAAGGAGTACGGTATGGAAGCCGTGCCGGCGAGCGTCCGTGCCTATCTTGACCCGGTGCTGTTCTACGCCATGAACTGCGAGCTGCGTGCTGCTCGCGGCAAGGTGTTTGATCACGATCCCGATTTCCGTCGCTATATGGGTGTTGTCGAGTACTAGAAGGGGCAAAGGCCATGGCATTTAACGTTAACGCGCTCGGATTTGGCGACAACGTCGTCGATCGCTACGAGCATATCCACACCATGTATCCCGGTGGCAATGCGGTGAACTTCGCCGTTTATGCCAAGAAATGCGGTGCCGCACGCTCTGCATACATGGGCATTTTTGGCAATGACGCCGCTGCCGAGCATGTCATTGCAAGTCTCGAGGATGAGGGTATTGAGCTTGACAAGTGCGAGCAGATGATTGGCGAGAACGGAGCGGCTCGCGTGACCGTCGTTGACGGTGACCGTGTCTTCCTCGGCTCCAACGAGGGCGGTATCCGTGGCGATGCGCGCTATGTCCTCGATCGCTTTGACCTTTCGTACATGAAGCAGTTCGATGTGGTTCATTCGGGCAACTATTGCTTTACCGAGCGCGAGCTGCCCAAGTTGAAGGCTGCGGGCGTCACGGTCTCTTTTGACTTTTCGGACGACTCCACCGACGAGTACTACGAGCAGATTGCGCTCTACGTCGATTTCGCTTTCTTTAGTGCGGCGGATGCCGCAAGTGAGGACGAGATTCGCGAGCGTCTGGCATGGGTGAAGGGCCTGGGTCCGCGTTTTGTGTCGGCTACGGCGGGCGCCGAGGGCTGCATTGCTTACGACGGCGAGCGTTATTACCGCCAGCTGGCTAAACCGGTAACGGACATGAAGGACACCATGGGAGCGGGCGACTCGTTCCTCACCTCGTTTTTGATGTGCTATCTCGATTCCGCCAAGCGCGGTGAGGACGGCGCCGAGGCCATCGAGCGCGCGCTCGACTTTGCTGCCGGGTTTGCCTCGACCGTGTGCGGCATGGAAGGATCTTGGGGCCACGGAGCACCAATCGTCGAATAGCTTAAGAAAGCGTACGGCGGTCTGGCTATGAGGCCTTGGACAGCCGATGCAAAACAATAAGCGAAACGCGAAAAGGGGGCTCGCCATGTGGTGGGTCCCCTTTTGAACATTGGAGAAGACCATGGGTATTAAAGCGTGCGCGGCTGGTTTTTGCTGTGCGGACGTCTATCAAAACATCGGCGTGTTCTATCCGACTGGCAATGGCATTGACTGGGGTATCCATCTTGCACGAATGGGCGTTTCGGTATCCGCCGTGTCGGTTGTCGGCAAGGACGAGTACGGAGACAAGATGAGGGAGGCGTTGGCCGCCGAGGGGTTCGATATCTCACATCTGCGGGTGGAGGATGGCGACACCTCGGTGATGCTCATGGCGTTGAAAGACGGCGTCGATCGCGTACATCTCGAGGCAATCGATGGCGTAATGGAGACATATCGACCGAATGAAGATGACCGGGCGTTTATCCTAGAACATGACATCATTCACACCGACCTGTTTGGCAATTGTTTGGACCTCCTGCCCGAATGGCATGATGCGGGCAAGACGGTGGTTATGGACTTCTCGGTGTTCAGCCAGGATCCCGAATATGCCTGCGAGGCTCATTTTCCTTACGTAGACTATGCGTTCATGTCATTTGAAGAGGACACTCCGGAGCTGCGTGATTGGGTACGTCACGTACAGGAGTTGGGACCGCGGGCGGCAGTTGCCACGCTTGGCGAGAAGGGAAGCATTGCCTATGACGGTGAGCGCTTCTATGAGTGCGGGATCGTACCGGCGGAGAAGGTCGTTAATACCGTGGGTGCCGGCGACTCGTATATTGCCGGGTTTACCAAGGGCGTGATCGATGGCCTTGATATTCCGGCGTGCATGAAGGCGGGCGCTGAGCTGTCGTCCCGAGTGATTGGTTCGTTTGAGCCGTACTAGGGTCAAACGCCTGGAAAGGAGTACGAAATGGTTATCGACATGTTGGTTCAGCCCATGCTCTACAGCGAGATCTGTACGCCGGGTGATGAGCCTGATGGATTCGGTTTTTGGTCACGAGAATTTGGTATGGGGCATATGGGCCCCATGGATTGGGATGAGCTTCAAGTCGAGATGGACGTCTGCGATGTGCAGAAGAGTGTGCTCATGCCACTCGATGTAACCACGGCATGCGGAGGGCATTTTGGCACCAATGACCAGATCGCCATGCTGGTTGCCGCGCATCCCGATCGTCTGTGGGGATTTGCGAGCGTAGATCCGCAGGTGAGCGGCGCCGCAGGCGAATTGGAGCGCGCCTTTACCGAGTTGGGGGCAAAGGGGCTTTGCCTGCATCCGGCAAAGCAGGGTTTTGCCCCCGATGATGCCGTGGCCGAGCCGCTTTACGAGCTGTGCGAGCGCTATAACAAGCCGGTGGTTTTCCATGCCGGTATGTCTTGGGAGCCGGGTGCAGAGCTCTCGCGCAGTAACCCGCTTGCATTTGAGCACACAATCGCAACGCATCCAAATGTGCGTTTTAGTTTGACCCACTTTGGCTGGCCCTGGGTGCGCGAGACCGTGGCGATGCTGCTCAAGTATCCCAACTGCTACACGGACACCTCTATCACTTACATCGATTCGCCCGAGGAGATGATGCAGCGTCTTTTCACGGTCGATATGGGGCCGCTGTGGTATGAGCGCGCGCTATCGCATCAAGTGATGTTCGCCAGCAATACGCCGCGCTTCCGTGCGTTCAAACTCAAGCGGGCGCTCGATACCGTGTCCATGCGCGATGATGCGCGAGAAAGGCTCTACTGGGGTAATGCCCTGCGTTTTCTTGAAGGGGATGAGTGAACATGGTGACGCTCGAGACGTTGAACTATCTATCGACTGCTCCGGACCAGTTCATCGATATTACCGAAGACGTGCACGCTGCCATCGAGCGCAGCTCGGTGACCAATGGCTTGGCAGCGATTATTTTGTCGCATACGACCTGCGGAATCGTGGTAAACGAGGGGCTGCCCTGCGTGGAGACGGATCTTATGGAGACGCTTGATCGCATCGCCCCACTCGATGCCCCCTATGCACATGCACACTTCCTGCCGAGCTATGGAGCTACCGGCAACAACTCCTGTGGACATATCAAGAGCATGATTTGTGGAAACAGTTGCTTCTTTCCCGTCCAAGATGGCCACATCGTGTGCGGAGGTGCCCAGAACATCTATCTTGCGGAGTTTGACGGCCCGCAGAAGCGAAAAGTGTACGTCGAGGTGCTGGGGGAGTAACGTCCCTGCAATAACCCTATGAAGGAGCACGTTATGTCGTTTCTGACCTCGATGTTCAAGACCGAAAAGCCGGTTATCGGAATGCTGCACCTGCGTCCTCTGCCGGGCGATCCACTGTATTACCCGGGCGGAAGCGTGTCGCAGGTCGTGGAAGCCGCCAAGCGCGATCTCGAAGCGTTGCAGCAGGGCGGTGTCGATGGCATTTTGATTACCAATGAGCTCTCGATGCCCTATGAGCAGCACGTTTCTCCCTCAACCCTTGCATCGATGGGCTATGTAATCGGGGCTCTGTCCCATGATTTGTCGACCCCTTGGGGAGCTGAGGCTATTTACGATGGTGATGCCACAATCGAGCTGTGCGCTGCCGTCGATGCGCAGTTCACGCGCTGCAATTTTTGCGGTGCCTGGGCCGGTGATCTCGGGCTGATTAACCGAGATTTCGCGCACACCATGCGTCGTAAGGCGGCGCTGCGCCTGGACGACCTCAAGCTTTTTCACTTCATCACGAGCGAGGGAGAGGTTTATCTCAACGACCGCACGACTGCGGACATTGCCGATTCACTTCTCTTTAATTGCCTACCGGATGCGATGGTCATCGGTGGTTCGGCTGCCGGTCGTGGCGCTTCGGGCGAGCTTGCCGATGAGGTCCGCGAGCGTGTTGACGAAGTGCCTGTGGTATGTGGCACCGGTTGTCGCGAAAATTCCGTGGCTGACGTATTTGCTCACTACGATGGCGCGTTTGTCGGCACGTGCTTAAAGCGCGACGGAAAGCTGGATGCCCCGGTTGATGTTGAGCGGGTAGTTTGTTTTATGGCTGCCGCTCGTGCGGCGCGAGGGGAGTAGGCGCCTATGGCGTTCTATCTGGGTATTGATATTGGGACAAGCGCCTCTAAAGGCGTTTTAATCGATGATCGATGCAGCATCGTTTGCCAGGCCTCTTGTGGACACGAGACAGACAACCCGCGTGATGGATGGTACCAGCATGATGCGGAGGCAGTTTGGTGGGGCGATTTTTGCCGCTTGTCGCGCGAGCTGGTGGTGCGATCGGGGGTTAACGCGGCGCAGATTGGATGCGTGGGCCTTTCCGCATTGGGTTGCGACTGCGTGCCGGTCGATACCGAGTGCAACGCGCTGGCGCCCGCGATTTTATATGGAGTCGATGCACGTTCGAAGCCGCAGATTGACGAGCTTCTTTCCGAATATGGGTCAGATCGCGCACGCGAGCTTTTCGGGCACGATCCCTGTTCGTCAGATATTGCTCCCAAGATCTTGTGGTTTAAGGAGAATATGCCCGAGGTGCACGAACGTGCCGCGAAGTTCCTGACGGCGTCATCGTTTCTGTGCGCGAAGTTGACGGGGCGTTTTACGGTGGACCGTTATTTGGCGGAGGATTTTCTTCCCCTATACGATCGCTACACTTGGAAGGTTGATGCTCGGGAATGTGCTCGTTTCTGCCGGCCTGACCAGATGGCGGAGGTAATGTCGGCTACCGATATTGCCGGGGTGATTACGCTGCGTGCGGCTGAGGCGACGGGGCTCGCGGCAGGGACACCTGTCTTGGTGGGAACGGGCGACTCTGGTGCCGAGGCCATTTCGACGGGTGTATTCCGTCCCGGCGATATGATGGTTCAGTTGGGGAGCACGGCGTATTTCATCTACTTAGCTGATCATATGGTCGATGATGCTCGCCTGTGGCCAGGGACGTTTATCATTCCCGGAACTTACGGGATCTGCGCGGGGACCAATACAGCGGGTGCACTCACATCGTGGTTGCGCCAAGAGCTGTATCGCGACGCCGTAGAGGCCGAGGGCCACGGTGGCCCCGATGCGTATTCGGTTATGGCGCATGATGCCGCCGATGTGGCGCCGGGTGCCGATGGGCTCCTGTGTCTGCCGTACTTTGCGGGGGAGCGTACTCCGCTCAACGATACCGAGGCGCGTGGCGTCTTCTTTGGCCTGACCGGAAGGCATACGCGAGCCCATATGGTTCGCGCCGCCTTGGAAGGCGTCGCGTATACCGTTGCATCCCATGTCGACATTATCGAGCGAGAGCATGGACTGCCAATTGGGCGCATTATGCTTGTCGGAGGTGGAACCAAGAATCCAGTTTGGATGCAAGCTATCGCCGACGTATGCGGGCGCGAGGTCTCGGTTGCCAAGGTTACGGTGGGCGCATGCTTCGGTGATGCCATCATGGCAGCTCTCGCAGGTGGCGCCTATGCATCATGGGATGAACTCGCCCAAGTCCTTGGCGTTGCGCAAACAATCGTGCCCGATATGGCTGCCCACGAGTTATATGCGTCGCGCCGCCATATCTTTGACGAATTGTATGCACGCAACCGTGATCTCATGCATGAATTGGTGTAATGCTGCCGAATTGTACTGTCTTTCAATAGGGACTGCGTTGTGCGATTCGCATGCCCCTTGGCATTTTTGCCACAGGGGTTAGCGAAGGTCAAAAACAGAGTGCGCATTTGCTAAAACTGCCGACTCGATGCGCTTTGCATCACAGTTTTTGAGTGAGGCAATGCGCATCGAGGTCCTTGTGAGCGATGTGATGAGCGACTGCGCGCTTGTTTCCGTGTTTGGCTCGGCCGGCGCATCGGTCTCGAGCAGTAGACGGTCGAGTGGAATCTGTCGGGCATATTCGCGTCCTCGTTTAGATGCGAGCATACGCTCGTTCACGGAGAAATAGCAGCCTGCGTTTCGCGCGCGGACGAGTTCGTCCGAAGTACCGCTAAACCAGTGGAAGATGATAGCGGGGGAGTCGGGGTTTGGGATGAGTAGTCCATGCGATTCGAGGACGTCCAGTGCGGCTCTTGCTGAACGAACGGCGTGAATTGATATCACGCGCCCGGCAAGAGGATGCTGCACGAGTGTATCGCAGAGCCGGTCAAATGCCTGTATTTGAAGTGGTTCGCTTCCGGCAAAGCGCGCGGAAAAGTCGAGTCCCACCTCGCCGATATAGTGCTCGTGGGCAGCAACTTCGCAAAGCAGATTGACTTCGGCAGGACCGCAGCGGCCGTCGGCGAGCCACCAGGGATGGAGGCCGATACCCTTGATGACGGTAGGAGGGCGACGGGTTCGCCCATGTGCGCTAGCGAAGTCGCGTGGATCGACGCCGCAATCAAATAGACCCAAGCCCAGCGCCGTTGCCTCATCGGCAACGGCGTCCGGGTGAGCCATTAAATCAAGATGGCAGTGTGCATCAAATAACCGGGGCTCCATCTCGGCGCGCTCCGCTAGTCTAGGCGCTGGCCATCGGAGCGTACGCGCTCAGCGCCGCGGCCGCTGATCTGGCGGATAACCTCGCCGGCAATCATCTGACCCATGATGGGCGGCATAAAGCTGGCGGTTCCGAGCTCGGTACGCTCGTGGATGTTGGAAGGGTCGCGGGGCTGTGTCTTAACCGATTCCTCGCAGCTAAACAGCACATGAAGACTTTTGATGCCGCGCTTCTTGCACTCTTTGCGCATGATGCGGCTCATGGGATCGCGGACCGTTTCGAAAATGTCGGCAAAGCGCAGGCACTCGGGATGCAGCTTGTTGCCGCCGCCCATGGAGCTCACCAGGCGAATGTCGTGGTCTTGAGCATATTTGGCAATGGTGAGCTTGGCCGAGATGGTGTCGATGGCGTCGACGACGTAGTCGAGCTTGCCGTCCGTCTGCTCCAAAACGCTCGCGAAGAACTCGTCGATGTTGTCGCTCAGCAGGTATTCGGTACGCTTGATGACGGTGGCGGCGGGATTGATATCGTGGATCATGGCTTCCATAACATCGACCTTGCGTTTGCCGACGGTGCTGTGAAAGGCGATAGCCTGGCGATTGATATTGCTGGGCGCGACGATGTCCTTGTCCAGAATGACGAAATGACCGATGCCGCCGCGGGCAAGTGCCTCGCAGCAGTTAGATCCCACACCTCCGCAGCCGAGCACCAGCACCGTGGCATCAGCGAGCTTATCGAGTGCCTCGCGGCCCATGATGATCTCGAGCTTGGTGTCGCGTGTCTCGTTGGGAGTTGCGGCTGTGGTTTCGGTCATAGACATCCTCCGATGGGGAAGCGAATCGTGTTTTAGCTATCGTCATTATAGGTATTATCGCGATTCCATTTGAGCCCTTGGGGCTTGTTGAAATGAGGCAGCGATTCGCATAAGATGAAGCAAATGGCACCCGTTGCAGCGGGCTGGCCAACTCCCAAACACATTTGTAGCGTGAGAAGTGGCCGTCTTCGCATTACGCGAAGGCGGCTATTTTTTGAGTACAAGATTAGATAGTTAGACAAACATCTAAATATCGAGTATAGTGTACGCGTCATGAGGGGTGCTGAGAGGAGGTCCTATGCCGGGAGAGGGTTTTAAAGCGCTGGCCGATCCTACACGACGTCACATTTTGGAACTGCTGCGCGAGGGCAATTGTACGGCCGGGGAGCTTGCCGAGCATTTTGACATTAGCAAGCCGTCACTGAGCCATCATTTGGCGACGCTCAAAAACGCCGGGTTGGTGACCGACGAACGTCATGGCCAAAACATCGTTTACAGCCTAAACACCACCGTCATGCAGGACTTGATCGGTTGGTTTATGGGCTTTACAAACACTGAAGGTGATAAGAATGAATAATGAAAACAAGGGAATTCACGCCACGGGGGTATCGCCGCGCGTGTGGGTCATGCTTGTTGTGGTCTGCGCTATTAATGTTGCTGCGCACCTCATGGTGATGCCGAGCTTGCCTGCGCAGATTCCCACGCACTGGGGCGCGAACGGCGCCGTCGACGGTTGGGGCCCTAGCTGGATGGCCTCCGCGCTCGGCGTGTTGCCTCTGGCACTTCTCGCGATGTTCTACGTCGTGCCACGCATCGACCCTAAGGGCGAGGCGTATCGGACCTCGGGCAAGTTCTATCAGGGCTTCGTAATCGCCTTCACCTTGTTCATGTGCGCCATAAGCTGGCTGGGAGAGCTTACGGTCTGGGGTGTGGTGCCGGCGGTCGGTTCGGTTAACGTGCTGATTTCCGGTGTTGTCGGTTTGCTGTTCATCGGCGTAGGCAACTACTTGCCGCGTGTGAAGCAGAATTACACGCTCGGTATCAAGACGCCCTGGGCGCTTGCCGACCCCGAGAACTGGCGCCGTACGCAGCGCTTTGGCGGTGCCTGCTTTATGGTGCTGGGTGTTGGCCTGATTGTGATGGGCGTGGCAGGTAGTGTGCTTTCGAGTGAAGTCGTCGCCGCGGTGATTGCGGTTCTGGCGTTCGGTTCAGCTGTAGCTGCCTACGTCTATTCGTATCTGCTGTGGCGCAAATCGCAGCGAACCGTTCGCTAAGGTTGCGGAAAACTAGCGTACGCAGTTCATAGTATGCTCCGGGGGACTTTTCCCAGGTAGTATTAGGGGGTGTGGGCAACCATGCCCCTTTTTCGTTAAGTTTTAGAGTTGGTTTCCTCATTTCGTTTCCACTAAAGCGAATCAAGAATAGGGAAACAGCAGGTAGAAAGGATAGAACAGACATATGGCGGAGTTTATCTACCAGATGTATCAGGCTCGCAAGGCCCATGGCGACAAGGTAATCCTTGACGACGTGACCCTGAGCTTCTACCCCGGTGCCAAGATCGGCGTCGTGGGTCCTAACGGCATGGGTAAGTCGACCCTGCTCAAGATCATGGCCGGCATCGAGGAAGTCTCCAACGGCGATGCCAGGCTCACCCCCGGCTACACCGTGGGTATCCTGCAGCAGGAGCCGCCGCTCGACGACGACAAGACCGTCATCGAGAACGTGCGCATGGCATTTGGCGACATGATCGCCAAGGTCGATCGCTTCAACAAGATCGGCGAGGAGATGTGCGACCCGGATTGCGACATGGATGCCCTCATGGCCGAGATGGGAAAGCTCCAGGACGAGATCGACGCCGCCGACGGCTGGGATATCGATTCCAAGCTCGGCCAGGCCATGGACGCCCTGCAGCTGCCCGATTCCGACATGCCGGTTAACGTGCTTTCCGGCGGCGAGCGCCGCCGCGTGGCCCTATGCAAGCTGCTGCTCGAGGCTCCCGACCTGCTGCTGCTCGACGAGCCCACGAACCATCTGGACGCCGAATCGATCCTGTGGCTCGAGCACTTCCTGCACAACTACCAGGGCGCGGTGCTTGCCGTCACGCATGATCGCTACTTCCTGGACAACGTTGCCGAGTGGATCTGCGAGGTCGACCGCGGCCACCTTTATCCCTACAAGGGCAACTACTCCACGTATCTGGAGACCAAGGCCGCGCGTATCGAGGCGCAGGGCAACCGCGACGCCAAGCTCGCCAAGCGTATGGAGGCCGAGCTCGAGTGGGTGCGCAGCTCGCCCAAGGCTCGCCAGGCAAAGAACAAGGCCCGTCTGGCTCGCTACGAGGAGATGGAGGCCGAGGCCCGCGCAAGCCAGAAGCTCGACTGGACTGACATCCGCATCCCTGTGGGTCCGCGTCTGGGCAACAAGGTGCTCGAGGCCCATCACCTGCACAAGGAGTTCGACGGTCGCGTGCTCATCGATGACCTATCGTTCACCCTGCCGCGCAACGGCATCGTGGGCGTGATCGGTCCCAACGGCGTGGGCAAGACTACGCTCTTCAAGACTATCGTTGGCCTGGAGCCGCTGACTTCGGGTGAGCTCGAGGTGGGCGAGACCGTCAAGATCTCCTATGTCGATCAGAACCGTTCCGGCATCGACCCCGACAAGAACCTATGGGAGGTCGTCTCGGATGGCCTGGACCACATGATGGTCGGCGAGACCGAGGTTCCGAGCCGCGCGTACGTGGCGAGCTTTGGCTTTAAGGGCCAGGACCAGCAGAAGCGCGCTGGCGTACTCTCCGGTGGCGAGCGCAACCGTCTGAACTTGGCGCTTACGCTCAAGCAGGGCGGCAACCTGCTGCTCCTCGACGAGCCCACGAACGACCTCGACGTCGAGACGCTGTCCTCGCTCGAAGCGGCGCTGCTCGAGTTCCCGGGCTGCTCGGTGGTCATTAGCCACGACCGTATGTTCCTGGACCGTGTCGCCACGCACATTCTGGCGTGGGAGGGCACCGACGAGAATCCGGGCAACTGGTATTGGTTCGAGGGCAACTTCGAGGCCTATCAAGCCAATCGCATCGAGCGCCTGGGCGAGGACGCAGCCCAGCCGCATCGTATTCACCGCAAGCTGACGCGTGATTAGTTGAGCTCAGGTGACCTATTGAGAAAGGGACGATAACCTTGAGGGTTATCGTCCCTTTTTGTTACTTGGTAGAAGGCTCGACTTTGTCGATGGTCCAGGTGGCTCCGAGGCCTCCGGTGGTGTTGCGGCGGATGCGCACGGTGACCTCGCGGCGCTCGCCGGCCTGCGTGTAGCGCAGGGGGAAGCTCGCTCGGTTTCGTGCGACGTCGATAGTGCCGTGCTCGCGGGCGATCCAGTAGTACTCGCCGACGATGCCGAGGGTGTCGGCGCCGTAGGGGAGATAGGTCGACAGCTGGTGCAGAAGCGGGCCGGGGCAGAAGACCTCGGTTGTGAAATCGACGGGGAAGTCCTTGGGGATGGCGGGCGCTGCAGGTGCGGGGGTTGGGGCCGCTGCGGGTGCCGAAGCCGGTGCCGGTGCGGGAATTTGGTCGCAAGCAGAGGTGGGCACGGACTCGATGACGGGTGCGGATTCCGGCATCGCTTCCGGCTTGATCGTGGAATCTGCGGGTTTCACGATGGCGGGCGCGTCTGCAGCTGCAGTTTCAACCTCAACCTGCGTCGCGTTCTCGTTCTCGACGCTCGACTTTGCCTCGATGGGCGTGGATGCCATGGTGGTGATGCCGGCGTTTACGTTCTCGGGGTCATAGACGACCGTGAGCGAGATGGCAGGCTGCGGTGCCTCGGGCTCCGATGCCGCCTCGGTAGCGTCCTGTTCTGCGGGCTCTTCGGGCTGATCGTCCTCAGCCTCGTCGCCAAAGACATCGCCGTTTTGGAACGCAGACGTCTCGGGCTGGTCAGCGGCTTCTTCGGTTGTCGACTCGGGAGCCTCGTTGGGCTCCGCAGTGGCTTCCTGCTCGGATATGACTTTGGGATCGGTTGTGGCGGCGATTTCGGTTTCGGCTTCTGCTGCTACCTCAATAGCGACTTCGATCTTTGTCTCGGCTCGGGCTCCGGAGCGACTTCGGCCACGGGCTCGGGACGCTTAACGTGCTTGGGACGTACGGCCTTGAGGTCTTTCTCGCCGCGCTTTTTCTTTTTGTAGGACTGCTTGGCTCCCTTGGCTGCCTTGGGCTTGTCCTCGCCCTTGGCAAGGGCGGCATCCCAGGCCTCGTTGGCGATGACGGTGGCATACAGGCGACCGCCCTTAAAGACGGTCAGCTTAATGCAGTCGTCGAGCTCCTCGAGCAGCTCGCGCGTGGACTCAAAGCCCAGGTCATAAGCGGCCATGTCACCAGCGGCGAGTGCCTCCTCGACCTGCGTCATAAACGTTTGCTTGCCGCACCCAATCGCGTCGCGCAGCAGGCGATACAGATAGATGTGGTTGCCCAGCGAAAGCGTGGGCCTAACTATTGTCTTGCTCATGGCAAATCTCCTCTTTACACATGTAAAGCATCTTACCATCGCATAGCGTTCGCCATGGCGGCGCCCAAGGCAAACGGGCGCGAACCGCTTTCGATTCGCGCCCGTTGTACAGGTCGGTTATCTATGAGAGGCAAATGTGCTTAGTTGCCCGATGCCGTGCCTTGGCTCGAGTTGTCAGATGCCGTGCCGGACGCGGTTCCGCTCGAGCTGTTCGAGCTGTTGGTGTTGCTGCTGTCTGCTGTGCCCGTTCCCGAAGCGGTGTCGCTCGTCTGGCCGCCCGTGCTCGGCTGCGAACCGTCAGTCGTTTGGCTTGAGTCGGTCGTGCCGGACGGCGCGCCACTGTTGGCCGTAGAGGAATCGGTGCCCTGCGATTGGCTTTGGGTGTTCGAGGACGAATTGGCAGAGGTAGAACTGTCTTGCGTGCCGTCCGCCTGTGCCTGCTGATCTTGCGACTGGGTGTTGCCATTTGCATCGCTCTCGGTCGTGCGCGACGAAAGGATTGGCTCGGGGCGCTCGCCCAGACCCTCACCGGCGGTGGTAATAAGGATGGCGCCGGTACAGGCGATGACCGCGACGATGGCGATGGCGATCGAGAAGACGATGACCTTCTTTTGCGTCTGGCTGCGCTCTGCCGCCGCCTTGGCGCGCAGACTGTTAGGGGCGACGCGCGCCGTGGTCGCGCGTCCCGCAACCTGGCGCATTTCCTGCGTGGTCGCGGCGCCACCTAGGTGCTCCTCGACATCGGGTTCAACGGGCTCGTAGGCGCCGGCAGGGTAGTCGACAGCGGCATGCGTGCCCTTGATTGCTTCGGCGCTGGCAGAGATAAAGTGGCGGTAGACCTGCGAGGACACAACGGTGATGACCGAGCTCACGGCGGCGCCAATTACTGAACCAGCGATACCAATCTTGGAGGCAAGCGCGACGCTCGTGGCGGCAGCTGCGGCGCCGGCGATGATCTGGGGAATGGAAATGTCGTCAAACAGGCCCTTTTTGGGTGCGATGGCCATGGTCTGTCCGATGGAATGGTTCTCGTGCACGCCGTTGTTGAGCGATGCCGGCGTCATGACGCGCGTGCGCGGCGCGTCGGTATATTCAGTCGTCATACGGGGTCCTCCCGGTTCGTTTAGTGCTGCGACAGGTTGTTCAGCCCTCAGGGTACCCAGTCGGTGTGAACCGGAGATGGATTCGCCCGCAACACCATCAACTCACCAAAGCGCGAAACTTCTTCTCAGGCTGACCGAATGAAGACGGGGCGAATCGTTCGGATGTCGAAAGGAAGGTTGACCGGATTTGAAATCCCGTGGAATAATCGGGCTCGCGGCGCTGTTGCTTGCGCCGGGTAGGGAGCGTCATGAAAATCCTTAAGCGGATCAACAACAATACGGTTATCTGCGTAAACGCCAAGGGCCGTGAACTCGTGGCAATTGGCCGCGGTATCGGGTTTCCCAATGGCCCCGATGAGGTCACACTCGATAAGATCGAGCGAACCTTCTACGGTGTCGACTCGCGCTACCTAGCGCTGCTCGACGAGATCGATCCTCAGGTGATGGAGTTCTCCGCCCAGATTGCCGATATCGCTCGCTCCAACATCTCGCGCGAGCTCTCGGCAAACCTTCCCTTTACCATGGCTGACCATATCGCCTTTGCCATCAAACGCTGCCGCGAGCATATGTTTGTGCAGATGCCGCTCTCCTATGATGTGCAGCAGATGTACCCCATTGAGTACAAGATCGCCAAGTTCGCGATTGAGGGCATCAATCGCGGCTTCAACGTCAAGATGCCGCGGGGGGAGGCGAGCGGTATCGCGCTCTGTATCGTCAACAGCGTGGTCGCCTCGTCTTCAAAGGCCAAATCCAATACGGTGCGTAAGGACGAGGTGATGCTCGAGAGCTTCACCAAGATTATCGAATCCGAGCTGGGGGTTTGCGTGGACCGCGACGGCTTTGACTTTTGCCGTTATGCCACGCACGTGCGCTACCTGTTAGAACGCGTGCAGACAGGAGAGCCCCTCAACACGGAGAACGGCGCGCTTTACGGACCGCTCTGCGAGCAGCATCCCGACGTGGCCGTGTGCGTCGACCGCATGGCCGCGCTTATCGAAGAGCGCTTTGACGCCGGGCTCGCCGATGAAGAGAAGGTCTACCTGATGCTCCACGTCAATCGCGTCTGCGCGGGATCTAGGTCCTAATCGACCGCTCGCCGCTGAAGTTTGACCGTTGGCCGGTTTCGACTTTCGTAAAAGCAACTGTTGGATGTAGTTTCATAGTCACATAAGGTGTTATTCGAGAAGAGCCTCGAAGCATGACGTAGACAGTTCCCTGTCCGCTTTGTGCTTTGGGGCTCTTCTGTTTTTGTCTTCTTCTTGCTTTTCTCGATTTGCCTCGTGTCAGGCCTGCCGTAATCGGTTCTTCGCGTGTGCGCAAACGGGAAGACAGAAAAGCAAGGGAGTTCAGCTATGACTGACAATAAGAAAATCGCCGCGGACGTGCTCGAGGCCGTCGGTGGCAAGGAGAACGTGACGTTTGTTGCGCACTGTATGACGCGCCTGCGTTTTAACCTCAAAGATATCGATGCCCCCGATATCAAAGAAGTGAAGAAGATTGGCGGTGTGTTGGGTGCTCAAATCTCCGGAGGGCAGTTCCAGGTAATCGTGGGCCAAAACGTGCCCAAGGTTTATGACGAGCTCTGCAAGATCGGCGGCTTTGCCAAGCAGGACGCCATCGACGAGAACCTTGATGCTCCTAAGCAGAAGCTCACACCTAAGGTTATTGGCAATAACATCCTCAACTACCTGTCAAGCTCCATGGTGCCTATGATCCCCGTCCTAATGTGTGCTGGCCTGTTCAAGACCGTAGCGGTGGTGCTGGGACCTACGATGGCGGGCGTGCTGTCCGACACAAGCGACCTTTATGTTCTGATGAACATGGTTTATGACGCAGCGTTCTATTTTATCCCCATCTACCTTGGCTATAATGCGGCTAAGAACATTGGCGTAACGCCTGTCCTCGGTGCCTTTATGGGCGGCATTCTTATCGACCCGACCATGATTCAGCTTGCGACCGATGGAGCTCAGTTCTCCGTTTATGGCATTCCCTGCGTCGCCGCAAACTACACAAAGACGGTCCTTCCCATTCTTCTGTCCGTGTGGGCGATGAGTTATATCGAGCGCTTCTTCCGCAAATATGTGCCAGATACCCTTTCAACGGTTTTCGCGCCTTTCCTTACCATGGTCGTCGCTGTTCCTGTGTCTCTCTGCGCTCTCGCCCCTGTTGGTTCATGGGCCGGTAATGCCCTCGCCGCCGGTTTTGAGTTCCTTGGTACTTCCGGTGGTATCGCCGCCATCCTCGGAGGAGGTATTCTGGCGGGTCTTTGGTGCCCAATGATTATTACCGGCATGCATGTGGCGGTTGCGATGATTGCCATCGCTAACTATATGACTGTGGGAACCGACAGCTTTGTTTTGGTTGCGACGGGCGTTAGCCTTTGGGCGACCTTCGGCTGCGAGGTGGCGACCTGGCTCAAGCTGTGCGATAAAGACGAGAAGAGCATGGCATTCGGCTATTTGGTCGCAAACATTGTCGGAGGCGTCGGCGAGCCTTTCATCTACGGCATGATGCTGCGCTATCGCCGCGTGTTTGTCTGGAAGATTATCGGATCCTTTGTTGCCGGTGCGCTTGCAATCGCTCTCGGAGCCACGGTTTATACTGCCGGCGCGGCATCTAACTTCTTGGAGTTCCTCGCGTTTGCGGGCGGCGGGACCCAGAATCTCATCAACTTTGGAATCGCTGCTGGTGCAGGCTTCCTTGTGAGCGCCTTGGGCACGTATTTCCTGGGCTTTACGGCGGATGAGCTCGAGAATGGTCCCGTTTCCGAGCGTTAAGTTTTCTACGGCCTGCGTGTGGCAGGACGCATTGGAAGGGCGTCCATGACGCCCTTCTCTTTTTGTATTTCTATTTCCGATGTTTGGGCGGCGTGTGCCGCGAAGAGTTGGAGTTGGAATGAACATAGAGTTTGGAATCTCGAAGATTGACGTAACACCCCAGTCTCCTTGCCGCATGGGCGGCTACAACAGAAAAGGTGCCTGGACGGATGTTCTTGATCCTA
The DNA here is from genome assembly GCF_003470665.1 of Collinsella sp. AM17-1. Taxonomy (GTDB): domain Bacteria; phylum Actinomycetota; class Coriobacteriia; order Coriobacteriales; family Coriobacteriaceae; genus Collinsella. The sequence continues at coordinate 62,789 of NZ_QRJZ01000006.1, forward strand.
TTGAGGTCAACGCTAGCGCTGTCTGTGTTGATCTTGTCCCGTTTATTCTTATCGAGCTCGATTCAATAATGGTGTCGAAAGATTTTTCCCTTTCGGTCAAGAACGCCGTATCGTCAAAAACGGGCATCGATTCGAGCAATATCGTCGTCGCATGCATTCATACCCATTCTGCACCATGCTATTTTAAGCTTGCCTACGAGGACACGTTACCTGAAACCGAATTGACGAGTGATTTGATTGGCTTGGCTACCGAGGCGGCGGTATCTGCATGGGCGTCCAGGTCGAAGGCGACCGTATCGATGGAGATGTTAGGCATCGAGGGACTGTACGGGAATCGAAATGTTCAGGGCGGTCCGGCCGATAAACAGGTAAGTATTTTCTCGTTTGAGGACGCTCAAGGTGGTCGCCCAATTGGAAAAATGCTGTTCATGTCCGCTCATCCTACCATCCTTAATGGGAAAAGCGCCGTCCTCTCTGCTGATTTGATTGGGCATGTCAGGCAGCGTTTGGAGAGGAAATATGGCTGTCCTGTACTTTGCGTCAACGGAACGTGCGGGGATGTGTCGACGCGTTTCTATCGGCAAGGGGAGGGAGTTGCCGAACTCGAGCGTACGGCTAACGAACTTTGCGCTCAAATTGAATCCAAGCGTGAGCGCGCGGCACTCAGAGTTGATACTCCGCGTTGGGGCTCTATCAGCATGAAGAGTGTCTACGATGCAAAAACAGATCCGGATTGGATCGAGATGACCAATCGGATAGAGGCTATGGATGCGAGCCCGATGCGAGACTTTCTCCTTAAGCGGCAACAGCTTAAGCTCTCGATGGGGAAAATCGAGCTTGAGCTTCCGAGCCAGTTTGCGGTAATTGGTAACTGCATTTTTATCACGATGCCATGCGATACGTGTAGCACATTAGGCTTGGATTTTAAGAGGGCGTTTAGCCAATACAACGTCTTTGTTATCGGCTATGCGAACACGTACTGCAACTACCTTGTGCCTCAGGAAGACTACGGCAAGTATTTTGAAACCTACAACTCGCGAACGCCGCGCGGGGTTGCCGATGCGTTCGTTGCGCGAATCATTCAGGCGGTCGGTGCCGCGCTATAGCAGGCGCTATAGACCATCGTGGTAGATGAACCGGTCAGGATTATACGGAGCATGTATTGTGTCAATCATTGAACCTCTCATCCAACAAGTCCTTATCATGTTTTTGCTCATGGGAATGGGCTACGCTCTAAACCGCTTGGGCATATTGAGCGAGCAGGCTGCAATAGAATTCGGAAAGTTGCTCATCAACCTTGTGATTCCCGCAATCATTCTCAAATCATTTTGGATCGAGTATTCGTTTCAGAGGATGTATGAGTTGGGAATGACCTTAATGCTGTCGGCGGCGATGTTGTTGCTCGCTTGCGTTGTTGCCCGCCTGTTGTTCAGGGGCCGTCCCATCGACATTTTTGCTGCGGCATTCTCGAATGCTGGATTTGTGGGAATACCCCTTGTTGAAGCGGCGCTTGGAAAAGATGCCGTGTTTTTCATCACGTGCATGATCGCTCTTCTCAATGCCATGCAATGGACATACGGGCAGTATCTGCTGTCGGGGTCTAAAAAATGTATGAGTCCTAAAGCGATCCTGACAAGTCCAATGGTCATGGCTTTATTGGGCGGTTTCTTGATTTTTATCCTTCGTGTCCCAACGGTCCCTCTGGCACAGTCAGTGCTTTCGTATATCTCGGGGCTCAACACTCCGCTAGCAATGATGACTCTCGGTATCTATCTTGCTCAGTCTGATTTGATGGCGCTCCTGAGGGCGAAAAGCTTGTTTGCCGTCTCATCGGTCAGGCTGCTTGTCATTCCGATTCTTTCGCTCCTGTTCCTATGTCTCTTTCCATGTGATAGGTCAATTAAGATGGCGCTGCTGATTGCGGCTGCGACCCCCACCGGCGCGAATGTAGCCATCTTTGCCCAGCAGCATAATAAGGACTATCGATATGCATGTGGAACAGTCTGTGTTACCACCCTTCTGTCTATGTTCACTATGCCAGCGATAGTGTCCTTGTCTCAGCTAGTGTTCTAGGCGCTATGCCATGCACCTGCGGATGAACGCTTCGTGGCGGTCGATTATGGCCGGGGCCCAACAATCCGGACCGCCGTCGATCGTGCTGGCAACAGATGCCATCAACTCATCAAGGGGGCTTGCTATCATTGGTGCACTAGCTTGATGCTAAACTGAATTAATGATTGCGAGGTGGTTTACGTGATGTACCCGTATATGACATTCGAAGATGGTACCGAGGTCATTCATTCTGACCTGATCACAGATGGCGATATCGAAAAGGTCATCGTGCATTTTGAACGACCGACGGCAGAGGGTTTCGACTCCGCTCGTTGCGAGCTGCCTTCTTACAATTGGACCATGTGGGAGGGGCGTTTTACCGACGAGGAGAAGCGAGGTTTTGAGACTTTTCTGGGCAATAACGCCCATCTGCTGTATCGCTACGCCGCAAACGGAGGAGCTAAAGTTGCCTAGCCTTTTTCTTATTGGCGGCTATCGGGTCTTCTTTTGGTCCAATGAAGCGGGCGAGCCAATCCATGTCCATGTTTGCAAGGGGGCGCCTTCAGATAACTCGGCCAAAATCTGGCTGACTCGAAGAGGTGGCTGCATTGTCGCTAATAACAAAGCGAAGATCCCCCGGAGCACGCTTGATGACCTCTGTGAAATCATCGCCGCTCAGCATGAATTGATTTGCTCTAAATGGAAGGCATTTTTCCTTGTGGACGAGATCTCGTTCTACTGCTAAACGTCATCCCGGCTTCTCTTTTCCAATTTTAATCATGAGCTTGTCCCATCTGTGCTGATTGAACTTGACAGTACAATGGAGGCGGACTATATCGCCGCCGCTCGTTGCGGCTAACGGATGTGCTGGAGCTCGCATGAACGATTTTCTAAACGGTCAAGTTGAGAACGACGGTTTTTTGCGCCTGGCAGCGGCCTCGCCCAAGATTCGCGTGGCCGATGTTGAGGGCAATGCCGAGGTTGCGCTGGCGGCTGTTCGCGAGGCTACCGAGCGCGGCGTTCGTGCGCTCGTGCTGCCCGAGCTTAACCTGACTGGTTATACCGCGGCTGATCTGTTCCATAACCGCACGCTGCTGCACGCCTGCGAGGCGGCGCTGGTGCGCATCCTCGATGAAACGCGCGAGTTGCCGATCGTCTTTACTGTTGGCTTGCCCGTTGCGGTGACCGAAAACATCTACAATTGCGCGGCCGTGTGCTGCGCGGGCGAGCTTTTGGGCCTTACGGCCAAAAAGTATCTGCCCAACTACGGTGAGTTCTACGAGCGCCGCTGGTTTGCTCCGGCGCCCGCCGATCCCGTGTGGGTTGAATTTGCCGGTCAAGGTCCGGTGCCGCTTGGCTCGGGACTTGTCTACCGCTGTTGTGATGAGGGTGCCGAGGACCTAGTGCTGGGCGTCGAGGTCTGTGAGGACCTGTGGGTGCCGGCGCCCCCTTCGACCGAGATGGCGCTTGCCGGTGCCACGGTGATCCTCAACCCGTCAGCCTCGGACGAGATCATCGGCAAGGCAGATTACCGTCGCAGCCTCATCTCCAACCAGAGCGCACGCCTGTACTGCGCCTATGCCTACGCAGACGCGAGCGAGGGCGAGTCCACGACCGACATGGTCTTTGCGGGCGAGAACCTTATCTACGAAAACGGCTCCAAGCTTGCCGCGACCAGGCTTCTCACCTGTGACATGGCCATCGCCGACGTCGATCTTGACCGTCTGGTTGCCGAGCGCCGTCGCTCGACGACGTGGACGCGCGCGGACGATGCGCCGGAGGCCACGACCGTTGAGTTCTCTTTTGAGGGCGTGCTGACAGACGAACCTGTCCTGCGCGATGCCTGCGATATCGACCGCGTTTTCCCGCGCGCGCCCTTTGTACCGGCCGACCATGGCGACCTAGCCGAGCGCTGCGAGACGATTCTCGACCTGCAGACTGCCGGCCTCAAGACCCGCCTTGCCCATACGGGTACTAAGGCAGCTGCCATCGGTCTTTCAGGCGGCCTGGACTCCACGCTGGCACTGCTTGTGACCGTGCGTGCCTTCGATGCACTGGGGCTGCCACGCACGGGTATCACGGCGGTTTCCATGCCCGGCTTTGGCACGACGCATCGCACTAAGTCGAATGCCGAGTCGCTCGCTCGCGACCTAGGCGTGAGCTTCCGCGAAGTCTCGATCCATGCAGCCGTGGAGCAGCATTTTAAGGACATCGAGCACGATCCGGCCGTGCAGGACGTGACCTACGAGAACAGCCAGGCCCGCGAGCGTACGCAGATTCTGATGGATCTGGCCAATCAGGCCGGCGGTTTTGTCATCGGCACGGGCGACCTGTCGGAGCTGGCGCTCGGCTGGGCTACCTACAACGGCGACCACATGAGCATGTACGCCGTCAACGCGAGCGTGCCCAAGACGCTTGTGCGCCATCTGGTGCGCTATGCCGCTGATGTTTTTGGCGGGCGTATTGCCGAGGTCTTGCTCGATATCCTCGATACACCGGTGTCCCCCGAGCTTCTGCCGCCCACGGGCGACGGCGAGATTGCGCAGAAGACTGAGGATTTGGTGGGCCCGTACGAGCTGCACGACTACTTCCTCTACTACCTGCTGCGTTTTGGCTTTGAGCCGGGCAAGATCTACCGCATGGCGCTCAAGAGCTTCGAGGGCGCCTACGACGTCAAGACCATTCACACGTGGCTGCGTACGTTCTACCGTCGCTTCTTTGCCCAGCAGTTTAAGCGCAGCTGCCTGCCCGATGGCCCCAAGGTGGGTTCGGTCACGCTCAGCCCGCGCGGCGATTGGCGCATGCCGAGTGACGCCAGCTCGCGCCTGTGGCTCGCCCAGATTGACGCGCTCAATCCGATGGACTAAGGTTGCCAAATTGAACCAAAACAGCGGGTGCAAGCGTTACACTTTTGCAATCTGATGGCCCGTATCGCGCGGCGCTCTTGTCGGAGCGCCGCGTTTTTCATATCGAAAGGTGGCACCATGCAGGCATCGCAGCGTCTCGACCGCTTTGGCGCGGAGGTCTTCGCCTCGCTCAACAACAAACTGCTTGCGCTGAAGGCTCAGGGCAAGACCATTTACAACATGAGCGTGGGCACGCCCGACTTTAAGCCGTACGACCACGTGGTCGAGGCGCTCACGCAAGCGGCCCAGGACCCCGAGATGTGGAAGTATGCCCTGCGCGACCTGCCCGAACTCAAGCAAGCCGTGTGCGATTACTACGAGCGTCGCTTTGGCGTTTCGGGCATTACGCCGTCTATGGTGCAGTCGTGCAACGGCACGCAGGAGGGCGTTGGCCATTTGGGCCTTGCCCTGCTCGATCCGGGTGACACCATTCTGGTTCCCGATCCGTGCTACCCGGTCTTTGAGGCAGGTGCCAAGATCGCCGATGCCAAGCTCGAGTACTATCCGCTGGTGGCGGAGCACAATTACCTACCCTATGTGGCGGGTATCGATCCCGAGGTGGCCGATCGTGCCCAGTACATGATTGTGTCGCTGCCCGCCAACCCGGTGGGCTCGGTGGGCACGCCCGAGGTCTACGAGGAGATCATCGCTTTCGCCCGCGAGCACGACCTGCTCATCGTTCACGACAACGCATACTCCGACATCGTGTTCGACGGCGAGCCGGGCGGCAGCTTCTTGCAGTATCCCGGCGCGCTCGAGGTGGGCGTTGAGTTCTTCTCGCTCTCCAAGTCGTTTAACGTCACCGGTGCGCGTATCGGCTTTTTGGTCGGTCGCGAGGATGTGGTCTCGGCCTTTGCCAAGCTGCGCGGCCAGATCGACTTTGGTATGTTCTTCCCGATCCAGAAGGCTGCTATCGCCTGCTTGAACGGTCCGCGCGATGAGGTCGAGGCGCAGCGTCTGAAGTACCAGGAGCGCCGCGATGCCCTGTGCGACGGTCTTGAGGGCCTGGGCTGGGAGCGTCCCAACGCGCATGGCTCTATGTTTGTGTGGGCCAAGCTTCCCGGTGGTCGCACCGATTCCATGGCGTTTTGCGAGGAGCTCATGGAGAAGGCCGGCGTTGTGGTGACGCCGGGCGCGAGCTTTGGTCCTTCGGGCGAGGGGCACGTGCGCATGGCGCTGGTCCTGCCGCCCGATCAGATTGCTTTGGCTGTCGAGGCCATCCGCGAGGCGGGTCTGTATTAGAAACCTGTTTCGACTCGTCAATAGCTCGAAACCGATTTCGTGCAGTTATTTTACGAATCCTGCAAACAATTTCGGTAAACGGTCGATTTTTGGCTGCGAATAGGAGCATAATCAAAGTCCCGATTGGATGTATTGGGATTACGACAAGCCGCTCGGGTCGTTCCCGGGTGGCTTGTTTGTGGAGAGAGATGGGAGTTTCTAATGGTTAACGAGAAGAAGGTCGCTATTGTCGGCTGCGGTTTCGTCGGTTCGTCTTCGGCGTTCGCGCTGATGCAGAGCGGTCTGTTCTCCGAGATGGTCCTCATCGACGTGGACAAGAACCGCGCCGAGGGTGAGGCCCTGGATATCGCGCACGGCATGACGTTTGCCGAGCCGATGAAGATCTACGCCGGCGATTATTCCGATGTCGCCGACGCCGCCATGATCGTCGTCACCGCTGGCGCTGCCCAGAAGCCCGGTGAGACCCGTCTGGACCTGGTCAACAAGAACGTCAACATCTTTAAGTCCATCATTCCCGAAATTAAGAAGTCTGGCTTCGACGGCATTCTGCTCATTGTCTCCAACCCGGTCGATGTTCTGACCTATGCCGCCATCAAGATGTCCGGCCTGCCCGAGGGCCATGTCATCGGCTCCGGCACCGTGCTCGACACTGGCCGTCTGCAGCAGATGCTTGGTGCCCACGTCGAGGTTGACCCGCGCGATGTCCAGGCCTATGTCATGGGTGAGCACGGCGACTCTGAGTTTGTCGCTTGGTCCAGCGCCCAGGTTGCCGGCGTGCCGCTGAACACTTTCTGCGAGCTTCACGGTCATCTGGAGCATGAGGCTGCCGAGAAGCGCATCGCCGAGGACGTCAAGAACTCCGCCTACACCATCATCGAGAAGAAGCACGCCACCTACTATGGCGTCGCCATGGCCGTCAAGCGCATCTGCACCGCCGTCATGCGCGATGAGCAGACCGTTCTGCCCGTCTCCTCGCTCATGGTGGGCGAGTATGGCCTGTCCGATCTTGCCATCTCCATGCCGACGGTCGTTGGCCGCGACGGCGTCGTCTGTCGCGTCCCCGTGCCGCTGAACGATGACGAGCAGCATGAGCTCACCGCCTCCGCCAAGGCCCTCAAGGACATCATCGACAGCGTCGACTTCTCCTGCTAAATCAAGCTCGCTAGAGCGAAAAGCTACAATGAAGGCGTCCGGGTCCACACGGCCCGGGCGCCTTTTTGGTGCAAAGTAACCTGACCCCAATGCACCATAGTTGATGGGAGGGCCATGTCGGATTCGCCTAATTTTTTGACCTATGCCCAGACGGCGTTTGATCCGTTTGAGGAGCGGCCGTTCTGCGCGGTGGATAGCCTGGTCTTTGCCTGGTTGTCGTATTTGCGTTTGCCGGGTGATATGGCAGAGCTGACGAACTGGCAGGGCCTAGACGTACGCGAGCTGCTGCGTGCCGAGTGCTACCGGGACATGATTGACGACTTGTGGGATCCAGAGGGGAGCAGGGCCTTGTTGGAGGCCGTGGCAGCAAGCCCTCGCTACCGTGGCGTGCACGTTTGCGGCTATCGTGCCGTGAGCGATGTGGTGGCGACAGAGCAGTTTGCAGCCATGGCGTTCCGGTTTCCGGCGGGGTTTAGCTATCTTTCCTTCCGAGGGACCGACAGCACGATTGTGGGCTGGAAAGAGGACTTTAACATGGCGTTCCGGTATCCTGTGCCGGCCCAGGAATCCGCGGCGCGTTATGTGGACGAGGCGGCGGATGCGATCGACGGGCCGCTTTTGTGCGGAGGTCATTCCAAGGGTGGAAACCTTGCGGTGTACGGTGCGGCGATGTGCTCCGATGTCGCCCGTGCGCGAATCGAACGGGCGTATTCCCATGATGGTCCGGGCTTCGTCGAGGAGTTTCTGAACGGTAACGCCTTTGCCGATCTTTCCGGTCGAATCGACAAGACTCTGCCACGGTCGTCGATCTTTGGCATGATGTTCGAGACACAGGAGGACTATGCCATCGTTGAGAGCACCGAGTTCAGCCTGCTGCAGCACAATCCCTTTAGCTGGGTGGTTGATGGCCGCGACTTCGTGTACTGTGAACGCCTGTCCGCCGGTGCTCGATACGTTGATGGCTCCATTCGCGAGATGCTGCTTGCAGTGGGGCCTAGCGAGCGCGAGCGTTTTGTAGATGCGTTGTTCTCCGTGTTTGAGGCTACGGGTGCTGAGCGGTTTGCGGATATCGCTGGGAATCTGCGCGAGAGCCTGCCTGTGATGCTCCAGGCTGCGCAGGGCTTTGACGGAGATACGCGCCGCTTTGTCTCGCAGACCATAGTGGCAATCCTTAAATGCGCACTGCTGCCCAAACGACCCCAGATCGACATGTCCGCTGCCGGTAAGAGTCTGGCAGAACAGCTCGAGGCTTGGCAGTCCGAGCTCCTGCGCTAGCCATTGGTGCAAAGCAACCTGTCCCCGATGCACCAATCTTCGATGCGCTCGGGGAGGGCTCGACCGCTATACTGGTTCGTGCCGAAATCGATCTAGAACGGAATGCCGTATATGAAAATCAATCACGCGATTCTGCATATCCTGGACTTTGACTCTGCCGTCAACGTTATGAGCCAGCGCGAGCTCGATATCGAGAGCCGTACCGTGCGCAACTTCGTGACCACGCATCTGCGCCGCGCACGTACCTCGGCCGACAATAAACGCGCCACGTTTGCCGAGAACTCTGCGTTTGGCGGCGAGCTCAAGGGTTATTTCTTTGGCGAGCGCGAGTTCGTGGACCTGTCGCAGCAGATTGCGGAGTTTATCTCCTCCGAGCTCACCAAAGCCGAGAAAGCCGAGTCCACCGACGTGCTTGTGGCGGACTTTGATGACGATGAGGATGCCCGCTGGTTTGCCGTGATGCTGCTGGGCTCCAAGCAGGCTTTTATGCACGAAGTGGGCCGCGAGGAGGGGGAGGTGCGCAACGACATCGCGCGCCACTACGCTATTCTGCCAAACCCCTCGCAAAAGGTGCCGAGCTATGCCATCGTGCGCGCGAGTACCATGGAGATCGGCTACGTGGACAAGAAGCGCAAGATTGCCGGCGAGGACCGTATGCTTATCCCCGATGGCCTGCTGCAGTGCGACACGGGTGTATCGGGCAAGGAGGTCATCGACACCGTGACGCGTGTGGTCGAGGAAGTCGCCGAGGAGCATGGTGCCAATACGGCCGTGGCACTCGCCAAGGTTAAGGCTGCCGTTGCCGAGAAGGTTGAGGATGACGAGGAGCTGCCGCCTTGGGATATCGTCGATGAGGTCTTTGAGGACGAACCGGTCATCAAGGAAAGCGTGCGCGCGGCACTGACCGAGGAGAAGGTTCCCGAGCGCGTTCCCGTGGAGCGCAAGCAGGTCGAGCGCGCTGCCGTGCGCAATCACAAGATCCGTACCGACACGGGTATCGAAATCAGCTTCCCGGCCGAGATGGGTTCGAATTCCGAGTACATCGAGTTCGTCAACGAGCCCAACGGCCTTATCTCCATCGAGCTCAAGAATATCGGCAGCATCGAGAATCGATAAGTTGCGTTACGCCTACAGCGAGAAAGCAAAGGCCGAAGCTCCTAGGGGCTTCGGCCTTCTTGTTTGGGGATGAATTGCCCCGCAGGTTGAGCATAAGTCAGCGAAAACGCGGTTTGTCAAAACCGCGTAACTATTAAAGCTGGCGCAGACCCTCTTCCAGGCCGGTCTTGCTGTCGGTCTTCTCGTCGCGCATCTTGATGACGCGGGCGGGGACACCGGCCACGACGGCGCCGGCGGGGACGTCCTCGACGCACACGGCGCCGGCGGCGACAACAGCGCCCTTGCCCACGCGCACGCCTTCCAGGACCACGGCGTTTGCGCCGATCATGACATCGTCCTCGATGATGACGGGCGTGGCGCTGGCGGGCTCCACAACGCCTGCCAGCACGGTACCGGCGCCGATATGGCAGTTCTTGCCCACGGTGGCGCGGCCGCCCAGCACGGCGCCCATATCGATCATGGAACCCTCGCCGATAACGGAGCCGATGTTGATGATGGCACCCATCATGATGACGGCACGGTCGCCGATCTCGACGCGGTCGCGGATGATCGCGCCCGGCTCGATGCGGGCGTTGATGCCCTTAAGGTCGAGCATGGGCACGGCGGAGTTGCGGCAGTCGTTCTCTACGTCGTAGTAGTCGATAGAGTCGGCGTTGGCGTCGAGGATTGCCCTGAGCTCATCCCAGTCGCCAAAGACGGTCTTGCCGCGCCGCCCGCCGTAGACATGCGCGTCGCCCCAGGCAACCTTCATGCCGGGCTTCTCGCGCACGTACAGCTTGACGGGCGTCTTTTTGGGCGCGGTGGCGATGTAGTTGATAATCTCCTGTGCGTCCATCTCGGCTGCGTTGCTCATATGCTGTCTCTCCTTTGAGGGGGTATGGTTGATAACTAGTTAGGCGAACATGACCTGGTCGAAGGTGTAGAAGCCGGGTTCGCGGGTGATGAGCTTCTGCGCGGCTGCCAAGGCACCGTTGACGAAGATCTGACGGCTCGTGGCGCGGTGGGTGAGCGTGACCTCCTCGTCCTGGCCAAAGAAACTCACCTCGTGCACGCCGGCGACGGTGCCGCCGCGCAGCGAGTGCATGCCGATCTCCTTGGGGTCACGCGCGCCGCACATGCCCTCGCGGCCATAGACGGGGTGGTAGCCTGCCTCGGGCTCGGCCTCGACTACGGCGTCGAGCAGCAGCTTTGCGGTGCCGCTGGGGGCGTCGACCTTTTGGTTGTGGTGAGTCTCGACAATCTCGCAGTCAAAGCCGGGCAGCTCACGCGTGGCCTGGGCCACTAGATGACGCAGGGCTGCGATGCCGATGGAGTAATTGCCGGAGTGCATGACGCGGGCGTTCTGGCCCAGCTCACGCAGGCGGTCCATCTGCTCGGGAGTGTAGCCTGTGGTGCCCGAGACCAACGCCGCGCCCGTGCGCTCGACATAGGCGACGACGGCGTCAAAGGTCACGACGTTCGAGAAGTCGATAATCACATCGGCAGCCGGTGCGTTCTCGAGCTCGCCCAAATCGAAGCCAATCTGGGCCACAATGTCGAAAACGGGCTGTCCGGCGGTATCGACAATACCCTCGGCGGTAGTGCGGATGAGCGAGCCCATGCGGCCCGTTCCCATAATGACGGTCTTAATCAAGCAGACCAGCTCCCTTCAGAGCATCGGTAAGTGCGGCTTGCGTGTCGTCTGCCATGGGGCACAGCGGCATGCGGTAGTTTGCCTCGATCATACCCATCTGAGCGAGCGCTTCCTTGACGGGGATGGGGTTGACCTCGCTAAAGAGGGCGTTGATGAACGGCTGACCGGCAATCTGGATATCGCGGGCGCGCTCCACGTCACCGTCCAGATAGGCGCGGCACATGTCGTGCACGAGCTGCGGCTGAACATCGGCCCACACGCTGATGGTGCCCGAGGCACCCAGGCTCATGAGCGGCACGGTGAGGGCGTCCTCGCCCGAGTACATTCGGAAGTCGTCGGACAGCAGGTGGGCGATCTTGGCCGCGTAGGCGACGTTGCCCGAGGCTTCTTTAATACCCATGATGTTAGGGTGCGCGGCCAAGCGTTCTACGTTGCGCTCGCTGATGCCGCAGCCGCAGCGGCCGGGAATGTTGTACAGGATGCAGGGGATATCTACGGCATCGGCAACGGTCTTAAAGTGCTGATAGATGCCCTCTTCGTTGGACTTGTTGTAGTAGGGGGTAATGAGCAGCAGGCCGTCGGCGCCCAGGCCCTGATAGGTGAGCGACTTGGTGAGCATAGTCTGCGTGGAGTTGGAGCCCGATCCGGCGATGACGGGGACGCGTCCTGCAACATGCTTGACCACCGCGGCGACAACGGAGTTGTCCTCGTCATCGGTCATCGTGGCGCTCTCGCCGGTGGTGCCCAGGGTGAGGATGGCGTCGGTGCCGTTTTGCAGGTGGAAATCGATAAGGCGCTCGAGTGCGTCAAAGTCGACGCTGCCGTCCTTTTTAAACGGCGTAACAAGGGCGACGATTGAGCCCTCGAGGTTGCGGATGTCCATGTTCTTCTCCTTCGCTTCCGCGATCTGGATGCGTTTGTTCCATTGGGCGGCGACTGCCAGGCGCTCGTCCTGGGCGCGACGGCGGGCGCTTTCGGCGCGCGACTTGGCCAGCAGCTCACGACCGCACGGCAGCACGTCGAGCGTGGCAAAGTAATCACCCGGGCGCTCGGCGCGGCGGATAAGGTCGGCCGAGCCGTCGGGGCGCAGCAGCACCTCGGCGGAGCGCAGACGGCCGTTGTAGTTGTAGCCCATGGAGTAGCCATGCGCGCCGGTATCGTGAATCACGAGCACATCACCCATGTCGATATGCGGCAGCTCGCGATCGATGGCGAACTTGTCGTTGTTCTCGCATAGGTTGCCCGTGATGTCATAGGTGTTCGTGACGGGCGCTGTGGCCTTGTCGGCGCCGCCCGGCTGACCCATCACCGTGATGTGGTGGTAAGCGCCATACATGGCGGGACGAATGAGGTCGACGGCACTGGCGTCCACGCCGATATAGTCCTTGTAGATTTGCTTCTCGTGGATAGCCTTGGTGACCAGGCAGCCGTAGGGGCCCATCATAAAGCGGCCCATCTCGGTGCAGATGGCCACATCGTCCATGCCGGCGGGAACCAGGATCTCGTCGTATGCCGCGTGTACTCCCTCGCCGATGGCGCGAATGTCGTTGGCCTGCTGCTCGGGCAGGTAGGGGATGCCGACGCCGCCGGACAGATTGATGAAGGCGACGTGTGCGCCGGTCTCGCGCTCCAGGCGTACGGCAAGCTCAAAGAGGATGCGCGCGAGCTTGGGGTAGTAGTCGTTGGTGACAGTGTTGCTGGCAAGGAATGCGTGGATGCCAAAGTCCTCGGCACCCTTGGCCTTGAGCATGCGGAAGGCCTCGAAGAGCTGCTCGGTGGTCATGCCATATTTGGAGTCGCCCGGGTTGTCCATGATGCCGTTGGAGAGCTGGAACAGGCCGCCTGGATTAAAGCGGCAGCTGACCGTCTTGGGGATGGGTCCCGCAACACGCTCAAAGAACTCGATGTGGCTGATGTCGTCAAAGTTGACGATGGCGCCCAGCTTGTCGGCGAGCTCAAAGTCCGCCGCCGGCGTGTCGTTGGACGAGAACATGATGTCATGCCCCGTGATGCCCAGCGAGCGGGCGATCATGAGCTCGGTATAGCTCGAGCAATCGCAACCGCAGCCGTATTCGTTGAGAATGGAGATGAGCGCCGGGTTGGGGTTGGCCTTGACGGCAAAGTATTCCTTAAAGCCCGGGTTCCATGCGAAGGCGTCGCGCACTTCTTGCATGTTGCGGCGGATGCCCGCCTCGTCGTATAGATGAAATGGCGTGGGGAACTGCTCGACGATATGCTCGAGCGTCTCCTTGTCCACAAACGGCTGCTTGGCCGCATATGCCTCGTTGGGAGTCAATGACATGTCCCGTAAACCTCGCTATCCAGACGGCGCTACCTGCGCATCGAATCCGCATAGCGTGGACCCAATGTCCGGATAGCGCTCCCGCATTGCTGCAGACAGTCCTGCGGGTGTTTCCCGCAGGCCCACCAGGCTGTTCGTGCCCGAAAAACCCAGTTCGGCGGGTTTCGCCTCCCCACGGGGTCAAAGCCTGCCGGCTCGCCCGCGGCTCTTCGTGCCCGCGCCTCTATCAAGTGGTAAAGACCCTATCACGTTGCACTTTACCAAACAAGAGTATTCGTATATAACGTTTAAAAAATGCAGGGATATGCTGGAAATAAGGGCGCGGCAATCTTGCGGCACAATAAGATGACAACTGGCGCGCACCTATGAAAGGAACCTTTATGACCGAGCTCCAAGAACTCCGTCGTTATCGTCGCGACCTGCACCGCATTCCGGAGCTCGACTTCGATCTTCCGCAGACTATCACCTATATCGAGGGCGTGTTGGCGCCGCTCGCCTGCGAGGTGACCCATCCGTGTCGCAGCTGCGTCTGCGCTTTCTTCGATGCCGGCACGGGCGCCGCGCATGCCACGGCGATTCGCGCCGAAATGGACGCCCTGCCCATCGCGGAGGCAACGGGCGCGGCCTTTGCCTCGACGCATCCCGGTAGGATGCATGCGTGCGGTCACGACGGTCACATGGCCATGGCGCTCGCGGCGGCGACTTTTGTCGACCGAACGATTCGTGAGCAGCCGGGCGCCATCAAGCGCAACGTGCTCTTTGTGTTTCAGCCGGCCGAGGAAACGACCGGTGGCGCCAAGACGGTGTGTGAGAGCGGCGTATTCGAGCGCTACGGGGCGGATCGCATCTTTGGCTTCCACGTATGGCCCGATTTGCCCGCCGGCACGTTGGCGAGCTGTTCCGGTCCGCTGCTGGCGCGCTCAAGTGAGACGCACATTCATATCCATGGCACGAGCATCCATATCGCCAAGACCTACGGCGTTCCAGTCGAGGAATCGCATGATGCCGCGCTGGCAGCGGCCAAGTTCTTGGTTTCCGAGCGCGAGCTCATGGACGAGTTGGGTGCCGACGAGCCCTGCATTGGTAAGTTCGGCCTGCTGCAGGCCGGCACCGTCTGCAATGCGGTGGCGGGGGAGGCCCATGTGGCTGGCAGCCTGCGCGTGTTTACGGACGGTATGTTCGACCGTGCGCGCGAGGGCGTGCGCCGCGTGTTGGACGAGGCCTGCGCCGCAACAGGCTGCACGTACGACCTCGACTTTGCCGAGGGCTATCCGCCGGTCGATAACGACCCCGAGCTGTTCGCCCACATTGCGCCTGCCTTGTCCGAGCTGCAACTTGTGGACGAGCCACTGCTAATCGCCGAGGATTTCGCGTTCTATCAGCGTCATCTGCCGGGCGTGTTCTTCTTGCTGGGCACGGGCGTGCCGGAGGGTCAAGAAAACCCGAGCGATTCGGATGGCTGCCCCGCCTATGCAACAAGCGCCCTGCATACCGATACCATGCTCTTTGACGAGGAAATCCTACTCAAGGACCTCGATGTCTACAAACGATTGCTTGTGATGGAGTGACGATGAGGCGACGTCGGCAATCTGCCGTATATAGTCCGGGTGGATGCGGGTGTGGTTTGCTGCTACTTCCGGTCATTGCTGTGAGCATTGGCGTGATGTTTGTGCTTGCTGGGCTGGCTGCGGCGGCACTCGTACTGTTTATCACTGCCATCGGCGTGACGATTTGGCTCTGCCGCAATCGCGGGCAACGCCGTGCCGACGGTAAAACCAATGTCGGCTGGGTCGTATTCCTGATCATTGCGTACCCGCTGAGTGTCAGCTACCTGGTGTTCTTTGCCCTGTTGATGATCAGTGCCTTTACCGGGAAATCCGTCACGGTGGGTTGATGCGCTGCCAGCAGACGGTCACGCAAAGTGCGTTTGCTCGGCGTCTGGATAGCTGCATTGGCCGTTTACCGCAACCTTAGCTCTCAGCTAATGAATTCAAATTCAATCCTTCCTACGATGTGCTGTGTGCCGGCACGGTAGCCGGATCGTAGGAAGGATGAATAATGGCAAAAGAGGGAAAGAAGCCGATCGGCAAGATTGTCCTAGGCGTCATCGTGGTGCTGGTTATCGTCGGTGCCGTGGGCTCTATGGGTGGCAATTCAACCGATTCGTCTGCGAGCGATTCGGCAAAATCTGCCGAGACGACACAGCAGGCTGAGGAGCAAAAAGAACCGCAAGAACCGTATACCATTGCTGACGAGGCTGAAGACACCTCCAATCAGTTTGCCTATAAGATCACGGGCACGCTGACCAATAACACGGACAAGGAAAAGAGCTACATTCAGATTGAGTATGTTCTGTATGATGCCGATGGCAACCAGGTTGGAACGGCTCTTGCAAACACCAATCATCTGAAGGCGGGCGGCTCCTGGAAGTTCGAGGCGCTGGGTACGGTGTCTCCCGACCAGGTTGCTAGCTGGGAGCGTTCGGACGTAAGCGGTTTCTAGCATGTTGCATGCACTGGGGGAGGTGAAGTCGTATGCCCGATAAAAAGCTGACCGAGGAGTTGCTCAATGAGCTTCTCGATGCGCCGAACATCGATGGCTATATCAGGGAGCACGACTTTGCCGCCCCGTCGCTTTCGGACTACCTGAAGCAGCTGCTGCAGGAAAAGGGCTTGGAGCGTTCGCGCGTGGTGCGTATGGCCGACCTCAACGAGACCTTTGGCTATCAGATCTTTACTGGTTCGCGCAATCCGAGTCGCAATAAGGTGCTGCAGATTGCCTTTGCGATGGCGCTGACGCTCAAAGAGGCCAACCGTGCACTGACGGCTGCCGGGGTAAGCGTCCTTAACTGCAAGGATCGCCGTGATGCGATTATCATCTTTTGCATCGATCGCGGGTGCAGCCTCCAAAAGGTCAACGAGGAGCTGTATCGCTTTGGCGAGGAGACGGTGAGTTAGCGGCTGATATCTGAGCCGGCGGAGCTGCCGAACAACGATGCAAACGAACGGGGCGCGGATGCCATGGGGTGTCTGCGCCCTGCGCTATGATGGAGGCTATGGATACTCAGACCACAACATATTCCGATGACGAGCTGACCGCAGCGCTTGCCGAACATCTGGCGTCGCTCGATCGCGACGACAGCTATCGCGTGGAGCGTGTACTTAAGCGCTCGTCCGTTGAAACAACCGAGCTCGTGTACTTTGAAGGAACCGGTGGTGGTTCGATCGGCCCCTTTGTCCGTAAACGCATCGATGCTTCGGCTCAAATCGGCGGGGCATACGAGCGTCTGTTTGCCGCCCAGCGGGCGGGCGGGCGTTTTGAGCACCTGCCCAGAATCGTCGATTGCCGTCGTGTGGGCGACGAGCTTAACGTGGTTATGGAATATATCGAAGGAGAGACGCTCGGGGTGCTGGTGGACCGTCTGGGAGCCACCCCCGATTATGCACGTGAATTGTATCCTGCCCTTTGCGACGCCGTGGGCGAGCTCCACGCCGGTTTTGCAATGGCGGGGGAGACGTCGGCGCCGGTGATCCATCGCGACCTCAAGCCATCGAATATCATCGTGACAGGTGCGAGCCGTACGCTCGATGAGGGCCTGACGTTTTCATCGCTGGTGATTATCGACTTGGGGATCGCGCGCGTATGGCGCGATGGCGCCGATGCCGACACCGTCAAGTTTGGCACGCGACCCTATGCGCCGCCCGAGCAGTATGGGTTTGGGCAGACGAGTGTGCGCAGCGACGTCTACGCACTTGGCGCCCTGTTGTTCTTCTGCTTGACGGGAATCGACCCTAAACCAGGGCTCGACATGCGCGAGCAATGCGAGGCGCGTGGCATTCCCACTCCACTTGCCGATGTCATCTGCATGTCGATGGCGCTCGACCCGGCTAAGCGTTTTGCGAGTGCGGAAGCGTTGGGACGGGCTACGCGCGCGGCATACGATCTGAGTCGCCCCGTGCGGCCTCCTGCGCCTGCGCCTGTCCGTACTCCAGACTCGGAGACGGTGTTGACGCCCCAAGGGCTCCAGAACCCCGCAGGGCTTCCTAGGCCTGCCGCCTCTGTTGCATGCGGTCTGCTCTCTCGCGTTCCGGAGTCTCTGGGGCGCATTTGGAATACGCTTGTCTGCTTCTCGCTACTTGTGTTCTTTGCCGGAAGCCACTTTGCCGTCTTTCACCCCACGGGAGCAAACCAAAGCTACCCGACGTGGCTTCTCATAATCGAGTATTTTTTCTTTGTCGATGGCCTTATGGTGCTTATGCATTTTGCGCTGCTCGATAAGCGCCGTCTTCGTCGGCGATTCGTACTGCTCGACAGCTATCGCGGCAAGAAACTCGCGAAACTCTGGCTCAAGGCATTGGGTGTGCTGCTCCTATGCATGATCGTCATAGTCGCGGTTGCCAATGCGACCGGCGTCGTCGATACCTCCGCTACCTAAAAGAAAAGGGCCCCATTGGGGCCCTTTGCAGTTGCGCTTAGATGCGGTTCATCTGAGCGGCGACTTTGTTATACCAGTCCTGCCACGTGGGCGGGCAGTACTTTTTGGCCGCTGCCGGAGTAAGGGTGGAGCCGTAGTTGGCACCCAGATAGGCAACGTGAGCGGAGATGCCCTCGCTCCAGCTGCCAAAGCTGCGCCAACCGCCGCCACGGGCGCTCCAGCCCCAGGCGTTGTAAGAATTGGCGCAATAAGCACCCTTGGTGCTCTCGATACAGGCGATGGCGGGGGACCAACGGGGGTCGACACCGGTATTCCAGGCGGCGACGGCAAAGTTATAGCCCTGGCCTGCCATGGGGGAGCCGGCGAGATAATTGTCGATGCGGCTCGTCCACTCATTAATGAACGAATCGTAATCGGAACTACCGGTATTGGAGTTGTTCACCGTGGTGTCTATGGTGGTGTTGGTGTTGGTGGCCTGGCTGCTGGAATTGCCGCCGCTTACGCCCTCGCCCGAGAGCTTCTCGGCGGCAGCGGCCTTATCGGCCTCAAGCTTGGCAAGCTCGGCGGCATTTTCCTGCTCGGCTTTTGCCTGTGCCTCGCTGCGGAGCTGCTGGGCCTGCGCCAGCGCATCCTCGGCGTTTTTCTGCTCTGCCTCAAGCTGTGACTTGGCCTGCTGGAGCTCGGCCTTGTTCTGCTCGAGTTCGGTTTGCATATTATTGAGCTCTTCGATCTCGTTGACGCTCGAGCTCGTGATCTGGTTGGTGTATTTGCAGGTCGTGATGAACTCACCCAGGCTCTGCGCATTGACCAGGAAGCTCACGATGGGATTGGTGCCCTTCTGATACTTGTACAGATCGCGCATGGCGGAGCTTGCCTTGGCCTGCTGCTCGGGAAGCTTAGCCTCGATTTCCTCGATGCTTGCCTCGTTGGAGTCAATCTGCTTTTGCAGGTCATCGAGTTTGGTGCGGGCGTCGTTGTAGGCGCTCGTGGCGGCTTCGATCTTCTGCTGGGCTGCGGAAAGCTGGTCCTGCGTTGCCTGCGAGGCGGCATACGCCGCAACGGGGGAGAGCATCGGCGTGGCCGTCAGCGCAACGGCGAGCGCGGCGCTCGTGATGATACGAGCCGGCTTCGACGCAATGAGCGCTGCGGTGCGATGATTCGAATGCTGCATCCAGTCCCTCTGCAATCAATCGTAGGTTATGGTTCGAACGGTATTCTACTACTGCTTTCGACCTCAACTTGAACCTTAAAGGTTCCAAAGGGTCAAGTTGAACTTGAGGCTTTGGCTTTGACCAGCAGTTATGATGAATTGTTGAGAAACCATAGAGTTCAACTTTAACGTTACGGGGGCCTGTTTGCGGACGGGCTTTCGGTCGTGAAAGCTATCTCAACAGGGGGCTTGCGGCTACAAGGCCCCATCGCGGTGAGTGCGGCTTTATGCTGGACGATCACGTCGATTGCCATAGATACGGTGGAGCTTTGGGCGCCGGCGGCTTGGCACGCTAGAATAAATCAGTTGCGCAAAGACCGCCCGTTGTGTGGGCAGTTCATGATAGGAAGTTTCCATGGCATTGCAGTTTACAGAGCGCGAGTTCATTCCCGTGCTGCTCGGAGGCGACATCAACGCCTATTCGGTGGCGCGCGCCTTCTACGAAGAGTACCAGGTCAAGAGTCTGGTCTTTGGCAAGTACCAGACGGGTCCCGCTTACCGCAGCCAGATTATCGACTACACGCCCAACGTGGATATCGACACTATGCCCGTGATGCTCAAAACCGTCAACGGCATTGCCCAAGCGCATGCCGACAAGACGATTGTCCTTGTGGGCTGTGGCGATAACTATGTTGCCCTTGTGGCTCAGGCCAAGGATGCCCATGAGCTGGCGGATAACATCGTCGCGCCTTACGTTCCCTACAGCATGCTTGAGCAGTGTCAGAAGAAGGAGATCTTCTACGAGCTGTGCGAGAAGCACGGCGTGCCCTATCCGCATACCTTTACCTTCACCATGGCGATGCTGAATGCCCAAGGCGAGGCACCTGCCGAAGTGCTCGACCAGATCGATTTTCCTTACCCGATGATCCTGAAGCCTTCCGACGGCATCATGTGGTGGCAGCACGAGTTCGAGGGCCAGAAAAAGGCCTATGAGATTGCCGACCGTGCCGAGCTGGAACAGGTCATTCGCGACTCGTATGCCAGCGGCTACACCGACGACCTGATCTTGCAGGATCGCGTGCCCGGCAACGACGAGTATATGCGCGTGCTCACCAGCTATTCCGACCGCAACGGCAAGGTCCGCATGATGTGCCTGGGCCACGTGCTGCTCGAGGAGCATCAGCCTCACGGTGTCGGCAACCACGCCTGTATCATCACCGAGCCCAATGACGAGCTCATGGGCGGCGTGCGCAAGTTGCTCGAGGACCTTCACTTTGTGGGTTATTCCAACTTTGACGTTAAGTACGACGAGCGCGACGGCTCGTTTAAGTTCTTCGATTTCAACACGCGCCAAGGTCGCAGCAACTACTACGTCACTAACAGCGGCTTTAACGTTGCCAAGTATGTGGTGGACGAGTATGTGTTCAACCGCCCGTTTGAGCCGGAGTTTGTGACGGCGCAGGACGAGGCGCTGTGGATGGTCGTTCCCATGGGCGTCGTCGACAAGTACGTCAAGGATCCCGAGCTGCGCGCTAAGGTGCATCGCCTGGACAAGGAAGGCAAGGGCGCCGACCCTTCGTTTATGAAGGGCGACTTTGTCTTTAACCGCTGGCTGCGCATGTGGCACACCAAGCTGCGCCACTTTAAGCTGTTCAAGACGTATTACAAGTAGATGAGTGCGGCGCCCGTCCGGTTTACATCGGGCGGGCGCGGGTATGATACGCGCAATTGCGCAAGCGTCACCAAGGAGGCGGCGATGGAAAAGCTGGGAGTTATCGGCGGCATGGGCGCCGAGGCCACGTCATATTACTACGACCAGGTGGTGCGTCATACGGCTGCTGCCTGCGATCAGGAACATATCGACATGGTGGTGCTCTCCAAGTCGACCATGCCCGACCGCACGCTGGCCATTAAGACCGGCGAGCATGCCAAGCTGCTGGCGACCATGAAAGAGTGTGCCCAGGCACTCGAGTCGCTGGGCTGTGCGCACATTGCCATTCCCTGCAACACGTCACACTACTTCTACGACCAGATCCAGTCGTTTACGAAGGTGCCGATTATCCACATGCCGCGTGAGTCGGTGCGCTATGCCCTTGCGGGTGCGGTGATGGGGGAGTGCGAGTTCGACCCCAACCTGAGTATGCCGGCCGAGCCGGTGCACAAGATTGGCATTATGGGCACCGACGGAACCGTGGGCGCGGGCGTCTACGGCCGCGAATGCGAGGCTGCGGGTGTTGAGGTCGTCTATCCCAGCGAGAAACGTCAGAACGATGTGATGTCGCTTATCTACGATGATGTGAAGGCCGGACGTGAGCCCGATATGGATAAGTTCGACCGCGTGATGTGGGAGTTCGCCCGTAGCGGCTGCGACCGTGTCATTCTGGCCTGCACCGAGCTATCGGTGCTGCAGAAGTATCGAGAGATGCCCGAGATCACCCTCGATGCCATGGATGTCCTGGTGCGCGAATCCATCATCCGCAGCGGCGCTCCCTACCGCCTCTAGCTTCCGACCTGCCAAAAAAGGGACAGGTTAATTTTGGTAGATTTTATCTGGTGAAACAGTAAAGGCCTCGGCTCGTTTGGTGCGAGCCGAGGCCTTTTGCGTTGGGTGGTTGCTGTCGGTGGTGAACTAGAACAGGAAGCCGATGGCGATGAGGGCGATGCTGACGATGAGCACGGCGATGTCCAGGCCCTTGATGGGGTAGCGCTTGTACGAGCTGGCGTGTGTACGCAGATAGAAGCCGCGCTGTTCTGCCGCCAAGGCTGTGGCATCGGTCTTGCCCACGCTCGAGATGAGCAGTGGCACGCACAGTGGCAGCATGAGCTTAAGCTTCTTGATGGGGTTCTTGGTGTCGTACTCGACGCCGCGTGCGGTCTGCGCTTCCATGATGGCGTTCATCTCCTGACCAAACACCGGCACAAAGCGTAGCGCCGTGGTAAAGGTGAAGGCATAGCGATACGGCACGTGCAGCACCTCGACGCAGGCGTTGGCGAGGTCGTTGAGCTTGGTCACCATAAGCATGAGGATGAGTGGCAGCGCCACGCCCAACAGGCGTAGGCAGGCCTTCGATCCGGTAATGAGGCCCGTGTCGGTGATAAAGCCCCACACTATGTTGCCGTCGCGCATAAAGGCCAGCTGAAGCACCAGCATGATAAGTGCGAGCGGAATCAGCAGCTTGAGTAGCGAGAGCAGACGGTCGACGACACCGGCATAGGCGCCCAGTGCGAGGGTGAGTGCCAAAAAGCCCAACAGCGCCACGTAGGTGTCGGACAGGAAGATGCCGATGATGATGGCGGCGGCAAGGCCCAGTTTGACGACCGGGTTCAAGCGGTGCAGCAGTGTGTCGCCCGGCATATAGTCGATGACGTTAACCACGGTGGACCATCTCCTCGGTAATGCGAACGATATCGGTGACCTCGCTCACCTGTGCAAAGACGGGAGAGACGGAGGATGCCAGACGATGAGAAAGCTCTATGACCTGAGGTGGCTCAACGTAGGCTTGCTGCATGAGCTCGATGTTCGAGAATAGCTCGTGCGTGCGGCCGCGGTCGAGGATACGACCGTCGGCCATTACTACGATACGCTCGGCAAAGTCGGAAACGACTTCCATGTCGTGACAGACCATAATCACGGCGCAGCCGCGCTCGGCCATGGTGCGCACCGTTTCCATGACGGTCATGCACTCGCGGTAATCAAGGCCGCTCGTGGGCTCGTCGAGCACGACGATCTTGGGCTCAACAACTACGACGGAGGCAAGCGCCACCATTTGTCGCTGACCGCGCGAGAGCGAGAAGGGCGCCTCGTCGGCCGGCAAGCCAAAGCGGTCGATGACGAGCTGGGCGCGACGCAGCGCCTCGGCACGGTCGATGCCGGTAAGCTCCAAGCCAAAGGCGACCTCGTCGAGCACGGTGTCCTTGCAGATCTG
Organism: Collinsella sp. AM17-1; assembly: GCF_003470665.1. Taxonomy (GTDB): domain Bacteria; phylum Actinomycetota; class Coriobacteriia; order Coriobacteriales; family Coriobacteriaceae; genus Collinsella. Next base: position 85,978 of record NZ_QRJZ01000006.1, read on the forward strand.
GCGGTCGGGGTTTTGGAAGAGGGTTGCGACTTCGCGGGCGATACGGCTCGTGGGAACGGCTGCGGTATCCAGTCCCGTGACGCGCACGCTGCCCGAGGCGGGCTTAAGCAGGCCTGTGAGCAGCTTGGTGAGCGTGGTCTTGCCGGCACCGTTTTGGCCGACGATACCCACGAGCTCGCCGGGATAGAGGGTCAGGTTGAGGTCGTGGACGGCGGCGCCGCCATAGGGATAGGCAAACTCAACATGATCGAAGGTGAGCACGGGCTCGGCGTCCTTGGCATGAGGGCGCAACGACGGTGCATGCGGGGAACCAGCGGGCGCCTGGGCTTCGATGGCCGAGTGTGCGGGGTCGACGATGCCCGAAATCAGGCGCTCGGCCTCATCGACATCCAAGCAGGGGGTACCGCTTACCAGGCCATCGGCCTCGAGGCTATTGAAGATACGCGTGACGCGAGGGCAGTCGACGCCGATGGCACGGAGCTCGTCGGTATGCGCGAAGACCTCGTGTGGCTCGCCCTGCAGCGCGATTTCGCCATGGTTGAGCACGAGCACGCGGTTGCAGTACTCCGAGAGCAGGGCGACCTTTTGCTCAACGACGACGATGGTGATTCCAAGTGCGCGGTTTGCCTCACGTAGCGTCTCGAAGACCAACGTGGAGCTGGCGGGGTCGAGTGCCGCGGTGGGCTCGTCGAGAACCAAGACGCGCGGACGCATGGCGAGGATGGCGGCGATGGCTACCTTTTGCTTCTGTCCGCCCGAGAGGGTGGCGATCTCGCGGTCGCGCAGGTCGCTGATGCCGACGGTCTCGAGCGTTTCGCTCACGCGCTGCTCGATCTGGTCGTGGGGAACGCCAAAGTTCTCGAGTCCAAAGAGCATCTCGTCCTCGACGACCGAAGCGACCATCTGCGTGTCGATATCCTGCAGCACACTGCCGACGATTTGCGACACGTCGGTCAGCGAGACCTCGCAGGTGTCGTGGCCGTCAACCATGACGGACCCAAAGAACGTGCCGGTGTAGTGGTGGGGCACGGCACCCGACAGGCAGGCGGCAAGCGTGGACTTGCCGGCGCCCGAGGGCCCGATGATGCCGATGAAATCTCCCTTGTTCACGCTGAGCGAGATGTGGCTAAGCGCCTGCTCGGTCTGCGTGCCATAGGAGAACGAGACATCGTCGACGTTGATGATCGTTTCCATGGATACCTTTCATAGTCATTGGGGACAGTCTTAAATGACCAGTTGTTTAAGAACGTCCCCAAAAGCTAGTCGTTTGGGACAGTCTTTGTTGGTGGAGTGCGGAGACGGCTTTGCGAGGGGCCCCAGGTTGGCGCGAAAGAGGGGCGAAGCGTACTTGGGTACGCGAGTGACGAATGAACGCCAAGATGGGGTGGCTCGTAAAGCCGAGCGGGTTAATTGAGCCTAAGGGCCTTCTGGATGGGCAAGTAGAGGGCGCCGACCAGAATGGCGTTAAAGACGGCGGTCATGGCGACGACGGGCAGCATAGCGGCGGCGAGCTCGCCCACCACGCCGAGCATGGCCATCTTGATGACCATGAAGATGACGCCCGAGACAAAGGTGGTCACGAACGTTGCGACGATGGCGACGGCAGACTTGACCTGTCCGTCCTTGGCAGCAGCGTTAACGATGACGGCCATGAGCATGGCGGCGATGCCCTCGGCGGCAAAATCGACGAACGGCGAAGTGGTGGTGATCTGGATCACGGCAGCCGAGATGAGGCCAATGACGAGCGCCTGGCCGATGTTGGGGCGAACGACCAGGATGGTGAGGCAGAAGGCCGAGATGATGAACTCGGGGCTGATCATGCCGCCCGAGATGCCCGAGATTGCCTTGCCGACGGTGAAGTTGAGGATGAAGCCGGCGGCGAGCAGGATGGCGAGCAGGACGAGGGCGCGGACATCGAGTTTGCCGCGATCGGCGGTCTGGACGGTGCGGGGCTGGGCGGCGGTGGTGTTCTGAGACATGGTGAAAATCCTTTCGGAATGGGAGTGCAAGAGAAAAGCGGAGGCGCGTGATGCGAATGCGATCGGGCTCGAGATAGAAAAAAGGCCCCCGGTCGAAACCGGAGGCCTTCCAATCACCTAGAGCGCAAAAACAGGCGTGAGGGACTCACTGTCGACCGATCGTATTCGCATCACGCCACCACCAGTTGTTGAGAGAGTTCATCGTGTTCTTCATGTTGGTGGCTCCTTTCGTGATGCCGTGGCGCGGTCGCACCTAGTTGCTGTTGCGCTGCACTATAGCACAGCGAAGTGTGTGCGGGGAAATCTTTTTTAAAAAGATTTCAGGCGGGTTTCCCGCCGGTCAAAAGAGCGGGCTGAGCGGGCGAGGCTGCCATTGCTGCCTTGCCCGCTCAGCTAAGACGTTACTCCTTATTGCGACGGTAGAGGAAGTAACCGCCCGCGGAGATGACGGCAACGCCAGCGATGGCGAATGCAGCCACCACGCGGCCATCAAAACGATCACCGGTGGTGGGCAGGCCGCCCTTGGTGTTCGTCTTGTTGGTGGTTACCGTAGTCGTGGTGTCCGACTTGCCAGGCTTCTCGGGCTTGGTGGTGGGCTGCTCGGGCTTAGCGGGCTGCTCGGGGGTGCCGGGCTGCTCGGGGGTGCCGGGCTGCTCGGGGGTGCCGGGCTGCTCGGGGGTGCCGGGCTGATCCGGGGTGACCGGATCGGTGGCAAGAGCATCCTTGGCGTAAGTGATGGACACCTTGAGGCCGTTGGTCTCGGTGTTCAGGTCGCTCGGGGTGAAGGGCTCGTCAAAGTTTCCGGCCTTCTGATAGGCGCGCATCTCCTGGAGCAGGGCCTTGCACTTGACGTAGGTGTTTTCGGTGGCAGCCTTGCCGGCCTTGTTGGCCAGAGCGGTGCGGCCCTCGGTGGTCGTCTCGGCCAGCATGGCGGCGTCGACTTCCTTGTTCTGTTCGATGAGCTCGTTCTGGAGTGCATCGAGGTAGGAGCGGACGCTGATACCAAGGGTATCGGGATTCTCAAAGCAGAGGGAGCTGATGTCCATGAGGACGTAGTTGATGGAGTTCTCGGGCTCCTCGTTGTTCACGATGTCCGTCTCTTTGCAGTGGTCGAAGGAGACGGTCTGGTCGCTGAAATACGGGCTAACCTCGGTGATCAGCGCGGAGTAGAAGGGGATGGCGACGGAGTACGCGGCGCGGGAGAGCATTTCCCACTGGATTGTTGCAACCTGGGGATCAAGACCGTTGCGAACCTGGAAGACGTGAATCTCGGTGTTGCGCTCGGTGCCGATGGCATAGGCACCGTCAGTGTTGGCGTTAAGGCCCGGGGTATTCTCGCCACGGTTACCGAGAGAGCGAATCATCTCAAAGGTAGTCCAGTCTGTCTTTCCGGGCTGGAAGAACAGCGGCTGCATCTCGTGGACCAAGGCGCCGGTCGTGGCGCGAGCCTCTTCGCGCTCGTCCTTGACGATCTCGTAGTCGGTGCCCTCCTGGAGCTCGTTGCCAAAGTAGTTACGGCCCTGGACGTAGCGGGTCCACTGGTGCATACCGGAATTCTGAATGGTCTCGCCATAGGTTGCGGCGACGTCGAACTTGCCGTCGGTGTACTCGGCAAAGCCCTTCTCCTTGGGCATAGATTCGATGCCCTCGGAGTGGAGGCAGTTCTCGGTGTCGTTGAGGTCAACCTTGTAGTTGAGGTTGCCGATGTTGGGGTTAAGCGAGGCGATGTCATCGGTGAGCTTCATGGCGATCCACTGATGGCCGGAAAGTGCGGCGAACAGCCAGGTCTCATTGTTGTCGGAGATGATAATCTGGTCGTTGCCGCAGGCGCCCTGGTCGTCGATGATCTTGCCGAGGAGCTCGACACCCTCACGTGCCGTGGCGCTTTCGCCCAAGATTACGCTGCCGTAGCTTTATTCGCCAATGCCAGTATCGGTCAGGGGGTCCGCAGCCTTGGCGGCTGCATTCATGTAGGTGGTCAGCGTGGCGGAGCAGGAGACACCCTTCTCGTTGATGCCAGCCTCGGAGTAGGCATCCCAGCGCTCGTCCCACTGACTGGGGTGGTCACGCACATAGGTGTAGCGATACGAGGTCTTGGTCGAGGTATACACGAATGCAGACTCATCCGAGCTGTAGGTGTGACCAGGGCCAAACGAAGGCTCGATGCCAAAGTGCTTGAGGTAACGCTTGCGGTAGTCCTCAGCACGGCCGTAGTACGTATTACCGTCGGCCGTCAGCTTGTTGCCCATATAGACCTGCGTGCAGGCGAGCGCAGAGGTCGGCATGGACATGATGGTTGCAGCTCCAAAGGCGAGGCCTATGCCTAGCTTCTTGAGCGCGTTGACGGGGTGAGTTTTCCTCATTTTCCCTCCCAGCGTGCGAAAGCCCTCTGTCGCCAGAGGGCTTCAGCCAATAAAGACACCCCATTAGCGTAACGAACTGGAAACAATATTCATCTATGAAAGAAACTTACTCGATAAGCGTAATGAAATATGCGATGAGCGGTTAATTATACTCGGTTTGTAGCTTTACTTAAATAAAGGCACCCTGCAATTACTGTACCTGAATAAAGCATCTTGCACGGGGCGCAAAGAAAATCCCCCGCTGTTTGGCAAATGCATAAACAACGGGGGAGACGATAATTGGATGAATATCAGACCAATGTGGAATTACTTCTTTCGACGGTGGATCACGTTGATCGCATAGCCGACGAGCATGGCCAGAACAATGACGATAAAGCCGAGCAGGGGATTGTCGTTCATGGGGTCCTCCTATTTTCCGAGCGGTGAGAATTCGTCGACGATGAGGTCGAGGCATTGCGGAAGTGCGCGGGCACCAAAGACGCCCGAGTTGCTGGAGATGATCTCGCCATCGAACTGCATGCCCAGCGACGGGGTGCAGGTGATCTTGGCTTCCTTGGTCTGGATGATTTTGAACTGCGGGCGCCCGAGTACCTTGCCGGCGGGATCGAGCGCAGCGGTGATCACAGTGGGCAGCAGCTGCACGGTGCGCACGGGCTCGATGACCGCGATGTCGACCATGCCGTCGTTCATGCGGCAATCGGGGAACAGGTTGATGTCGTTTTGAATGACCGAGGTGTTGCCGGCCATGCAACAGATGCCATCGAGCTCCTCGACAATGCCGTCATGCTCAATCGTAAAGTGCGCCACCGTGGGGTTGGGCGTGGCGAGCGCGGAGAGGAAGTAGGCGATCTCGCCGATATCGTTTTTGGTGGGGGCGGCCTTCATCATGATCTCGGCGTCGAAGCCCGAGCCGGCGATGATGATAAAGCCGTGGCGCTTCTCGTTGCCGTTCTCGTCTAGCCAAAAGAGCTCGCCCATGTCCACTTTGACCGTGCGACCGGCGCGGCAGGCCTTGGCGAGCGCCGCTGCCTCGGGGGCATTGCCGATGTTGTTGAAGAACAGGCAGGCTGTGCCGGAGGGGAAGACGAGCGTGGGGACACCGCACCCGCGCATCTGGTCGAGCACGTTGGAGACAGTGCCGTCGCCGCCCGAAACGACCACGCGGTCGAACTCGCGCACGTCTGCCACGGCGTCCTCGGGCTCCATGCCATCACCGATAAAACGCATCATGACCTCGTCGCCGCCCTGCGCGAGGGCGTGCGTGAATGCGTAGATTTCATCTGAGCTGGGGCCCGATGCCGGGTTGTGGATGATAAGGCAGCGCATGCTTACGTTCCCGTTCTGTGACTAACCGAGTATAGTTGTAAGGCAATGCCGATATCCTACCCGTGTTTTTCGGGCCTAACCTTATTCGATGGGTTGATATGTACATTTCCACACATCAGGCTCTACTCGACTTTTGCCAGCGCGCCCGTGAGTTCGACGCGATTGCCGTCGATACCGAGTTTTTGCGCGAGCGCACGTTCCATCCACGTCTGTGTTTGGTTCAGATTGCCACCCCTGCCGAGAGCGTAGCGGTCGATCCCCTGGTAATCGACGACCTATCGCCGCTGGCCGAGCTTATGGCCGACGAGAGCGTGACCAAGGTCTTCCACGCCTGCTCGCAGGATATGGAGGTCATGCTCCATACCGTAGGCGTGCTGCCGCGTCCGATTTTTGACACGCAGGTGGCCGCCGCCTTTTTGGGCGAGCGCCAGCAGATTTCGTATGGCGCGCTTGTTCAGACGTTCTGCGGTGTATCGCTGCCCAAGACCGAGTCGCTGACCGACTGGTCGCGTCGCCCGCTGACCGATAAGCAGATTGAGTATGCGATCGATGACGTCAAGTACCTGATCGTCGCCTATACCGAGATGATGAGCCGCCTGCGCGAGCTGGGCCGTGTGGACTGGGTGCTCGACGAGCTGCGTCCGCTGGCTGACGAATCGCACTATCGCGCCGATCGCCACGAGGCGTTCCGCAAGGTCAAACGCATCAACTCGTGCAGCCGTCACCAGCTGGGTATCGCGCGCGAGCTCGCCGCTTGGCGCGAGGACCGCGCCGAGCGCCGCAACATCCCGCGCAAGTGGGTCATGTCCGACGACACGCTGCTGGCGCTCGTTAAGCGCAATCCTGTGCGCGTTGAGGAGTTCCGCAGCATCCGTGGTACCGATCAGTTGGGGGAGCGCGACGTGGACGGTGCGCTCATGGCCATCAAGCGCGGCGCGAGCTGCCCGCACGATCGCCTGCCGCTCATGGTGCGCGGGCATCGCCAGATCTCTCCGGAGCTGGAGAGCGTGACGGACCTCATGTATGCGCTCATTCGCCTGGTTGCTGAGCGCTCGGGCGTGGCGACCTCGGTCATTGCCTCGCGCGATGACCTGGCCGACTATATCGAGCACCCCGAGCAGAGCCCCCTGCGCGAAGGCTGGCGCTTTGAGCTTGTGGGTTCGCGTCTGGACGATCTGCTCTCGGGCAATATGGGGCTGACGGTGAAGGACGGCAAAATTGAATTGCTATAAGGAAGCCTAGCAGCTTGAGTGGGTAGAATGCCTCCAACGTGTAACTCGATTCGGAGGAATTCGCATGCCTTATTACTATGGATACGGCTTTGGCATCGACCCACTGTACCTGCTGGTTGTTCTTGTCTGCACGGTACTTGGCCTTGCCGCACAGAACTATATCAACTCGACGTACAAAACCTGGTCCAAGGTTCGCTCAGACGGCGACACGGGTGCCACGGTCGCTCGCCGCATGCTCGACGCCAACGGTTGCAATGCCGTGGGTATCAAGGGTGTCGCCGGTGAGCTCACCGACCATTACAACCCGCAGGATAACAACCTGTATCTCTCGGACGCCAACCGTTCGGGCGGTTCGGTCGCAAGCGTTGCCGTCGCTTGTCACGAGGCGGGTCACGCCGCTCAGCGTCAAAGTGGTTATGCCATGATGAAGGTACGCACCGCTTTGGTCCCCGTCGTCAACTTTACCCAGAACACCTGGACGATCGTGCTGCTCATGGGCCTGTTTATGAACATCGCGGGACTCACGACCCTCGCACTGATCTTCTTCTCGTTTAGCGTGCTGTTCCAGCTGGTTACGCTGCCGGTTGAGATTGATGCCAGTCGGCGCGCCGTGGCGTATATTGAGCAGTCGGGTATGAGCTCCAAGCAGGTCAACGGTGCCAAGAAGGTGCTGACGGCCGCCGCGCTTACCTATGTGGCTGCGGCGCTCACCTCGATCATTCAGCTGCTCTACCTTATGGCTCGCTACAACAGAAACTCCAACCGATAACAAATTGGGTCGCTGGGCGCCGTGGGGATTTGTGTCCCCGCGGCGCTGTACTATGTGTTGGACTTGAATTTGCGCAGGGCCGGAGCCCATGTGCACGATGACGAAAGGGGGCTGCGTGGCAGGCTGGAATCTGACCGGCAATACCGTTTCCGCCGAGTTCGACGGATCGGACGAGCAGGAGCGTAAAGAGCTCAGCGTGAGCCAGGCGGTAGAGATCGCCGCCGGTGCGCTCGATGCCATTCCGCAGCTGAGCGTTCTGGGCGAGGTCACGGGCTTCCGTGGCCCCAATGCCCGAAGCGGCCACTGCTACTTCCAAATCAAGGACGACTCGGCGGCCGTCGACTGCATCATCTGGAAGGGCGCCTACCTTAAGCGTACCTTCGATCTGCGTGATGGCATGCAGGTGAGCTTTAAGGGCAGCTTCAATCTCTACAAGCCTACGGGTCGCATGAGCTTCGTTGCACGCTCGTTCTCGCTGGCGGGGGAGGGCCTGCTGCGTCAGCAGGTGGCTCAGTTGGCCGAAAAGCTGCGTCGCGAGGGCCTGATGGACGAGGCGCGCAAACGTCGCATTCCGGTGTTTTGCTCGCGTGTGGCAGTCGTCACCTCGCTTTCGGGTGCCGTGATCGACGACGTCAAGCGCACGCTGCGCCGTCGCAACCCGCTTGTCGAGCTTGTTTGCGTGGGTGCCAAGGTGCAAGGCGAGGGTGCGCCGGCAGAGCTTATTGAAGGCTTGCGCCGCGCCGCTGCCATTACGCCGGCGCCCGATTGCATTTTGCTCGTGCGCGGCGGTGGCTCCTTCGAGGACCTCATGACCTTTAACGACGAGGAGCTTGCCCGTGCGGTGGCAGCCTGTCCCGTGCCTGTGGTGACGGGCATTGGGCATGAGCCCGATACCTCGATCTGCGACATGGTGAGCGACCGTCGCGCCTCCACGCCAACGGCAGCGGCAGAATCGGTGGCGCCGGCTATGACGGAGTTGGCCGACGTGCTCGAGACGCGCCATCAGCGTCTGGGCGCCGCGATGGCTTCGATGATCGGGTCTGATCAGGTCGATCTGGAAATGCTCGACCAACGCGGCCGTCGTGCCTGGGACACCTATACGGCTCGTCTGGGCGACGCGCTCGATGCAGCCGCGTGCCGCCCGTGTCTTAACGATCCAACGTTTATGGTTGAGCGTCGCGAGTCCGAGCTTGCCCTGACTGCCGACCGCCTGTCGGGCGCCATAGCGCGCTCGGTCGGGGCATTCCGCTCCAACTTTGAGCGCCTGCCCGAGCGTTTGGTTGCAAGCACTTCGGGGCTCGATGGCAAACGCCATGCGCTCACGCTTGCGAGTTCCCGTCTGGAGCATCAGGGGCGCACGATGCTCAGCAAGCCCGCGTCCGACTTGGGCCGAGCGGCGGCTTCGCTCGATGCCCTGTCGCCGCTTAAGGTACTTGCCCGCGGTTACTCCATCGCGTACAGCGATGATGGGGTTGCTACGAGCGCCAAGACCTTTAAGCCCGGCGACGCCATCCGCGTGCGCATGGCGGACGGCAACGTGTCGGCAACCGTCAACGCAGTCGAGTAGACCGCGTTTCATAGTGATAAACCTTTAGGAAAGGAAACAGATATGGCAGAGAAGACCCCGGTGGAGCAGCTCACCTACAAGCAGGCCTCGCAGGAGCTGGAGCTCATCATCCGTAGCCTGGAGTCGGGCGATATGGAGCTTGAGGAGTCGCTCGAGAGCTATACCCGCGGCGTCGAGCTCCTCAAGAGCCTGCGCACCCGCTTGTCCGATGCCGAGCAGAAAGTCTCGGTGCTCCTTAAGGACGTCGACGGCAACGACGTGCTCGCCGACGGCGAAGCCGCCAACACCGACGACAACCTCTCGTTCTAACCATCCCGACCAAATATAATTACCTTGGTCTGTGAGAAAGGAACCAACCATGTGCGATTGCATCTTCTGCAAAATTGCCAACCACGAGATCCCCTCGACCGTTGTCTATGAGGACGACCAGGTCATCGCCTTCGACGACCTCAATCCCCAGGCGCCGGTCCATACGCTCGTGATCCCCAAGAAGCACTACAGTGACATCGCCGACAACGTACCTGCCGAGACCATGGGCGCCATGGCTCACGCCATCCAGGAGGTCGCTAAGGCCAAGGGCTTGGAGGACGGTTTCCGCGTCATCTCCAACAAGGGCGTCAACGCCGGCCAGACCGTCATGCACTTCCACATGCACGTTCTCGGTGGCAAGAACCTGGGCGAGAACCTCATCTGAGGGCGCGTAGGCCGTCGACTTGGCTGCCTTTGGAGTAATCTATGCAGCTTTCTCAACTCGAATACCTTCAAGCTGTAGCGAACTATGGCGGCGTGCGCAAAGCAGCTCGCGCCGTTCACGTGAGTCCGCAGGCCGTTTCGTCGGCAATAAAAAAGTTGGAATCTGAGTATCAGATTGTTTTGCTCGACCGATCGGCGGGGGAGGCTGTTTTGTCTCCGGCGGGCAGAGAATTTGCGCGTCGTGCACGCGTGATCCTGGCGCAAGTCGACGATCTCAAAAAGTACGCTCAATCGGGGAACGGCGGCGTTTCGCCCGACGGCCATTTCCGTCTTTACGCCCCCTGTCTTCACGGGCGGGGGCGCCTTTTTTCCGAAAACTGGTACGACTCGTTTGAAAGCTCGCACCCTCAGATTCATCTTGATGTGTGGCATCAGCCAACGGCAACATGCTTTGAATCACTTATACTTGGAATTTCGGACGCGGCTATCTCGTTTGAGGAACCACGGGACAGCGTCCTTTCTTCAAAATATATGGGTGAAAAGGAGCTCAGGGTTCTTTCATGTCCAGCTGGTCATCAATCTGTTGACGCTATGACCATTCGTGAGTTACTGGGCGGCAGGCTCGCTGTTCCCATTAATTTGTCACCCTGTCTCAATGCAATCAATCAATGTCCCGAAGCTCAGCTGGTTAATTTCCGCTTTCGCGATGTCGAATACGGAAACAGGGCGCAGGCTGAGTTTCTTCAAGCCGGGGGATTGATATTGAGTTTTTCTGGCTCTTCTCTCGCATCGGATGGATCGGAAGTGAGCGAGTGCTCCATTGAAGCCTCACATGACGTAGCCTTGCCCATCTACTTTTGCTATCGACAAAATGCCTGGACCGATCGACACCAGACGGTATTTCTTCACCTATTGCGTCATCTCGCTTCGTGAGGCCATTTGGCCTCGTGTCGTCAAGTGAATGTTGACGCCCTGCAACACATAGCTGACAGCTTTGCCCTCATGCTTTTCCAAGATTTCGATTTAGATTGCTGACTCTTGGAGGGCGGAGCATGAAAAACCGTACGGTTTTGCTTTATATGACGTTCGTTTTTCTGTCGAACTTCAGCACTATTTTGTATTTTCTGACGGTTTACCTTGAATTCGTCGGATTCTCGATAGTGGCGATTTCTAGCATGATGATTGCATATCAAGTGAGCAAGTTCATCCTCGAAGTTCCCACTGGCTATATTGCTGATAGGTTTGGACGAAAGGCAAGCGGTCTCGTTGGCGTCGTGGGGATGCTTGGATACTACGCCGCCCTGCTTCTCGTCCGTTCCCCTCTGCTTTTAATCGGTGCGTTCGCTCTCAAAGGTTTTGCCGTTGCATGTCTGAGCGGATCCATAGAAGCGATTTACATTGACAGCGTCTCTCAGGACCAGCTCGTAAGACTTAATGTCGTTGAGCGATTTGTTTTCTATGCCTCTTATGCCATCTCCGCTTGCGTGGGCGGTTTCATTTCGTCTGTCGGTGCATATCTCATTGGTCTTTCGGCAGATATCATCGCAATGGTGTTGACGTTGGTTGTCGTTGTCTGCATTCCTGAGATGCGAAGAGGGGGCACTGCGGGGGCACCTGAGCGTGGAATTAGCCCGAAGATGATCGGTGCCGCTATTGCGTGTAATGGCATTCTTCGTTCAGCGTTCATAATGGACTGTTCTCAGGCATTTGCTTTTGTCGCCCTGGAAGACTTTTTCTCACTGCTGCTTGCGGGCCGCGGAATGAATTCCGTCGCTTCGGGTGTGACCATTGCGGTCCAGCTCCTTGCCTCGGCCTCCATGGGGCTTATTGTGCCCAGTGTGATTGCTCATGTCGACAAGGGCCGTTTTGCGCGTATTTGCGGCATCATTCGCTTAGTATTGACAGCTTTGTTTTTGATCCCCCTTACTCCGGCTAATTTGCTGCCCGTGTTCTATGTGCTGCAGACGGTTGCGTACTCGTTGTTTGCCCCAATCAAATACTCAGTTTTCCAAAATGCTGCCGACTCATCGATGCGCTGTTCACTGATTTCGGTTCAAAGCCAGATGGTGGCGGTGGGTGCCGTTCTTTTCTATCTGCTTAACTCTGTGCTGAGTAGCGTTGCGGGCATTCGAGTCGTATTGCTTGTTGCGCTCGGGATTTCTTCCCTGGTGTATATCCCCGCGCTATTTCGTCTTACAAGTCAAAGGCCATGAGTATTTAGGCACCGATAACTTATATATCAACGCAATAAACCCGAGCGCGAGGGCGTTTGGGTTTATTATTAAAGCGTATGTAACCTGGCGGCGCCACACCGCCTGTTAGTAGGGAGTCACATGAACGTTCTGGTCGTCAACGCGGGATCTTCGACCCTTAAGTATCAGGTCATCGACACCAAGTCCCACAAGGTGTCCGCAAAGGGCTCCTGCGAGCGCGTCTGCTTTACCGGCGGTACCTTCACCCACGCTGCCAACGGTTCCAAGAAGGTGACCGAGAACATCGAGTTCCCCGACCACAAGGTCGCCATCGAGGTCGTCCTGAAGGACCTCGAGGCCAACGGCGTCAAGATCGAGGGCATCGGCCATCGCATCGTTCAGGGCGGTTGGTACTTTGGCGATTCCTCCCTCGTCGACGAGGACGTTCTCGCCAAGATCCGCGAGGTCGCCCCGCTGGCGCCGCTCCACAACAACCCCGAGGCCAACGTTATCGAGTTTTGCCTGGAGCAGTATCCCGACCTGCCCAACGTCACGGTCTACGACACCGCTTTCCACTTCAACATGCCCGAGGTCGCCAAGACTTACGCCTTGCCCAAGGACGTCTGCGACAAGCTGCACATCCGTAAGTACGGCGCCCACGGCACCAGCTACCGCTACATCTCCAAGAAGGTTGCCGAGATGACCAACGGCGAGGCCCGCAAGGTCGTCGTGTGCCACATCGGTTCCGGCGCTTCCCTGTGCGCCATCGAGGACGGCAAGTGCATGGACACCACCATGGGCTTGACCCCGCTCGACGGTGTCATGATGGGCACCCGCTGCGGCTCCATCGACCCGGCTACCGTGTGCTACCTGCAGCGCGAGGGCGGCTACACCTTCGACGAGGTCGACGAGATGATGAACAAGAAGTCCGGCCTTTTGGCTGTGACCGGCGGCAAGACCAACGACTGCCGCAACGTCGAGGAGCTCGCCGCCGCTGGTGACCCCGATGCTCAGCTCGCTTTCGACATGTTTGTCTACAAGATTGCCGCCAAGGCTGCCGAGATGGCTACTTCCATGTGCGGCATGGACACGCTGGTCTTCACCGCTGGCATCGGTGAGCACGCTCCGGCCGTTCGTGCCGGCGTTGCCGACCGTCTGGCCTTTATGGGCGTCAAGATGGATCATGCCCGCAACGCCCTGCGTGGTGACGGCGCTTGGTGCCTGTCTGCCAAGGATTCCAAGGTCAAGATCTTCGTCATCCCCACGGACGAGGAGTTCATGATCGCTTCCGACGTCGAGCGCATCGTCAACGGCAAGTAATTGCAAGAGGGGAGGGGCTGGACGACCGAGCGCCGTTCGGCCCCTCTTTTGTGCTCGTTGGGCGATATGCTTGATAGCTATTTATCAAGTTGTGATAACTTCTTATTAAAATGCGGCCGCCTTAAGGGGTCTGCGTCGACCGTATTGCACTGCAAAGGAGTCTCATGAACGTACTTGTTGTCAACGCCGGCAGCTCAAGCCTTAAATATCAGCTTTTGGATACCGATACCCGAGAGGTTTTCGCCAAGGGCAACTGCGAACGTATCGGTTCGGACATGGGCATCTTTGGCCACTCCGAGAACGGTGGCGCCAAGCAGACCGAGGAGGTCCCTTTCCCCGATCATCGCTCTGCTATCGCTCGCGTGCTCGAGGAGCTCGAGAAGACCGACTTTACGATTGATGGCATTGGCCATCGTATCGTTCAGGGCGGCTGGCACTTCGATGATTCCGCAGTTGTCGACGACGAGGTTATGGCCAAGATTCTTGAGGTGGCACCGCTTGCTCCGCTGCACAACTACGGCGAGGCCGCAGCAATCGAGTATTGCCGCGAGAAGTATCCGGAGCTGCCCAACGTCGCCGTCTTCGATACCTCGTTCCACATGACCATGCCCGAGGTTGCCTATACCTACGCGCTGCCCAAGGACGTGTGCGACAAGTACCACGTGCGCAAGTACGGCGCCCACGGCACGAGCCACCGCTATGAGTGGATGATGGCCAAGGAGATCCTGGGTTCGCGCTGCCACCGTCTGCTTTCGTGCCATTTGGGTAACGGTGCTTCGCTCGCTGCTATCGAGGACGGCGTGTGCCGCGACACCACGATGGGCCTCACGCCGCTCGACGGCCTGATGATGGGCACTCGCTGTGGTTCCATTGATCCTGCCACCGTGTGCTACCTCCAGCGCGAGGGCGGCTACAGCTATCAGGAAGTCGATGACATGATGAACAAGCAGTCTGGTCTGCTTGCCATCTCGGGCATCTCCAACGACGCTCGCGACATCCGTACACGCGCCTCCGAGGGCGACGAGCGCTGCCTGCTCGCCTTCGATATGTTCGCCTACAAGGCCATGCAGCAGGCTGGCTCCATGATCGCTTCCATGGCGGGCGTGGACACCATCACCTTTACCGCCGGCATCGGCGAGAACGACTGGTCGATCCGCAAGGCCTTCTGCGACTGCTTTGAGTGGCTGGGCGTACGTATCGACAACAACAAGAACCGCGAGGCCGTGGGCAACGGCCCGCAGGTCATCAGCGCCGCCGGTTCCGCCGTCACGGTCATGGTCATCCCCACCGACGAGGAATACATGATCGCCCACGACGTCGAGCGTCTGACCAAGAACAACTAACGCGCGCATTTGCAAGTAAACGAAAGGCCTCCAGAGCAACAGCTCCGGAGGCTTTTTTGCTAGCAGGCGGAAATTCCAGTCCTAAAGAGATCATCATCAGCAACGCCTGCGCTCCCAGCAACGGCACCCAACCATTCAGATCCTCAGCTCTAGCTCGTAGCCAAGCCGCCGTCCACTCCAGATACCCTGACTGCCACATGGCGGCAGGGACCCTACAGGGTAAAGCTCTGAAAACTTTCCGCAGGACGCATGAAACCCCCGCCGCACGAAGTGCGCAGCGGGGGTTTCATGCATGTCCGAGGACGTTTTCAGAGCTTTACCCTGTAGGGTCCCGAGGGGATACGTCCGCTACTCAGCCATCTGAGCCTGGACGGCGGTGATGGCCACGACACCCACGATGTCGTCGGCAGAGCAGCCGCGCGAAAGGTCGTTAACCGGCTTGGCGATGCCCTGCAGGATGGGGCCGTAGGCGTCGGCGCCGGCGAAGCGCTGGACCAGCTTGTAGCCGATGTTGCCGGCCTCGAGGTCGGGGAACACAAGCACGTTGGCCTTGCCGGCAACGGAGGAGCCGGGAGCCTTGAGCTGGGCGACGGTGGGGACGATAGCGGCGTCGAGCTGCAGGTCACCATCGATGGCGAGCTCGGGAGCCTTCTCCTTGCAGAACTTCACAGCCTCCTGGACCTTCTTGGCGACCTCGCCGCCAGCGGAGCCCATGGTGGAGTAGGAGAGCATGGCCACGTGCGGCTCAACGTTGCCCATGAAGGTGGACCAGGAGTGAGCGGAGGCGATGGCGATCTCGGAGAGCTCGTCGGAGGACGGGTTGATGTTGAGACCGCAGTCGGCGAAGATCAGCGTGCCGTCGGTGCCGAACTGCGGGGTATCGGTGCACATCACGAAGAAGGCCGAGACCAGCTTGGTGCCCGGGGCGGTCTTGAGGATCTGAAGCGCAGGGCGCAGGGTGTCGGCGGTGGAGTGGCAGGCGCCGGAGACCAGGCCGTCGGCGTCGCCCATCTTGACCATCATGGTGCCAAAGTAGGTGGCGTCCATCACCTGGGCGCGAGCCTGCTCGATGGTAACGCCCTTCTTGGCGCGGAGCTCGGCAAACTTCTGCGCGTACTCCTCGTGCTTCTCGGCATTGCGCGGGTCGATGACGGTAGCACCGGGAACGTTGATCTCGTCGGGGTTGCCCAGGATGACGATCTTTGCCAGGCCCTCCTCGATGATTTTGGTGGCCGCGACGATAGTGCGCGGATCTTCGCCCTCGGGCAGGACGATCGTCTTAAGGTCGGCCTTAGCGGCAGACTTCATACGGTTTAGGAAATCGCTCATGTTACTCCTTACAAGCGTTTTGCTAAGCTCCAGGCGCCCGGCTGTTCACGAATAAACCCGCTGCTAGCGGGTTTACCTTTCAAATTTGTACGCCGCGGTGCTTGAGCTTTCCTTGTGTGGCAAGCTCATTATAGGACGCATTAGCGCTATAATCGCTCTGATAAATATGTCTCGAAGAATGTTCGAGAAAAGCCCAGCTAACGAGCCCGTGGCTTTTGACAAGGAGTATCGATGCAGATTACCTCAGGCCTGCCTGAAGGCTTTAACGCCGGCGCGTACGACATGATTGTCGTCGGTGCTGGATATGCCGGTGCCGTTTGCGCCCGCCGTCTTGCCGAGACCATCGGCTATCGTGTTGCCGTTTTGGAGCGCCGTAGCCACATTGCGGGCAATGCCTATGACTGCACTGACGAGGCCGGAATCCTGATCCACGAGTACGGTCCGCATATCTATCACACCTTTAACGAGCGCGTGCACAATTTCCTGTCGCGCTTTACCAAGTGGACGGATTATCAGCACAAGGTGCTCGCCAACATCAACGGTACCCTTATGCCCGTGCCCTTCAACCATGCGAGTCTCAAGCTCGCCTTTGGTGACGAGCGCGGCGAGGAACTGTATCAGAAGCTCGTGGAGACCTTTGGCAAGGATGTCAAGGTGCCCATCATGGAGCTGCGCAAGAAGAACGACCCCGACTTGGCCGAGGTCGCCGATTACGTCTACGAGAACGTCTTTTTGCATTACACCATGAAGCAGTGGGGCCAGACGCCCGACCAGATCGATCCCTCGATCACTGGCCGCGTTCCCGTCTTTGTGGGCGACGATGACCGCTACTTCCCGCAGGCTCCCTTCCAGGGCATGCCGCAGGAGGGCTACACGGCGCTCTTTGAGCACATGCTCGACCACGACCTAATCGACGTGTTCTGCGACGTGGACGCCCGCGATCTCTTTGAAATCGACGAGACCACCGTCAAGATCGATGGCAAGGTCTACGGCGGCGAGATTGTCTATACCGGTCCTCTCGATGAGCTGTTCAGCCTCGACTTGGGTGCGTTGCCGTACCGCACGCTCGATATGAAGTTCGAGACGCTCGATATGGACCAGTTCCAGCCCGTGGGCACCGTCAACTACACCACGAGCGAGGACTACACGCGTATCACCGAGTTCAAGAACATGACCGGTCAGGTCCTGCCCGGCAAGACCACCATCATGAAGGAGTACTCCAAGGCCTATACGCCCGGCTCGGGCGAGACGCCGTACTACGCCATTCTTGAGCCCGAGAACCGTGAGCTCTATGAGCGCTATCTTGAGCGCGTCCAGAACCTGACGAACTTCCACCCGGTGGGTCGTCTGGCCGAGTATCGTTACTACGATATGGACGCCGTGACCAATTCCGCCCTCGATCTTTCGGATGAGATTATCGCCTGCCATGCATAAAGTCATAACATTCGGTATTCCCTCGTATAACGCCGCCAAGGACATGGACCATTGCATCACCTCCATCTTGGAGGGGAGCAATTACGCCACCGATATCGAGATTATCGTGGTGGACGACGGCTCCAAGGACGAGACGGCCGCCAAGGCCGACGAGTGGGAGGCCCGTTATCCTGGAATCATCCGCGCGGTGCACCAGGAGAACGGCGGTCACGGTATTGCCGTCCTTTCGGGTCTGCGCGAGGCGCAGGGCACCTACTACAAGGTTGTTGATTCGGACGACTGGCTTGACGGCGCTGCCCTTTCGACCATGCTGTCGATTCTGCGTGGCTTTGAAGAGCGCGACCAGCGCGTTGACCTGTTTATCTCGAACTACGTGTACGAGAAGGTTTACGAGGGCACGCATACCGCTATTGGCTACAAATTTGCCCTGCCACGCAAAAAGATCTTTTCCTGGGATCAGATCGGTCATTTCCGCCTGGACCAGAACCTACTCATGCACAGCCTGTGCTATCGCACGGATGTGCTGCGCGAGTCCAACCTTCCCATGCCGCCGCACACGTTCTATGTGGACAACATCTACGCCTACGTGCCGCTGCCGCGTTGCAAGACCATGTACTACGCCGACATCGACCTCTACCGCTACTTTATCGGTCGCGAAGGTCAGAGCGTCAACGAGGCAACGATGGTCAAGCGTCTGGACCAGCAGTTCCGTGTTACGCGTATCATGATGGAGTCGTACCACCTGTACAGCGATGTCGAGTCGTCGCGCCTGCGTTCGTACATGATGGGCTACTTCACCATGATGATGGCGATTTGCTCGGTGCTCACCAAGCTTTCTGAGGAAGATTGCGCCGACGAGCGCCTAAAGACGCTGTGGAATGATTTGAAGGCCTACGACGAGCGCATGTATCGTCGTGCCCGCTACGGCGTGGTCGGGTTCTTCACCAACCTGCGCGGACGGGCCGGAGACAAAACCACACTCGGCCTATACCGTCTTGCCTCAAAGATCTTCAAATTCAACTAGCTGCTGAGTAATCGCTGCTGATAGGTTGACTGGGCCCCTTGGCCTTTAGTTTGCTACTGCGAACAGTCCTGCTCGCACGGAAGGCACATTTAGTGCTTTCCAGCTCGTGCGGAACTTGTATCAAACTAAAGGCCAAGGGGCCTCTGCTATAAGAATCAATTGTCAGGCTGTCTGAATTTGAAGATCTTAGACGCGCGGTACACAGGGGCCTGGGCTGAAAAGAATCTGGTTGGTAGGTTGCCCGGCGGGGCTTGGTTATGTTTGTCGCGAGTTCCGCATGCAAAGAAGGCCACTTAATGTGGCCTTCGTCTTGCATAGGACTGTAGAGCAGCAAACGTAACGCCCGCCCGCCTCCGACCGGCGGTCGAGTGGATTACTTCGCGGCGCCGGGGATGCCGTGGGAGGTTTTGGCGTTTTTTGCTCCGTTTACGATGGCAGTTTCCAGGGCCCTTACTGCGAGCATGCCCAGCAGGTCTAGGGGAACGGCGGCGCTTGCCTGGGCGCCCAGTTTGCCGCTGGCGAGGGTGTAGATGGTGTCGCCGTCGTTGGTGGTGTGTGTGGGGCGGATGGCGTGTGCGTAGGCGTCTGCGGCCATCTGGGAGACCTTGGTAGCCTGGGCCTTAGTGAGCTCCACGTTGGTGACGATGCAGCTGATGGTGGTGTTGGTGCGGTCGAGCGGCATCTGCATGGATCCGGCGGCAGCAAAGGCTGCGAGTTCCATGTCGACGATCTGGTCGCTATCGGCGGCGGCGCGCATGCCGGCGACCCACTCGCCGGTGAAGGGGTCGACCACGTTGCCGCAGGCGTTGACCGAAACCACGGCGCCTACCTTAACGGGACCGAGCGCCACGGCGGCAGCGCCAAGGCCGGCTTTCATGCAGGTGGTGGGCCCCATGAGCTTTCCGACGGTGGCACCCGTGCCGGCACCTACATTGCCCTGTTCGAGCGTGGTGGGGGTGTTGTCGAGTGCCTCGCGCACGGCGGCGATGCCGGCTTCAATGTCGGGGCGAACGGTGGGATCGCCAAAGGCGAGGTCGAAGATACAGCTGGAGCACACGATAGGCACCTGCGTGGGGCCGACGGGAAGGCCGATGCCGCGGCTCTCGAGTTCGCGGGCCACGCCACTTGCGGCTTCGAGGCCAAAGGCCGATCCGCCCGAAAGACAGACGGCGTGGACCTTATCGACGGTGTTCTCGGGACGCAGCAGGTCGGTCTCGCGCGAAGCGGGAGCGCCACCGCGTACGTCAACGCCGCCGGTGGCACCCTCGGGCGCCACGATTACGGTGCAGCCGGTGCCAGCCTCCTCATCCGTATAGTTGCCAAAGCAAAAGCCATCGACGTTGCAGACATCGATGGCTTCGAGCAGTGTGTCCATATTATCTCCTATCGGTTTTCCGCCGGGCCTTATGCCCGGTCGGGATCCGTACGGTACGCCAAAATTGTAGGCGCTGGGGGATACCCAGCGCCAGATGCAATTACGAGAGTTTTTGAATCGCGCGCGCGACGCGAGCGATGGGTAGGCCCACCACGTTATAGAAGTCGCCCGATATATCATGCACGAGCATGCGTCCTCCTGTGCCCTGAATGCCGTAGGCGCCAGCCTTGTCCATGGGCTCACCCGAGGCGACGTAGTGCTCGATCTGTTCGTCGTTGAGCTCGTAGAACGTCACGTCGGTCACATCGACAAAGGACAGGCTCTCGGCGGCATGTGGGGCGGCCGTATCGCCTGCCTTAACGATGCAGACGCCGGTTGCGACCTGGTGCGTGCGGCCCGAAAGCTCACGGAGCATGGTACACGCCTCGTCCTCGGTTGCCGGCTTGCCCAGAATCTTGCCGTCAAAGGTGACGATGGTGTCGGCCGCGACCGTCAGCTCATTGGGCTCGGCATGCTCGGCGGCAACGGCGGCGGCTTTGGCGCGTGCTAAGCGTTCAACGAGCGTAAGCGGGGCCTCGCCATCAAATGGCGTTTCGTCGATATCGGCAGGAATGATGCGAATGTCATAGCCCGCCTCGCGCATCAGCTCGATGCGGCGCGGTGATTGCGAAGCCAAAATCATAGCTGAATGCCCTCGGCGACCTTCTCGACGGCCTTGTCGCCGGCGAGCGTGCGCAGCAGCTCAAGCGCAAAGGGGAGCGACTGGGCCATGCCGCTGGCGGTGATGATGTTGCCGTCTTGCGTAACCTTCTCGCCGGTATAGGCGCCTTCGGGGAAGCTCTTCTCAAAGCCAGGGAAGCACGTGGCGTGGCGCCCCTCGAGCAGGTCGAGCTCACCCAGGATAAACGGGGCGGCGCAGATGGCGGCGACGTGCTTGGTCGCGGCGAACTCGCAGACCACGTCGCAGACGCGCTGATCGGCGCGCAGGTTGGTGGCACCGGGCAGGCCGCCGGGCAGCACGACGCAGTCGTACTCGTCAAAGTCGATCTCATCAAAGAGCGCGTCGCAGGTCACGGGGATCTGCAGCGAGCTTACGACCTCACGCGTGGGCATGATCGAGACGAGCGTGGCGCGCACGCCGCCACGACGCATGACATCGACCATGGTCAGGCATTCAATCGTTTCAAAGCCATCGGCGGCGAGAACGGCAACGCTGGGCATGAGGGTTCCTTTCATAGGCGGCATACAATTAGCCGTCTTATACCCCGAAGACCTCCGCTTGCCACGCTCGATTTCCCATTGTTTAAAAAGGGACGGGGCTATTTTAGCTACCCCACTTGCAGGGTAGCTAAAATAGCCCCGTCCGAATTAGCTACCCTCACCCATCCTCAACAATCTCAATCTGTAACATCTAGACCCACTTTTGACCCCTAACTGTTACAGATCAAGACAAACGGAAACCGCCCCGACAAAACGTCTAAATCTGTAACATCTACGGACCAAAACCGGGTCTTACTGTTACAGATCGAGACAGCCCCCAACAGCACCGCCCCGTTCGGGGAAACGACCGCTACAGGTACGGCGGGCAGAGGCTCACTTTTTTCTTCGGTTTTTCTTGACGGAATCTCACCTGTTGTAGTACTTTGTCCCAGTCTAAAAACGCGTGGACTTTTCTGGGCGCTAGCCACCTTTTTGCCACGCAACCGAGCAGTCGGTTGCGTGGCTTTTTTCGTCTTGGCAGCAGGTACCACATGCACCGCCAGAAGACCGCACGAGCCCACCTTCCGACTGCAGGGAACAGACGCACGAGACGTGCATCTGCAAGACAGCAGACGGAAGGGAGCCTAATGGCAGAAACAAACACAATCAAGCAACAGACCGCCGAGGCGGGAGCCGCGGGCGCGGGGCAGGTCAAGGCGGCGCTCCAGGTCTTTGCGGGCGGCGCCTGCTACGGCGCGATGGCCACGACCTACAAGCTCGCCTACGCCGCGGGCTTCACCTCAGCGCAGGTGGTGGCGAGCCAGGCGTGGTTCGGCTGCCTCTTCTTCGCCCTCGCCACGCTCGCAGGGCACGCACTCGGGCACCGCTGGCAGCGCGTGGGCTGGAAGCTCGCCCTCAAGCTCATGGGCCTGGGAGCCCTCACCTGCCTCACCTCAATCCTCTACTGCTACGCCATGAGCGTGCTGCCCGCCCCGGTGGCACTCACGCTCCTCTTCCAGTTCACGTGGCTGGGGCTCGTGTGGCAGACCGTCATGACGCGCCGGCCGCCGAGGCTCCTCCAAGTGGTCTCCGCCCTGGTCATCGTCTTCGGAACGGTGTTCGCCAGCGGCGTCTACAAGACCGGCATCACCGGGTACGACCCCGTGGCCCTGCTCTGCGCGCTGGGGGCGGCCGTGTCCTGCTCCCTCTTTGTCACCCTCTCCGGCAAGGTCGAGGCCCCCTGCTCGTCCGAGCAGCGTGGCGTCATCGTATGCGCGGGCTCCGTGGTCATGTCGCTCACGGTGTGTCCGGACTACGTCGTCTCGGGCGTCCTCGCCCAGGGCATCCTGCCCTTTGCCGTCATCGCCGGCTTCTTTGGCATGCTCTGCCCGGTCCTGCTCTTCGGCATGGGCTCTCCGCACCTGCCCGCGGGCCTGTCCACCGTCATGGCCGCCGCGGAACTCCCCGCCGGCCTGCTCATCGCCATGATCGTCCTCGGCGAGCCGCTCGGCGTCGTCGAGTGGCTGGGCGTCGCCATCATCCTCGCCGGCGTGTGCCTGGCACAGGTCCCCTCCCTGCTTGGAGGCCGGGAGGCACGTCGCGCCGCCGCAGGACAAGCCGTCAGCTAGTCACCCCTTCACAGGCGGCCCGCGCGCATCAGGGAAAGGGCCACGGGCCAGGCGCGCGAGGCCGCAAGGACGTTATAAAGCGTCCCCCGCAGAGATGGGGGCGCCAGAGAGAAGGAGGCACCATGCCATTTCCAAAAGGGTTCCTTTGGGGAGGAGCCACCGCCGCCAACCAATGCGAGGGAGGTTATGACGAGGGCGGCCGCGGCCTTGCCAACGTCGACGTCATCCCACACGGGCCGGAGCGCAACGACGTAAGCCGCGGCCTGAGGCGCATGCTCGACTTCGAGCCCGGGTACTACTACCCGGCCCAGACGGGCATCGACTTCTACCACCACTACCGCGAGGACATAGCCCTCTTCGCGGAGATGGGCTTTAAGGTCTTTCGCCTCTCCATCGCCTGGAGCCGCATCTTCCCCAATGGCGACGAGGAGGAGCCCAACGAGGCCGGGCTCGCCTTCTACGAGGACGTGTTCCGCTGCTGCCGCGAGCACAGGATCGAGCCCCTCGTGACCATCACGCACTTCGACTGCCCCATCCACCTCGTCAAGAAGTACGGCGCCTGGCGAAACCGCGCCCTCATCGAGCTCTACAAGCGGCTCGTGAAGGTGCTCTTCAACCGCTACCGCGGCCTCGTGCATTGGTGGATCACGTTCAACGAGATGAACATGATCTTGCACCGTCCCTTCATGGGTGCCGGCATCGTCCTCGAGCCCGGGGAGAATGCCCGCGAGGCCGAGTACCGCGCCGCGCACAACGAGCTCGTGGCGAGCGCCTGGGCCACCAAGATCGCCCACGAGGTCGACCCGGAGAACAAGGTTGGCTGCATGCTCGCCGCGGGAAGCTACTACCCCTACTCCTGTCGTCCCGAGGACGTCCGTGCAGCGCAGGTCAAGAACCAGGAGGACCTCTTCTTCGTGGACGTGCAGGCACGCGGGCACTACCCCGGCTACGCGCTCAAGATGCTCGAGCGCGAGGGCATCGACGTGGGCATGACCGCCGAGGACGAGCGCATCCTTGCGGAGAACACCGTCGACTTCATCTCGTTTAGCTACTACTCCTCGCGCTGCACCGCGGGCGACCCCGACTCCGTGGGCGGCGTCGCCGAGGGCAACGCCTTCGCCGGCGTGGAGAACCCCTACGTGCGCACGAGCGACTGGGGCTGGGTCATCGACCCGCTGGGATTCCGCATCACGATCAACGACCTCTGGGACCGCTACCAGAAGCCGCTCTTTGTGGTGGAGAACGGCCTCGGCGCCTATGACGAGGTGCTTCCCGACGGCACGATCGAGGACGACTACCGCATCGCCTACCTGCGCGAGCACATCGAGGCCATGCGTGACGCCATCGAGCAGGACGGCGTCGAGATGCTCGGCTACACCACCTGGGGGCCGATCGACCTCGTGAGCGCGGGCTCCGGCGAGATGGAGAAGCGCTACGGCTTCATCTACGTGGACCGCGACAACCTGGGCAACGGCACGCTCGAGCGCAGGCGCAAGAAGAGCTTCTACTGGTATCAACAGGCCATCGCCACCAACGGAGGCGACCTGGGCTAGCCGCCCGGGCAATATCACTAAGGAGAAAATAATGGCTGAAAAATACGACGATCTGGCCAGATCCATACTCGAGAACGTAGGCGGCACAGAGAACGTCGCCAGCGTCGCGCACTGCATCACGCGCGTGCGCTTCAAACTCAAGGACGAGTCCCGCGCCAACACGGCCAAGATCGAGGCCCTCAAGGGCGTCATCCAGGTCATCCAGGCCAACGGCCAGTACCAGGTGGTCGTGGGTAACATCGTCGAGGACGTCTACGACGCGGTCCTGGAGTCCGGCAACTTCTCGAGCGGCGCAAGCGCCGACGACGAGCCCCAGGGCGAGAAGACCGTGGCCTCCGTCATCATCGACCTCATCTCTGGCATCTTCCAGCCCATCCTGGGACCGCTTGCCGCCGCAGGCATCATGAAGGGACTGCTTGCCCTCATCACCTACTTCGTCCCGGACTTTGCAAACGACGGCCTCTACACGCTGCTCTACACCGTGGCTGACGGCTTCTTCTACTTCCTTCCCGTCGCCCTGGCGTTCAGTGCCGCGCGCAAGTTCCGCATGAACGAGTTCACCGGTGTGGCAATCGGCGTGGCGCTCCTCTACCCGACGATGGTCGCCCTGACCTCGGGCGAGGCGCTCGGCAGCATCGACCTCGGCGTGGCCGGCACGTTCTCGTGGTACGCCACCGCCCTCGGGATCCCCATCATCATGCCCGTGTCCGGCTACGTGAGCTCGGTGATCCCCGTCCTTCTCATGGTGTGGTTCGGCTCTATCCTTGAGCGCTGGCTCAAGAGCTGGATGCCGGCTGCGCTCAAGATGTTCCTTGTCCCGCTCGCCACGATGACGGTCTCCATCGTCTTGGGCTACCTCATCATCGGCCCGGTGGCCACCCTCATCACCAACCTGCTGAGCGCGGCATTCTCGTTCATCTTCCAGCTCCCCGTGGTTGGTTCCGTCCTGGGCAGCGCCCTGGTTGGCGGACTGTGGATGTGCCTCGTCATCTTTGGCTTCCACTGGAGCCTCATCCCCATCTCCATCATGAATCTGAACACCCTCGGCCACGACAGCGTGCTCGCCGCCACCATCGGCCACGGGTTCGCGCTCGGAGCGGTCATCTTTGCCATGTACCTCAGAAACAAGGACGAGCGCTTCCGCGGCATCGCCCTTCCCGCGATGATCTCCGCCTTCTTCTTCGGCGTCACCGAGCCGGGCATCTACGGCATCGCCCTCCCCAACAAGCGCGCGTTCGTCGTGGCATGCCTGAGCTCCGCCGTGGGCGGCGCCATCGTGGGAATGACTGGCGCTCTCATGTACATCTCGGGCGGCCTCGGCGTCTTCAACCTGCTCAACTTTATCGACGGGACCCCTGGTGGCGCCGGGATCTCCCACATGATCTTCGCGATCATCGCCTCGCTCGTCTCTGCCGTCCTGGCCTTTGTTATCGAGTTCATCACCTACCGGCCCAACGACGATGAGGAAGGCACCCGCTAGCCTGCGCCCTCCTCAATCAGCTCTATGTAATTGAGGGGCAGTTGAGGTGGGTGAGGGCCGAGGGCGATCAAGGTGGCCGCCCTCGGCCCGGGACAACCTGCCAGAAGGCGTTTAGCTTTCTCGGGCGGCGCTGAAATGAACTGCGCCCCGATACTTGGACGGGTCAATTAGCGGCCTATGCCGCACATGGGGACTGATTTCGGAACTCCTCCGGGGTCAGTCCCTTTTGCTTAACCCGCCTCCTCTTGTTCCAGTGAACGGTATAGGCTTCGAGGTCCCGCTTGAACTCCTCGAAGCTCCGCCACGTCCGGCTCCTGTAGAATTCGTCCTTCAGGCGCCCGGGCAGCAGCTCCGTCGCATGAGCTTGCCCTCGCACGCTGCCGGCCCCGGCCGGGTCCGGGCACCCTTCGGCCTCCCGCTGGCCTTCGGCGCGCCCGCACCCCCTGTCGCAAAGCTCTGCTGCAAGAGTCCTCAGCGTGGCGTCGTGCCTGACTCTCCCGTCCATAAAGAAGCCCCCCATTTCTAATGTCCAAGAAATGAGGGGGCGGTTCAATTTCGGGACGGGGATTAAATAATCATTCAGAACAATTTTTTATCCCCGTCCCAGAAAAATCATCGGGCGTGGTCTTGGGCAAACGGTCTAGTTACGCTTGAGGTGGACGACGGTTTCGCAGTGGAAGGTTTGCGGGAACAGGTCGACCGGTGTGATCTTGACGGGGGAGAAGGTGCCTTCCTCGACAAAGCGCTTAAGGTCGCGCGCCAGGGTGGCAGGGTCGCAGCTCACATAGGCCACGTCGCGTGCGCTCGTGCTGGCGATGAGGTCGATGGCCTCGGGTGCCAAGCCTGCGCGCGGCGGATCGACTACCAGGACATCGGCATCCTGGTCGGGGAACTCGCGCACGGCATCGCCGCCGATGACGTCGACGTTGTCGAGTTTGTTGATCTCGAGGTTACGGCGCAGGTCGCGCACGGCCGGACCGTAGGCCTCGACGGCGGCGACAAAGTCGCAGCGGCGGGCGAGCGGCAGGGTAAAGGTACCGGCACCGCAGTACAGGTCCACGGCCAGCTCGTCTTCCTGCGGGTCGAGCGCCTCCATGACAAGCTCGATCAAAATCTCGGCACCCTTGGTGTTGACCTGGAAAAACGACGGGGCCGAAAGGCGCATCTGGCCGTCGGCGATGTTCTCGGTCCAGGAGCCCTCGCCGGCGAGCATCTCAACCTTGGAGACGCGGCGGGCCTTCTTCTCACCCTTGCTCATAACGCGCACTATGCTCGTGGGGTGTGCAGCGTCTGCCAGCACGCGCGAGACCTGCGAGCGCGGAAACGAGCCCGTGGGCGTCCAGAGCGCGACTTCGAGCGCCTTGGTGCGACGCGAGGCGCGAATGCCCACGCGCTCCAGGCTTAGGTCGTGGCTCCCGCTCAGATAGTTGAGCGCGCCGACGACCGACTTGAGCGCCTTGGGAAAACGTTTATCGAACAGCGGACACGAATCGACGGTCACGATCTTGCTGGGATCGACGCCGTGCATGCCAAGACGAACGCGGCCGTTGACGACGGTCGGTTCGAGCTCAATTTTATTGCGGTAGCCCCAATCGTCCTTGGTCTGGCGGATGGGCTGCACCAGCTCGTCGACTTGCTCAGGGGTGAACTTGCCGATGCGCTCGAGCGTGGAGCGCAGGTTTTGCTCCTTGGCGGCAAGCTGAGCGGTGCGTGAGAGATTGCCCCACGAGCAGCCACCGCAGATGCCCACGAAGGGACAGGGAGGCTGGATGCGATCGGGGCTCGGCTCCAGAATCTCGGTGGCGCGGGCGCGCATAAACGATTTGCCGTCCTGCACGATCTCGGCCTCGACGGTGTCGCCCG
Organism: Collinsella sp. AM17-1; assembly: GCF_003470665.1. Classification (GTDB taxonomy): domain Bacteria; phylum Actinomycetota; class Coriobacteriia; order Coriobacteriales; family Coriobacteriaceae; genus Collinsella. The sequence goes on from NZ_QRJZ01000006.1 coordinate 113,648, forward strand.
CCACGGCGCCCTGCACAAATACGGCTTTGCCGTTGTCGGCATGCGCCAGACCGTCGGCGCCATACGTCATCGATTCTATGGTGAGCTTCATATTCCTGCCTGTCATTCGCGTTGTTGTCCGCAACCATGGTAGCAGGGAAAAGCGCCTCGTATCTGAGGCATTCCTCAAATACGGGGCGCTTCTACAAACGTCTATTTCGTCTTGCCGGTAATGAGCGTCTTAAGACCCAGGCCGATCAGGCCCAAGCCCATGCGCACGCGGCCGGGGCGATGGCGCTCGATGGCCTTGGTCTTGCCGGCGGGTTTCTCGCGGCGGGCGCTTGCATGGGGCGCGGACTTGACGGTCTGCGGCTGAGGCTGGGGCTGGGGCGCAGGCTCGGGTTCGGATTCCAGGTCGGGTTCAATGACGGTTGCCTGGACCTTCTGGACCTTGGGAACGTCCGTCTGGGGCTTGGGCTTGGGGCCCAGAACAGGTGCGGATTCCGGTTTTGCTTTGGCGACGGGCTCCGAAGCCACGGCTGCGGACTCGGCGTTGCGATAAGCGCGCTCCAACAGGAACTCCTGCGAGTTAAAGGGCTTCTCACCCTCTTTTCGCTCTACGGGAACCCAGGTGCCGTCGCTCGTCAGGCTACGTGCCTTCACGTTGTCGCGCAGCTGCACGCCCATGTACTCGTGCACCAGCGCGCGGCAGGTGGGGTCGAGCACGGGGAAGGCGATCTCTACGCGGTGCTCGGTGTTGCGCGTCATCATATCGGCAGAACTCAGGTAGATCATGTCCGAGTCCACGCCGAAGGCATAGACGCGCGCGTGCTCCAAGAAACGTCCGACGATAGAACGTACGTGCACGTTTTCGGTCTTGCCCGCAATGTTGGGCTTCAGGCACGAGATGCCGCGGATGATCATGTCCACGCGGACTCCTGCGCACGATGCCTCGGAGATCTTGTCGATGACCTCGCGGTCGGTCAGCGAGTTGAGCTTAAAGAACACGCGGGCGGGCTCGCCGGCGAGCGCACGTTGTATCTCGCGGTCCAGACCGCGCATGATGAGCGGCTTAAGGCCGACGGGCGCCACGCCCAAAAAGCGGTAGTCGCCGTGCAGGTTGCCCAGCGACAGGTTGCGGAAGAACAGGTTGGCGTCTTCGCCGATGCCGGGATGGGCGGTCATGAGCATAAAGTCGCTGTAGAGCTTGGCCGTCTTCTCGTTAAAGTTGCCGGTACCCAAAAGCGTGAGTCGGGTGAGCGCCATACCCTCGCGATAGGTAAGCTGGCAGATCTTTGAGTGGCATTTAAAACCCTCGGAGCCATAGATGACGGTGCAGCCCGCTTCTTCCAGACGCTCTGCCCACTCGATGTTATTTTGCTCGTCAAAGCGCGCGCGGAGCTCCATGAGCACCGTGACCTCTTTGCCGTTCTCGGCGGCGTCAATCAACGACTCGCACAGGCGGCTCTGCTTGGCCACGCGGTAGAGCGTGATGCGTAGCGAGATGCACTCGGGGTCGTATGCGGCCTCGTGTACCAGGTCCAGGAACGGATTCATGGCCTCGTAGGGGTAAAAGAGCAACTTGTCGCCCTGCAGCACCTGCTCACGAATGGAGCGGGACATGTCGATGGTGGGGTTGGGCTGCGGCTTAAACGGCGTAAAGAGGAGCTCGTTGCGCAGGTGCTCGGGAATTTTGCCCTCGATGCCAAAGACGTAGCCCAGGTCGAGTGGGATATCGCAGGTAAAAACCGAGCGGCGCGAAAGCTCGAGCGCTTTGCGGATGGTCTTGAGCGTCGCCTTCTCGAGCGAACCGGAGACGGCAAGCACCACCGGCTGCAGGCGCAAACGCTTTTTGAGGATGCGCTTCATGTGCTGGCGGTAATCCTCTTCCTCCTCGACGCCCTCGCCGTCCGGGTCGATATCGGCATTGCGGGTGACGCGGATCAGAGCGCGGTCGAGCGGCTTATAGGAGCCAAAGCAGCTGTCCAAGCAGGCAAGAATGACGTCCTCGAGCAAGATGTAGGAGTAGGTGCCGGCGGGCGAGGGAATCTCGACCACGCGGTTCATCGAGGCGGGAATCTCGATGAGGCCCAGCAGACTTTCCTCGTCCGTGACACCGTCCAGTCCGCAAGCTAGATAGAGTGCGCCGTTGCGCAGGTTGGGGAAGGGGTGGCGCGGGTCAATGACCAACGGCGAGATGACCGGCGACACGTAGGCCTGGAAGTAGCGGGTGACAAAGGTGCGCTCCTCGGGCGTAAGTGAATCGATGCGAGCGCGGTGAACGCCCAAGGCGTCGAGTTTGCCCTCGATGCTCTTGAAGATGGACTCCCAACGGGTAAGGAGTTCGGGCAGCTCTGCCATGACGGCATCGACCTGTTCGGAGGCGGTCAAATTGCTCTTGTTGTCCACGGGCTGTTTTTTGAGTTCTGCCAGGTCGGACAGGCCGCCCACGCGCACCATGAGAAACTCGTCGAGGTTGGACTCGAAGATCGACACGAACTTGAGGCGCTCAAACAGCGGGACGGTCTCGTCAAAGGCCTCGTCAAGCACGCGGTTGTCAAAGCGCAGCCAGCTAAGCTCTCGGTTTTGCGTATACGAAAAATCACGCGGCGGCTTGCGCAGCTTGGCGGCCTTTTGCTTCTTTTCGATTTTGCTCGGCATATGCATCTGTCCGTTCAGTCCCCGCAGGGGACGATAGCCTAACTCTATTCTATTGTCTCAATTTAGTTGACCGCTGGCACGGACGTATCGCGTGAACGGTATCTTTACCTATTTCTTACGATGCCCGGCCATAGAACTAACGCTCGCGACGCTATTGCTAGCGTTCAATATTCTCACTCAACTGATAGGGATGCGTGAATAAGAATGATGGTGAGCTGAATATCATCGAATTCGGTCCAAAACGTGAGCTAGCTTCATTTATATACATAAAACCGTTTTACCTATGCAATTCTGAATCATGGATTTATAGATGCGATGGGGGATAATTTATGGGAAAAAGAGCGTTTACCTTAGAAAAGTTACTTTAGAGCGCCGAAGTGCATCATGGGGGAATCACATGCGATATACCGTTCATCGCACTTTGTTGACCGTTCGGGGGCGAGGTGGAATTGCGGTTGGAATTTGGATATAACTAGAGCTGTCAGCAAGCAGCACCCGTTACGGAAGGGTGCTGAGAGATTCGGCCGAAAGGCCCGAAAGAAAGGTAGGAGGCCATGACGAAAGGTCTGCACGTGCCTTCCGA
>NZ_QRJZ01000007.1 GCF_003470665.1 Collinsella sp. AM17-1
AAGGTGGTAGTATCGAGCATGGGAGCCCCTTCCATGAATGCGGCGTGGCCGCCACGGCTGGATTAGACACTCACCATTGTCGGCCTAATCCGCGGTCCTTCATGCAGCAGGGGCTCTCAATGTTTTATGTCCTGCTCATATCGTCTCTGCCGACAGTGGGGGACAGTCCTTGCAGCTTTTTGCGAAGAGTGTCCCCAGTGACTAGTCTTAAGAACATCCCCAGTGACTGGCCAATGACTAGGCGAGGGCGGCCATGATGGTGCGGGCGACGCCGTCGTGGTCGTTGTCGTATTCGGTGATGGCGTCGGCGGCCTCGCGGTCTTCGGACTCGGCGTTGATCATGGCCATGCCGTGGCCCGCTGCCTGCAGCATGGGGATGTCGTTGATGTTGTCGCCGAACGCCCAGGCGTCGGCGAGACGCTCGCCCAGATGCTCACATAGCCACGTGAGGGCTGTCCCCTTGGTGGCGCCCTCACCCATGACCTCGATATTCATGGCGTAAGAACGCGTGATCTCAATGCCTCCGAGCGTGTCGAGCGCCGCCGCGATGGCGTCGCGATCGGCCGGGTCGTGCCAGTACATGGCGATGCGTTCGAGCGTCTCGACCTCGTCGATCTTGCTGTCGATATCCATGTCGATCGGTGTTCGTGTGCGCTTGAGCGAAGCCGCGATGTGGGGGTCGCCGCCGCAGAACTCATCCAGGCGCCCGTAAAGCGAGCGGGGGAGGAAGCACTGTCCATCCGCGAAGATATCGAAGGTCACATCGTGGCCGGCGGCAATGCGATGGATGCGGTGGGCAATGCCGCAATCGAGCGGACGGCTCAAGATGCGCGTGGCGCACGAGGCGTCGGTGGGCACATCGTCGTCGAGTTGCCAGACGCTGGCGCCGTTGGCACAGACCGCGTAGTGTACGGCGGAATGGGCGAGAATGGGCTCAAAGATGCCCGACAGCGGACGCCCCGTGCAGGGAACAAACTCGATGCCACGACGTGCGAGCTCGTCGAGCATTGCCCAAGTGGCGTCGCTCATCTGCTTATCGCTCGTCAGCAGTGTTCCGTCCATATCGGAAAACACAATCATTTGATGCAGCCCTTTCTATTGGCAAAAAAGCGTGGCCAAGGGCTTGGGTCCCTGGCCACGCTCAAGATCTATAACGGTCCGCGTCCTATCGGTCGGCGAGTGGCTTGTACTCCAGCGGCTCGATCACCGGACGATAGGCCGGGCGAATAATACGGTGCGCGCAGAAGAGCTCTTCCATGCGGTGCGCCGACCAGCCGGCCATGCGGGCGACGGCGAATAGCGGCGTAAAGAGCGTCTCGGGCACGCCGAGCATCTTGTAGATAAAGCCTGTGTACAGGTCGATGTTGGCGCAGATGGGCTTGGTCATGCCGTGGTCGCGCATGACCTGGGGTGCCAGGCGCTCGATACGCTCGATGAGTGCGAATTCCTCGCCCAGGTCCTTCTTGGCGGCAAGTGTGCGCGCGTAACGGCGGCATACCTCGGCGCGCGGGTCGCTGAGTGTATAGACGGCGTGGCCCATGCCGTAGATGAGGCCCGTGCCGTCGAAGGCCTGCTTGTCGAGGATCTTGCCCAGGTAGGCCGCGACCTCGTCCTCGTCCTCCCAATTGGAGACATGCGCACGGATGTCCTCGTGCATGGACACGACCTTGGCATTGGCACCGCCGTGGCGCGGGCCCTTGAGCGAGCCGATAGCCGCGGCGTAGGCGGAATACGGGTCGGTGGCCGAAGACGACAGCACGCGGCAAGCGAAGGTGGAGTTGTTGCCGCCGCCGTGCTCGGCATGCAGCATGAGCATCACGTCGAGCAGCATCGCCTCATCGCGGGTGAACGCCATGCCGCCGCGCAGGACCTGTAGGATGGTCTCGGCGGTGGAGAGACCGGGCGTGGGGTGCGGCACGTGAACCTCGGAGCCGCGAAGCTTGGCGACCGAGGCCATGTGTGCGAAGGCGGCGATGCGCGGGAGACGTGCGAGCATGGAAATGGCGACGTCGATCTCATGCTCGGGCGTAATCGCGTCGGGCTCGGCGTCGAAGGCGTAAAGCAGCAACACGGCGCGCTGGAGCACATTCATGATGCTCGACGACACCGTGGTCATGGGGAACTCTTTGACGTATTCGTCGCTCAGATGCCTAAAGGCGCCCAAGCGCTCGCAAAAACCGTCGAGCTCCTCTTTGTTGGGCAGCGAGCCCGTGATAAGCAGATAGGCGACTTCTTCGTAGCCATAGCGATTCTCGGACTGGGCATTGTTGACCAGATCCTCGATGCTATAGCCGCGCAGCGTGAGCTTGCCCTGGTCGGGCACGACTTTGCCGTCGACCTTGTTGTAGCCGTGCACGTCCGAGATACGGCTAAGGCCCGCGACCACGCCCGAGCCGTCGGCATTGCGCAGGCCGCGCTTGACGTTATGCTCGACGAACAGACCCTCGTCGTACGGATCAGTCGGCAGGCCGTGGTAGAGGTTTTCGCTTTCGGGCGAAATCTGGCGGCTCGCCTCATAATCCAAGACCAGGCGGCTCAGATGGTCATCGAAGCGGTAGTAGATTTTCTTGGCGTCGTAAGCCATGCGCGCTCCTCTCGGGGCCGTATGGGGGGCGGCGTGCTTGGGTGCAGATGCGCCGGCCTGTTCCCGTACGGCCTGTTCGCTACAGGCGGTACATAAAGTTAAAGACGTCCTCGCGCTGGATGGACACGTTGACGCCCGAAAGCTCGCCGGCCTCGGCCAGCGCCTTCTGCAGCTCGGCGAAGTCGAGCTTGGACTCGGCGGTGTCGGCCAGCATGGTCATGGTGAAGATGTCCTCGATAATGGACTGCGTGATGTCGCGGATGTCGACATTGGCCTCGCCCAAAACGCGGGTGACGCCGGCGACGATGCCGGGGCGGTTCTTGCCAAGGACGGTGATGACGATGCGGGAGGACGAGATCTCGGCCATGGGAAACCCTTTCGCGTGGTTGCGGCGCGCGCGGGGCGCTCCGCTACGGTACAGTGTTCATCATTGTACCTGTCTGGCGCAAAAAAGGCGCGCTCGCTGCGGCGTTACATGCCTGCAACATGAGCGTAAGGGGGAAGGCCGTACGGGGAAGAGCCGTCTGGCGCGTGTCCGGCTCGTGTTGGGTTGATTTCCGATCTCAGCCGAACACATTGAGCGGACAGGCCGTTCCCGCAGTCAGCCGAACGCCTCCGACGGCTGATTCCGAACTGGAAGCGGAGGGCATCCTCGCCCTTCGGTAGGGGATACCGCTCCGCGGCGCATGCCGCGGGCGGCGCCCCTATCGGACCACCGTGACCTCAGTTGGGATGGGCCCAGCACTGCCGCGTACTCGGTGAGCTAGAGCCAACTGTTCGTCTTCACGGCGCGTATGGCGATATTTCGGTCGTCCGGCTCGGTGATGCCGTAGCCGAACGCCTGGAGCGTCTCGATGGACTCCTGGATCCTCTGTTGGAACATGGGACCCGGATCGACCCTCGGCCCGAGGTGCCCGCGCCAAAGGCACGGCGTGGCGTGCAGCATGTTATGGATTTTGGAGATGGGCTCGATGTCGGCGTAGACGTTGAGCGTCGCCATGGCGTCCTTGTGGCCGAGGATCGATTGGAGCGCCTTGATATCGCCGCCTTGGCGGATCCACTGCGTTGCGAACGTGTGGCGAAGGCCGTGGAACGTGATCAGCTCGTCGTTGGTGCCCATGAGGCCGTTGGTCTCCGAGAACGTCTTGAACGCCCTGCGGATATAGCTTGTCGTCGCGAAGGTCGCGCCCGGCTCCGACAGGATGTAGCAGTCCCCGATCTCGACCGCCCCGGTAAGGCCGCGCAAGCGCAGCTTTCCGCAGTCGATCTCGTGGGTCTCCTTCAGGAAGGGGAGTAGGCCGACCGGGTCGATGGGGATACCCCTGGCGTCATGGGTCTTGGTGTCCTTGATGAACGAACCCATTCCCTTCGCGTACGCCACCGAGTGTCCGATCGAGATCAGGCCCGTCTCGAAATCCACATCGCACCACCGAAGGCCGCAGACCTCGCCGATTCGCATCCCCGTGTGCAGGGCGAGTACGACCGCCCTCTAATCCTCGGCGGACCAATCGAGTCCGAACTCCTTTCGGGCATCCTCTTCGCTCATGACTTCGAGAAGGTCTCCGGGTTGGCAACGAAGGGCGAGGCATAGCTGCTCGAGTGTGTTGAAGCGAATGCCGCGAATATGCCCTTTTTTAATACGGGACAGGTTCACGGGCGTGGTTCCAATCCTTTCGGCAAGTTCGTTCGAGGAAATCTTTCGCTCGGCCATGATCTTGTCGAGGCGAACAATTACGGGCATGGCGTTTCCTTACGCAATCTCGTCGGAGTCGAGGTACAGCTCTCGGGCGTACAAGAAGAGCTGGGAAAGCATGAACAGGACGATGCCGAGAACCAGAGAGGTCCAATCGAATGATGAAGCGATCTCTTGGGCGCCGACGGCCCCCTCGCCGCCAAACATCGAAACGGAGGTTTTGAGTGAGCCGGCGTAGAGGCTGGTGGCAGCTTGAACAACGAAGAGAATGCCGAGCACCTTCAAGCATGTCGCAGACCCTTTCTTGAAGGGGTCTCCGCTCTTGATCGTCCACACGAGAACGGCGCTGAGGATGGTCGTAGCGATACCGATGACGGCAGGGACCAATGTCGAGATCGCAAGGGCTGGATACGCGGGGGAGTCTGCAATTACAGGGTTGTCGAGCACTTCGATTGCTGGCTTTAAGGAGAACGCCACTTGTGCGATGGCGGTGGCGCAAAGGGTTGCAGAGGCTATCGCACATGCGATGCGGAAGGAATGAAGCCGGGGAGTGCGATTGTCGGAACTCATAATAACCTCCGAAGAATTTAAAAAACTCAGGTTACTTTTTAACAGTTTATGTTAAATTGACTTTGCCGGCAAGTAATAAGGGCCGAGCATTTTGTTCGGCCCCTCTGTTCCGACTGGATGAGGTTAAGGTTGGCGATGAATATGCTCAAAATCTCGAAGGCGATCTTTAGGTCGCTTCTCTCCTCCAGGTCGCTCTGTGTTGTCGTTGTTGCGTTGATGGTTCTTTGTGCTCTGCCCGTCTTCAGGAGCGCGGCTGGCATCGACGGACGGGTCGAATACCTCGAGTCGGGAATAACCCGTGTTGAGCAGGAATTGTCAGCATCCTATGCGGATGCGCTTGTGAATGCGGGGGAGGACGGTGTCTATACCTCTTCATCAAGCATGCCCGCGCTTCTGTACCCTCTTGCCGCGGGACGTCTTATCTTGGCACCGCTCTCTCCCCTACTTCCGTTTCTGCAGATATCGGATGGAGAGTACACCTATTATGACGGATCGAAGGAGTACTTGCTATGGGTCGCAACGGCCGTTGCCGTCTCGTTCCTTGCCGCGCGTCTTAACAAACGTGAAAAGCTCATCATCCAGGCACCGATGGGCGAGCTGGGTAGACTTGTTGCATCGAGCGTATGGGCGAGTGTTTTTGCAATGCTTGCCGTCCTCGCCATCAATCTTCCAGGGATAATCGCCGCGCTTGTGAAGAATGGCCCGGGCTCGCCGTTCTATCCGATAGGCTACATTCAATATGCGACTCCGGTTATCAAACCGGCTTGGCTGGTGTTCGCGCAGACGGCCATCTTGCAATTCTTGGTGGCAGCGTTCATCTCGCTTGTCGTTCACCTTGCCGTGAAGATTGCCAATAACCCTACGCTTGGAATCGTGTTCGTATGTGCCCTGATGGGGGTGACGATGGTTCCCGGGTATTACGGAAGATCCATCGCTTTACGTGAGTTCGCCCTGTTGAATCCCCTTACGTATGCGAACACTGAGTTGACCGTCGGCGCCTATAGCCCGTACCCGACAACGCAGATAGTGAATCTGCCTGGACTTTGCTTCGAGCGTGGCGCGATTGCCCTCGTATGCGCAATCGGGATCGAGGTGCTGGCAATTAGCCTGCTTTGCGTTGCTGGAAAGAGCGGCTGCGCGTGCCCGATATCCCCGATTTGTCTTGAGAGAGGTTCCTTCACTGCATCGAGAACGGCAACTCGTTCGAGCGCTTGTGCCTCCGCCGTTGCATACGTAAGAACGATGGGGAAACTGCTCCTGCGTTCTCCTACCCTCGCCGTATGCGCGATTGCAATGTCGACGACGATGCTGGCCCCGGCTCTGGTCGAGATGTTTCCTGACGCTGATAACGTTTCCGCTGTTCGGTATAGGGATGGGGAGCTCCGTTCAATAGATCGGTATCTAGAGCAGAACGCTGCGAATATGGACGTCGAGGGCAAAGCGGCCCTGGAAGACATGCGGGATGCTCTTTCGGGTTTCGTGTACGCGCCTATGCCTGCGGAGGGGTTTCGAAGCCTTGCGACGTACGAGCGCGCTCGAGGTGAGCTGGGCGCGGCAGATGCGACTCTCCTGCAATCGATCGGAATCGAGCCGGAGACTCCTTCTCGTGCGGAGGCGCGCGCCCTTCTGCTTGAGTCGATCGCGAGCTTGCCGGACCCCAAGGTTTACGAGTTAAGTACGAAGATGCCCCCATTAATCCTCCTTTCGTATCTCCAGGCAGCGCTTCCCTCCTTATTTTTGCTGTTGCCCGTGGTTGTCACATCGCTCGCGTGCACCCACCTGCAGTGTCGTTCCCTTCTGGTTCTCCAGATCCCCGCAACAGCGCATGTGCGTTTTCTGACGGCTGTTGCGCTGGCTCTCCTGCTTGGCTTGGTGCTGCTTTTGGTGTCGATGGTTCCCGCTGTCGTTGTGTCCGTGATTAAGAACGGTGCGGGTGGATCGGAGTATCCCGTCGCTCTCATTCGGGCGGGAGCTTCGACAACGTCCATGGTGGGGGAGGCGGTGTTGTGCAGTATTCCGTTGCTGGTCATGGCATACGGCGTGATTTCCGTCGTCGCTGCGTTGACAGCAGCGATTAGCCGCAACCCCGTTGTCACCGGAATGGTTTGCGCGGTTCTCTTGGTGTTGGGTTCGTTGAGCGCTCATGTTGAAAGCGTGGGCATGGGCGTCGCGCTGCTGGCTCCATTCGCCTCGTTTGATCCCGCTTCCCAGGTGGGGACGATTGGGTTCCTTGGGCGAGGGACGAACGCGATGCCTTTTGGAGAGGTCGTCGGCGCATCGGGCGCTCTGCTGGTGGTCTTGGGCGCCGTATCTCCGTTGATGGTGCGCCTGAGTGTTCCAAAGATCGAAAGGGGATGATCTCGATGATTGACCTTCAAACGCTGACGATCTCTTATGGAAAGAAGGTGCTCGTAGATTCGGTGAACGCTGAGTTTGCCCCGGGTACGGTCTACGGTCTCGTCGCTCCGAACGGGCATGGAAAGACGACGTTGCTGCGTGCGATGGCAGGTTTGCCGGGTCCTCGCGTGGACGGGAGCATCGTTCTGGATGAGGTGCAGGGTACGGGTGCGAGAGAGGTCCGTTCTATGATCTTCTATGCACCTGGTGAGGGGACGCTGCTGTATCCCGGATTGCGTGCGGAAGATCACCTCAAGATGGTTTGCGATATGTGGCCGCATGCTCGCGATATCGAAGAGATAGTGGAACAAACGCAGATAGGCGAGTTCGCGAAGATGAGGATCCGCACTCTGAGCCAGGGCATGAAGCAGCAGCTTACCCTGGCGATTGCGTATGCGACGGGCGCGCGGTACCTTCTATTAGATGAGCCCATGAACGCGCTCGACCCCAGCAGGGTGGACTTGCATTCCGAGATTCTCAGGAAGCTGGCCGATTCTGGTACGTGCATCATCATGTCATCCCACATCTTGGATTCGGTCGATAGGCTGTGCGATGAGATTCTGTTTTTGAAGGATGGGAGGCTCATTAGAAGCATTCCGCAAGATGATGCTGCGCCGAAGTCTCCTGGATCCCATTTCGCAAAGCCTGCCGGACGCGCCGAGGGTGCGCTAAGCACGTATCGGCGACTCTACGAAAAGGGCGGGTAGAAATGCAAGTTAAAAATCTATGTAGTCAATATAATACCGTTGAACCCGCGTATCGATACCGCTCAGCCATTCGCCTCGCCCCCATCGCACGCATCTTCATTCGGTCTGTCATCATTAATCTAACGATTCTTTGAGGAACGTAGGTGCTTCCAAATGTACTGTCGACTTCTTCTCAAACTGATCCTAAGAGACAAGGCCGCATGGATTTGTACGCTCGTTCTCGCTGCAGCCTTTTCCGTCCCCATTGCGTTCAATTCACCCATCTACGGGCCCTTCTTTATGAAACAGGGCATGCGGGGCTTTGTCGACGCATTCAATACGCGCGCACCCCAGGCCAACGGCACAGACCTATCGCCAGAGCAGCAAGCTGACGCGGAGCTTGCAAGATACGCGAACGCCGCCCTTGCCGCTCAAACCGACGCCGCCTTTCTCGATTCTGCCGAGAGCTACTACGCGCTCATGGACGAAGGCTTCCAATCCGGGTCCATCGTGGGAGACCGAGAGACCAATGACGCGGCGCTCGCATATTGCCGTGCCCTGAGCAGCTCCGGCATCACGGATATCCCGGCCTCCGCAAACGACCTGCCATTCCTTTCCTTCCTGCCTTACGCCATTGCCACGGCGCCGTCTTTCCTTCCCTTCATCCCCTTCCTTCTCTCGTCGATACTCGTGCTCGGCGCCACAAGGCCTGCGACCCTGGCGGCGAAGGCGCCCGTGCCCAAATTCCGGCGCCTTATCCAGATCGTGTTTTCGATAATCGTCGCGGGGGCCGCGATGCTCCTCGCCGGCCTCGCACCCGGGGGCATTTACGCCTTGGCCCTAAACGGCTTCGGGCAAATTGGGTACCCGATCGCCTTCTTCCATGACGGCGCGCTTGCCACCACGACCGCGGGAAACGTCTTCACAGCCCTGCTTCTCGCGCTGCTTGCGGGCGGAACCTTGATATCCGTTTGCTCCGCCGTCCTATCGACCGCAACGAGGCGCGTCCTCGCGGGCCCCCTTACCTCCGCGCTGCTTGTCGCGGCCCCGGCATTCCCGTTACTGTCCGATTCGGCACTGGAGCATAACGCCGCGCTCAATCTCCTGCCGCTGGCCGTATTCTCGCCTATCGAGGCAACGGGTTACGTAGGATGCTTCCCGACAGAATTCATTGGCTCCGGTTCAGGCAGCGCATCGATGCTTGCCGTGGCCCTGGCATACGTCGCGGTCCTTTTTGCGGTCGGCGCCGTTGCGACACGTTCGCCCAAACAGCCTGGACCCGCGAAAAAGCACCATGGGCTCGAGCTTCTGGACGCGAGCGTGGGATACGGAAGCACGACGATACTTTCAATCGGATCGCTTTTCCTGAGCCCGGGAACGGCGGCGGGCCTCATTGCTCCCAACGGCTCGGGGAAAACCACCCTTCTTGAAGCGCTGTCGGGCCAATTTCCCACCCGCATCCGCTCGGGAAGCCTGGCGGCAGACGGAATCAGCCAACGTCGATCAGCCGAATTTGCAGAACTCGTCTACCTGAGCTCTTCAGGCGGCACGGATCTCTATCCCACGCTATCGGCCATCGAGCACCTTGCTTTCGTTAGGGAGGCGTGGAAATCGGCCGCCGACATCGACTCGCTCTGCGACTCCCTCGGAATCTCCCCATATCTCGACAAGCCGACCCGTAAACTCTCGACAGGAATGAAGCAGCAGGTAAAGCTTGCCATGGCGATAGCGACCGATTGCCCGTACCTCATCCTCGATGAACCGCTGAACGGCCTCGATCCGGGAAAGCGGAAAACCTCCTGCGACGCGATGCGCAGCGAGGTGGCGCGGGGACGAAGCGTGCTCATTTCAAGCCATCTGCTCGACGACCTGGCAGACCTCACCAACTCGTTCTACTTCATCGAGGCCGGCACGCTCGTGGAAAAGATCAAGTCGTCCTCGCAGACGCTCAAGCAGGAATACCTCGATACATACGAGAGATGAATGTGGGGGAGTGTTCGGATGAAGTTGATATTTAAGGTCCAGCTCGTGTTGTGCCGAAAAGACCGTGAACCTTTTGTGGGACACGCGGCGCCGTGGTACCATAGCCGAGTTTGTTGTCTTGGTCGGAAACCAAGACGCCTTATGCGCTGATCGGTAACCAGCGCCTGACTAATAAGGAGTCCTACCATGAAGCAGGGTATCCATCCCCAGTATGTCGAGTGCACGGTGACGTGCTCCTGCGGCAACACCTTCAAGACGCACGCAACCGTGTCCGAGATGAAGGTCGAGCTTTGCAACGAGTGCCACCCGTTCTACACCGGCCAGCAGAAGTTCGTCGACACCGGTGGACGCGTCCAGCGCTTCGCCGACAAGTTCGGTGGCGCCGCTGCCGCCCAGCTCAAGAAGGCTGAGGAGGCCAAGGCCGCCAAGGCCGCCAAGGCCGCTGAGGCCGAGGCCGCTCGCAAGGCCGCCGCTGAGGCCAAGGCTGCCGAGAAGGCTAAGCGTGCCGCTAAGTTTGCCGAGGAGGCTGCCAAGCAGGCCGCCGAGGCTCCTGCAGAGGCTCCCGTCGAGGAGGCCGCTGCCGAGGCCGAGACCACCGAGGCTGCTGAGTAAATAGCTCGCCGCGGAATCGCTCGCATTCATGGCATAAGGGCCGCGCATCCGTTTGGGTGCGCGGCCCTTTTCTTTTTATTGGTTCAAAGCCAACCTGTCCCCATTGCACCAGATTGGTGCGAAGGGGACAGGTTTGCTTGCACCAAATGGCAGAGAGGCGGCGTTTGGCCAGATAAAACCTGCCAAAATTAACCTGTCCCATTGTGGCAGGTTGGTCGTAGTTATTACGTGGCGGTCGAGGTCGACCGTATAGGCCGCGCCTTGTTTGGCTAAAGTACAATCATCTGTGTTTAACTCGCCCGCAGCTGCACGGCGTGGGCGATGGCCAAAAAGGAAAACCACATGGGATTCATGTCAAAGCTGCTGTCCTTTGGATCCGATAAGGACCTTAAGCGCTACTACAAGATCGTCGACCAGATCAACGGTCTTGAGCCCCAGTTTGAGAAGATGACCGAGGAGGAGCTCCGCGGCCAGACCGATAAGTTCCGCGAGCGTTACGCCAACGGCGAGTCGCTCGACGACATGCTCCCCGAGGCCTTTGCCACCGTGCGTGAGGCTTCCAAGCGCACCATGGGTATGCGCCACTTTGACGTGCAGCTCATTGGCGCCATGGCACTGCACGAGGGCCACATCGCCGAGATGAAGACCGGCGAAGGTAAGACCCTCGTCTCCACGTTGGCCGGCTATCTCAACGCTATTGCCGGCAAGGGCGTGCACGTCGTTACTGTCAATGATTACCTTGCCAAGCGTGACTCCGAGTGGATGGGCCGCATCTATAAGTACCTGGGCATGACCGTCGGTCTGCTCCAGAACAACATGCCGCTCGAGCTCAAGCGTCCGGCCTACCAGGCAGACGTCACCTACGGCACCAACTCCGAGTTCGGTTTCGACTACCTGCGCGACAACATGGTTACCCGTCCCGAGCAGCGCGTGCAGCGCGGCCACAACTACGCCATCGTCGACGAGGTTGACTCCATCCTGATCGATGAGGCCAGGACGCCGCTCATTATCTCGGGCGCTGGCACCAAGTCCGCCAGTACCTACAAGGACTTCGCGCGTGCTGTGCGTGGCCTTGAGCGCGGCGAGGACGTGTCGCACGACATGCTTACCGCCACCGAGGACGTGGAGCCCACGGGCGACTACGTCATGGACGAGGCCAAGCACACCATCGCCGCCACCGAGCGCGGCCTTAAGAAAATCGAGCGCCGCCTGGGTATCGATGACATCTATGCCGATCTCTCCGGCCAGCTGGTCAACCACCTGCAGCAGGCGCTGAAGGCCCAGTACATGTTCCACCGCGACAAGCAGTACGTAGTCACCAACGGCGAGGTCAAGATCGTCGACGAGTTCACCGGCCGCATCATGGAGGGCCGCCGCTATTCTGAGGGCCTGCACCAGGCCATCGAGGCCAAAGAGGGTGTGCTCGTGCGCGAGGAGAACCAGACGCTGGCCACCATTACCCTGCAGAACTACTTCCGTCTGTATGACAAGCTTTCCGGCATGACCGGCACGGCACTTACCGAGGATGCCGAGTTCCGCGAGATCTACAAGCTGCCCGTCGAGGTCATCCCCTCCAACAAGCCCGTGCAGCGCGTGGACCACGAGGACCTGGTGTACCGCACCATTCAGGCCAAGTACAACGCCGTCGCCGACGATGTCGAGCAGCGTCATGCCAAGGGCCAGCCGGTCCTGGTGGGCACCGTCTCCATCGAGAGCTCCGAGAAGCTGTCCGCCGCCCTTACCAAGCGCGGCATCGCTCACGAGGTCCTCAACGCCAAGCACCATGAGCGCGAGGCCCACATCGTTGCCCAGGCCGGACGCTACGGCGCCGTGACCATCGCCACCAACATGGCCGGTCGTGGTACTGACATCCTGCTGGGCGGCAACCCCGACGAGCTGGTGCGCGAGCGCCTGGAGTACGAGGGCCTGACCATGGAGGACGTGACGCCCGAGCAGCTCGAGCAGTTTAACGCCGAGGCCAAGGAGACTTGCAAGGCCGAGCGCGAGCGCGTGCTTGCCGCCGGCGGCCTGACCGTCATCGGCACCGAGCGCCATGAGTCCCGCCGTATCGACAACCAGCTGCGCGGCCGTTCCGGCCGTCAGGGCGATCCAGGCGAGACCCAGTTCTACCTGTCGCTCGAGGACGACCTCATGCGCCTGTTCGGCGGCGACAAGATGGACCGCGTCTCCAAGATGATGGTCACGGCCGACATGGGCGACGACATGCCCATCCAGCACAAGATCATCTCCAAGGCCGTCGAGAGCGCCCAGCACAAGGTCGAGAGCATCAACTTCTCCATGCGTAAGAGCGTCCTTGAGTACGACGACGTCATGAACAAGCAGCGCCAGGTCATCTACGCCGAGCGCAATAAGATTCTGGACGGCAAGGACCTGACCGACCACATCACCGAGGTCATGCACGACACCGTGTACCGCTGCGTGCAGGAGTTCTGCACCAAGGACAGTCACGATGGCGAGCGCGACCTGGAGGGCCTGCGCAAGTGGGTTGTGGAGCTCACCGGCCACATCGATACGCCGAAGTTCCCCGACGAGGATTATGAGGCCCTGGCTGCCGATGTCCTGGCTTACGTAGAGAAGTGCTACAACATGAAGGCCGAGCGCTTGGGCGAGGACCTGATGCGCGAGCTCAACACCCAGGTCATGCTGCGCGTCATCGATACCCGCTGGATGAACTACCTGCAGGAGATGGACTACCTTAAGACCGGCATCGGCCTGCGCGGCTTTGGCCAGCGCGACCCGCTGGTTGAGTACAAGACCGAGGCCTACGGCGCGTTCCAGATACTCGTCGATACCATGTATGAGGATTACCTGCGCACGGTTCTGCGCATCGAGATCAAGGCTGCCCCGCGTGCCGTGGAGCACAAGGAGGAGCCCGCGCTCGAGGGCGCGCGCTTCTCCGGTCCTGCCGAGGTCGATGGTGATAACGGCGACTCGGTGCTGCGCAAGCAGGCGCAGGTGCAGGCCCGCACGGCTGTCCAAGGCGGACCGGCTGCCGTCAACAACGGTGGCAAGGTGACCACTTATCGCAAGTCCGAGAGCGACGATCCGTACGTCAACGTGGGCCGCAACGACCCGTGCCCCTGCGGTAGCGGCAAGAAGTTTAAGTACTGCCACGGCAGGAATCGTTAATGGCTGAGGCTTTAGAGATAACGCCCGCCGAGCTGGACGCGTTCGCGGACCGGCTCGGCGAGGTCGAGTCGTATCTCCACCTGGACGAGAAGCGTACCCGTGTGACCGAGCTCGAGGCCAAAAGTGTTGCCCCTGGCTTTTGGGATGACGCCGACGCCGCCCGTGCCACCATGGAGGAGATCGCGCGTACCAAGGAAGATATCGCTGCCGTGGACACCGCGCGCGGCGAGCTTTCCGATGCCCGCGCTGCGCTGGAGCTTGCCGAGGAGATGGGGGATGACCCCGACGCCGTCGCCCTTCGCGAGGAGGCTACAGCCACGGCTGAGCGCCTGGCCCGTGCCATCGATGAGCTTGAGCTTTCGAGCTGGTTTACCGGTGAGTTCGATCACGGCGATGCCATTGTGACCATCAAGCCCGGACAGGGTGGTCTGGAGGCCCAGGACTGGACCTTCATGCTCTTTAAGATGTACATGAAGTACTGCCAGCGTCGCGGCTGGAAGGTCACCATCAACGACTGTCCCGCAGCCGAGGTCATCGGCATCGACCGCGCGACCTTTACTGTCGAGGGCAAGGACGCATTTGGCATGCTGCGCGCCGAGGCCGGCGTCCACCGCTTGGTTCGCATCAGCCCCACCGACGACAAGAAGCGCCGCCAGACCACGTTTGCCGGCGTCGAGGTCATCCCCGTGCTACCCGATGATATCGACATCGAGATCAGTCCCGATGACATCCGCGTGGACGTGTACCACGCGAGCGGCCCGGGCGGCCAGGGCGTTAACACCACCGACTCCGCCGTGCGCGTGACGCATTTCCCCAGCGGCATTGTGGTCACCTGCCAAAACGAGCGCAGCCAGATCCAGAACAAGGCCGCGTGCATGCAGATCCTCAAGGCTCGCCTGTACGAGATTGAGCTCGAGAAGCGTGCCGAGGCGCTCGATGAGATTCGCGGACCCAAGACCACGATTGGTTTTGGCAACCAGATTCGCAGCTACGTGCTCTACCCGTACCAGATGGTCAAGGATCTGCGCTCGGGCGTGGAGACCAGCAATGTCGAGGCCGTTCTTGACGATGGCGACCTGGACCCGTTTGTTATTGGCTACCATCGCTGGGCCACTGGCAACGCTGATGCGGAGACCCCGTCTGCTTAAACCGCCCGGTTTATGTGGAAATGGATTAAAACCCTCCCAGCAGGGTGGTTTTGTATCCAGAGCAAACCCTGCGCAGGGGTGGTTTTTGTCCGGCGAATCGGTAGAATCGAATACAGCAAGAAGTTCGAAGCGCATCCGTTTGGGTGCGCTTTTTTGAGGGAGGCAGCATGGCATATCGTCTGGACATCAAGCGCATTCTTTCGATGAACTTCTTTCACGACCTGCCCCAGATTATGTTGGGGTGCGCTCTGGCCGCTATTGCGACCGACCTGTTTTTGATCCCCAACGGCCTTGCTGCCGGTGGCGTTACGGGCCTTGCCACCATTATCCAGGCGGTCGGTGCATCGCGCGGCCTATCGCTTCCCGTCGGTATTCAGACGATCGTGATGAACGCCTTGCTGTTGTTGGTCGTTATGCGCGAGGGCGGCATGTTCTACGTGGTGCAGACCGCGACGGGCTTTGTGCTGCTGGGCTTCTTTACCGATCTGTTCGCCCCGTTTGTAGCACCTCTAGCGGATGCGGACCTGATGCTTCCCGCCATGTGGGGTGGCATTATTACGGGCATCGGTTACGGCATGGTGTTGCGCGCCGGCGCCAACACCGGCGGCTCGGACACGATTGGCCAAATCATCTCGCGTAACACCTCGCTGCCGGTGGGCTCGACCGTCATGGCGATCGATGTTGCCGTATGCGCGCTGTCGGCTCCGGTCTTTTCAATCGAAAACGCACTATATGCAGGCCTTTCGATGGTCATTAGCGGCTACGTGATCGATGCTGTGGTCGATGGTGGCAACAAGCGCCGTATGGTACTCATCATCTCGGACAAGTTCCCTGATATTGCTGCCGATATCATGTATGGCCTGGGTCGTGGTTGTACCAAGTTTAAGGCGACTGGCATGTATTCGGGTGCCGAGAAGCCGGTGATTATGGTCATCGTGAGCCGTCGAGAGCTCAATACCCTCAAGACGATTGTGCGCGAGCGCGATCCTCACGCCATTGTGACGGTCGCTGACGTTACGGAAGCCTTCGGCGAGGGATTCAAGGACATTAGCGCGTAGGGTCGATCGCGTTCCATCCAAAAGACGTTCACATTGATAAACCGTTTCATCAGCGGTTCTGCCTGCTAAATTGTTCAAATAATGATAAAAACTCTGGTAAAGCCATCAGTTTCCAGCATAATGAATGACGTACGTGCATTGCGGCTGTGTTGGGATTACCTTCGGTGCCGTGCGCATTTTGTCTAATGAGGATGAAAGGAAGGCACAATGAGCGACGAAGAGCTCAAAAAGGTTGCCAACGAGGTAAGGAAGGGCATCGTCACCGGCGTGCACGCTGCCAAGTCCGGCCATCCGGGCGGTTCGCTCGGCGCTGCCGACATCATGACCTATCTGTACTTTGAGGAAATGAACGTCGACCCGGCCGACCCCCGCAAGGCCGACCGCGACCGCTTCGTGCTTTCCAAGGGTCACTGCGCGCCTGGTCTGTACGCCGTGCTCGCCGAGCGCGGATTCTTCCCCAAGGAGGATCTCGAGACGCTGCGCCACATCGGCAGCCACCTGCAGGGCCATCCCAACATGAATGACACCCCGGGCGTCGACATGTCCACCGGCTCGCTTGGCCAGGGCATCTCCGCCGCCGTGGGCATGGCCGTTGCCGCCAAGCACTGGGGCGACGACTACCGCACCTACGCCCTGCTGGGCGACGGCGAGAGCGAGGAGGGCCAGGTCTGGGAGGCCGCCATGTTTGCCGGCAACCAGCAGCTCGACAACCTCTGCGTGATCGTCGACCATAACGGCCTGCAGATCGACGGCCCCGTCGAGGAGGTTAACGACCCCATGCCGCTCGCCGACAAGTTCCGCGCCTTCAAGTTCCATGTGGTGGAGCTCGCCGACGGCAACGACTTCGACCAGATCCGCGCCGCCTTTGCCGAGGCCCGCGCCACCAAGGGTCAGCCGACCGCCATTATCGCCGAGACCACGAAGGGCAAGGGCGTCTCCTTTATGGAGAACCAGGTGGGTTGGCACGGTAAGGCCCCCAACGATGAACAGTTTGAGCAGGCCATGGCAGAGCTCACGGCCGCCGGAGAGGAGCTCTAGGATGGCAGACGTCAAGAAAATCGCCACGCGCGTAAGCTACGGCGAGGCCCTCGTCGAGCTCGCCAACGAGCACGACGACTTTGTGGTCCTCGACGCCGACCTGGCCGCCGCCACGCAGACCGGCAAGTTTAAGGCCGCCTGCCCCGACCGCTTCTTCGATGTGGGCATCGCCGAGAGCAACCTGATGGGTGTTGCCGCCGGTATCGCAACCACCGGCCGCGTCGCCTTCGCGAGCAGCTTTGCCATGTTTGCCGCCGGCCGCGCCTTTGAGCAGGTCCGCAACTCCATCGGCTATCCACACCTTAACGTTAAGATCGGTGCCACGCACGCCGGTATCTCGGTGGGCGAGGATGGCGCCACGCACCAGTGCTGCGAGGATATCGCCCTCATGCGCGTCATCCCCGGCATGACCGTGATCGTTCCTGCCGACGACGTCGAGGCCCGCGCCGTGACGCGCGCCGCCTACGAGTGCGACGGTCCGGTGTACATGCGCTTCGCCCGTTTGGCCTCGCCGGTTATCAACGACCCCGAGACCTACAAGTTCGAGTTGGGTAAGGGCATTGTCATGCGCGAGGGCGCCGACGTCACCATCATCGCCTGCGGCCTGATGGTCGGCGAGGCTCTCGAGGCCGCCGAGCAGCTCGCTGCCGAGGGCATCGACGCCGAGGTCATCAACATGCACACCATCAAGCCCATCGATGCCGACCTGATCGTCAAGAGCGCCACCAAGACCGGCCACGTCGTAACCGTCGAGGAGCACTCTGTGATCGGTGGCCTGGGCAGCGCCGTTGCCGACGTCCTGTGTGAGCAGTGCCCGACGCCGCTCAAGAAGATCGGCGTCAACGACACCTTCGGTGAGTCTGGCCCGGGTGCCGAGCTCCTGCACAAGTACGGCCTGGACGCCGCCAACATCGTGGCGACCACCAAGGAGTTCTTGGCATAAGGCAAGACGAGGCAAAGTATCGCGTCGACAACCGCAAACAAGCCAGAACAGGGGCGTCCTCAAAGAGGGCGCCCCTGTTTATGCTGAATTTAAATTAGAGTCCTGCCAAGCAAAGTTCCCATGGGGAAACGAGCCCATCCCAACAAAGTGCAATTCAGACCCTTCCAATTTTGTATGCGCAGCATCTCAAGTTGGTGCGTCGGCCCCATAGTAGCCGCAGGCCGGGCGCAGGGTTACCTCCCAAATCTTTCCGCAGCGCAGGCCGGCGTTTGTCCGCAGCTCCGCAGGAGCAGGACAAATGCCGGCCATGCGCGAGGACGATTTGGGAGGTAACCCTGCGCCCGGCCGGTGAGACCCAAACCCCGCCATGCTTCTTATGTGCAGCAAAGCTAATGCTGCTAAAATACAAAGCGCTCATGTAGTTTAAACGCACGACGATAAGGAGCACCAGTGGGTAACCACTTCCGTACCTCCGGTGCGGGCGATGATGCCCCCAAGACGCAGACAGGCGTCCAGGGCAGTCGTTTCGCCACTCCGGATTCAGAGGGCCAGCCTGTTGCTCAGGCCCCCACTCAGCCGGCAGATCAGGCACAGCCGGCATCCGATCCCTTTGCCTACAATCCCACCAGCGATGTCGCGCTTTCCGGCACGGCGGGTTTTGAGCCCGTTCAGGCCGTGACCGCTCGCGTGGAGCAGCCTCAGGCTGGCGCCGCCACGCCGCAGCCTACCATGGCCGGCATTCCCGACCCCATGGCTCCTGCGACGCCGGTTCCTCAGCCTGCGCAGTCCGGTCTCTTTGCCGCCATTCCCGACCCCACGCAGCCTGCTGCCCCGGTGGTCGAGAGCGATCAGGCCGCCGAGGTCGCAAGCCTCGATAACGCGCTCAACAACCCCGATTTTACGTCGGTGTTTGCGCCCATCGATCCGCAGGCCAGCCGCAAGAAGATGGCCAAGCAGGCCGGTGTCGAGCCCGTCATCCTTATGGAGCATGTCACCAAGATCTATCCGGCACAGCCCAACAAGCCTGCACTTGACGACATCAACATTGAGATCTATCCGGGCGAGTTCGTCTTCCTGGTCGGTCATTCCGGCTCGGGTAAGACCACGCTGCTGTCGACGCTCAACCGCGACGTCAAGCCGACGAGCGGCCGCATCTTGGTTGCCGGTCAGGACCTCATGAAGATCAAGAACCGCAAGGTTCCGTTCCTGCGCCGCCAGATTGGCGCCGTGTTCCAGGACTTTAAGCTTCTGCCGCAAAAGACCGCCTACGAAAACGTGGCGTTTGCCCTGCAGTGCATCGGCAAGCCCAAGGGCGTCATTCGCAGCCAGGTGCCGGAGGTGCTGCGTCTGGTCGGTCTGGCCGATCAGATGGACTCGCTGCCCGACCAGCTTTCCGGTGGCGAGCAGCAGCGCGTCGCCGTCGCCCGCGCTATGGTCAACCGTCCGCCGCTGCTGATCTGCGACGAGCCCACGGGTAACCTCGACCCGGCGATCTCGCTGGGCATCATGAAGCTGCTCGAGCGTATTAACCGCACCGGCACCACCGTGATCGTCGCCACGCACGACCGCGAGATGGTCGATAGCATGCACCGTCGCGTGATCGCCCTCGAGGGCGGCCACGTTATCCGCGACCAGGAGAGGGGAGGTTACGGCAACTATGGCACCAACTAACGTGGGCTACTCCTTCAAAGAGGCAATCAGTCACTTCTTCCGTAACTGGACTACCTCGCTCGGCGCCGTCATCACGATCTTCCTTTCGCTGTTTATCATCGGCCTGTTCATCATGGGCTCCGCGATGCTGAACTCCGTGATCGGCACCGTCGAGGATCAGGTTGTCATCAACGCGTTCATTAGCGATGACGCCGATCAGGCCGATGTTCAGGCTTTTGAGGCCGAGCTTAAGACGTGGAATAACGTCAAGTCCGTGACCTATAAGGACAAGGACGACGCGCTGGCCGAGTATACGAGCAAGATGTCGGGCAACGCCGACGCCACCATGAGCGCGCTCGATGGCCAGAACCCGCTGCCGGCTTCGTTTGCAATTGAGATGGACGATCCGTCCAAGGTCGAGAGCACGGCCCAGAAGCTCAAGAAGAACGCCGACTTCCAGAAGATCGCGGATGACGGCGACGTCAACGCGAGCGTGCTGTACGGCCAGGAGGAAGTGAGCCGCCTGTTCCAGGTGACCAACTACATCCGCATCGCCGCCGTGGTGCTCGTTGGCCTTTTGACCTTTATCGCATTCATCTTCATCAACAACACGATTCGCCTGTCCATCACGGCGCGTCGTCGTGAGATTGCGATTATGCGTCTGGTCGGCGCCAGCAACGGCTTCATTCGCGGCCCGTTTATCACCGAGGGCGTACTGCAGGCCATTTTGGGCTCGCTGCTTTCCATCGGCGTTCTGGAGCTGCTGCGCAATCTGATGATTCCGCGTTTGCAGGAGAGCATCGGCTGGATGTCGTTTGCCCTGCCGATGCAGTACTACCTGGTGACCTATGCTGCGCTGATTCTGGTCGGCGTGATTATCGGTCTCTTTGGTTCTGCCATCGCCATGCGCCGCTACCTGCGCGTGTAGGCATGCCTGGAATTCATCCCTTCCAACGGGTCGTCTCTTGCGGGGCGGCCCGTTTTTTGATCCCTAGGGGACGGCAGGAAAACGGATCATTTGGGTAGACTCTTTGGAGTTCGCAATCGATAGTTAGGAGGCGCCATGGGGCGCAATAACAAGCATAAGCGTGGAGCTCGCAATAAGCGCGGGCCGGTGCGCAGCGAACGCCGTCCGAGCCTGACCGGGCGCGTGCAGCTCCATGAGCATAGCGCCTACGTTGTAACCGAAAACGGCGACTACAAGGTCATGGGCCGCGGTAAGCGCGAGATCATGGATGGCGATACCGTTGCCGTGAGCATTAAGAACAGCCCGCACGGTGAGCGGCGCGCCGTGATCGAAGGCGTGGTTGAGCGCGCAGCCATAAGCGTGGTGGGTACGTACCAGACCGCTGGTCCGCTCGGTGTGATCGAGCCGCTCGATTCGCGCCTGAAGGCCGACTTCTTCATTCTGCCCGAGGATACCTCGGCGGATCGTCTGGGCGTCCACCCGGGTGATGCCGTTGTCGCGCGCATTTTGACCTACCCGACGCGCCTGGAATCGGGCACCGTGACGATCGAACGCCGCATTGGCGGAGATGACGCGCCCGATTTGGGCGTTCAATACGTGATGGCACGTTACGGCTATACCGATAGCTATCCCGAGGCCGCGCTGGACGAGGCCGAGGGGCTTTCGCTCGATGTGTCCGCGGCGCTTAAGGACCCGCTCCGCCGCGATCTGCGCGACCGCTTTGTCATCACGATCGACCCGGTTGACGCGCGCGACTTTGACGATGCCATTTCGCTTGAGCGCACGCCCGAGGGTGGCTACAAGCTGGGTGTGCATATCGCTGACGTTTCTCACTATGTGGCTTGGGACGGGCATATCGATCTTGAGGCTCGCCATCGTACGACATCGGTGTATCTGGCCGATCGCGTGCTTCCCATGCTGCCCGAACGCCTGTCCTGTGACCTGTGTTCGCTTCGCCCTGACGAGGACCGTCTTGCGTTTACCGTTGACATTGAACTCGATGCGCAGGGTCGCGTGCGGCATTACGATCCGTACCCCAGCGTGATTCGCTCGCGTGTGCGTATGGACTATGACGGCGCCGAGGCGCTGCTGGTGCGTGCCGGCGCGGTGGAGTATGGGGTGCTGGAGGGTGCGGCCGAGGATGTTGCGGCTGCTGAGGCCTCGCGCGAGGAGGCGCTTGAGCGCGGTCTTGCGTGCGAGAAGGCCGCCCGCGGCTATAACGTCGACCTCGGCAATTTCCTTGTCGCCGCCAACGAACTCGCCGAACTTCGCCGTCGTATTCGTCGCGTCCGCGGCTCAGTCGATTTTGACACGGCCGAGATTCGCGCTCTATTGGATGAGGACGGAGTACCCGTGCAGATTGTGGCGCGCGAGCGTTCGTGTGCCACGTCGCTTATCGAGGAAGCCATGCTGCTCGCCAACGAGTGCGTTGCAGAGTGGCTGGCAGACCGTGATATCGAGGCCTGCTATCGCGTGCATGAGGATCCGAGCCCCGATAGCCTGCACGGTGCCGCCGTTGCGCTGGCGCAGCTGGGCATCATCGACGATCGCCGTGCTGCCGGTATTGCCCTGGGGAGTCCCGATGAGCTGCAGGCTGCAGTTGATGCTGCCGCCGGTACGGCCAACGCACCGCTCGTCAACACGCTGCTTCTGCGCAGCATGCAGCGCGCGCTGTACAAGCCGCGCAACGAGGGCCACTTTGCGCTCGCCGCGCCGTGCTACTGCCACTTTACGAGTCCCATCCGTCGCTACCCCGATCTGGTGGTGCACCGCGTGCTCAAACTGCAGTTGGCCTATGAGCAGCTCGGCGGCAAGGACGCCTTGGTCCGTACGCCGCGGCTGATCGGCAAGGGGCGCGAGTCGCTGCCGCGCATTCTGCCGCAGATTTGCCGTGCGTGCAGCGATGCGGAGCGTGCGGCCGATGCCGCCAGCCATGCGACGCAAAAGATCAAGATTGCCCAGTACTATGAGGATCGCCTGGGCGAGCGCTATGCCGGAACGGTCTCATGGGTCAGCAGCATGGGCCTCTTTGTGCGCTTGGACCTGACGCAGGTCGAAGGCTTGGTTTCGATCAAGAGTCTGGGCAACGAGTGGTTCGAGTTCGACGAGGATGCGCTTACGCTGACGGGCGCCGACACGGGGACTCGCTATGAACTGGGCCAGCGCGTGATTATCGAGGTCTCGCGCGTCAATACCACGCGTGGGCACTTGGACTTTAAGCTTATCCATTAGCCAAATCTCGACTCATGGCGGGAGAGCGGAGGGCGGTCTTTCGGGGCCGCCCTCCGCATTTGGATCATGGCTACCTTGCCGTCTGCTCGGCCGCCCGCTTACCTGCTATTCGAGAGGTAAAACCTACCAAAATAAACCTGTCCCTTTTTGGCAGGTTTACAAGAAAGCGGGGATGAGATGGCGACGGTGTATGGTTATGCGCGGGTGAGTTCGCGCGATCAGAATCTAAATCGGCAGCTGGATGCGCTGGGCGCCTATGGCGTGGGCTCAGCGAATATTTATGCCGACCATGCGAGCGGCAAGGACTTCGATCGACCGCGTTATCGCGAGCTGCTACACGTCCTGGGAGACGGGGACGTGCTGGTGGTGCTTTCTATCGACCGACTTGGTCGTAATTACTCCGAGATTCTTGAGGAATGGCGACGCATTACCAAGGAGCTCGGGGTTGCCATTGTGGTGTTGGATATGCCATTGCTTGACACGCGCGTCAGGGCCAGCGGCGCGCCGGATGTGACCAACACCCTGATTGCCGATATTGTGCTGCAACTGCTGAGCTACGTGGCGCAGGTGGAGCGCGAGAATATCCATCGGCGCCAGGCGGAGGGAATTGCAGCGGCGCGGGCGCGAGGGGTCCGTTTCGGTCGACCTCGCAAGCCGTGCCCTCCTCAGTTTGAGCTGGTGCGCGATAGCTATGAGGCAGGCGATATAACCCGCAGCCAGGCAGCAAAGTGCCTGGGCGTGTGCGTGGGGACGTTCGATCGCTGGATGCGCGAGGCGGGGTAGGGGTTTGCGTCGCTTTGTCGCTTCCTGTTGCGATTCATATTTTGATACGGTGACGATGCCATTTGGGGCTACACTCGCAGATATTCAAAAAAGGAGGTTGGCCCTTGGCGCGCGTAAAACAAATAATCGGATGGATCGCGATCGTTCTGTTCGCTGCAACGCTGGCGGGCATCTGGGTGCTGACGGAGCAAAATGCGGTGGAGACGTCGTTGCTGAGCGAGTCCACCGCGCGTGTGGTGGAGGGCCAGGCTACGGGCGTTCAGGCTGTCGATGCCACGGGTGAAGCCCAGACGGAGAACGGAATGACCGGGGGCACCGATTCGGCTGCCTCGAATGTCCAGTCTGGCCGACTTGTTTCCATTCGCATGTGGGTGGGCACGAACGTCCGTCGCGTTGCCCATACCGTAGAGTTTTTCTTCGTCGGATTGTTCGCCTCGGTGGTCGTGGTTTGCTTTTCCAGGCGTCCGTGGAGCGTATGCTCCCGTTGCGTGCCCGTATTGCTCTTTTTCGCCGCCTGCTCCGTTGGCGATCAGGTACATAAGATCTTTGTTCCCGGCAGGCATTTCGACGTTATCGATCTAGGATTCGATGCTGCGGGCTATGTCACCGCCATGCTGTTGGTATTGCTGGCGGCGGCGTTGGTGCGCCATGCGAATCGACCAATCGGCGCCCATGCGAGGCGCTAGCCTTAAGACGAGACATCGCGACTGCCTACGCTTCGACATTGACTACAATAACGGCTGCAATCGCGAGTGGTCGTCGATGTGCAGTTTTCCAGACACCTGTTTTCTCTAAGAAAGGAAATCCCATGACCGTACTGTTTGTCGAATATCCCAAGTGCTCGACCTGCAAGAAGGCCAAGGCATGGCTGGACGAACACGGGGTAGAGTATATCGACCGCGATATCGTTTTGGACAATCCCACGGCTGATGAGCTTACGACCTGGATTGCTCGTTCGGGGCTGCCGGTGCGGCGCTTCTTTAATTCGTCGGGCATGAAATATCGAGAGCTGGGCCTGAAGGCGCGTCTGGATGCGGGCATGACGGATCGGGAGTGCTACGAGCTGCTGGCGACCGACGGCATGCTGGTCAAGCGTCCGCTGCTGGTGGGCGACGACTTTGCGATTCCCGGCTTTAGGGAAGCGGCCTGGGCCGAGGCGTTGCTGTAGCGGCTGCGGAAAGTGCGACCCGTTTTGAGTGATCGGGGTAGGACGTGTTTTCCATCGGCGGGCTCGCTCGGCTCAATCCTCGAGCTGTGCCCATTCGTGCGGATCGTAGACCTTTACGTGCTTGTTGGGCTTGCCGCTCCAGTACTCCTCGTCCATAAAGGGCAGGTATGCCTGAATGCCGGGGCAGATAAAGGGAATCCGCTGCTGTTGCAGTCGCTCGCGCTGGCGCTGCTCCAGGCGCGCCTCGGATATGACGGTCGGCATGCCGGACAGCTCGACGAGGCTTGCCTGGATTCGCTTAAGGTCGGGGAGTCCCGCGTGCCATGACATCCGCATGATCAAAAAGGATGCACGGCGGTAGTTTGCCTGCATCACCGTGATGGCGGGGCGCAGTGTGGGATGGATTTTGTCCCGTTCGGGCCAAAGGTCAGCAGTGATCTCGAGGCCCAGGGTCTCCCATAGGTAATCAAGCTCTTCGTCCATGGCGCCTCGATATCTACGTGATCATTGATACTTCGATTGTGTTGCCTGGTGCTATCGTTTTCGCGGTAGAATCTGCCAACGGTTGACGGCTACCGCTCGCGGCGTTTTGCCCTTCGTGTACTGCGGTCGGCTTCACAGGTCCTTCACGGGTTGGACTAAATTAGGCCAATTTGGCTGAATTTTAAAAAAGTCAAAATTGGGGCTTGCGTCACGGCGGTACTTCCCGTATATTTCTTTCTTGCGCAAAGGCACAGCCGAGCGCAGCGATGCAGTCATTGGGATGTCGTCTAATGGCAGGACAGCGGATTCTGGTTCCGTCAATGGGGGTTCGACTCCCTCCATCCCAGCCATTGCATTTGCTACATATGGCCCGTTCGTCTAGCGGTTTAGGACGCCGCCCTCTCAAGGCGGAGATCACCAGTTCGAATCTGGTACGGGCTACCAAAATTGAATGCCCGGGCCTCGTAAGAGACCCGGGTTTTGTGTATTGACCGATATTTAAGGCGCGCGTTGAGTCTGCCGCCCGGACCGAGGAGTTGTCATGGACCTGCCTATCAGCTTGGAAGACATCACGTATGCCGAGAACTATCTGGCGCAGGGCGACCTGGCTACGGCGACGCCGCTGTTGGAGCGTCTGGTGGAGCTCGCCGAGGAGTATATCGACGCCGAGTGCAAGACGGAGGAGAAGCGCCAGTACTTTAGCTTCGACAGCAAGTTTGAGCGCCTGGCCTATCGCCGCGTGGAGAAGGATCCGCGCGAACTGGTGCAGGTCGAGGTTCCCTTTGACCGCCTGTACTCCGACATGGCGTTTGCCTACATCCGCCAGCAGGATTATGTGAGTGCTCGGAATGCCCTGATGCAGGCCGTACGTTGGGATCCCATGAACTGTAACTATCGCTTGGACCTGGCCGAGCTGTTCCGCGCACTCGAGGACAAGCAGGAGTGGGCATCGCTCTCGTTCTCGGTGCTGGAGCGCGCGAGCGACGGTAAGTGCGCCGCACGCGCCTACACCAACTTGGGTCAGTACTTCTTGGAGCCCGAGACCGAGAACATTTCGGCTGCCGTGGGCTGCGCGCGTCTGGCGCTGCGCCTGGCGCCCAATGATGCGCATACGACGCGCCTGCTCAACAAGATCCATACCACCTATCCGGATGCCGCTGATGAGAGCGACGACCACGTGATGGGTGAACTGGCCCTGCAAGGCGTGCCGACTTCACCTTCGGCCGAGATCGCCATCTGCCTGATCATGTGTGCGACCGACGCTGCGAGCGACGGCGACAAGCAGGAGGCTACGCGCCTGACGGTCCGTGCCCGCGACCTGGTGGGCGAGGAGGCATGCGCGGCGATCATTAAGCTGGTGCGTGAGAGCGATGCCGAGCTTAACGCCGAGCGCAAGGCAAAGCGCGCAGGCGCCGACAAGGGAGCCGACGGCGTCAAGGAGGCCAGCGATGCCCAGTAAGCGCGAGCGCAAGCTCATTTCCAAGAATCGTTCGGCACATCACGAGTACTTTATCGACGAGACGTTCGAATGTGGCATTGAACTGAGCGGTACCGAGGTCAAGTCGATTCGCGAGCGCGCGTGCCAGATTACCGATACCTTCGCGCTGATCCGCGGCGGGGAGTGCTGGCTCGTCGGCCTGCATATCCACCCTTATAGCCATGGTGGCGTGTGGAATCGCGATCCCGACCGTCGGCGTCGTCTGCTGCTGCACCGTAAGGAGATCGACTTTCTTGACGGCAAACTTCGCAACCGTGGTTATGCGCTGGTTCCGTTGGAGCTCTACTTTAATACCGACGGCCGCGTAAAGCTGCTGCTGGGCCTGGGCCGAGGCAAAAAGCTCTACGACAAGCGCGAGGACATGGCCAAGCGCGATGTCCAGCGCGAGATTGACCGCGCCCTCAAGGAGCGCAACCGCTAGGAGCGAGTTCACGGGAAGGTGCCCTACCGCGCCCGCCCCGTCTTCCTTGCTGTTTTGCCATATATTTCCAA
Source organism: Collinsella sp. AM17-1 (assembly GCF_003470665.1). GTDB lineage: Bacteria > Actinomycetota > Coriobacteriia > Coriobacteriales > Coriobacteriaceae > Collinsella. The sequence continues at coordinate 27,136 of NZ_QRJZ01000007.1, forward strand.
AAGACGGCGTCCGTTATGGGCGCCGCTTTTTATGGGTACATACAGCCTTAAGGTTCAATCCCGGGTTAGGGGAGTACTTGTTATGGACAAAACTGCGTTCTTTACCATGCCGAGTGGCCTGTATGTGGTGAGCGCCGCGGCCGATGGGCAGCGTGCCGGCTGCGTCATCAACACGGCGGTGCAGGTGACGGCAGCACCGCCTCGCATCTCGGTTGCCGTAAACAAGGAAAATGTGACCGCTGGCGTGATCGAGACTGCCAAGGCCTTTGCGCTGACCGTGATCGACCAGACGGCGGATATGCTCTACATTGGCAACTTTGGATTTCGCACCAGCAGCAACTATGACAAGTTTGCCAAATACGAGACCCGCGAGACGGCTCTGGGCATGCCCTATGTGCCCGAGCATGCGGCGGCCCTGTTTAGCTGCCGTTTGATCGACACTGTGGATGTGGGCACGCATCTACTGTTTATCGGCGAGGTCGAGGATGCCGAACGCCTGAGTGACGAGACGCCGCTCACCTACGATTACTATCACAAGGTCCTAAAGGGCAAGACGCCTCCGAAGGCGTCCTCGTATCAAGGCTAGAAATGTTTTAAAAATACTTGCATTATATTATTGAGAATCTATACTGATAAATGAAGTACATCACCAGTCACGTTCGAGAGGAGAACATCATGGCTGAGGAGAAGAAGACGTATAAGTTCGTGTGCGTCGTTTGCGGTTACGAGGTTGAGGTCGATACGCCCGAGCTGCCCGAGGATTATGTGTGCCCGGTGTGCGGCGTCGGTCCCGATCAGTTTGAGCTCGTCGAGGAGTAGCTCGCAGGCACACGGCGATTAGCCATACAGAGCTCTGTCCAAGGGCCCCGGTCGAATTCACGGCCGGGGCCCTTTTCCTCCGTCCCCAAGGGATCACGGCTGCTGTTAGCCGATCCTGTCTGTCGTGAGTCTGGCCGACCGTTTGTCTCAATCTGTAACATGTGGCGGCTCAAAACGGGCCTATCTGTTACAGATTGAGACAAAAGGTTGGAGCTGAAGAAATGTCTCGATCTGTAACATCTAGAAGTGGAAATTGGGCCCACTTGTTACATATCGAGACAAACCAAAACCGTTCGGCAGAAGATCTCAACCTGTAACATCTAACAGTGAAAACGGGGTCTACGTGTTACAGATTGAGACAAACGGAGCTGTCCCTCGGAATGATCTCGATCTGTAACATCTAGACATCAAAAACTGGTCTATCTGTTACAGATCGAGACGTTTGCCTGGGTAGGTGCTCGTCCCATTACATTCCTGTCAACAACACGACATCGAGAATCGTCACGATGGCACCGATCCCTACAAGCAGCGCGTTGAGTGGACGCGAGTTGGCGAATTTGCCCATGACGCGGGGTGAACTGGTGAGCCGTATGAGCACAAAGACCGTAATCGGCAGTTGAAGCGACAGCAGTGCCTGACTCCAGATGAGACCTTCAAAAGGATTTGGGACGACTAGGCACGCCGCCACTGCTCCGGCGAAACAGGCCGCCACCCCGACCGAGGAATGTCGGTCGTGGATGTCGTATTCCTCGTCGAACATGCCCGCAGTGATGGTTCCCGCCGCCATGCCCGCTGTCACGCTGCTCGATAATCCCGCGAACAGCAGCGCTACCGCAAAGATGGTCGAGCTCGCCGGGCCCAAGATGGGGGAGAGCGTGGCCGCTGCGACGGCGAGGTCGTCTACGACAATGCCGTGCGCAAAGAAGGTCGTTGCGGCCAGGATGACCATGGCCGAGTTGATTGCCCAGCCCACGCCCATCGAAAAGAGCGTGTCGAAGAGCTCGTAGCGCAGACGTTCTTCGATAACTTGCTCGCCTTGGCCTTCGAAGTGCATGGATTGGATGACCTCGGAGTGCAGGAAGAGATTGTGTGGCATAACGACCGCGCCTAGGACACTTACGATAATCGCTGCCGAGCCAGTGGGCATACTGGGCGTGATCCAGCTTGCGGCGGCTTGCGGCCAGTCGACCTTGACCAGCGCAAGCTCGGCCAAAAACGAGAGTCCTACCACGCCCACGAAGGCGATGATCCAGCGTTCGGCGCGTTTGTAGGAGCTCGTCATGAGCATCGCCATCGATACTGCCGCCACGATGACGCAGCCCGCACGCACGGGCAGCCCAAAGAGCATTCGAAGCGCGATCGCACCGCCCAGGACTTCGGCCATGGCGGTGGCGATCGTGGCTAGATATGCGCTACCGAGTATCACACGCCCTACGAGGCGGGGCAGGTGGCGCGTCGTGGCCTCGGCAAGACACATGCCCGTGGCGATACCCAGGTGTGCCGCGTTGTGCTGCAACACGATGAGCATAATCGTGGACAGCGTGACGATCCACAGCAGCGCGTAGCCAAACTGCGAGCCCGCGGCCATATTGGAGGCCCAATTGCCCGGGTCGATAAAGCCGACGGTCACGAGCAGCCCGGGGCCGATATGCCGCGCAATGTCTAGGCCTCCGTGACCACCGGTGCGTCGGGAGCCAAAGTGTTGTTTGAGATGGTTGAGCATGGTCGATTCCTGTGTATGGGCGACGTGCCGTTTGCTTGACGCCGCAAAGGATACCCGTTTTGGACTTTAAAGTTAACGACGACTAACAAAATAATTGCGTGCGTTACGCGATTGTTTCGAAACGGGCGGGAAACACAGCGGGCCGGCGATGCTCCTAGTATGCCTAGTCAACTGACTGTCTAAATTTCTAGGGGAGGATCGCGATGCAGGCAGATTCCGCTCAGCAGCAGGGCCTTTATCGCCCCGAATTCGACCACGATGCATGTGGCATCGGCGCGCTTGCCGATATCAACGGTGAGCGCCATCACCAGATTCTGGACGATGCACTGTCCATTCTGGTCAACTTGGAGCACCGCGGCGGCACGGGACTCGAGAAGAACACCGGCGACGGCGCTGGCATCCTGTTCCAGGTTCCGCATCACTTTTTCCGTAAAGAGGCTCAAAAGTGCGGCCAGATTCTGCCGGCAGAGGGCGACTATGGCGTGGCAATGCTGTTCTTCCCGCAGGACGACAAGGGCGTAGAGGATGCCCGCCGCGTGTTTGAGGAAGGCTGCGCCGAGGCCGGCGTGCCGCTGCTCTTTTGGCGCGAGGTGCCGGTCGACCCGCACGACCTGGGCGAGACGACCCGCGCCTGCATGCCCACCATCTTGCAGGCTTTCCTGGGCCGCCCCGACGACACGCCCGCCGGCGATGCCTTTGAGCGTCGCCTGTACGTGTGCCGTCGCACCATCGAAAAGAAGGCCGACGCCGAGTTTGCCCTGCGCGACAAGATCTTCTACGTGTGCTCTATGAGCTCGCGCACCATCGTGTACAAGGGCATGCTGGTCGCCACGCAGATGCGCCGCTTCTTCATCGACCTCAACGACGCCGCCGTCAAGACGGCTGTGGCGCTCGTCCACTCGCGCTACTCCACCAACACCACGCCCAGCTGGGAGCGCGCGCACCCCAACCGCTTTATCATCCATAACGGCGAGATCAACACCCTCAAGGGCAACGTCAACTGGATCCGCGCCCGCGAGCCCAACCTGTACAGCCCTGTGCTGCAGCACGACCTTGAGCGCGTGATGCCTATCATCAACCGCGAGGGTTCCGACTCCGCGATTCTGGACAACGTGCTCGAGTTTTTGGTCATGAACGGCCGTCCGCTCACGCGTGCCGCGTCCATGTTGCTGCCCGAGCCGTGGGACCACAACGACAACCTGAGTGAGGAGCGCCGCGCCTACGACGCTTACCAGTCCATGCTCATGGAGCCGTGGGATGGTCCTGCCGCTATCGCCTTTACCGATGGCCGTACCCTGGGCGCCGCCCTCGACCGTAACGGCCTGCGTCCCGCCCGCTATTATGTGACGCGCGACGGTCGCTTTATGCTGGCAAGCGAGGTGGGCACCATCGAGGTGAGCCCCGAGAACATCCTGACGAGCGGCTGTCTGGGGCCGGGCCAGATGCTCGAGGTCGATTTTGCCCGCGGGCGCGTCATCTACAACGACGAGCTGCGCGCCCGTTACGCCAAGGAAAAGCCCTACCGTGATTGGATTGCCGAGGAGACGCTGACCGTCGACGTGCTCGATAGGCCTGCCGCGGCAACGCCCGCCGAGGACGCCGAGGTACCCGCCGCCGTGCGCATGGCTAAGCTCGGGTATCACTGGGATGACGTCGACGAGGTCGTGCGTCCCATGGCCCAGCAGGGCAAGGCCCCGCTCGCCTCGATGGGCATCGACGCGCCGCTGGCTTGTCTGTCCAAGAAGACGCGTTCGTTCTTCGACTATTTCTATCAGCTGTTCGCTCAGGTCACGAACCCGCCCATCGATGCCCTTCGCGAGCATATGGTCACCTCGACCACGCTCTACCTGGGCAACCACGGCAACCTGCTCGAGGACTCCCGTACAGCCTGCCAGCTGGTGCGCTTGGAGCGTCCGCTGCTGAGCGAGGAGGAGTTCGACCGCATTTGCGCCATCGACCGTGTTGGCTTTAAGACCCGTCGTTTCCGTGCCGTGTACCGCCGCGATGCCGGCGAGGGCGCGCTGCAGGCTGCGCTCAAGCAGCTTGCAGAGGACGTTGAGGCTGCGGTCCGCGACGGCGTAAACATCGTGGTGTTGAGCGATCGTGCCGCTGCGGGCGAGGTGCCCGTGCCGTCGCTGCTCGCCGTGGGCTGCGTGCACAATCACCTGATCCGCGCCGGCGTGCGTACCTTTGCCGACATCGTGGTGGAGTGCGGCGACGCCGTGTCCCCGCACGACTTTGCGGCACTGGTGGGCTACTCCGCGAGCGGCATCTATCCGTACAACGCGCATGCGTGCATCCGCGATCTGGCGGCACGCGGCGACCTGGACGTGACGGCCGAGCAGGGCATCGCCAACTACAACAAGGCTGCGACCGCCGGCATCGTCTCCATCATGTCCAAGATGGGTATCTCCACGGTGCAGAGCTATCACTCCGCGCAGATTTTCGAGGCCGTCGGCTTTACTCCGGAGTTCGTCAACGCGTACTTCGCCGGCACGGTGAGCCGTGTGGGCGGTATGGGTGTCGAGGACGTTGAGCGCGAGCAAAACGAGCGCTACGACGCCGCGCTCGCCATCCTTAAGAGCCCGGCTCCCGATCAGCTGCCCACGCTGGGTCTGACCAAGTGGCGCCCGCTCGGCGGCGAGGATCACCTCATCGATCCGCAGGTTGTCTACTTGCTGCAGACTGCCTGCCGCGAGGACAGCTACGACACCTTTAAGGAGTACAGCGCTCGCCTGCACCGCACTGGTCGTGCCGTGCGCCTGCGCGACTTGCTCGACTTTGATGCCAGTGGCCGCACTCCGGTGGCACTCGACGAGGTCGAGCCCGCACTCAACATCGTCCGCCGCTTTAACACCGGCGCCATGTCGTATGGCTCCATCAGCAAAGAGGCACACGAGTGCATGGCCATCGCCATGAACCGCCTGCACGGCCGTTCCAACTCCGGCGAGGGCGGCGAGGACCCGCGTCGCGAGACCCCGCTGGCCAACGGTGACTCCAAGAACTCCGCCATCAAGCAGGTGGCAAGCGCACGCTTTGGCGTGACGAGCCGCTACCTGTGCAGCGCCTTCGAGATTCAGATCAAGATGGCCCAGGGCGCCAAGCCCGGCGAGGGTGGACACCTGCCCGGCAAGAAGGTCTACCCCTGGATCGCCGAGGTCCGTCAGTCCACGCCCGGCATCGGCCTGATTTCGCCTCCGCCGCACCACGATATTTACTCCATCGAGGACCTGGCAGAGCTGATCTTTGACCTTAAGAACGCCAACCCCGGCGCGCGCGTGTCGGTCAAGCTGGTCAGCGAGGCCGGCGTCGGCACCATCGCCACCGGTGTGGCCAAGGGTGCTGCCGACAAGATCTTGATCAGTGGCCACAACGGCGGCTCAGGTGCCGCTGCGCGCGACTCTATCTGGCATGCGGGTCTGCCGCTGGAGCTTGGCCTTGCCGAGGCCCAGCAGACGCTGCTGCAAAACGGCCTGCGCTCACGCGTGGTGCTCGAGGCCGACGGCAAGCTCATGGACGGCACCGACGTTGCCGTCGCCTGCTTGCTGGGCGCCGAGGAGTTTGGCTTTGCGACCATGCCGCTCATCTCCATGGGCTGCCTCATGCAGCGTGACTGCCAGCAGGACACCTGCCCGGCCGGCATCGCGACGCAAAACTGCCGCCTGCGTCGCGGCTTCCGCGGCAAGCCCGAGCACGTTGAGCACTTTATGCTCTTTGTAGCCGAGCAGCTGCGCGAGGTCATGGCGAGCCTGGGCTTCCGCACCATCGACGAGATGGTCGGCCATCCCGAGTGTTTACGCCAGATCGAGGTCCCGGGCAACCGCAAGGCCAACCTGCTCGATCTGTCACCCGTGCTGGCGAGCGCGACCTGCGAGTTCGGTGCCCATATTCCGGGCGCCGACGGTCGCCACTTCCTGCCGCAGATGGCCGCGGACAGTGAGCTCGACAAGACGCTCGACTCCACGTTGTTTGTGCCTTACACGGCCGACGCTCGCGCGCACCTGCGCCCGATTCGCTTCCGCGCCGATATCGCCAACGTCAACCGCTGCGTGGGCACCATCTTGGGCAACGCGGTGACCAAGGCGCATCCCGAGGGCCTGCCCGCCGGCTCCATCACCATCGATTGCGATGGTTCGGCCGGTCAGAGCTTTGGCGCCTTCCTGCCGCGCGGCATTACGCTCAACGTGTGCGGCGACGCCAACGACTACTTTGGCAAGGGCCTTTCGGGCGGCGAGGTGTCGGTGCGCCCCAACCCGCATGCGACCTACAAGTTCGACGAGAACATCATCGTGGGCAACGTTGCGTTCTTTGGTGCCACGAGCGGTCGCGGCTTCATTAACGGTCTTGCCGGCCAGCGTTTTGCCGTGCGCAACTCCGGTGCCACCGTGGTGGTCGAGGGCTGCGGCAACCATGGCTGCGAGTACATGACGGGCGGTCTGGCGCTCATCCTGGGCGAGGTCGGGCAGAACTTCGCCGCCGGCATGACAGGTGGCGTGGCCTATGTCTTTGACCAGTACGGCACGCTCGATGCCCGTGTGAACCACGAGAGCGTTGAGCTCAAGGCCCCGACGGCCGGCGAGCTGGCGCAGATTCGCGAGCTCATCCAGGAGCACGTGGACGCGACGCAGAGCCCGCGCGGCATTAAGTTGCTCTACAGCTTCGACTCGATGAGCAAGCGCTTTGTGAAGGTCATTCCGACCGAGTACGAGCGCGTGCTGGCGATTGTCGCCGCGGGCGAGGCTGCCGGCAAGACGCATGCGCAGGCCGAGGAGCTGGCGTTTGACATTGTGACCGGTCGCGCCGACGCTGCTGATGTTGCCCGCTTTGACGTGGCGGGCGGAGCGGCTGTCGCAGGTGTTGCGCCCGTGGCCGTTGCCAGCTCTGTTGCTTCGACCAAGAAGGAGGCGTAAGTGCCATGGGTAAGCCCGGTGCTTTTCTTGATATCGATCGCGTGACCCACGAGCTTCGCCCCGTGGAGGAGCGCAGCCGCGATTTCGATCCGCTGTACGTGGAGCTCGACGACGACGCACGCCGTGCCCAGGCGAGCCGCTGCATGATGTGCGGCGTGGCGTTTTGCCAGATGGGCGCGAGCTTTGGCAAGGCACGCCCGAGCGGCTGCCCGCTGCACAACCTGATTCCCGAGTGGAATGAGCTGGTGTACCGCGGCCGCTGGGACGAGGCTGCCGAGCGTCTGTCGCTCACCTCGCCCATGCCCGAGTTCACGAGTCGCGTGTGCCCGGCGCTGTGCGAGGCCGCGTGCAACCTGGGTTCGGTCGATGGCCAGCCCACGACGATCCATGACAACGAGCGTGCGATCAGCGACCATGAGTGGGCAAATGGCGGTCCGCGTCGCTTTGAGCCGGCGGGGGAGGGCGCGCCCACGGTTGCCGTGGTGGGCTCCGGTCCTGCTGGTCTGGTGGCGGCATGGGAGCTTGCACGTCGCGGCGCCCGCGTGACGGTGTTTGAGCGCGACGACCGTCCGGGCGGCCTGCTCATGTACGGCATTCCCAACATGAAGCTCGAGAAGTCCGTGGTCGAGCGTCGCGTGGCGCTCATGCGTGAGCTGGGCATTGTGATTGAGCTGGCTGTCGACGTTACTAACCCTGCGGTGACGGCCGAGCTCGATGACTTTGACGCCGTCGTGGTGGCTGCCGGTGCTCGTGCTCCGCGTGGGCTTTCGGCTGCGAACGTGGATGCCCCGGGCGTGGTGTACGCGGTGGACTACCTGACGGCTTCGACCGTCTCGGTGCTCGACGGCGGCGAGCCCGCGGTGAACGCGCGTGGCCTGGACGTTGTGGTCATTGGCGGCGGCGATACCGGTAACGACTGCGTGGGCACCGCGGTACGTCAGGGTGCGCGTAGCGTGCGCCAGTTTGAGTTCTTGCCGGCGGCGCCTGATGCGCGCGCGGCGAGCAACCCCTGGCCGCAGTGGCCCAACGTGAAGAAGACCGATTACGGCCAGCAGGAGGCCATCGCTACCATGGGCGGCGAGATGCGCGCTTGGGGTGTGGATACGCTCGAGGTACTGTTGGACAAGAAGGGCGCGGCCGCGGGCCTGCGCGTGGTCGATCTGGATTGGTCGGCTGGCAAGCCCGAGCGCATCGCGGGCTCCGAGCACGAGGTGCCGGCCCAGCTGGTGCTCATCGCCTGCGGTTTTACGGGCCCGGAGCACGGTGTGTTCGATGCAGTGAGCGTGCCTGTTGCCACGGCGGGCCGTCCGCTGCCGGTGATGGCTGCCGAGGGCTCGCATCGTGCGGCTCGCGTGGATGGCGTTGCTGCGGATGCCACGCCGGTGTTTGTCGCTGGCGACGCCCGCAACGGCAGCTCGCTCGTGGTGAACGCCATGGCCGATGCCCTGGCCTGCGCTGCCGAAGTCGCAGACGCGCTGGAGCTGTAAGGTAGTCATTCAAGAACGTCCCCAATGACTAGTCATTTTTTTGTCTAGTCGTTGGGGACACTCTTTGCGAACGATTTGTTCGTTTGCTGACGTGCGGGTGTTCATTTGTCGACTTTTTGGGCTGTGGTCACCTGTTGTTTCTGTGGTGACTGCGGGCATCTGGCTCAAAAGGGCGGGTTGGCTGTCTATGTCTACCTGCGGTTTCTTTGCGGTGCGCTCATTCGGTCAAGTGTCCCGCCAAGTGTTTGGTTAGCATCTGGTTTGCAGCCGGAGGCCTATTTTACCCGCGCTGGCCGTGGCCGACCACCCTCCTCGTAAGCTCAAATTGAGGTCCATCAGTTTGAGGAGGATGCCATGACTGACCACGCTTTAGACCGAGCGCAGCTAGCCGAAGCCGTCGGCAACGATATTGCCGACATGGCCCATTTTTGGATGCTACGGAAGTTCCAGTTTTTGGAGCCGGCGCGCGAACAGTTCGAGATCATTGTCGACCCGTGGCTCAGCTATTGCACCGAGCCTTCGCAAAACGAAATCATGGCCTACAACATGGCATTTACCGATTGGCTGCTCTTCGAGCGCCCCTATCGCCATGGCAAGACGCTGCTCGAGCTGTATGTTGAAGAGCCGCCGACATCGCTTTCGCCTGCCTCGCTCAAGCGGCTCGAGCAGGTACGCGACACGCAGTATTTCTCGCGCTTTGGCATTTTGGACAAGGATCCTGCGACTGGTATGGTCGCGCTGAAGGACACGCGCACCGACTGTCGCTTTGATGTCTACGACCCGCATATCGTGCAAAAGGAGCATTGGAGCGACGGAGCGATTGCGGTGCGCCTCGCCTGCGTCGACGATGTCTGGCTGACGGCGGGACAACTCTATCTGTATGACATCGCACGCCTGAGTGACACGGCGGTCGACGGGCCTGGCGCCGTTCATCCAGAAGACCTGGAAGATGGCTTCGACACCTCATGCATCAGCTTCTTTTTGCGCCTGGTCCGCGACATCATGGGCGCCCAGGGGCGGTACGTAAAGTCGCTCAACATCTACGAGCAGGAGTGGGAGTAGGGGATGGGCTGTCGCAGCGCCGCCGCGTGTCTATTTGTCTCGATCTGTAACGTTTAGGGACAAAAAACCGGTCTACCTGTTACAGATCGAGACGAACGCTTGGGTGCCGCTGGTTTGTCTAAATCTGTAACGTTTGGGGGCCTGGAGAACGTCTAACTGTTACAGACCGAGACGTTTGGCACCTGGTTGGGGGAATGTCTCAATCTGTAACATCTACAGGCCCAAATTCGACCTACCTGTTACAGATTGAGACAAAGGTTGGACGCACGACTGAAAATCTCGATCTGTAACAACTAGAGGCCCAAAGACTGTCTTCCTGTTACAGATCAAGACATTTGTCAGCGGAGGCAACGGTGGCGATGGTCTATTTGTCCGATGTGGTGGTGATGGAAGTGTCTAATACCGTTCTTAAACACAAGCAGACGACACGTAACACCTTGGCGCGGAATAGGATGCTTGCCAGGCTCACGGAGGCGACCGAGCAAGGTGCGCTGCTCGCAACGCATGACAATACCGAGCTCATGTGGATGCGACGCCATGTTGGAACCGACGATATCGCGGAACCCGAGCCGTATTTGTTCTGCTTTCAACATGATTGGGGTGTGCTGACGCCGGCGGAGCGAACGCTGCGTACCATCAAAGGGCTTGCAGAGTTTCATCCCGATTGGGCGTTTTGGGGCTATGACGCGGCGCTTTTGTGGGGTCTGGAGGTGCCGAATGATCTGCTTGGGTCGCGTTTTCTTGTTAAGACGGGTTGTTCGGTGACGTTGAGCGGCGGGTGCAGGTTGTTGCGTCCGCAGATGGCGGGCGCACTCGAGCATGTTGATGGCGTGCGGGTGACGTCGTTTTGGCGCACGGTGGAGGATTGCCTACTGCGTGCGCCGTTCTCCTATGGGTTGGCGATTGCCGATTCTGCACTGCGGGCGAAAGGCGTATCACGTGGGGATTTGTGCGAGCGCCTCCGCGCCGATTGCGAGGGCAGGCGAGGGTATCGCAGGGCACAGGTGATTGCGTCGTATGCGGACGGGCTGTCTGAAAACGGCGGCGAGTCTCGGTTCCGAGCATTCTTTATTGCGTACGGCTTTCCGGTTCCGGAGCTGCAGGTGGAGTTTCGCGACCCGCTCGATCCGAGCCAGGTGTTTCGCGTCGACTATTTTTGGCGGCTCGAGGACGGGACGTGTGTCATCGGCGAGCTCGACGGAAAGGGGAAGTACACCTTGCAGAGCGGCGAGGGTCGGGAGTCGGTTGACCCATTCGTGGCAGAGCGTCAGCGGGAATCTCATCTGACAATGCTCGGGCATAAGGTGCTTCGGTTTACGTTTAACGAACTCAAAGACCCGGGGAAGCTAGTCGAGAAAATGAGGCTGGCGGGTATTCCTCGGCAGGTTGAATTGGCTGAGGAGTGGAGATGCCAGTGGTATGGGCGCTGAGAGGTTTTGTCTCGATCTGTAACGTTTAGAGTTTGTTTGAGCTCGTAATTGTTACAGATCGAGACAAGCCGGTGAAACGTCGACCGAATGTCTCGATCTGTAACATCAGGGGGCCCAATAACCCTGTACCTGTTATAGATCGAGAGATTTCCCTAGTGCCGCTGGGATGGGACTGCAACGTATTCCGTCCCCCACATCCTCTCTTCCTTCCGTTAACCGATGCGTCTGCAGCAATCCAGCGGGACTAGGTGATAATGGACAAATGTTCAAGTTAATCGTGAGGGAGGAGCTCGATATGGCATCTGCCGATCGTTCCACGTTGTTTATCAATGCGACCATTCTGGATGGTTCGGAGCATATGGAGCCGCAACCCGATATGGCCGTGACTGTTGAGCGCGGCGTCATCACCTGGATGGGGCCGAGTGCTGTGGCGCAGGCGCCTGCAGGTGCCGAGGTTATCGACCTGGGTGGTGCGTATCTCATGCCCGGTCTCATCAATATGCACGTGCACCTGTGCGGCTCGGGCAAGCCTGTCTCGGCCGGCGATGCGGGAGCGCTGATGAAGAAACTCGATAATCCCGTGGGCCGTGCCATCGTCTGCCGCATCCTCAAGGGCAGTGCCCAGCAGCAGCTGGCAAGCGGCGTGACCACGGTGCGCGGCGCGGGCGACCCGTTGTTTGCCGACATTGCCGTGCGCGACGCTATCGACGCCGGCAAGTATCAGGGTCCGCGCCTGGTGGCGCCGGGAACGGGCGTCACGGTGCCGGGCGGCCATGGCGCGGGCTTGTTCGCCCAGGTGGCCAACAGCCCCGTCGAGGCAGCCGAGCAGGTGCGAGACCTGTATGCGCGCGGCGCCGACGTCATTAAGCTGTTCGTAACGGGCGGTGTGTTCGATGCGACCGAGGTGGGCGAGCCGGGCGTGCTGCGTATGCCGGTGGAGGTTGCCGCGGCGGCGTGCAAGGCGGCGCACGAGGTGGGCCTGCCGGTTATGGCCCATGTCGAGAGTACCGAGGGCGTGAAGGCCGCGCTTGAGGCCGGCGTCGATACGATCGAGCACGGTGCCCCGATGACGCCCGAGATCCTGGAGCTGTACCGTGGCGCCGCGGGCACGCAGCTCGAGGGACGTGCGCCCAGCGTTACCTGCACGATCAGCCCGGCGCTACCGTTTGTATTGCTCGACCCGGAAAAGACCCATTCGACCGATACGCAAAAGAAGAACGGCGACATCGTGTGCTCGGGCATTATCGAGAGTGCTCGTGCGGCGCTGGAAGCTGGCGTTAAGGTGGGCCTTGGCACAGATTCGAGCTGCCCGTTCGTGACGCAGTACGACATGTGGCGTGAGGTGGCCTATTTTGCCAAGTATGTCGGCGTGAGCAACGCCTTCGCGCTGCATACGGCTACGCAGGTCAATGCCGAGCTCCTGGGGCTGGGCGGCGAGACCGGTGCGATCGAGTGCGGCAAGGCCGCCGATATTCTGGTGACGCGCAAGAATCCGCTCGATGACCTGTGCGCTCTGCGTGAGCCGATACATGTGATGTGTCGCGGTGATCTGGTACGCAAGCTCAAGGTAAAGCGTATTCCCGAGGTGGACGCCGAGCTCGACGCGATTATGGCCATGCCGGCCGAGGCGCTGGCCGAGGAGCTCGCCCGCGACGGTGTGGCATAGGTGTGACAAAGGTGTAGCTCCGTTGCCACATACAAAAAGCCGAGGTCTCAACACGAGGCCTCGGCTTTTTTATCGAACAAATACTTAAGATTTGGGACAAACAAACCTGATTAATTTGTCCCGCGTGCGGGCGCTAAGAGCGGGTTTCCATCTTGGCGTGGCACTTGGGGCAGGTGACGCGGATCTTGCCTTTGCCCTTGGGGACGGAGAGCATCTGGCCGCAGTTGGGACACTTGAGGTATGCCGTGGTTTTGCGGCCCTTCCACATCTTCTTGGCCGTGCGCTTGGCACGCTCAAAGTCTTCCTTGCTGGTGCCGGCCGCACGCGAGGCGTTGGCGGCCGCAGTCCCGCCGCCCAAGCTGGCGACGAACTTGCCTAGGCCGGGGACGTTTGCGGTCGCCGCGACAAAGGCATCGTTCTCCTTGCGGCGCGCGTCGATGTTTTTGGACAGGCCGCGCAGCACGCCCAACACGATCACGGCGATGGCGATCCAGCTGAGCCACTGGATACGGGCCATCGATCCGATCATCGCGATGACGATTCCGGCAAAGCCCATCACGATGGTGAGCTCATCGGCGCCGTTGCGACCCTTCATAAAGTCATTCATGCACATTGCCTTTCATTCGATATGCTGCACGCCTTTATACCCGATTTAGAGCAAGGGGGACAAGTTCATCTGCACCAATGTGGTGCAAACGTACCTGTCCCCATTGCACCAATTACTTGGCGAGTTTGTCGACGACGCGTTCGATCTCGGCGAGCTTGGCGGCTTTGAGCTCCTCGTCGCCCGATTCGATGGCCGAGGCGACGCAGCCCTCAATGTGGGCCTTGAGCACGTCGGCGTTAATGCGCGCGAGGAGCGCCTGCGTTGCCATGAGCTGCGTGGAAATATCGACGCAGTAGCGGTCCTCCTCGACCATCCGCAGGATGCCGTCGATTTGACCGCGTGCCGTCTTGAGCATGCGGGTCACCGATTTATGGTCTGCCATCATGGCGGGTCCTCGTTTCTGGTCGATGGGGTCGAATGTCTCTGGTAGCTGCTACGCGGCGGTTACGGACAGGGCGTGGAACTTCTCGCCGGCGCCCTCGACGGCGGCAGCAAGCTGCTCGGCGGTCACGGTGTCGGCGCACTCCACCTGTACGGTCTGAGTCTCGTGATCGGCATCGGCGTCGGTCACGCCGGCAACGTTGAGCAGTGCCGTCTCGACAGTAGCGTCGCAGTGGCCGCACATGAGGCCGGAAGTCTTGATTGTGTAACGCATGGGTATTCCTCTCTGTTATGTCGGCTTTCCCAGGCACCCGACCTTGACCTTCAAGCCGTCGCTCGCGTACCAAAGTACGCGTCGCTCCTCTTTCAGGTCAATCTCGGGCACCTGGAAAACCCGTTCTAAATGGACTTAATGGTGAGCCTATTTTGCCACTTTCGGCTTAAAGGTTCGCAGGCGTAGAGCGTTGCTTACGACGCACACGCTCGACAGGCTCATGGCCGCAGCGCCAAACATCGGCGAGAGCTGCCATCCGGTGAGCGGGAAGAACACGCCCGCCGCCAGCGGAATGCCGATGCCGTTGTAGAACAGCGCCCAGAACAGGTCCTGCTTGATGTTGCGGATCGTGGCGCGCGAAAGCTCGATGGCGCGGGCGACGTCCATGAGGTCGCTGCGCATGAGTACCACGTCGGCGCCCTCCTTGGCGATGTCGGCGCCGGTGCCAATGGCAAGGCCCACGTCGGCGCGCGCCAGGGCGGGGGAGTCGTTGATGCCGTCGCCCACCATGGCGACCTTGCTGCCCGCATCCTGCAGTTCGCGCACGTGGCGTTCCTTGTCGGCGGGCAGGACGTCGGCGATGACCTGCGCACGGTCGAGTCCCACACGGTGGGCGATTGCTTCGGCAGTGACGCGGTTGTCGCCGGTGAGCATGCGCACGTCGACGCCGAGCTTGCGGAGCGCGGCGATGGCCTCGGCGCTCGTCTCCTTGACCTCGTCAGCCACGGCAATGGTGCCGGCAAGCTCGCCGTTCTTGGCAAAGAACAGCGGCGTCTTGCCTTCGGCAGCAAATTGCTCGGCAAGACCCGCGGGCACGGTAACGCCCAACTCGTTCATCAGGCACACGTTACCAGCGGCAATGGCGTTTTGCCCCTCGCGTGCCGTAACGCCACGACCGGGCACGGCAGCAAAGTCCTCGACCATGCGCGCGACGATTCCGCGCGACTCGCACTCGGCCATAATCGCCTCGGCCAGCGGGTGCTCGCTCGAGCGCTCCAACGCGGCGGCCAGCTTGAGCAGCGCCTTTTCGCTCATGGTGGGCGAGCCGTCGGCACGTGCGGCAACCACGATATCGGTCACGGCCGGCTTGCCTCGGGTGACGGTGCCCGTCTTATCGAGCACCACGGCGCCCACGCTGCGCAGGTTCTCTAGCGCCTCGGCGCTCTTAAACAGAATGCCCATTTCGGCGCCCTTGCCGGTGCCCACCATAATGGCGACGGGCGTGGCCAGACCCAGTGCGCACGGACAGCTGATCACCAGCACGGCCACGGCGGAGGTGAGCGCCTCGTTTATGCTGCCGGTCAGTGCCATCCACACCGCAAAGGTTGCGGCCGAAATCACGAACACCACGGGCACGAACACGCCGGCGACCTTGTCGGCCATGCGGGCGATGGGCGCCTTGGTAGCGTTGGCGTCCTCGACGAGCTGGATAATCTTGGCGAGCGACGTATCGGCGCCCACACGCGTGGCGCGGAAGGTAAACGAGCCCGTGCGGTTGACCGTGGCCGCATTGACAGTGTCGCCGGCGGTCTTCTCCACGGGAATGGATTCGCCGGTGAGCGCGCTTTCGTCCACGGCCGAGCTGCCATCGAGCACCACGCCGTCAACGGGGATGGACTCGCCGGGGCGCACACGCAGCACCTGGCCGGGCAGAATGGCATCGACGTCGACGGTGGCCTCGATACCGTCCTCGGCCACGACGGTCGCGGTCTTGGGTGCTAAGTCGATGAGCGCCTCGATAGCGCCGCCGGTTTTGGACTTGCTGCGCGTCTCGAGGTATTTGCCCACGGTGACGAGCGACAGGATGGTGCCGGCGCTCTCAAAATATAGGTTGTCCATGCTCGTCATCATGGCCTCGTGCACCTGACCTGCGGCTAGCTGGTCGGCCATGATGAACATGGCGTAGAGCGACCAGGCGATGGACGCGGTGGCGCCCACGGCGATGAGGGCGTCCATGATAGGCGCGCCGTGCGCGAGCGATTTAAACCCATTGATAAAGTACGCGTCGTTGACATAGACGATGGGGATGAGCAGGACGAGCTCGGTGAGGGCGAGCGTCATGCTGTGGGCATGGTCGGTGAAGACGCCGGGCAGTGGCCAACCGAGCATGTGCCCCATGCCTATGTAGAACAGCGGGATGAGGAAGATGATCGAGACGATGAGGCGGGTGCGCATGGCAGAGGCGGCGGCCTCCAACTTTTTGGTCGGTGACTCCATATGCGCGGCGCCGGACCTGGCTTGCGCACTTCCGCTTTGGACAGCGTCGGTGCCCGTGCTGATGGGCGAGGCCGAGTAGCCCGCGCGGTCGACAGCGGTGCAGATGTCGTCGGAGGTGACCTGCGCGGGGTCGTAGTCGACCATCATGGAACCGGCGAGCAGGTTGACCGCGACGCTTTGGACGCCGTCGAGTTTGCTCACGGCGCGATCCACATGCGCCTGGCAGGCGGCGCATGTCATGCCGCCCACGTCGAACTTATCTTGAGCCATGGTTTCTCCTTTCTGCAGTTCGGTGTTGGAATTGTTAACCTGCCGATACTATACACCCATACCCCCTGGGGGTGTCCAGTGGGGATGAAAATGTATGACATTTCGCTACAGATGCGGGTGGCTGCTCAATCGTTGGCAGCTCATGTCAAACATCTCGATCTGTAACATCTAGCGGGGAAAATGACCTCTAACTGTTACAGATCGAGATTATGTTTTGCGATGTTTGAGTTCGTCTCAATCTGTAACGTGTAGACCCGGTTTTGTCTCGTAACTGTTACAGATTGAGACAATCGGCCCAGGCCCGTCTCGTCCGCTCCGTCATCTGTGGTTTACGTGGGGGCATGCGAAGCACGGGTATACTAACCCGCGGCGAATCTGCTCCATCGCTTAGGGCCGCTGCGTCTGGACGGCGCGTGATAGGGCTGCCAAAGCGATCGCCAGCGTGCTGAGCAACGTCCTCTCTGTGCGCACCCGTTTTTGTATGTATTAGCGCACTACCAAGCACGCCCGCGCGGCCGCATGCCGTGCCCATTGCGCGTGCAGATAAGGAACAACAACATATGCGTAATTCTGTATCCGACGTCACCGACGCCGAGATCCTGGACGAGACCCGCGAGGCCATGACCCAGGCTGCCTTCGATGCCGCCGATGAGGCCAATGCTGCCCAGGCCGTCGAGTCCGCTACCGAGAGCCTGCCCGCCTTTGACGAGCTGGGCCTTTCCGACGAGATGCTTCGTGCCATCGAGAACCTGGGCTACACGGCGCCGACGCCCGTGCAGGCCGGCTCAATCCCCGTGGTGCTCGAGGGCCGCGACCTGCTTGCTGCCGCTCAGACTGGCACCGGCAAGACGGCCGCTTTTTTGCTGCCGACCATGAACAATCTGGAGCACATCGCTCCTCCCAAACCCGTGCGCGAGCGCGGTGGCCGCAACCGCCGTCGCGGTGCTAAAAAGCCCGAGGGCAACGGCCGTGGCCCCGTGATGCTCGTCATCACCCCCACGCGCGAGCTCGCCCAGCAGATCGACGAGGTCGCGAGCAAGATCGCCGACGTCACGGGCCACGTTGCCGTGACCGTCGTGGGCGGCGTGAGCTACAAGCCGCAGACCGCGGCGTTCAAGTACGGCTGCGACATTCTGGTCGCCACGCCGGGCCGTCTGGTCGATCTGATCGAGCAGGGCGCTTGCCACCTGGACGAGGTCAAGGTGCTGGTACTCGACGAGGCCGACCGCATGCTCGACATGGGCTTTTTGCCCGCCGTCCGCCGCATTGTGCGCGAGACGCCGGCCGAGCGCCAGACGCTGCTGTTCTCGGCCACGCTCGACGAGGAAGCCGTGGGCGAGATCACCGACCTGGTGAGCGACCCGGCCCGCGTGGAGATCGCGCCCACCACGTCGACCGCCGACACCGTCGACCAGTTTGTGTTCCCGGTGTCCATCGAGGCCAAGAACAACTTGCTGCCCGAGTTCCTCAAGAAGGAGGGCCCGGAGCGCACCATCGTCTTTATGCGCACCAAGCACCGCGCCGACAGCTGCTGCCGTCGTCTGGAGCGTAAGGGCATCAAGGCCGCCGCGATTCACGGCAACCGCAGCCAGGCCCAGCGCGAGCGTGCCCTTTCGGCCTTCCGCGACGGTACCGTCGACGTGCTGGTGGCAACCGACGTGCTCGCTCGCGGCATCGACATCAGCGACGTGCGCTACGTCGTGAACTTTGACGTGCCGGCCGAGCCGACCGACTACATCCACCGTATTGGCCGTACGGGCCGCGCCGGCGAGCTGGGCTGGGCCATCACGTTTGTGACCGAGCAGGACGTGGACGAGTTCTACGAGATCGAGAAGCTCATGGACAAGACCGCCGACATCTACGAGGCCGGCGACCTGCACGTGGGTCCCAATCCGCCCGCGGTTGATCCCGAGCGCGACCCTGCGGCCTTTAAGGTGAAGAAGAAGACCAAGCGCGGCAAGTCCAAGAGCAAGAAGAAGCTTGAGCAGGCACGTCGCGACGGCAAGCGCAACGGCGACGATTACGGCGATGTTGCCGGTCGTTCCAACCGCGGTCGCGACGAGCGCCGCGGCGACGGCGAGCGTCCGAGCCGTCCCAAGCGCGGCGGGAAGACCCGCGTGCGCGAGGGCGTTCAGGCTCGCGTGGACGAGGCTGTTGAGAGCGTGGCCCGCGAGGTGGCTGCCGAGGAGCGCGCTGGTGCTGGTGCCGCTGAGCAGCCTGCGCGCGGTAACCGTGCCGAGCGTCGTGCCAAGCAGTTCCAGGGTGAGGCACATCGCCGCCGTCGCGAGGATGAGGATCGCGGTGGCCGTCGTCGTGTCGAGCGCGAGGACGAGGGCCGCGGTTCGCGCGGTGGCAAGCGCGGTGCGGGCGACCGCCGTCATTCCGGTCGTGATGACGAGCGCGGTGGCCGTGATGAGCGTCGCGGCGGCGAAGGCCGTGGTTCGCGTGACGAGCGTGGTACCCGCGGTGGCGAGTCCCGCGGCGGCAAGCGCTTTGACGAGCGCGGAGGCCGCGAGGGCGGCCGCGGTGGTGAGCGTCGCGAGGGCGCTCGTGGCAACGGTGGCCGCAGCGGCGCCGGTCGTTCGAATGAGTCGCGCGATCGTCGCGACCCGCGTGCCAGCCGCGATCGTCGCGATGACTGGCGCAACTACGACGACACCCGCGATGAGCGTCGTGGCGGCTATCGTGGCGGGCGTGGCGGCAACCAGGCCGGCTCCCGCGGCGGCCGTGCCGGCGGTCGCGATAATCGTGGCAGCTATGGCAACAGCCGTGGCGGCAAGCGCGGTAGCAGCTCCCGTCGCCCCGGCGACGGCGGCGGCAAGCGCAAATAACATACGCATCGCCCGCTAGAGCGAGGTGAACCAAGGGCCCCGAGCAACTACGTTCGGGGCCCTTTTGTTTGCCGTATCCGATCGCTAGTTCAAATGTGATTTCCTCGGGAATGCATCTAGAGGATGCCGTGGGCTTGTTTCCTGCCATGCAGCAATGGGTCCTATGGGGTGCGCCGTGCATTTTTTGGAGTATTCTGCAGTTCGAGTTGTCTGCATATGATTCGACGTCGCCAACGGTGGCCTTCGGATATCCCTAGCGAGCGTTCCGAGTCAGATTTCGCCGTTTTCCGGAGCAGGGGGCGCGTCATTCTCGCCATGTCGGGACTTAGAATGATACGGCGCCCTACAGTTTTGCCCACCCGCGGCGGTGCTGGCGCGGTCACGTTGCAGAATACTCCGTTTTTTGTACGGGCCAGGATGGGGTACCTCAGGAGAACACGGCGGTATCCCGTAAATATATACAATCTGTACCGTAATTTATACAAAACGAAGAGGCAGACAGCGTAGGGTGGGTGCATTGGGGTGCCTGGCGCACCAAAACGGGGAGCTCCCCCTCATGCGCCGTATACTCTGTCTGAATGTGAAAACGGCTTGACGCGTTGCCAGGCGTAGGGAGAGGGTGCCTCGATGAGCGTATTCGAAATTGTGTTTAGTCCGACGGGTGGAACGCGGAAGGTGTCTGGCCTTGTGGCCGGGGCGCTGGACAATAATACCGTTACCGTCGATCTGACCGATAGCGGGCTAGATCTCAGCGCTGTCTCGATGACTGAGGACGACGTGGCTGTTATCTCCGTGCCAGCGTATGCCGGCAGAGTCCCTGCCATGGCGGTCGACCGACTGAACATGGTTCACGGCAACGGAGCGCGGGCCGTTCTGGTGTGCGTCTACGGAAACCGCGCGTTTGAGGACACGCTCGTAGAGCTGGAGGACGTTGCGAAGCATGCGGGATTCCGGGTAATCGCGGCAGTTGCAGCCATTGCAGAACATTCCATTGCGCGACAGTTTGCTGCCGGTCGTCCGGATGCGCAGGATGCGGCGCAGCTCGCAGAGTTTGCGCAACAAATTCAGCAAAAGCTGTTGGCTGAGGATGCGTCCGAGCCCTCTATCCCCGGCAATCGTCCTTATAAACAAGCTGGAGGTCGCCGTATGGCACCCGAGGCAACAGAGGAATGCGTCTCCTGTGGTGCATGCGCCGCGGCGTGACCCGTTTGTGCTATCGACAAGGGCGACCCCAAGCGAGCAGCTGACGAGGCGTGCATCTCCTGCATGCGCTGCATCGCCGTATGCCCGCGAGGCGCTCGCGAGCTTGATCCCAACGAGCTATCCGCTGTTTCCCAGATGCTGAGCAAGGTTTGCGTCGTGCGGAAGAAATGCGAGCTCTTCATCTAACGCATGCGAAATTGCTGCAAGGAGTGTCCCTGGGTGCCGGCGGGAAAGGAACGTCCCTAAGTGCCGCCTAAATACCGTTTATCGAAGAAAAAATACCGTTCGCCGGTCATAATGATTGTTCCGGCTTTGGGCTTGTCTACAATAATTCGCGTAAAAAAAAATGCGGAAGGTTACCGAGTCCCTCGGACGTGGGCCTAACCAAAGTCTTTGAACGGGTGCGTCTCTATGGATGCATTCGCTTGATTTTGGTTGGGCTATATTTATGAAGGGACATGCCACCATGGGTTTCTTTTCTCGCCTGATGGGCGGTTCGGATGAGCAGAAGACTGCAGCTTCCGAGTTCGAAATCCTCGCTCCCGTTTCCGGCGAGCTTGTTCATCTAGAAAATACCAATGACCCCGCTTTTAGCAGCCGTGCCGTGGGCGATGGCGTTGCCGTGGTTCCCCAAGAGGGAACGGTGTGCGCTCCTGTTTCCGGCACCGTCGCGGCGCTGTTTCCGACTGAGCACGCGCTGGGCATCATGTCCGACGACAGCTCTGCTCAGGTGATGCTGCATATCGGAATCGACACTGTTAAACTTGAGGGCAAGGGCTTCCATGCGCTTGTTGCTCAGGGTGACCATGTCGACGCGGGCCAGCCCCTCGTCGAGGTCGATTTCGAGGCGGTTCGCGCCGCTGGCTTCGACCCCACGGTCTTCGTTATCGTGTGCGAGCGTTCGGAGAACTCGACTCTTCGTGAGCATGCTTCCGGCCCTGTTGCTGTTAAAGAGCCTGTCGTCTGGCTTTCCGAGTAAATTCTTGTGGTGGGTACCGTGGTTATCAAGCGAGTTTTCAACAATAACGTCGCAATGGTCACTTCGGACGATGGCTCCGAGCTCATCGTCATCGGCCGAGGCCTCTGCTTTGGCCGCCATGCCGGCGACGCTATCGACGAGGCGTCGGTCGAAAAGACCTATGCGCTGCAGGAGGGAACTTCTCAGGATTCGCGTACGATTGACCGCTTGGCACATCTTTTGGAGTCCATCCCCACCGTCAACCTCGTGATTTCCGAGGACATCGTTCAGATGCTCCGTCGAGAGCTCAATGTTGATATCAACGACAAGATTCTCATTGCTCTCGCAGACCATATCAGCCTTGCTTTGGAGCGCGAGCGCAAAGGCGTTCCCTGCGAGAACCCGCTGCTGCTCGAGATCCAGCAGTTCTATCGCAAGGAGTACGCGCTTGCGGGCCGTGCGCTGCAGATTATCAAGGAGTATATGGGCATCCAGATGAGCGAAGAAGAGCAGGGTTTTATTACGCTGCATATCGTCAACGCCACCATGCCGCAGCGCTCTGACCGTCTGATTGTTTCGGTCCAGCTTGTTCGCGACGTGCTCGCGATTGTTTCCGAGCACTATGCCACGACCCTTGACGTCACCTCGTTGCCGTACGAGCGTTTCGTTCGCCATCTGCAGTTTTTTGCGCAGCGAGCGCTCGATCCCGCGGCGGGGCAGGTCAATGGCGACGCGCTGTTCCGTATCGATGAAACGGCGTATCCGAGGGCGTTCTCGTGCGCGGAGTCAATTGCCGACCACTTGGCGTCTACCTATAACGTTGTCGTTACCGATGCCGAGAAGAGTTATCTCGCATATCACATTGTTAACCTGCTTGGAGAACCTGGTCTCTAGGCATAACGTGCCCACACATCGATTGATATAAGGCAAGGCTCACGGTCTTGTCTAGGGCACACCTATCTCAATTTGCGGAAAAGGAAGGGGAGTACCGCTATGACCGCAAAAAAGAAGTTCAATTTCAAAGCGCCGTTGGAGGTGTTCGCGAAGTCGATCGTTCAGCCGATGATGTATCTCTCGGTTGCCGGCATCCTGCTCATCGTGGGCATTATTCTGACCAACAAGACCATCTGCGCCGTGATTCCTGTGCTGGGCTCCGGTCCGTTCCAGCTTGTGGGCGCCGTTGTCTATCAGTCGCTGATGTTTATCATCAACAACCTCTCGATTCTGTTCTGCGTGGGCATCGCCGGCGCCATGGCAAAGAAGAACAAGGGCCACGCTTCGCTGATCGCCCTGATGTCGTTCTTCCTGTTCCTGCAGGCTAACAACATCGTGCTCAACGCCACCGGCTCTCTTGCCGAGGCGAACGGTATGCTCGGTCTTACCGGAACCGGCCAGGCCACCGTTATGGGCATCCAGGTGCTCGATACCGGCGTGTTCGGCGGCATCATTCTTGGTTGCATCACCGGTGCCGTGTTCAACAAGTACTCGAACAAGCAGTTCCCCATTGCCCTTTCGATGTTCTCGGGCGTTCGCTTCCCGTTCCTGATCATGATCATCATCTCCTGGATCATGGGCGCCGGCTTCTGCATCGTTTGGCCTCCGGTTCAGGGTGCCATCTCCTCCGTTGCCGGCATCATTAAGGAGTCGGGCAACATCGGTCTGTTTATCTACGGCATGCTCAACAAGCTGCTCGTTCCCACCGGTCTGCATCACCTCATCTACACCCCGTTCCAGTTCTCCGATGTGGGTGGCACCCTGACGCTGGGCGATCAGGTTATCGCCGGCGCCTATCCCATCCGTGTTGCCGAGATGGCAATGACGGGCCAGCCCTTCTCCGATAGCACCTACTTCAACAGCTACACCTTCAACAACCTGTGGCCCTACATCGGCATCGGTCTCGCCTTTATCTTCACCGCCTATAAGCAGAACAAGGACAAGACCAAGGCCGTCATCATCCCGCTGATCATCACCGCCGTGCTTTCCTGCGTGACCGAGCCCATGGACTTCCTCTTTGTCTTTGCCGCTCCCGTGCTCTTTGTCGTCCACTCGGTTCTTTCCGGCATCTTCCTGGTCCTGCTCAAGGTCCTCTCCGTGCCCGCTTCGACTGCAGGCGGCATCATCAACATCGTGGTCTCCAACCTGGTCCTCGGTGTCGATAAGACCAACTGGCCGGTTATGCTGGTGCTTGGAGTCGTCAACGCTGCGCTGTACTTCTTCCTCTTCACCTTCCTTATTAAGAAGCTCAACCTCCACACGCCTGGTCGCGAGGAAGAGTCCGAGCTTGCTGAGTCCGTTGCCGAGGGCGAGGCCGCCGCGTCTGTCGCGGTGAAGCAGGGTGCTGTTGCCGCGACTCCCGCAGAGGGCGTCGATGCGGGCATTGCCGACCTGGTCGCAGGTCTTGGCGGCAAGGACAACATCGAGGAGCTCGAGAACTGCTTTACGCGTCTCCGCGTGAACGTTAAGAACCCGGACCTCATCGATGAGAACCTTATCAACCACGTGCCCAACAGCGGCATCAACCGCAACGGCAACAATATCCAGATCATCTTTGGCATGAAGGTCGCCGAGATGCGCGACAAGGTCGAAAACGCAATTGAGAAGGAGCAGTAAACAATGATCATTACTCTGTGTGGTGGCGGATCCACCTTTACCCCCGGCATCGTCAAGTCCATCGCTCTTCGCAAGGACGAGCTCGACGTTGACGAGATTCGTCTGTACGACATCAACGAGGAGCGCCAGCGCAAGATCGGCGTGCTCGTGGACTGGATTTTGCACGAGGACCTTGGCCTGGACATCAAGCTCACGGTGACCACCGACAAGGAGACTGCCTTTACGGACGCGAGCTTCGTGTTTGCCCAGATGCGCGTGGGCGGCTATGCCATGCGCGAGCAGGACGAGAAGATTCCGCTGCGTCACGGCTGCGTGGGCCAGGAGACCTGCGGTTGCGGCGGCCTTGCCTACGGCATGCGCACCATCTTCCCCATGGTCGAGCTGATTGACGACGTTGAGAAGTATGCCAAGAAGGACTACTGGATTCTTAACTACTCCAACCCTGCCGCCATCGTCTCCGAGGGCTGCCGCGTCCTGCGTCCCAACGCTCGCATCATCAACATCTGCGACATGCCGATCGCGATTATCGACGTGGTTTGCGCCGCGCTCGATATCGACAAGAAGGATGTCGAGTACGATTACTTTGGTCTCAACCACTTTGGTTGGTTCACCTCGATCCGCCACAAGGGCGAGGAGGTGCTCCCGCAGCTGCGCGAGTACATCAAGGAGCATGAGATTCTGCTGCCCGATTCCTACCTCAAGGGCATGAGCTCGCTGATGTCCAAGAAGCCCGAGGAGGCCACCGACGAGCACCCCGAGCAGAACCGCCACACCAAGGGCAGCTGGTACTACGTCTGGAAGGGCGAGTACGAGATCATGGAGTGCTTCCCGGAGTACCTGCCCAACACGTATCTGAACTACTACCTGCAGCAGAAGGAGTTCGTCGAGCATTCCAACCCCGAGCGCACCCGTGCTAACGAGGTTGAGGAAACGCGCGAGAAGAACCTCTTCGACGGCATCGACCATTACGAGAAGACGGGCGAGATCGACGAGAGCACGTTCTATGCGGGCAGCCACGGCGACTGGATTGCCGACCTGGCCATCGCTCTGAAGAACGATACCAAGCAGCGCTTCCTGGTCATTTGCGAGAACAAGGGCGCTATCCCTAACATGCCTTACGACGCCATGGTCGAGCTGCCTGCCTACATTGGCAAGAACGGCCCCGAGGTCATCAGCCGCGACAACATTCCTCTGTTCCAGCAGGGCCTCATGATGCAGCAGCTGAACTCCGAGAAGCTCGTGGTCGAGGCTACGATCGAGGGTTCGTACGAGAAGGCACTCAAGGCCTTTACGCTCAACAAGACCGTGCCTTCGATGAAGGTCGCCAAGGAGGTTCTCGACGACATGATCGAGGCCAACAAGGGTTACTGGCCCGAGCTTAAGTAAAAGCAACAGGGTCGCTGGCCGCATACCTAGAGTAATGCCCCGTCCACGTGATTGCGTGGACGGGGCATTGTCATTTGGTAACGCGTTTTATCAAATATGGCATTTATCTGCGGTAATGTTCTATTTCACCGCTGAGGGTGACATTTCATGCCGCCTGCCGAACTGCGTTGAGACCTAACAACTTTTTAGGTCAGTGTTGTGCGTGTAGCAATTTCGCCCGGCCTCGCCTCCGGGCTGCCATGTGAGAGGGGATCTTATGGCTCGACTGCATGTAATGGAACGCAGCCACGCTCAGGCCGTCATGGACGACCTGCACGATGCGCTCGGACGTCGTCTGGCGGTGAGCTCGCTCGCCCCGTGTCCCGTGGAGTTTACGGCAGCGCTCGTCAACCTGTGCTCCACCCAGAGCTGCGGCAAGTGCACGCCCTGTCGCGTGGGCCTGAGCGCGCTGAGCGACCTGCTTGCCGATGTGCTCGAGGGCCGCGCCGACGAGTCCACGCTCAACCTGATTGAGCGCACGGCCCGCACTATCTACCTTTCGAGTGACTGCGCCATCGGTTACGAGGCCGGCGCCATGGCACTCACGGCTATTCGTGGCTTCCGTGATGACTTTGAGCACCACATCCGTGAGCATTCCTGCGGCTTTGATCGCGAGGCCCGCGTTCCGTGTGTCTCGGGCTGCCCGGCACACGTCGACATTCCCGGTTACATTTCGCTCGTCGAGGCCGGCCGCTATGCTGATGCCGTCAAGGTCATCCGCAAGAACAACCCGCTGCCGCTCGTCTGCGGTCTGGTGTGCGAGCATCCCTGCGAGATGCACTGTCGCCGTGGCATGGTCGACGACCCCATGAACATCCTCGCCCTCAAGCGTTTTGCCGTTGAGCACAGTGACCTCAACGATCACAAGCCGCATGTAGTGGACAACACCGGTAAGCGCGTTGCTGTGATCGGCGGCGGCCCGGCCGGCCTTTCCTGCGCCTACTACCTGGCCGTGATGGGCCATAAGGTGACCATCTTTGAGCAGCGCCACCACCTGGGCGGCATGCTGCGCTACGGCATCCCCAGCTATCGTCTGCCGCGCGAGCGCTTGCAGGCCGAGATCGACTGGATCTTGAGCGCCGGCATCGATGCGGAACTCGACCACTCCGTGAACGGCGAGGAGCTTGTCCGCCTGCGCGACGAGTTCGATGCCGTCTACCTGGCCATTGGCGCCCACAGCGATAAGAAGCTCGGCCTTCCGGGCGAGGAAGCGCTCGGCGTGGAGTCGGCCGTCAAGATGCTGCGCGCCATCGGCGACGACGAGCTGCCCGACCTGAGCGGCCAGCGCGTGTGCGTCATCGGCGGCGGCAACGTGGCCATGGACGTGGCGCGCTCCGCCGTGCGCTGCGGTGCCGAAAAGGTGAGCATCGTCTACCGCCGTCGCATCTGCGACATGACGGCCCAGGACGCCGAGATCGCCGGCGCCCAGGCCGAGGGCTGCGAGGTACTGGAGTTGACCGCCCCGCTCGCTATCGAGACGGGCGAGGAAGGTCGCGTGAGTGGCCTGCGCGTGCAGCCGCAGATCATCGGCGAGCCCCGTCGTGGGCGTCCGGCCCCGCGTGCCGCCGCCACGCCCGAGCGCGTCATTCCCTGCGAGCGCGTGTTTGTGGCCATTGGCCAGGACATCGATTCCAAGCCGTTTGAGGACATGGGCATCGCCTGCAAGTGGGGTCGCGTCGTCACCGATTCGGATGGCGCCGTGCCTAACTTCGATGGCCTCTTTAGCGGCGGTGACTGCCAGACCGGCCCCGCCACCGTCATCCGTGCCATCAACGCCGGCCGCGTTGCTTCGGCAAATATCGACCGCTATCTGGGCTTTGACCACAAGATCAAACTCGACGTTGAGCTGCCGACCGTGCAGTTTAAGGGCAAGCACGAGTGCGGCCGCTGCGAGCTGGGCGAGCGCGAAGCCGGCGAGCGCATCCACGATTGGAATCTGGTCGAGCAAGGTCTTACCGAGGAGGAGGCACGCCAGGAGGCAAGCCGCTGCCTGCGTTGCGACCACTTTGGCTTTGGCGCGTTCCGCGGAGGGAGGAACCTGGAATGGTAGAGCCCAACAAAACCACTGTCAGCGACAACACCGAAAGCGGAGCACTCAACATGGTCAAGCTCACGATCGATAATTGTGAGGTCGTGGTGCCCGAGCACACCACGATCCTGGATGCGGCCAAGTCCGTCGGCATCCAGATTCCCACCCTGTGCTACCTGCGCGATCTGAACGAGATCGGCGGTTGCCGCGTGTGCGTGGTCGAGGTCGAGGGCTGCGACCAGCTGGTTGCCGCCTGCAACAACTACGTGCTCGACGGCATGGTGGTCCATACCAACAGCCCCAAGGCCCGCGAGGCCCGTCGCACCAACGTGCAGCTGCTGCTGTCCCAGCACGACTCGCGCTGTACGAGCTGTGTGCGCAGCGGCAACTGCAACCTGCAGACCATCGCCAACGACCTTGGCATTTTCTATCTGCCGTACGAGCAGCACCTGGCGCGCGAGGGCTGGGACTTCGATTTCCCCATCATCCGCGATAACGACAAGTGCATCAAATGCATGCGCTGCATCAAGGTATGCGAGAGCGTGCAGGGCTTAGGGATTTGGGACCTGACCAACCGCGCCACGCATACCGCCGTGGGTACCCGCGGGCGCGCGCCGATCGGCAAGACCGATTGCGTCGCGTGCGGCCAGTGCATTACACATTGTCCGACGGGCGCACTGCGCGAGCGCGACGATACCGAGACCGTGTTCGATGCTCTCGCCGATCCCGACAAAATCGTGCTGGTGCAGATTGCGCCGGCCGTGCGTAGCGCCTGGGGCGAGGAGCTCGGCATTCCGCGCGAGGAGGCTACCGTCGAGCGCCTGGCTTGCGCGCTGCGCCGCGTTGGCTTTGAGTACGTGTTCGACACCGATTTCTCGGCCGACCTCACCATTATGGAGGAGGGCTCCGAGCTGCTCGAGCGCCTGGGTAAGGCCGCCAAGGGCGAGGGCGACAGTCGCGGCTGGCCCATGTTTACGAGCTGCTGCCCGGGCTGGGTGCGCTTTGTGAAGGCGCGCTATCCGGAGTTTGTCGACAGCCTGTCCACGTCCAAGTCGCCGCAGCAGATGTTTGGCGCCATCGCCAAGACCTACTACGCCAAGGTGCTGGGCGTGGAGCCCGAGCGCCTGTTTGTGGTGTCCGTGATGCCGTGTACGGCCAAGAAGGCCGAGTGTGCGCTGCCGAGCATGGTGGGCGAGGACGGTACGCCCGACGTTGACGTTGCGCTGACGGTGCGCGAGATGGTGCGCATGATTCGCGCGAGCCACGTGAGCGTTGACACGCTTACCGAGGAGCCGCTCGATACGCCGCTGGGCTTTGGCACGGGCGCGGGTGTGATCTTTGGCGCCACGGGCGGCGTGATGGAGGCCGCCGTGCGCTCGGCCTACTACCTGGTGACGGGCAAGAACCCCGATGCCGATTTCTTTACCGACGTGCGCGGCCTGGACGGCTGGAAGGAAGCCGTGGCCGATATCGATGGCACCAAGGTGCGCGTCGCCGTGGCGCACGGGCTGGGCAACGCCGCCCGCCTGCTTGACGCGATTCGCGACGGCCGCGTGAGTTATGACTTCGTCGAGGTCATGGCGTGTCCGGGCGGTTGCGTCGGTGGCGGTGGTCAGCCCATCCATGACGGCTGCGAGCTGGCGGAAGAGCGCGGCCAGGTGCTCTGGGGCCTCGATGCGGCGGCCGACATTCGCTTCTCGCACGAGAACCCCGATGTTCAGGTATGCTATCGCGAGTTCTTGGGTGCGCCGCCCTCGCCGCTGGCCGAGGAATTGCTGCATACCGATCATCACGCATGGACGATGCCTAACGAGGGGACGTGCTAGCGATGCGCGCGTTTGATTTTGAAATGTCGCGCCGGGGGTTTGCCTCGGCGCTCGCCGCGGGCGCCCTGTCACTTGCGCTCGCGGGCTGTGGCGGCGGGGGTGCCGGTGCCGGGTCCGCCGCGGGCTCGGCTGCCACGGACGGCGCCGGTGCTGCCGCAGAGCCGGTCGAGGTGCACGTCGCCTCGCTCAAGGGGCCAACCTCGATTGGTCTGGTGCAGTTTATGGACCGGGCGGCCGATGGCGAGACGGACAATGAGTTCGACTTTGCGATCAATACTGCCGCCGATGAGATTGTGCCCAAGGTCATTCAGGGCGATATCGACATTGCCCTGGTGCCCGCCAACGTGGCGAGTGTGCTCTACAACAAGACCGAGGGCGCGGTGCAGGTCATCGACATCAACACGCTGGGCGTGCTGAATGTGGTGACGGGCGACGCGAGTGTGGCCTCGTTTGGCGATCTGGCGGGCCATACCGTCTATATGACGGGCAAGGGCACCACACCGGAGTACGTCATGAACTACCTGCTGGAGCGCGCAGGTCTGACTGGCCAGGTGGCGCTTGAGTTTAAGAGCGAACCCACCGAGGTGCTGTCGGCCCTGCTTGCCGACCCGTCCGCCGTGGGCGTGCTGCCGGAGCCATTCAAGACCGCTGCCATCGCCAAGAGCGAGGGCAAGCTGTCGGCACCGGTGAGCCTGACCGATGTGTGGGACGAGCTCGCGGGTGACACAGGCTCCCGTTTGCTGACGGGCGTGACCGTGGTGCGCCGTGCCTTTGCCGAGGAGCATCCCGAGGCCGTTGCGGAGTTCTTGAGCTGCCATGCGGCGAGCGTTAAGGCTGTCAATGCGGCGCCGGCAGACTGGGCGCAGGCCGTGGTCGATGCCGGCATCGTGGACAACGCCAAGATCGCCGAAAAGGCGATTCCCGGGTGCATGCTCGTGTGCCAGACGGGGAAAGATATGAAGGCGGCGCTCGGTGGATACCTGCAGGTGCTGGCCGATGCGGATGCGAGCGCCGTGGGCGGTAAGCTCCCGGCTGACGATTTCTACTACATGGAGTAGCCCGTGCGTGCGTTTGCTCGACAAATGACAGAGCGTATGAAGGCGGTGGCGGCAGGTGGTGCTGTCGCCGCCTTTTGGCTTGCCGTGTGGATGCTGGTGGCGGCGCTGGTGGCGCAGCCGCTGATTTTGCCGGGGCCGGGTGCTGTTGCCTTGGCGCTGCTGCGCCTGGTGTGCGATGGCGGTACCTGGGCGATTTTGGCGGGCTCGGGCGCGCGGATACTGGGCGGGCTGGCACTTGCCGCGGTGTGCGGCGGCGTGCTGGCGGGAGTCTCGGTGCGGTCGCGTGCGTTTGCGCACCTGGTGGCTCCGGCGCTGTCGTTTGTAAAGGCGACGCCGGTCGCCTGCGTGGTGGTCCTGTTGCTTATCTGGCTGGGATCGGCGCGCGTGAGCATCGCGGCAGTCTTTTTGATGGCGCTGCCGGGCGTGTATTTTTCGCTGGCCGAGGGCTTGGCACAGGTGAATAAACCGCTGAAGCAGATGTTCCGCCTGCATGGCGTGCGGGGCTGGCGACTGTTTTGCGCCCATACCTGGCGCGAAGTTCTGCCGTTTGTGCTTTCGTGCGCCCGTGCCGTGATTGGCATGAGCTGGAAGGCCGGCGTGGCGGCGGAGCTGATCGGCATGGCGACGGACACCGTGGGTGAGCGCATCTATCAGGCAAAGCTTTTGATTGAGACGGCTGATCTGCTGGCGTGGACCGTGTTGGTCGTGGCGGCATCGTGGGCATGCGAGCGCGTGCTGGTGTGGCTGCTGCGGGCTTCGGGGCCT
This sequence comes from Collinsella sp. AM17-1, assembly GCF_003470665.1. GTDB lineage: Bacteria > Actinomycetota > Coriobacteriia > Coriobacteriales > Coriobacteriaceae > Collinsella. Next base: position 58,687 of record NZ_QRJZ01000007.1, read on the forward strand.
GCGGCGTGGCGTGCGGCGGTGCAGTCGCATGGGCATGGATTGCGCGGCCGTGCGGGGGCTGCGAGCGATGGCGCTGCGGCGGAGCTTGCGCTTGCCGTGGGCGATCGCGCGCCCTGGGCACCGGCGCTCGACGGGCTGGTGCTCAACGTGCCCGCGGGTGGGCGTATCTGTGTGATGGGCGCCTCGGGTGTGGGCAAGTCGACGCTCCTTGCCCTTGCGGCGGGGGAGTGCGCGCCGTGCTCCATGGTGTTTCAGGATGTGCGCCTGGTCGAGGATGCTTCTGCCCTGGATAACGTGCTGGTGTGCGCCGACGCGCGCGTGAGTGCTTCGAGCGCTGCGGCCTTGCTGCGCCGGTTGGTGCCGGGAATCGACGTGCATGCGCGCGTGGCCGAGCTTTCGGGTGGACAGCGCCGTCGTGTCGAGATCGCCCGCGCCCTGCTGTGTGGCGGCTGTGCCGTCATTTTGGATGAGCCCTTTACCGGCCTGGACACCTTTGCGCGCGATGCGACGGCCGAGGTCATGCTCGACCTCCTCAATGGCCGCATGCTGTTGCTTGCCACGCACGATGTCGCCGACGCTCAGGCCCTCAATATCTCGGACATCATCACGCTCTAAATACCTACTCAGCAACAAAATAATCCGTTTTTCTCCGTCCCCATGGGGCGGGTGTGGTATTCTATCTGCGGGGTAATACTTAGGAATACCAAGTAATACCAACGCCGCAGAAACAAACTCCGGATGCGGGCCAATCGGGTTGCCTTCACAGCCCGTCGCCCAGCCGCGTGGCCCGCATCTATCCGCACTACCGTCGTTTCAAAAAGGAAGCGCCATGGCAGAACACATGACCCCGGTAGTCGCGAAGGTCTTGCCCGAGGAAAAGGCGGCCTTCGCGGCGGCAACCCAACTTGTGGGCACCACGCCGTCCAACGCAATCCGCATGTTCATCGCCGCGTTCAATCGCTGCGGCACCTTCCCGTTCGACATCTCGCCCAACGGGGCTTTTGGCACTGCGCCCGATTCTCATCAACAATGACTGTCCCAAACTGCCGGCACTTGGGGACGTTCTTTTTCTGCCGGCAGTTAAGGAACGTCCCTAAGTGCCGGGTTTTGAGGAGGTTGGCATGCTCAATGCGCTGGTTTGGGCGCTTGCCTGTTTTGGTGTTGTTGCTGCCGATATTGCCCTGAGCATTGTTTTGTTCTCCGCGCTGGACATCGTGTCGGCACTGACGGGTTTCCCGATCGACAACCTCGATATCCAATGGTTCCAGGCTGCCGCTCAGACGGCGTCGTTTTTGATGGCGCTGCTGTGGTGGCGCTATCTGTGGCCCCGCTCCTTCATGGCGCGCCGGCAAGGTGAGCGCCCGCTCGGCGGGGGAGCAAATGCTGCATGGAAGCGCATCGCATGCGTTGTCGTGATCGGCCTATCCATGCAGGCGGTCATTAGCTACCTATGCGACGGCGTGCTGTCGCTGCTGCCCGAGGTTGCGGCAGACTATAGCGAGCTCGTCGAGGAAACAGGCATGGGCGATACCAACCTTCTTGCCGTCCTGACCACGGTGCTCGGCGCTCCCTTTTGCGAGGAGTTGTTGGTGCGCGGCATCATTTTTGAGTTTTCGCTTCGAGCGTTTAACCCGCAGTGCCGCCCACTTTGGAAGCGCCTGCGTCGCACGCGGGCGCAAGACGGCGCCATGGTGCCCTGGGCGGCCCCGAGTACCTGGGGTATCGCCGCGGCGGTCGTGTTGCAGGCGGCGATCTTCGGTTTTATGCACATGAACTGGGTGCAGGGCTGCTATGCAGGTGCCGCCGGCCTCATCTTTGGCTGGGTGCTCGTGACCACCGGAAAGCTCCGCTACACGATCCTGCTGCACTTTGCCTTTAACGCTGGGTCGTACCTGATGGGTCTGTTGTGGTTTGTGAACACACCGCTCGACGTGATAATCACGGTCACCATAGCCGGCATAATCCTCGTGGAGACGATGCGCTCACTGCGCCACGCATGCGAGACGGGCATAGAGACAGCACCGCTGTCCTAATTGCGGCGTCCGCCGCCGTTGGCGCCCTGACGTCCCTGGGCCGCGCGGTTACGGCCGGCGGTGTTCTGCGCACGCGACATGCCACCGTGGCCCTTGCTGCCCTTGGGCCCCTTGCCGGTGGCGCCGCCGTGGGCCTTGCCGCCCTTCTTGCCGGTGCCGTGTCCGCCGCCAGCAGACGTCTCGCCCGGGCGCGGGGGCACGGGACGAATCAGGCAATGCTTGGTGTAGCCAATCAGATCGCGGCGGCCGGCTTTTTCCAGCGCCTCGTGCACGAGCTTGTAGTTCTCGGGTTTGCGGTACTGGATGAGCGCACGCTGCATGGCCTTCTCGTGCGGGTCGCGTGCCACGTAGATCGGCTGCATGGTGCGTGGGTCCACGCCGGTGTAGTACATGCAGGTCGACATGGTGGACGGGGTGGGGTAGAAGTCCTGCACTTGTTCGGGCATGTAGCCCATGTCGCGCACGGCCTCGGCAAGGTCCACGGCTTCCTTCATCGTCGAGCCGGGATGGCTCGAGATCAGATACGGCACCACGTACTGCTTGAGTCCGTATTCACGGTTCAGGCGTTCAAATTTACGGCAGAACGCGTCGTAGACGGCGCGGCTCGGCTTGCCCATCACGGACAGCACCGCGTCGCTCACGTGCTCGGGCGCTACGCGTAGCTGGCCCGAGACATGGTGCTCCAGCAGCTCGCGCAAAAACTCGTCCGAGGAGTCGGCCATGGTGTAGTCAAAGCGGATGCCGCTGCGGACGAAGACCTTCTTGACGCCCGGCAGCTGGCGCAGGTCGCGCAGCAGCTGCGTGTATCCGCTCTCGTCGACCACCATGTTTTTGCACACGCTCGGCCACAGGCAGCGCTTGTTCCTGCACACGCCGTGCTTGAGCTGCTTGTCGCAGGCCGGGCGGCTAAAGTTAGCCGTCGGTCCGCCCACGTCGTTGATGTAGCCTTTAAACTCGGGATCGCGCGTGAGCAGCTCGGCCTCGCGCATGATCGAGTCGTGGCTGCGCATCTGCAGCACGCGTCCCTGGTGGAAGGTGAGCGCGCAAAACGAGCACTCGCCAAAACAGCCGCGGTTGGAGCTAATGGAAAACTTGATCTCGGCAAAGGCCGGCACGCCGCCTGCCGCGTCGTAGTCGGGATGCCAATCGCGTGCGTAGGGGAGTTCGGCAACCTCGTCCATCTCATCGGTGGTGAGCGTCGCCGACGGCGGGTTCTGCACCACATAGACGCTGTTGGGGTAGGGCTCTACCAGGCGATGGCCGGTGATGGGGTCCATATTCTGCTGCTGCACGTTAAAGCTGCGCGCGTAGTTGAGCTTGTCAGCGGCAAGGTCGTCCCAGCTGGGCAGCAGGTCGTAGTCGTAGACCTCGTCGAGCGAACCCGTGCGGTAGACGGTACCGTTGACGTAGGTGATCTGATCGACAGGCAGTCCGGCATCGAGCGCGTCGGCGATCTCGACGATCGCATGCTCGCCCATGCCGTAGATGAGGATGTCGGCGCCCGAGTCGAGCAGTACCGAGCGCTTGAGTTTGTCCTGCCAGTAGTCGTAGTGGGCCAGGCGGCGCAGGCTTGCCTCGATGCCGCCGATGATGATGGGAGCGTCCTTGAACGTCTGGCGGATGAGGTTGCCGTAGACCGTGACGGCTCGGTTGGGACGGCGCCCCTCCTCGCCGCCGGGGGTATAGGCATCGGTGTGGCGGCGGTGCTTGGTCACCGAATAGTGGTTGACCATGGAGTCCATGTTGCCGGCGCTGACGAGAAAGCCCAGGCGCGGCTCGCCGAGCACGGTGATACTGGCGGGGTCGGTCCAGTCGGGCTGGCAGATGATACCCACCTTGTAGCCGTGCGCATCGAGCACGCGGCTGATGATGGCCATGCCAAAGCTCGGATGGTCCACGTAGGCATCGCCGCAGATGTAGACAAAGTCGCACTGGTCCCAGCCACGCGCATCCATGTCGGCGCGGCTGACGGGGAGGAACCTATCGCGGCCCGGGCGCCAGGGGCGGGCGGGCGTCGCTTGGGAATGCTTGGTGCGGGCGACCGTGGCCTGCGCCTTGCCGCCGCGCTTTTGTTGCTGGCCCTGTTTGCCCTGCTGACTGCGCTGGTTGTTCTGAGCGTGCTGAGGCTTTTTTGCCACGATCCCTCCCGGTGTTTGTATGCTGCACGTAATTGTAACCAGTCTTTTTGGGACGGGGCTAAAAAGACTGGTGGAGTACACGAGCTGGCGGATCGGCGTGTCGGTGCGGGTGTCGTTTGTTTCCAGACTGTGTATCCCTGCGCTGAAGGGTTCGTCTCGCGCGCACGCCATGTTGTCAATGGGTTACAGTATGAACGGCGGCTATGTTTCCGCCAACGCACGAGAGGGTCGTCAACAAGGAGGATGCACGACGATGCAGCGTGCCAAACAGATATCGGAGTCCATCGAACTGGGCATTATCCTGGCGCTCGCCGGCGGCTTTATGGATGTGTATTCGTACATTGGGCGCGACCATGTTTTCGCAAACGCGCAGACGGGCAACATCCTGCTTGTGGGCGTGAGCATCTCGGAGGGCAATTGGGCACTTGCGGGGCGCTACTTCTTCCCCGTGGTGTCGTTTGCCGTGGGCATTATGCTTGCCGACCTGGTACACGAACGGTTTGGCAGCGTGATTCACTGGCGCCAAGTGACGGTGTTCTTTGAAGCCGTCATCTTGCTGGGCGTGAGCTTTATCCCCGGTGGCGGTTACAACCTGCTCGCCAACTGCCTCACTTCGTTTGCCTGCGGCATGCAGGTCGAGAGCTTCCGCAAGATCCACGGTCACGGCATCGCTACGACCATGTGCATCGGCAACTTGCGCAACGCCCTGCAAAACGTGGACGACTATATCATCACCCACAAGCGCGGCTTTTTGGAAAACGGCGCACTGTACTTTGGCGTGATCTTCACCTTTGTGTTTGGCGCCGTGCTGGGCAACTGGTGCATTGAGCGCATGGGCCTGCACGCCATTGCGGTGGCGAGCATGCTGCTGTTTATCGCGTTTGCCATCATGTTTATCGATCGCGAACGCGACTTGCACAGGAAATGGGCCCGCATCGTAGCTGACTGGCAGACCACGAGTCTTAAGCGCTAAGGTGCATGTTCGTAACAACATTCAGGAGCCAGAAAAACTATCTAGCTCCTGAATGTTGTTACGAACTGCTTTTTGCGATTTATTCGAGATGCTCTTCAATCCGAGCCCTAAGAAGGGCAATGGCTGTAGGTATTCCAATTGCGGCGGCTAATTCGGCTTTATCCAAAACCTGTATGCTAAAGCACGATTGTTTATCACATTGAAGGACGATAACTGAAGATAGCTTCACTTCCTGTTGGCTGAATATATCGTAATCTCCAAATAGGAAGTTACCTTTTATTGCGTAATTCGGTATGTTCGTTACGCACTTCATCTCAAGTCTGTTTAGACCATAATCGAACACCGCAACTTCCTTGTGTTCGATGATGAGCGCAACCCTGGGCATGTTGCTAAAGCCACCGTCGACGACAGTGAAGAGTTTTTCATTCGCATCGTCATAAACGGTATATTTAAGACTCGATAGCTGTCCTAGTGGACCCGTGAACCCATGTCTTTTGATGTTGAGGTTGTCTCCCGCTGGGTTGATGAGAGCCAGAGTATGCGGATAAGGATTACCTTCAATTGAGATTCGATATTCGTTTGTAGCCGTCTTGCTCGATTTAGGACCAGTAGCCATCACGCGTCATCGCCTCGATCGAATTGGAACCGTCTTCTACTTCGTGCGGAGAATTGCGCTGTACGTTGCGGTACATGCAGCTGCAATAACCGCATGGGCAATTTCTAACAAAATGAATGACGCTATTTGCTGCATGCATTTTATTTACTATAAAGTATCCTTTTATAAACGTATTGTCAAACATATATTGCTAAAACAGAAACAATTTATTGACTGAGTTGGTCGTATTCTTTGGGCGATTGCTCCTATAATCTAGCCTTCGCTGCTGTCGGGAGGGAAGGACTGGGGCTCCGTTATTATGTTGAAACGCTTTAACACTTTTGACGTTCTCATGCGTTTTTTGTTTCAAAAGCGTTAGGATGGGACTCATAGCGTGGGGCGTAATGGGCGCCCCGCACACGATGGGAGGCTATCAATGGCTAATCGTTTCGTTCTCAACACCATCTCTTATCATGGTTCCGGCGCCATCAAGGAGATCCCCGGCGAGCTCCAGCGTCGCGGCTACAAGAAGATCTTCGTCTGCTCCGACCCCGATCTGGTCAAGTTTGGCGTTACCGCTAAGGTGACCGACGAGCTCGACGCTGCCGGCATCGCTTGGAGCCTCTACTCCGAGATCAAGCCCAACCCCACCATCCAGAACGTCAAGGACGGCGTCGAGGCCTTCAAGGCCGCCGAGGCTGACGCTATCGTGACCATCGGTGGCGGCTCCTCCATGGACACTGCCAAGGCCATCGGCATCATCATCAACAACCCCGAGTTCGCCGATGTCCGCAGCCTCGAGGGCGTTGCTCCGACTAAGAACCACGCCGTGTTCACCATCGCCGTGCCGACGACCGCCGGTACCGCCGCCGAGGTGACCATCAACTACGTCATCACCGACCCCGAGAAGGTCCGCAAGTTCGTGTGCGTCGACACCAACGACGCTCCCGAGGTCGCCGTCGTCGACCCCGACATGATGGCTTCCATGCCCGCCGGCCTTACCGCTTCCACTGGCATGGACGCTCTGACCCACGCCATCGAGGGCTACACCACCAAGGGCGCCTGGGAGCTCTCCGACATGTTCCACTTTGAGGCCATTAAGCTGATCAGCGAGAACCTGCGCGACTCTGTCGCCGAGGCCAAGTCCGGTCAGCCCGGCTCCGGCCGCGAGGGCATGGCTCTTGGCCAGTATGTCGCCGGCATGGGCTTCTCCAATGTTGGCCTGGGCATCGACCACGCCATGGCTCACACCTTGTCCGCTCACTACGACACCCCGCACGGCGTCGCTTGCGCCATGCTGCTGCCGATCGCCATGGAGTTCAACAAGCCGGTTTGCGCCGAGCGCCTGGCCAAGGTTGCCGTTGCCATGGGTGTTGACACCACGGGCATGAGCACCGACGAGGCTGCCGACGCCGCCATCGCCGCCGTCAAGCAGCTCTCTGCCGACGTGAACATCCCGCACGTCTGCGAGGCCATGAAGGCCGACGAGATCGAGGTCTTGGCCAAGGACGCCATGGCCGACGCCTGCTTCCCGGGCAACCCGCGCGAGGCGACGCTCGACGACGTCATCGAGCTCTTCAAGAAGATTTGCCCGGCTGCCTAGCCCAGTTTGGTGGTCCTTCGTCCGTAGGCGTATGGCCTTTTGACTTGCTGCTGGCCCCGCCGTGCGTAGCACGGCGGGGCTTTTTGTGCTGCGTCGATGCCCTGAGGCGAGCAAAACTAAGGCATGCTGCCCGCTGCGGATAGGTGGTGCACTTCTCAGCGTGCATTTTTGGGAGTATTCAGCAGGCTCTGAAAAATGCATAACGTTGTGAGTGGGCCGCAGCAGCCCGCAGACGCTCATCGAAAGCCATTGTGGGTGGGCTATCGATGAGCGGAGGGGGCTGCCACTGCGTTTTTGGTTTGCGCCGGCCTACAACACTGCTGCAACCGCGTCGTTATGTCGTTTGTGATGGGGCCGTTGGGGCCCACGGTGCTGAATACTCCGTTTTTTGCACGGTCCAAGGTGGGGTACCCTGAGACGAAGCAAATAGATGCCTCATTTTTATGCAGATACCGATAGGATTTATTCAAGATTGGGATTGTAAACCGTGTGTGTGCACAAAACCGGTGCGGGGACGTCTGGAGGCGGTTCGGCTCCTGGGGCATTGCACGTGCAGAACGGTTAAAATCGGGACTCGGTCTTAGTTTTACTTGGAAGGATGCATATGGCTTCTAATGTTGATGCTTCTCTAGAGGAGACGCTCTCCTATATCGCTGGACAGCTTAAGGCGCTTACCTCGATTGCTTCGCCTACGGGCTATACCCGTGCGGCGACAGACTATCTGATGGAAACGTTGCGTGATATGGGCTTTGGGCCCGAGCGCTCCAATAAGGGCAACGTGTTGGTTGAGCTTGGCGGCGAGGGCGAGCCGCTCGTGTTGGCGAGCCATGTTGATACCCTGGGCGCCATGGTGCGCTCCATTAAGGACAATGGTCGCCTGCGCCCCACGACCCTCGGCGGGCACCAGTGGTCCACGGCCGATGGCGAGAACTGCACCGTTTATACGCGCGACGGCAATGTCTACACGTGCGTGGTCCTCAACACCGAGCCTTCGGCGCATGTGGCCGATGAGCCGGTCAAGACCATCGAGAAGAACATGGAAATCCTGCTCGACGAGAACGTTGACAGCAAGGACGATGTGCTTGAGCTGGGTATTCAGACCGGCGATATCATCGCTATGGACCCGCGCACCACGGTGACGGAGAGCGGCTACATCAAGAGCCGTTTCCTTGACGACAAGCTGTCCGCGTCGATTCTGCTGGGTTTGGCCCGCGCCGTCGCCGACGGCGAGGTGACGCTTTCGCGCAAGGTATCGCTGCTCTTTACGGTGTACGAGGAGGTCGGCCACGGCGGTGCCTTTGTACCGGCCGACACGCGCGAGATGATCAGCGTGGACATGGGCTGCGTGGGCGACGACCTGGGCTGCACCGAGCGCATGGTTTCGATTTGCGCCAAGGATTCGGGCGGTCCGTACAACTACGATCTGGTAACCACGCTGTCCAACATCGCGCGCGAGCTGGAGCTCGATTACGCCATCGATGTGTACCCGCACTACGGCTCCGACGTCGAGGCCACGCTCTCGGCCGGCTACGACATTCGCCATGGTCTGATCGGCCCCGGCGTGTACGCGAGCCACAACTACGAGCGCAGCCACATTGACGGCGTGCGCAACACCTTCGAGCTCGTCCGCGCCTACGTACAGCGCTAACGATGCAGCGGCCTCGGCTGGCACGGCAGTACCGACCGAGGCCGTCCTCTCTAAGTTGCGGTGAAATAGGGACTGTTTAAGCGTTTAAAACCACCAAACAGTCCCTATTTCACCGCAACTTATGAAGGGGGTGGGGCTATTTGATGGCGGCAGTCACGGTGCCGCCGCCCAGGACGATGTCGCCCCGATAGACGACGACGGCCTGTCCGGGGGCGATGGCGCGCTGCGGCTCGTCAAAGGTCAGCAACATTTGCCCGTCTTCGCCGCGCGTAAGGGTCGCTGCCTGGTCTTTCTGTCGGTAGCGGTACTTGGCGCCCACGCGAATGCCGCCGGCATCGAGCTCGGCCTCCATGCACTCTGCCGGCGCGCTCCAGATCCACTCATTGGCAGTTAGCGCCGCCGCGGTTAGGTCCTCGGCTTCGCCCAGATGCACAATGTTGTTGGCGGCGTCGACGCCCGTTACGTACACGGGATGCGCCATCGCGACGCCCAGGCCCTTGCGCTGGCCGATGGTATAGCGCAACGCGCCGTTGTGGCGTCCGACCACGCTGCCGTCGCGCCATACGATATCGCCCGGTGTAGCGGGATGTCCGCACCGACGCTCGATATAGCCCGCATAGTCGCCATCCGCGATAAAGCAGATGTCCTCGCTTTCGGCCTTCTTGGCGTTGGCAAAGCCCTGCTCGGCGGCAATGCGGCGCACGTCGTGCTCCTTGTCCAGGCCTGCCAGCGGAAAGATCGTGTGCGCCAGGCGCTCCTGCGTAAGCGAATATAAAAAGTAGCTTTGGTCCTTTTTAGGGTCCTCGCCGCGATGCAGCTGCCAGGTTCCGTCGGACGCCTGGCTCGTTTTGGCGTAGTGACCTGTGGCGATGTAATCGCAGCCCATATTGAGTGCCGCATCGAGCAGCGCGCCAAACTTAATATGGCGGTTGCAGATGATGCACGGGTTAGGCGTCAGCCCCTCCTGGTAGGCGTTCACAAAGCGCTCGATCACGTTGCGGTCGAAGGTTTGCTGCAAGTCGAGCACGTGATGGGGTATCCCCAGGCGCTCGGCGACGGCCTTTGCATCGGCGATGTCGCGGTCGACCTTACTCATGCCCGTGGTGGGATCGGGCGCGGGGCAGGTGAGGCGCATGGTGGCACCGACACATTCGTAACCCTGACTTTTGAGCAGATACGCGGTCACGCTGGAATCGACGCCGCCGCTCATGGCGACGAGCACGCGCTTGTTGTGCATGGGGAGGTTCTCCTTGGTGGCATGTGGCCAAAAAAGAAAAGCGGCGCGGGAGGCTGGTTCCGCGCCGCAGACATTGTAGCAAGTTCGGGCGTCCTGTGGGACACCCTGTTGGGATGAGCTCAGGCTGCCAGAAGAGAGGGGAGACCGGCGTGCCTTGGACTCGTTCTAGGAACGAGAGCTCTAGTCCTGGAAGAGTGCCGTGGACAGGTAGCGCTCGCCGGTGTCGGCGAGCAGCGCCACGATGGTCTTGCCCTCGTTCTCGGGGCGCTTGGCCAGCTGCAGTGCGGCCCACACGGCGGCGCCGGACGAAATGCCCACGAGCACGCCCTCCTTGTGGCCCACGGCGCGGCCGGTGGCAAAGGCGTCGTCGTTCTCGACGGGGATGATCTCGTCGTAGACCTGGGTGTCGAGGACGTCGGGCACAAAGCCGGCACCGATACCCTGGATCTTGTGCGGGCCGGCCTGGCCCTTAGAGAGCACCGGGGAGGTGGCGGGCTCGACGGCGACGACCTGAATCTCGGGGTTTTGCTCCTTGAGGAACTCGCCCACGCCGGTCACGGTGCCGCCGGTGCCGACGCCGGCGACGAAGATGTCGACCTTGCCGTCGGTGTCGTCCCAGATCTCGGGGCCGGTCGTGGCCTTGTGAATGGCCGGGTTCGCGGGGTTCACAAACTGGCCGGCGATGATGCTGTTGGGGGTCTCCTTCTGCAACTCTTCGGCCTTGGCGATAGCGCCCTTCATGCCTTTGGAGCCGTCGGTGAGCACGAGCTGCGCACCGTATGCCTGCATCAGCTTGCGGCGCTCGACGGACATGGTCTCGGGCATGGTGATGATCACCTTGTAGCCGCGGGCCGCCGCCACCGAGGCGATGCCGACGCCGGTGTTGCCGCTCGTGGGCTCGATGATGGTGTAGTCGCCACCGCGCACGAGCTTGCCGGCCTTCTCGGCCTCGTCAATCATGTTCTTGGCGACGCGGTCTTTGACGGACCCGGCGGGGTTGAAGTATTCCAATTTGACGAGCACACGGGCCTTGAGGTCATCGTCGGCCTCGAAGTGGGTGAGCTCCAGAAGCGGGGTGTGGCCGATAAGCTGATCGATGGACGTGTAAACATTGCTCATGATGAACCTCCAAAGTGTTCAAGTTGCCGGTTGCCGTGTGGTTGTACGGTGAGTGCAACAGTAAAACCTATAAACCTTATAGGTTGTTCGTATTTCTGTTGGCAAGCATAGTAGACACTAAAGCCTAGTAATGCAATAGGAAATAGAAGATTATTACGAGTCGATTAACCACCTTGACGGGAATGGGTATTTTCAAAACCAATTTTTCGGCTAGAATTTCTACGGACTAAATGACCGAAAGGCAGCACCATACATGTTGGTTTCTACTAAGGGCAGATATGCCCTGCGCGTTATGGTCGATCTGGCCGAGCATCAGGCGGCCGGTCGCATCCCGCTCAAAGAGATCGCGGCGCGACAGGGGATTTCCGAGAAATATCTCGAGAACATCTTGGCTACGCTCGTGCGCGCCAACATGCTCTCGGGCATGCGTGGCAAGGGCGGTGGCTACGTGCTCACGCGCCCTCCCGAGCAGTACACGGTGGGCGAGATTCTGCGCCTGACCGAGGGTAGTCTGGCGCCGGTCGCCTGCCTGGATGGCGACTGCAAGGGCTGCTCGCGTTCGGATGAGTGCCCCACGCTTGACGTGTGGAAGAACCTCGACAAGCTCATCAACGACTACCTCGACGGTGTGACACTCGATCAACTTGTCGCTCCCAACGAAGGCTACGACTACGTCTTCTAACCCACACCTGCCATTTGGGGACGGGGTAGAAATGGTAGATTGTCTCGCTCTCTGAGACTTGACAAATTAGAAGGCCGCCCATTTTTGCGATGGGCGGCCTTTGTTTTGGGCTGTTGAGATGGGCGCGGTCGGAACGGCTGTTTTAGCCCTCGGCGATGCTGTCGAGGATGCTGCGCATGATGGATACCAGGATGCTGCCCATAAAGGCCGATCCAAAGCTGGCAATGGAGATGCCCGCGCCCAGCAGATTGACCGACAGGTAGCTGGCCAGCTCGAGCATAAAGCTGTTGACTACGAGCTGAAAAATACCAAGCGTAATAATAGTGAGCGGCAGTGAGATGACAGTCAGGAACGGCTTGACGAGCGAATCGACGATGTTGAGGAACAGTCCCACAAAGGCGAAACAGACCCAGGCCTCGGCAAAACCGAAGGGTTGGATGCCGGGGACGAGGAACGTGGCGATCGCGATGGCAATCGAGGTGAAGAGCCAGTTAAGCATAAAGCGCATGGCGTGAATCCTTTCTTGCGCCGGGGTTGCTGGCGTCGCGTGAAGCGGCTTGCGGCGGCGACCTGGATGGTTGCGCGGGCGCGCCGCGGTGTTTGGGCGCCCATTGTCTCAAATATTCATGGAGCTTACGTGCGCATTCGGTTTTTAAACGGCGTTCGTCCTGAAAAACGCGCCGCTGGCAGAGAGTCTTGTCGCTTTAGTTTGGTGGTGTGCTAAACTGCTACGGGCAAAAGCCACAGGCGTTGCCCTATTGCATAGAACGGGCGAACGATGCCCGATGTCAGTATCAACTTCGATGCCTTTTGGCGGGTTTGGCGGTGATCGATGAATATCGAGAACATGTTTGACAAGCCTGATGTCAAGCAGCTGGTCCACGCATTTAGTCTTTTGGATGACGAGAAGGATATCCAGGCGTTTTTAACCGATATCTGCACGCCGCGCGAGATCTGCGATCTTTCGCAACGTCTGCAGGTTGCGCGTTATCTGGATGAGGGCGAGCCTTATGTTGAGGTTCAGGCCCGCACCGGCGCTTCGTCCACCACGGTGAGCCGCGTGTCCAAGGCGCTTAATGGCGAGTACGGTGGCTATCGCAAGATCCTCATCAAACTGGAGGATGGCGAGTAGGCCATCGGCGACAAACGAATTGCGCAGAACCGTCCCTTCGGGGGCGGTTTTTTGATCCCTTGGGGACGGAGGAAATCTGTTGGCGTGGGGCAAATCTGTCCGCGTGGGCGGGTAGGATGGAAGTATTGATTATTGCGAACGGTTTGAGTGGAGGACCATGCCTGTTCGAATCTATACCACCAATGCCGGCACGGATTTGAGTGATGCCGAGTCGGCGCTGCTTGCCGACCTTGTTGACTGCCACGGACGTGCCGTGCTGCTGGCACCTACGTTTGCCGAGCTCGACCTGTGCCGTCATGATGCGGCGGAAGCCGGGATTTCGCTGGGTATTGACTACAAGACGCCTACATCGTGGCTTCGCTCGCTTTGGGAGCTTATGGGCGATGGCCGCAGCTTTGTGGATAACCTTCAGCGCCAGATGCTGTTCTCGGACATGATTGACCGCTGCGACGACGCTGCTCTGCAGCCGCTCTCGCGCAGCCAAGGCACGGTACGCATGCTTTCGCGTATGGCCCGCGATGTGTTGCCTGGCGTGGCGGGGACGGGCGACGAACGCTGCCGTGATGCCGCCGCTCAGCCCGAGCCCAAAAGCGACGCTGAGGCTCGCGTGTTCGAGCTTTTGCGTGCCTACGCGGGCGGTTTGGACCGTCGAGATATGGTCGAGCCCTGCGAGGCGGCCGACATTATGGCCGGTGCCCTGGCCGATAGCCTGCCGGCGTGCGCCCGCGCCGTATGCGTGCGCGGTATCACGTCGTTTACGCACGGTCTGCTCGAGCTGCTGTCTGCCGTGGCGAACAATGGGGGAGAGGTCGTCGTGCTGCTTGCCCGCGAGCAGGCGGCGATGCGCGAGGAGCTTGCCACGGCCTTTGATGTCCGTGGCGTGCTGTTTGAGGTCACGTCGCTGGGGGAGGGTGTCGGCGCGTCTGATGCCGCTTGCGGGACCGCCGCTCAGCCTGCCTTTATTGAGGTCGCCGGGCCCCATGCCCGTGCTCATGTCTATGCGGATGCCATCGATAAGTTGGTGAAAGTGCACAAGGAGTCCAAGGCCGATAAAGCTACTGCAACGCCCGCCGACCCCGTGCGCGTGCTCGTTGTTTCTGCCCGGGCACCCCAGCTGTTCGGTGAGCTCGCCTCTCGTCTGGCGGCTCGTCATATCGCCGCCGAGACGACTGAGTTCACGGCGTTTTCCCAGTCCATTGCAGGCAGGCAGTTTACGGCGCTCGCCAACCTGATCGAGCGTATGAAAGCCGCCGATGAGGGCATGGCGTCAAAGACCGAGTGGTGGCCCGCGCCGGAGCTTACCGACTGGATCTACAGTCCGCTTTCGGGCGCTGATGCCGTCAATGCCCGTACCTTCGATAAGAATATGCGTCTCTCGCGCAGCAAGACTACCGCGGGCGTTAAGAGCCTGCTGCAGAGCGTTCAGGGCCAGGTGAGGGGCGCGCGCAAGGCGGCGAGCGACGAAAACTGGTTTAAGAATGTGCCGTGTGTGGTCTCGGACGTGTTCCAGGCGCTGTGGCGTGACAAGCCCGTGGCGGCGCTCAAGGCCATGCTTGCCGTTGCCGAGGCGTTGCCCGATCGCTCGCTGGGCAGCTTGGATGGCCAAGCCCGTCGCCAGGCGGAGGTGGCCCTGCTGCGCCATGTCATCGACATCCTTATGAATGGCGCCCGCGCGCTCGACGTGTCGCAGGCCGCGACCGTGCCCGTGCTCGATGGCGTTCGCACCAAGGTGGACAAGCGTAGCACCGCCTACGATTACGAGACCTACGAGGTTGACCGCGCGCCGCGTGCCCAGGTTCGCTTTGCTTCGCTTGCCGATGCGGCGGTTCTGCGCCCCGGCAGCTACGATGCCGTGCTGTTTGCCGATGTCGACCTGGACAGCTATCCGCTTTCGCACGAAGAGGGTCCGCTGGCCACGCTGACGGCCGGGCTGCGCCGCGACGGCGTGTCTTTGGAGCCCGCCGCCCTGCTGCGCGTGCGCTTTGGCCGTGCAATGCAGGCGGCACGCGGCCCGGTTGCGCTTGCCCGCGTGACGCACGATCGCCAAGCGCGCGAGTGCTACCCGGCTGCCGTGTGGACCGAGTTGCGGGCGCATGCCGAGGCCGCTGAAGCTGCTAAGGCCGCAGACGCCGACAAGGCAGCTGACGACGCTAAGGCCACTGACGACGACAAGGCCGCTGGCGCCGACAAGGTGATGTGCGTGGGTGAGGGCGATATTGTAAGGGACTTCGATCCCGCGGCAGGCGAAGGTCTCAAGTGCGAGCGCGTGACCTGTGAAGCCCCTCAGCATCTGAGCGCCGAGGCCGTTCCATATCTGGTCCTGCGCCGTCGCGATGGCGAGGGCGAGGATGCACCGCTGGTACCGCGCCTGACGTCTGCCTCGCAGATCGAGGCCTATTCGACTTGTCCGCTATGCTGGTTCGTCTCGTACCGCGTGAAGCCCCAGTCCATCGACGCGGGCTTTGGCAATATGGAGAAGGGCAACTTTGTCCACGACGTGCTGGAGCACCTGCACGCCCGTCTGCCCCAAGAGGGCATGGAGCGCGTGACGCCCATGAATCTGCCGCGTGCACAGGAGCTGCTACACGAGGTCTTTGACGAGACCCTGGCCGAGCACGCCGGCAAGCGCGGTACCGAGGGCCCGCTGGTGCCGCTCTCCCCGGTGGAGGAGCGCCAGGTGGCCGAGATTTTGCCCCAGCTGGAGGGCGTGCTTGCCTACGAGTCCGAGGCGCTTGGCCCCTTTGTCCCGCGCTACCTTGAGTTCGCCTTTAATGAGCTTAAGGTCGAGTATGCCGGTTGGCCGCTTGGCGGGCGCATCGACCGCGTGGACGTGGACGCCGAGAATCGTGCCGTGGTGATCGACTACAAGCATCGCACGGGCGTTGAGGAGTTTAAGCTCGCCGACCCTACGGTGCGCGACGAGGAATCGGACGCAGCGCCCATCGACGATCCGCGCTGGTTGCCGCCACATACCCAAACGCTCATCTACGCCCAGGCCATGCGCCGGGCGCTGGATTTGGACACCCGCGCGGCGCTCTACTTTTCGACCAAGGGCGGCAAGCCGGCGTTGCGCGGTGCCGCGAGCGCCGAGCTGCTCGAGGAAGAGCGCGGCGACGGTCGCATCCCGGGCCTTAAGAAGGGCTTTCCGGGCGAGGGTGGCAGCATGGACTTCGACGCCCTGCTCGATCGCGTGGAGGCCGGCATCGCCGAGCGCCTGCGCGAGCTCGAGGCGGGCAACGTTGCCGCCGTCGACCCGACGTCGGTTCAGGCCGCGCATGCGCGCTGCTCGTATAACCACGAAGGAACGTTTGTAAGGAGGGACGTGTAGACCATGGATCTTTCGACCTTGATGCCGCAACAGCTGCAGATCGTCAAGACGCTCGACCGTCCGCTGTTTGTCTCGGCGGGCGCCGGTTCGGGCAAGACCTTTACCCTCACGCGTCGCATCGTCTACGCGCTCTCGCCCGAATCCGGTCCGTTCGTTGAGCATCTGGACCAGGTGCTCGCCATCACCTTTACCAAAGATGCCGCGGCCGAGATTCGCGACCGCGTGCGCCGTGCGCTTATCGACGAGGGCACGGACGAGGAAGCACTGACCGTCGACGACGCGTGGATCTCGACCATTCACGGCATGTGCTCGCGTATCCTGCGCGCACACGCGTTGGAGCTGGGCATCGATCCCGAGTTCACGGTGCTCACCGATACCGACGAGCTCATGGATCAGGCTGTTGAGCATGTGTTGGGTCGCGCGACGGCGCCCGATGCCGCCCCCGAGCTCGCGGCATCGCTCAAGGCCCTCTACGCCTGGTATCCCATGGCGGGCGAGGGCGGTCCCTTTGGCGCCGGCACGACCGTCAAAGGCCTGGTGCGCGATCTGTTGGAGCTATCGAGCCAGCTGCCGGGCGGCATGGACGATGTACACGTGGCACGCGGCCAGGCCGACACCTCGGCGCTGGCCGATGCCTATCGCGCGGCGTTGGGCGCGAGCAAGGCCGCGACCGAGAAGGCACAGACGGCGCTCGATGCCATCGACGCGTTCGAGGCGAGCGGCAAGACCATGGTCGATGCGGCGCGACTCATGATGTCGTGTACCATGCCGCGCGCGAGCAAGGCATTCCCTAAGGAGCAGATTGAGCTGCTCAAGGCCGAGGCCGCCGATGCGTTTATCAATATCGTGCTTGCCTGCGGTGGTCCGGCGCTCGATGCGCTGGTGGGCCTGGCCCGTTCCGTGGAGGCAGAGTATCGCGCGCTGAAGGCCGGCCAGTCCGCCCTCGACAACAACGACCTGCTGCGCATGGCCTATGAGGCGCTGCGCGACTACCCGGCTATTCGAGCGGCCTATGAAGGCCGCTTTAAGATGGTCATGATCGATGAGTTTCAGGATACCGACCAGATGCAGGTCGATTTGATTCGCTATCTGACGGGTGCGGGGGAGCGCGCGCTGTGCACCGTGGGCGATGCGCAGCAGTCCATCTATCGCTTTCGTGGGGCAGAGGTCGAGGTGTTCCGTCGCCAGGAGCGCAAGGTGGGCTCCTCTGCTGCGCCCGAGACCTCCGTCGCATCCGATGCCCCTGCCGGCGAGCTCGTCAAGCTCGTGCGCAACTTCCGCAGCCACGACGAGGTGCTGCGCTATGTGGCACGCGTCTTTGACGGCGATACCGGTGGTTTGATGCAGGGGTTCTTGGATCTTGAGCCGAGTGACGATCGCGAGGACAAGCTCAAGGCAAAGGCTTCGCGCCGCCAGGCGCTGCTCGTTGCCGGCGGCAGCACCCAGGAGCGAACGCAGGCGAAAGCTCGTGCGATTGCGGAGCGGTTCCAAGCGCTCGTTAAAGCGGGCCAGCCCCAGGGCGGCATAGTGCTGCTACTGGGCCGCATGACCAACGCCGACGTCTACGCCCAGGCCTTCCGCGACCAGGGGCTCGACTGCGTGATCGCAGGCGGTTCGGTCTTTGCCCAGGCTGCCGAGGTCCAAACGGTGCGTGCCCTGGTGTGCGCGCTTGCTAACCCGGCCGATACGGCGCAGGGCCTTATGCCGCTGCTGGCCTCACCGATGTTTGCGCTCGGCGCTCAGGAATTCCTGGCGCTGGCGACCAAGCTGGACGAGCAGACGGGGGAGACGTCGCGCCGCAACATCGATGCGGGCATCATGAGCGATTCCGATGTGCCCGGCTTGCAGGGCTTGCCACTGGTGACGCGCGCCCGCGAGGTGCTGCGCTATGCGCTGCGCCGCGTGGGACGTGATTCGTTCGCCAACATCGCGCGCGACGTGGTCAATGCTTCCGGCTGGTTCGTGCGTCTGGCGAAGCGCGGCCCCGAGGGCAAGGCCATTGCCGCCAACGTGCTCAAGGCGCTCGACGCCGTGGCCGAGGCGGAGGCCGAGTTTGGCAACTCGCCGCGTTCCATCGCGCTGGCCTTCGACCGCTTTTTGGCGGGCAAGGAAGCCCCGGGTGCCCTCAACGAGGAGGGCGACGGCGCGGTACGCATCATGACGGTGCACGCCTCCAAGGGTCTGGAATATCCGGTCGTGGCGGTCGCCGAGTGTTTTGGCGTGCGCAAATCGTCCGGTGCGGCACAGATGGGTCGCGTCGACGGCGGGGCGCAGGTCGTGGCGCTGCCGGCACGCTTCGACGGCGTTAAGCTCGCCGACGGAACCTTTGTGAAGGGCGACGACGTCAAAAAGCAGTTTGAGCATGCGTTTAAGGGCAAGGGCACATCGCTGTGGCTGCCGCCGGAGCTCATGGAGGATGTCTGCGCGACAGGTTCTCCCGCCGAGGCATTCGTTCGCCTGCGCAACGATGACCTGCGGCTCTCGCTCGAGGAGCGGGCCCGCTTGCTCTACGTTGCCATGACGCGTGCGCGCGAGCTGGTGATCTTGGCGATGGATGCCGGCGTGAGCCGTGGCAAGGTGTGTGCGCCGACCTTCGACGTTGAGACCGATCTGACCTACGACGTGCTGCGCCGTATTTTGCCGACCGACGCTCTGGACATGCCGCAGCTCGATGCCGACCGCCTGGTGTTCGACAACTCCCAGCCGGGCGACTACGAGCTCATTTCGCTCGCGGACTTTTCCTTTGGCGAGCAGGCGTTTGAGGCCAACGCTTCGCTGGATGCCGAGGGCAGGCTTGTCCGCGGCGATGCGGAGGCGGAGGGTGCCGGTGCAGATGCCCGCGCCGCCGTTCCCGGTCCTGCCGACCCCGAGCCCGATTCGTTTGAGCTTGTGTATCCCCAGGCGGTGGGCGTGCGCATGGGCACCTGTCCGTATCCGGAGCGCGATTCGTACAGCTACTCGTCAATTGCCGCGGCACTGCATGCCGAGTCCGAGGACCGTGCCGCCGAGGCACACGTGCCCATGGACGAGGCCGGCGATGATGCGGAGTCGGATGGTTCCGAGATGACGGATGCAGACGTGACCGCCGTTGAGCCCGCCGGCAACCCCATGGCGCTGGGCTCGGCGTTCCATGCTGCCTGCCAGTGGCTGATCGAGATGGGTGCCGACGCGTTGCCCGCTGAGCGCGCCGATGCGCTGGCACGCTTGTGGCGCCTGACGCCGGAGCAGCGCGAACGCTTCGACGTTGCCCTGGACCGCTGGCTCAAGTCGGCTGTTCGTGCCGACCTGCTCGCGTGGCCGTGCGTTCGCGCCGAGGTGCCGTTCTTTTCGCTGGGCTGTGAGGACGAGGACATCGCCCGCTACGGTGCATATGCCGAGGGCGCCATCGATGCACTGGCGACCGACCCGGCCGATCCGTCACGCGCACTGGTCATCGATTACAAGACAGGCGGCACACCGGACGAGACGTCGGAACAGCTGCAGGAGAAGCACGCCCTGCAGGCGCGTGTCTACGCTGATGTTCTGCACAAGACGGGCTTTGAGGCCGTGACCGTCAAGTTCGTCCGCGTGGAGCAGGCCGATCCGACCCTCTTCGTCGATCCCGCCGAGCCCCAAGTGGTCACCTACAATCTCTAGTCCTCAGATAACTTGCGGTGGAATACGGACTGTTTTGGCCAAAAAAGCCGCCAAACAGTCCGCATTTCACCGCAACTGCAAGAGGAGCCGTGTGGGTTTGGGCTAGGTTCGGGTGCCGTCCGCGCTGTGCGGTAGAATCGTAACCCTAAGATCACGAACCCGCATCGGAGCTCATCACATGGCATTCGTCCATCTGCACAACCACACCGTTTTCTCCATGCTCGACGGCGCAACCCGTATCCAGGATATGGTCAACCGTGCCGTAGAGCTGGGCATGCCCGCCGTGGCCATTACCGACCACGGCTACATGTATGGCGTACCCGACCTGGCGCTGGCCTGCGACGCCGTCAACCACAACACGCCCGAGTACAAAACCTGGAGCCACGACAAGGCCTTTTTGGAAAAGGATCGCCGCGACGAGCTGGTGGAGCCCGATCCCGAGGAAAACCCGCGCGAGCATGCCCAGTACGTTAAGGACATGGCCATGTGGGACGAGAAGGGCAACATCGACGAGCTCAAGCCGCCTCTGGTCATCAAGCCCATCTTTGGCTGCGAGGTCTACTTTACGCCGGACGAGACGCTTGCCCGCGACCATAAGCCCGAGCTCTACCACATGATCCTTCTGGCCAAGGACCAGGAGGGCTACGTCAACCTGATGCAGACGGTTTCCGAGGCAGCCGTGCAGGGCTTTTACTACAAGCCCCGCGTGACGCTCGACAACCTGCGCCGCCACGCCAAGGGCATGATCTGCACGAGCGCCTGCATCGCGGGCATCATCCCCAAGTACATCGACCGCGGTGACATGGAGGGCGCCATCAAGTGGGCCGAGACCTTCCGTGATACCTTCGAACCTGGCGACTTTTATATCGAGATCCAGGAACACGGCATCACCACCGACAACGGCCTGACCGATGAGCAGATGGACCGCACGCTCATCGACATCGCCAAGCAGGTAGGCGTCAAGGTCATCGCTACCAACGACTTCCACTACCTGCGCCGCGAGGACGCTCCCGTGCAGGACGTCATCATGTGTATTGGCATGAACGCCAAGGTCGATGACCCCAACCGCATGCGCATGACCGGCTCGGAGTTTTACATGAAGACCGAGGAGGAGATGCGGGCGATGTTCCCGTATTGCCCCGAGGCCTGCGACAACACGCTCGAGATCGCCGACAAGTGCTACGTTGAGCTGGACTGGGACTCCATCATCCTGCCGCGCTTCCCGTTGCTCGATCCCGGCGAGACGCACGAGAGCCAGTTCCGCCGCGAGTGCGAGAAGGGCCTGCGCCAGCACTACGGTGACGACTGGGCCACGCGCGAGATCGGTGGCGTCAACATCAAAGAGCGCTTTGAGTACGAATACAAGGTCATTTGCGACAAGGGCTTTGCCGCCTACTTCTTGATCGTTGCCGAGTACGTGCAATGGGCCAAGGACAACGGCATCGGCGTCGGCCCCGGCCGTGGTTCGGCCGCCGGCGCTATCGTCGCCTACGCCATGAACATCACCGCGTTCGACCCGCTCGAGAACGGTCTGATGTTCGAGAGGTTCCTGTCCCCGCAGCGTACCGAGATGCCCGATATCGATATGGACTTCGACGATGAGCGGCGCCTCGAGGTCGTGGAGCACGTTCGCCAGCTCTACGGCCCCGAGAAGGTCACCCACGTCATCACCTACTCGACCATTAAGGCCAAGCAGGCCATCAACGACGCCGCTCGCGTCCTGGACTACCCGGTCTACATGGGCCAGCGTCTGTCCAAGATGGTCTCGAGCGACCCCAAGGTCAAGCTCAAGCAGGTGCTCGAAAAGCAACCCGGCAAAGAGGACCTGTTTAACCCCGATTTTGCCGAGGCATATAAAAAGGACGACGACGCCCGCCGCATCATCGACACGGCGCTCTCAATCGAGGGCCTCACCCGTGGCGAGGGCGTGCACGCGTGCGCCGTTCTGATCTGCCGCGACCCCGTCAACGAGCACGTGCCCACCAAGCTCGACACCAAGGGCGGCGTCGAGATTACCCAGTACGAGGGCCATACCGTTGCCGACATGGGCTTGCTCAAGATGGACTTCTTGGGCCTGCGCACGCTGACTGTTATCTCCAAGGCCAAGGCAAACATCAAAAAGAACTTCGGCATCGACATCAAAGAGGAAGAGATTCCCTTTGACGATCCCGAGATCTTTAAGCTCATGGGTTCCGGCCACACCGCCGGCGTCTTCCAAGTCGAGTCCGCCGGCATGACGGCCACGATCAAGAACATGAAGCCCACCGAGTACAAGCACGTCGTAGCATTGATCGCCCTGTACCGCCCGGGCCCGCTGGGCGCCGGCATGGTTTCGTCCTACATCAACCGTATGAACGGCAAGGAGCCGGCGGTCTCCTACGACGACCGCCTGGACGACATCCTGGGCGAAACCTACGGCACCATGGTCTACCAGGAGCAGGTTATGCTCATCTCCGTCGAGATGTGCGGCTTCTCCAAGGGCGAATCGGACTCGCGTATCCGTAAGCCCGTGGCTAAGAAGAAAATCAAGCTGCTCACGTCGACGGTGCTCCACTGGGAGGATGGCTCCGACGAGACCACCTACGACCACTGGATGAACGGCGCCATCAAGAACAACTATACGCGCGAGGTCGCCCAGAAGATTTGGGACGATGTTCTCGAGTTCGCGTCCTACGCCTTCAACAAGTCGCACTCCGCCGGCTACGCCATCTTGGTTATGCAGACGGCGTGGCTCAAGGCGCACTATCCGCACGAGTACATGGCGGCCGTTCTGACGTCCTATACGGGCAAGACCGACAAGATCGTGCACTACGTCTCGGCATGCCGTCACGACGGCATCCCCGTGCTGTCGCCAGATGTCAACGAGTCCGGTACCGAGTTCACGGCTACCAAGGAGGGCGTGCGCTTTGGTCTGGCCGGCATCCGCGGCGTGGGCACCGGCGTGGCGCAGGCGATTATCGCCGAGCGCGAGGCGGGCGGCCCGTTTAAGACGCTGCACGACTTTGTCGAGCGCGTGGACTCGAGCCAGGCCAACCGCCGCGTGATCGAATCGCTCATCAAGGCAGGCGCCTTCGACTCCACGGGGTATCCGCGTCGCCAGATGATGCACTTTGTGGATAAGAACAACCCCGAGAACATCATCGATGCCGCGGTGAAGCGCCAGAAGGATCGCGCGAGCGGTCAGACGTCGTTCTTTGATATGTTTGGCGACGTTGAGGGCTCGGGCTTTGAGGTGAGCGTGCCCGATCCGGATGGTCAGGAGTGGGACCGCCACCTTAAGCTGAGCCAGGAGAAGGAGGTTCTGGGCATCTATGTCTCGGACCACCCGCTGCGCCCGTTTGAGTATGCACTAGCCAAGGCGCGCGACTTCTCGTTCTCGCAGATCGATACCGGCTACGAAGTCCAGAATCCTACGGGCGGCACCATCAACCAGGAGATTCCCGAGGGCAAGGCGCTGTGGTGGGCCGGCATGGTCTCGAGCGTGTCCAAACGCGTGACCAAAAACGGTGACCCCATGGGCATCGTGCAGCTCGAGGACATGGAAGGCGAGGCCACCGTCGTCGTGTTCCCCAAGACCTATAAAGAGGCCGAGGGGTACCTGTACGGCGAGGTCGATCCCGAGACCGGCGCGCAGCTGTCCGATGCCTTTGTGCGCATTAAGGGCAAACTCGAGCGCTCGGACCGCGGCGACCAGATCATCGCGCAGGAGATCGTGCCGCTCGAGCTCAACGAGGAGAACAACAAGCCCAAGGTGTTTGAGGTCATGGTGCCCAACAGCCGCTTTAGCCAGGGCAATATGGCGCGCCTGGCCACGGTGCTCACCGCTAACCCGGGCGGCGACCGCGTGGAGATCTTTATCGAGCAGGTGGACGGGCGCGTGCTGCGTGCCGAGGTACCTGCCAAGGTCAACGCGCGTTCGATTCCGCTGCTGGCCGAGGCCAAGGCCATCGTCGGCAACCAAGGCAGAGTGACGGTTATCTAAAATGATTTTTCTGGGACGGGGATTAAAAAATCATTTTGGGTGACGTGTAGCGGTAGACCAGTCTTTCTGGGACGGGAATGATTTTTTCATCCCCGTCCCAGAAAAATCATTTGGCGTGCGAGATTGGAGGAAGCGATGGCGCAGGGGACGTTTGTGCGGGCGCTTCGGAAAGAGGCGGCGCTGAGCGGCACCTTTATGAAGGGGCGTTCGCTCATGCTCAACGGCGCCGTGCTGTCGATCGAGGACAGCGGCTCGCGCTTCTCCAAAAACGTGACGGTTGAGGGCTCGGTGCGCGGCTCGCGCGGCGACCTGTACAGGACGCACGTGGCGCTCGACATGGACGAGCACGAGGTGATCGACTACGACTGCGATTGCCCCGCTGCCTATCGCTACCCTGGCATGTGCAAGCACGCCATCGCCACAGCGCTGGCATACCTGGACGCCAGCGGCATTGAGCCTGTTGAGGGGCTGCGCACACCGGTTCGCACGTTTACGGCGCAGCCGAAACAGCCCGTTCGCACCGCGCCCAAAGCGCCGGCCGTCAACCCTAACTTTCCCTTTCCGGCGCCCGTCCCCACGAGCCCCAGCCTCATGGCGGCGCTTTCTGATCTTTCGGACGCGCGCATGGATGAGCTGGCGAGCATGCGCCGCAAGCTTGCCGGTGCCGTTGATCCCGACGCTCCCAAAGCGGCGTTGGAGCCTTCGTTGGTGCCGTACTACAATCCGCTGTTCGCCGACCGCTTTAGCTGGGCGCTCGAGTTCCGCATTCGCTGCGGTTCGGTGTCCTACGTGGTCAAGGATATCGACGGCATGGCCGACGCCTATGTCCGAGGCGGCACCTTCTCGTACGGCAAGAAGCTCACGTTTGTCCATACGCCCGAAGCCTTCGAAGACGTGTCGACAAAGCTGCTCAACCTTGTTGTGACGACAGTTGCCTATCTCGATGACATCACAAGCTCGCGTTCGGCGTCGTACGACTTTGCCCGCAGCGGTTTTGTTGCCGAGCGTCAGTTGCCGCTGTCCGAGCATAGCATCGTATATGTGCTGGACCTGCTGCGCGGCCAGACCATCTCTTTTGAGCCCGCCTGGTCTCGGGGGACGGCGGCGCATCGCACCTATGACGTGGCGGTTGAGCTGTCTCCGCAAGGGGAGGACGAGGCGTCCGCTAAGCGCCCACCGCTCCTTGCCGCCAAAATCGCGCCGGCGGCTGGTGACAGCTACGATCTGCGCCTGCCGGCCGATGCATACTGCTTTGCTTCGGGCGACGTTGCCTATCTGGTCGACACCCGCCGTGCGCGCCGCACCGATGTGGCGTTTGCCCAGCATGCGGCGCCGTTCCTATCGCGCTTACTGCCCTGTCGCACGCCAGTCCATATCGCTGCCGACCAGGTGGGGGAGTTCTGTCGTATGGCTCTACCCATTTTGCGCGACTACACCGACCTCACCGCGCCCGCCGCGCTCGATACCGTGGCACCCGAGCCGAGCTTTGCTATGGCAATCGGCGTCGACGATGGGCTCGTGACCTGCAAAATTACGGTTACCTACGGCGACTGGTCGGCGGATCTCTTTAGCCTGGGCGCTCCGGGCAGTCCCTTCGAAGAGCAACGCCCCGGCGTGCCGCCCCGCGACGAGGTGGCGGAGTTTCGCGTTATGGACACGGCGGCCCTGTACTTCGATTTCTACGAGGGCGGCCTGGCGTTTGAGGAACGCGATGACGCCCGCTTGTTCTGCCTGCTGACCGAGGGCCTGTCTGCCCTGTCCGAGCTGGGTGAGGTCATGCTCAGCGACCGTCTGCGCCAGATTTCGGTCCGCCCTGCGCCCAAGCTTTCGGTGCGTGCGACCGTCAAGAGCAACCTGCTCGATGTCGAACTGGGCGCGAGCGGCCTTTCAGCGGCAGACCTTGCCGTCTACCTCGATTCGTACAAGCGTCATCAAACGTTTGCGCGCCTGACGTCCGGCGACATCGTTCGCCTGGACGAGGGGGCGCGCGCCGCGTTTGGCCTTGCCGAGGATCTGGGGGTCGATGCTGTCGACCTGCTCGACGGCGTGTCGCTTCCCGCGTCGAGTACCCTGTTCGTCGACAGCATGCTTGCGCGCACGCCGGCGCTTGAGGCCGATCGCGACGCTGCGTTCCGCCGTACCGTCGAGCGCCTGGACACGCTCGGCAAGATGGACTTTACGGTACCTGCCTCGCTCAAGGCCACGCTGCGTGGCTACCAGGTCGACGGCTACCAGTGGCTCGGCTCGCTCGAACACCTGGGCCTTGGCGGTATTTTGGCCGACGACATGGGCCTGGGCAAAACACTCCAGATGATTGCGCATGTCCTGGCGCGCGTGGAGGCGGGGGACACTAAGCCCACGCTTGTGGTGTGCCCTGCGTCGCTTGTGTACAACTGGACCGCCGAGCTGGAGCGCTTCGCCCCGTCGCTCGATGTGTGCGCCATCGTGGGCGCCAAGGCCCAGCGTCGCGTGCAAATCGCCGGCGTGGCCGAGCATAACGTGGTTGTAACGTCGTATGACCTTATGCGGCGCGATATCGACGAGTACGTCGAGCAGGACTTTGCCCGTGTGGTGCTCGACGAGGCCCAGTACATTAAAAACCCGCTCACGCAGGTAGCGCGCGCCGCCAAGCGCCTGCCGGCCGGTGTACGCTTTGCCCTGACGGGCACGCCCATCGAGAACCGCCTGTCCGAGCTCTGGAGCATCTTCGACTTTTTGATGCCGGGCCTGCTGGGTACGCGCGAGTCGTTTGCAAAGCGCTTCGAAAGCCCGGCCGAGCATGCCGAGGGCGATAGCGCCGCTCGCCTGCAGGCGCTCGTGTCGCCGTTTGTGCTGCGCCGTGTTAAGGAAGACGTGGTGGCCGACCTGCCCGAGAAGATCGAAGACACCGTCATGGCGCAGCTTACCGGCGAGCAGCGCAAGCTCTACCTGGCCAACCAGGACCGCATCGCCCAGCAGGTGCAGCACCGCGAGGCTGGGGAGTTTAAGAAGGACAAACTCAAGGTGCTCGCCGAGCTCACCAAGCTGCGCCAGATCTGCTGCGACCCGCGTCTACACTACGAGGATTACAAGGCGGGGAGCGCCAAGCTCGATACGTGTATGGAGCTCGTGCACGGCGCACTCGACGGCGGGCATCGCATCCTGTTGTTCAGCCAGTTTACGGGTATGCTCGATATCATCGGTAAGCGCTTGGCCAAGGAGGACATCGCCTTCCTTAAGCTCACGGGCGCTTCGTCTAAGGAGAGCCGCGCCAAGATGGTCGCGCAGTTCCAAGCGGGCGAGGTTCCGGTCTTTTTGATTTCGCTCAAGGCGGGCGGCGTGGGCCTTAACCTGACGGCGGCCGACGTGGTCATCCACTACGACCCGTGGTGGAACGTGGCAGCGCAGGACCAGGCGACCGACCGCGCGCACCGTATTGGCCAGCAACATACCGTGACCGTGTACAAGCTCATCGCCAAGGACACGATCGAGGAGCGCATTATGCAGATGCAGGAGTCCAAGCGCGACCTGGTCAACAGCGTGCTCGGCGGCGACGGCATCTCGTCGGCGCTGTTTACCCGCGAAGATGTTCTGGCGCTGCTGGGCGGCGACGGGCGCTAACCCGCTCGGGTGGGGCCGCCAGGGCGGATAGCGCACGCTGCCCCATCGTCCCCGCCCGTTATGTGTTCATTTGCAATGCCGTGGATGGTTTGTCTGCCTTTGGGCATAAGAACCATCAAGAACATTGGCACGTCAGCAAAGGAGAACATCATGGCGAAATTCTTTAAGGACCCCGACGGTAAGCTCATTGCCGCCCTTGGCAACGACGTTGCAACCCCTGCCGGTTGCACGGAACTGACCGCAAACACTGAGGACGCGGCGCACGAGAAGCACGTGCCTGTTGTCGAGACCGAGCGCGACGGTCACGTGATTCGCGCACGCGTTGGCTCGGTCGAGCACCCCAGCCTGCCCGAGCACTATATTGAGTGGATCGCCCTTGAGGCCGAGGGCCGCTTAGAGGTCCATTACCTTGAGCCCGGCATGAAGCCCGCGACGTTTTTTGCCGGCGGTTCCAAGACCGGTACCGTCTATGCCTACTGCAACCTGCACGGGCTGTGGTCCGCGACGTTCTAGGAGCGCGCCCCCGCTCGGGGTATCATAGCTAGCATATGCACATGCGAGCGCCGACTGCATCATGCGGCCGGCGCTTTTACTACGATTTCGATGGTTTACGACGGAAAGGGCTGAGCCATGAAGCTCGCGCTTGCACAGATCGATATGCGCCTGGGTGATATTGAGGGCATTTGCGGCCGCATCGAGGACCAGGCTCGTCTGGCCCACGAGCGCGGGGCGCGCGTGCTGTGCGTTCCGGCTCCGCTCTTTATGGGCGCCATGCCCGGTGGCCTGGTGGGCGCTGCCGACTTTGAGCACGACATGCTTGCCGGCTTGACTGGTGTCGCCGAGCGCATCCAGGAGCTTGACATGATCTGCATCGTGCCCGCGGCGGTTTCGTTTGAGGGTCAGCCGCTGCTCGACTACATGATGCTCAAGGACGGTCATGTGGTGCCGGCGCGTTCGAGCATTGCCCTGCAGCGTGGCGAGAACAACGACACGCGTTGGGCGCCGCCGGTGTTCGACGTGGACGGCGTGCGCATCGCCGTGATTTTTGACTTGGACCGCGAACTCGAGATGTTGCCGACCGGTGTTGACCTCATTGCGTATTTCCAATTCAATGCGTTTGACATGACCGACCGCGAGACTGCCGCCATTGCCGCCGTTCGCAGCGGCGCCTACCGCAAGATCGCATCCAAGCGCAGCGTGTGGTTTGCCTGTATGGCGCCGGTCGGTGCCTATGACGAGTCGGTGTATACCGGCGGTTCGTTTGTGCTCGACGACTGCGGTCGCGTGGTGGCCCAAGCGCCGTGTTTTGAGGAGAGCCTGCTGGTTCAGGAGATTCAGCGCGGCGTGATGCTCGATGCCCTGGAAGATCACGAACTGCCCGAGTTCCGTTCCGAGGAGTGGCTGTGGCAGGCGCTGGTGCTCGCCGTGCGCGACAACGCCCGGGCCCACGGTGCGTCGCGCGCCGTGGTGGCACTCGAGGGCGACTTGCCGTCGTCCCTGCTGGCGGCGCTGGCCGTCGACGCTCTGGGCCCACGTAATGTGATTGGCCTGGTGCTGGGGCGCAACCGCATCTTTACGCCGGCGCAGGAGGAGGCCGAGGCTGCTCGCTGTGCCGCCGTTCGCGCCATTGCCGAGCGCCTGCATATTCGCACGGTTGAGCGCGATGCGCCGGATGCCGCGCGCGTGCTCGACCGCGATGTGTCGGCGGGCGACGCCGAGCGCCTGCGCTCTCGCACGCTGGGCCTCATGCTGGAGGACACGGCGCTCGAGCTGGGTGCGATGGCGTTGAGTCCGCTGTCCAAAACCGAGTACGCGCTGGCGGCGCCGGCGCTTTGCGGCGGCTACCAGGGCGATTACGCGCCCTTTGGCGATGTGTACCTGTCGACGCTTGAGTTTGTGGCGCGCGTGCGCAACCGCACGTCTGCCGTGGTGCCCCAAGAGCTCGTGACGCTCAACGCGGTGGAAGATTGTATGGAGCGAGTGCTGGCGCAGGCGCTCTCGACGCTCGACGGTCCGGTCGATATGCTCGACCGCGCGGCACAGCTGCTCGGCGGGCTCGAGCCGGGTGAGGTCGATGGTGCGCTCGAGTCGCACGTGGACCGCAATCGATCTTTCGACGACATCCCGATGGCCGCTGGCAAGCCTGAGGCCTGCTCGCTGCTGCTGATGCTCGTGCGTCAGGGCGAGGCCGCCCGCCGCATGCTGCCGACGGTGCCGATCGTCTCTGCCCGTTCGTTTGCCGAGCGCGCCTGGCCGTACATGCTTGCGTGGTCCGATCTGGGGCTCAACGGCAAGGAGCGCATGACGGTTGATTCGCTGGCGCGCGCCGAGGTGCGTCGCTTTGCCGACGACGATACGAGTGACCGTATGCGCGGTGAGATGATGGGCATTTTGGGTGAGCTGCTGGGTATTTCGCCCGAGCAGATGGAGGAGCTGCGCTCTGAGGACGGTCAGCGTCGTTTGCACGAGGGCATGAAAAAGTTCGAGGGCGAGGTTCAGGACGCCATCGATAAGATGATGGGCGGCCAGGGTGGCCCGCAGGGTGGACCCCAGGGCACGCCGATGCCGCATCCGCCGGTGGATCCGAGGCAGTTCCCGTTCTTTAGCCAGAACTAGGGCAGACGGAAACATTGCGGGAGAGATTCTCTTACACACATTGCTTCTGCCGAATCTATCTTGCTTTAAGCACTTTGCCCCCGTTGTGTTATTCTAGAACAGACGTTCGTGAATGATGCGCGGGGCCTTGTCTTGCGCTGCGCTTGTGGCGAGGGGAGGTTGGCTTGGTTATTTTGGGCATCGACCCCGGTTTGGCTCATACGGGTTGGGGGATTATCGAGGAGCGGCGTGGCGAGGTTCGCTGCCGTGCCTATGGCTGCATCGAGACCAGCGCAGGCAGTCCGCTCGCGGTGCGCCTGTCGCATATCGCCCGCGACCTCAAGGGTGTCGTGGAGCGCTATCGACCCGATACCGCTGCTATCGAGAGCATTTACTTTGGCGCCAACGTTCGCTCGGCCATCCCTACGGCGCATGCCCGTGGCGCCGCGCTCGTGGCGCTTTCGGAATGCGCGCTCGAGATTGGCGAGTATACGCCTATGCAGATTAAGCAGGCTGTTGTGGGCACCGGCGCTGCGGACAAACGGCAGGTCGCGTATATGGTTCGTACGCTCACGCAGCTCGATCACGACCCGCATCCCGACCATGCCGCCGATGCCCTGGCCTGCGCCATCTGCCACGTTAACCTCAGCCGCACCCGGGCGCTTACCGGCGGCGAGTTCTATCAACAGAGAGGAACCGGATACTGATGATCTCCCAGCTCCACGGAACGCTTGTCGAGGCCACGATGAGCTCTGCTGTCGTCGATGTGTCGGGCGTTGGCTTTGAGCTCGGCATCTCGGGCAGCACTGCGGCCACGTTGCCGACGCCCGGCGGCGAGGTCCGCCTCTACACGCGTATGCAGGTGCGCGAGGACGCCATGACACTTTTCGGTTTTTCCTCTAAGGATGAGCGCACGATGTTCGATCGGCTCGTGTCTGTCTCGGGCGTTGGCCCGCGCTTGGCGCTCGCCGTGCTTTCCACCTATACCGTGGGGCAATTGTATTCGCTGGTGATGGCCGAGGACGACAAGGGCATGGCCAAGGTGCCCGGTGTGGGCAAAAAGACAGCTCAGCGTCTGATCCTGGAGCTCAAGAGCACCTTTGCCAAGGACAAGGGCTTTGTGCCGGTCGACGTGATTCCCGGCCAGGTTGCGATGCCCGTGCCCGCTGCCGCTCCCTCGGCCATCGATGACGCCCGTGCGGCGCTCCTTTCCATGGGCTTTAGCCCGCAGGAGACCGATGTTGCCCTGAGCGGGTATGATGGGCAGGATATGCGTGTCGAGGATTTGCTCGGCGCGGCGCTTAAGCGACTCGGAATGGATGCGTGATGTGGGAAGCCGATGACTCTCAGGACCTGTGGGCGACGCCCGGCAACTCGCCGGCGGCATCCATGGCGCACGGCGAGCGCATGGTGGGCTCGGAGCTGACGGCCGAGGACCTCGATGTCGATCGCACTTTGCGCCCCCAGCGCCTGGACGATTACTGCGGCCAGGAGCATATCAAGCAGAGCCTGCGCGTGTTGATCGAAGCGGCGCAGAGCCGTGGCGAGACGCTCGACCACGTGATCTTCTCGGGCCCTCCGGGTCTGGGCAAGACCACGCTGGCTACGGTTATCGCCAACGAGCTGGGCGCTCAGATCAAGACCACGAGTGGCCCCGCCATCGCGCGCACGGGCGACCTGGCGGCCATCCTTACTAACTTGCAGCCGGGTGATGTGCTGTTTATCGACGAGATCCACCGCCTCAACCGTTCGGTCGAGGAAGTCCTGTACCCCGCGATGGAGGACTTTGCCCTCGATATCGTGATTGGCAAGGGTCCGGCGGCGCGCTCGATTCGCCTGGATATCCCCAAGTTTACGCTGGTAGCAGCAACGACCCGCTCAGGCATGTTGACCGGCCCGTTGCGCGACCGCTTTGGCATTTCATATCGCCTGGATTACTACACGGTCGAGGAACTCGCGCAGATTGTGACGCGCTCGGCGACTATCCTGAGCGTGACGATCGACCATCCCAGTGCACTCGAGATCGGCTCGCGTTCGCGCGGCACGCCACGTCTTGCCAACCGCCTGCTCAAGCGCGTGCGCGATTACGCACAGGTGCGCGGCAACGGCCCCATCGAGCTCGATATCTGTCGCCAGGCGCTCGAGTTCTTCGAGATCGACGAGCTCGGTCTGGACTGGATGGATATTCGCATTTTGGAGACGCTCGCTAAGACGTTCTCCGGTCGTGCCGTGGGACTTACGACCCTTGCCAGCGCGGTGGGCGAGGACCCGGGCACGCTCGAGGATGTCTATGAGCCCTATTTGCTGCAGTGCGGGTTGATGATTCGTACGCCGCAGGGCCGTCAGGCAACGCTTCGCACCTTTGAGCACCTGGGGATTGAACCTACCGTTTAGGGCGCTTTGTTTTGGCGGGCTGTTGGGCTATCGCCGGGCATCGGGTAAACATATCGCCGTTCATCGGTTATGGGCGTTTTACTATTGCGCGCCCGTGCTATGCTGAATTGGTCTTTTTCTCATTCGGTAACGAAAGGACCGCCCATGCCTACTGACATCGAAATCGCACGTTCTGTCACGCCGCTGCCTATTACCGAGGTGGCCAAGAACGCCGGCGTCGACGTTAAGCACCTTATTCCGTACGGCTTCGACAAGGCCAAGGTCGACTATTCACTGCTCAACGAGCCGACCGATCACCAGGCCAAGCTCGTCCTCGTGACCGCTATCAACCCAACGCCTGCGGGCGAGGGCAAGACCACCACGACCATCGGTCTGGCCGATGGCCTGCGTCGTCGCGGCGTCAAGAGTGCCGTGGCCCTGCGCGAGCCTTCGCTCGGCCCCGTCTTTGGCGTTAAGGGCGGCGCTGCCGGCGGCGGCTGGGCTCAGGTCATCCCCATGGAGGATATCAACCTGCACTTTACCGGTGACTTCCATGCTATCGGCGCCGCCAATAACCTGCTGGCCGCCATGCTCGACAACCATATTCAGCAGGGCAATCAGCTCGGTATTGACGTTAAGCGCATTACTTGGAAGCGCGTCGTCGATATGAACGACCGTCAGCTGCGCCACGTTATCGACGGCATTGGCGGTAAGGCCCAGGGCGTGCCGCGCGAGGACGGCTTCGATATCACCGTCGCCTCCGAGGTCATGGCAATCCTGTGCCTGTCTACGAGCATCAGCGACCTCAAGGAACGCTTGGGTGAGATCGTCGTCGGCTACAGCTTTGCCGGCGAGCCCGTCCGTGCCCGCGACCTTAAGGCCCAGGGTGCCATGGCCGCGTTGCTTAAGGACGCGCTCAAGCCCAACCTGGTGCAAACGCTCGAGGGCACGCCCGCGTTTGTCCACGGCGGTCCCTTCGCCAACATTGCCCACGGCTGCAACTCCATCATGGCTACGCGTATGGCGATGCGCTTTGGCGATGTCGCCATTACCGAGGCCGGCTTCGGTGCCGATCTGGGTGCCGAGAAGTTCCTCGACATTAAGTGCCGCATGACGGGCGTTCGCCCCAGCGCCGTCGTGGTCGTCGCGACCGCTCGTGCGCTGAAGTACAACGGTGGCGTCGCCAAGGCCGACCTCAACGAGGAGAACCTCGAGGCCCTCAAGGCCGGCATGCCCAACCTGCTGCGTCATGTCGACAACATCCAGAACGTTTATGGTCTGCCCTGCGTGGTCGCCATCAACCGTTTCCCGACGGACACCGAGGCCGAGCTTGCTCTCATCGAGTCCGAGTGCCAGGAGCTCGGCGTCAACGTTAAGCTTTCCGAGGTCTGGGCCAAGGGCGGCGAGGGCGCGCTCGAGCTTGCCGATGAGGTCATGCGTCTGATTGAGCAGCCGAGCGAGCTCAAGTTTGCCTATGAGGACGGCGCTGATGTCGCTGATGCCCTCGAGGCCGTTGCCACCAAGGTCTACCGCGCCGACGGCGTTGACTTTACGCCGGCCGCCAAGCGCCAGCTCGCCGAGCTGCGCGAGAACGGCTTTGGTAACCTGCCGGTGTGCGTCGCCAAGACGCAGTACAGCTTTAGCGACAACGCCAAGGCCCTGGGCGCTCCCGAGAACTTCCGCATCACGGTGCGTGAGCTCAAGGTTTCCGCCGGCGCCCACTTTGTGGTCGCACTGACTGGCAGTGTTCTGACCATGCCGGGCCTGCCCAAGGTCCCCGCGGCCGAGAACATCGACGTTGACAACGACGGCAACATCACCGGCCTGTTCTAAGTCTGCTGTCCATAGCTGCTAGCCCGCCCCGCCGTGCCCACAAGGCCCGGCGGGGCTTGTTTATCCTTAGGCCCGCGCATGTCTTGTAGATACCGATGGCTTTGCCCACCATAGGCTTTTGCGCGGGTAGAATGCATGGATAACTTGATGCTTACGGCGACGGAAAGGAATCGTTGCATGGACCAGGATAAGACGACCGTAATGGGTGGCTACGGTTCCGCGCAGGCTGGCGATAGCGCCGATGCGACCCGCGTTGTTCCCAACCCCGGTTATACCGACCCCGCCGCGACACAGCCTTCTGCCGAGCCCACCCGGGTTATGGGCTATGGCGACTCGGCGCAGGATTCTTACGCCGCATCTTCGCAAGGCCCCTATGGCAACGCAGCTCCGGACCCGTTTGATTACGCGCCGCAGGATTCTTATGCCGCCTCGACACCGAATCCCTATGATGACCTGCCGCAGAATCCCATTCCGCAGCCTCAGCAGACGACGTATATGCCTCGCACGGCGCAGCCTCGCTACGAGTCGCGTGAGCCGTATCGCGAGTACCCCAAGTCGATTCCGCAATATGGCGAGGACGAGGAGAAGAAGCCGTCGCGTTCGTCGAGCGTGATCAAGAAGATCCTCATCGTGTTGGCGATCTTCTTTGCTCTCTCGGTTGTGTTTGCCATCGTGTCGGGCATGCTCAACAAGCGGGGGAGCTCAACGGCCGATACCACTGCCGAGCAAACCGCGTCCGCCTCGTCTAGTACCGTCGATCTGAGCGATATTCCGGGGCAGTACTGGTCCAACGCCAAGAAGCTCCTCAAGTCGCGCGGCGCCGATCTTTCGAATGCCGTGGTCCTGACTGATGATGGCTCAACGCCCGTCGTCGATGCCAACTGGGTTGTTACTTCTGCCTACTATAACGACAACGGCAACCTCGAAATTCAACTCACGCATAAGAACAGCTCGGGCAACTCGTCCGACGGCCAAAGCGGCACCGACAGCTCGAGCTCCAACATGCTGGAGGACCTGAGCAACAAGGCGCAGGAATTGGGAGACAAGGCGCAAGAGCTGGGCGATACGACACAAAACCTGGGCGACACCGCGCAGAACTTGGGAGACATGGCGACAGATGCCTGGAACGCCCTACAAAACGGCATTTTGGGTGCACAGGGAAACTAGCGGCCGAGCGGAGCGGGGCTACAGCTGCTCGGCCGGACGGTCGGGTGAGCTGAAGCCCGAGTCAAACGTGACGACGCATGACGCATCGGGCCGACGCTCGTGCACGATGCGCGTGACGAGCTCCAGCAGCTCCTCGTCGGATATGTCAAAGTCGTCGGGACGCACTAGGTCAAATGACACAAAGCCATCGTGTTCGTGAAGGTCGTGGATGGAGAGCGCGGGATCGATCTGCATGACGCCGCGCTTGACCCAGCCGCGCAGGTCGTCGCCGGTGGTGGCGATGGGATCGCAGTGCAGCGTGATGCCGATTCCCATCTGCCGCTTGATATCATGCTCGATGGTGTCCAGAATCTCGTGGTGCTCAAACGCGTCGCCCTCGCCGGGCATCTCCACGTGGGCGCTGGCAAACTGACGACCGGGGCCGTAGTCGTGCACCATCAGGTCGTGTGTGCCCAAGACCTGCGGATAGGACATGATCTTGTCGCGGATTGCCTGGACGAGCTTGGGGTCGGGCGCTTGTCCCAGCAACGGGCTGATGGCATCGCGCACCAGGCCCATGCCGCTGATGCAGATGAAGATGCCCGCACCCAGGCCTGCCCAGCCATCGAGGTCAAAGCCGGTCGTCTGCGAAATAAGCACCGCCACCAAGACCGAGCCCGAGGTGATGACGTCGTTTTTGGAGTCCTGTGCTGTGGCGATGAGCGTCTCCGAGTCGATGCGGTCGCCCAGCGTGCGGTTGAACGCGGCCATCCAGAGCTTAACGAGCATGGACAAGACGAGGGCGGCTAAGGAGAGCACCGAATATGCAGTGGGGGAAGGCTTGATGATCTTAGTGACCGACCCGAGGATCAGGTTGATGCCGACGGCGCAAACCAGGACGGCGACGAACAGGCCGGCTAGGTACTCGTAGCGGCCGTGGCCATAGGGGTGGCCTTCGTCTGCCGGGCGGCTGGCAAGGCGGAACCCGAGCAAGCTCACGATGTTGCTCGAGGCATCGGAGAGGTTGTTGAAAGCGTCGGCGACGAGGGAGACGGAACCGGCGAGCAGGCCCGCGATGCCCTTGGCTAGGCACAGGGTGATGTTGAGGCCAATGCAAATGAGGCTTGCGGCAAAGCCCGCGTTGGTGCGGCAAGATGTATCGACCGGCTCGCCCTCGCTGCCGGGAACAAGTGTATGTACCAGCCGATTTACAAATAGCATAGCGGTCGTCCTCACAATCATGTTTAAGGGGATAGTGTAGCTCGCGCGGGGGCGCTGTGCACCGATGCTCAGAAAATGCAGCAATGGTCTGCCGGTGCTAACGAGCGAACCTTCTCGTCTGCTTGGGTGGTCCATTTTGGGCCACATGGGTATGGGCATGTGCCTGCCTGCCCGACATACTTAATGTCGACAGCCCCTGTGCAAAGGAGGACGTATCCATGGACGAGATGTTTGCCATTAAATGCCAAAACTGCGGCGGCCCTATGTACTCACACCAGGCTAAACGCAGCTTTGAGTGCGCCTATTGCGGCACGGTCGTTCCGTGGCAGGCCGATGCGGGGGAGCCCAAGAGCGCCCTGGGCATTCGTCATGCGCCGCTGACGGTTGTCGATGGACTGCTTAAGCTCACCCACGTGTCGCAGCTCGAGCGCCCGGAGGACCCGGACTGGTATTTCTTCAATTCGTACTGGCGCAACCAGTCGGTTCTGGAGCATCTGCTGTGGGAGGACCGCGGCACGGCGCAGGAGTTCCAAGAGACCACGCATGTGAGCATTCCTTGCCCCTTTTGCGGAGCGTCCTTTGAGGGCGAGTCAACGCAGCGCGTGTTTGAGTGCCCGTCCTGCGGCAACAAGATCGGCATTGCCGACCTGCTCAAGCCGGGGACGTTTAGCAAGCGCCTGACCATGGGCGTAGGTGCGGAGTATGTGCCTGAGCAGGGTATTCCTTGCGAAATCTCGCCGCAGCAGGCACGTGCCAACGCGCTGCAGCTGGTGCGCCAGTACCCGGATGCCTTTGCCGGGCACGATGTAGAAGATGCGATCCAAAACGACATGATGCTCTTCTACTTCCCCATGGCGCTGGCGGACCTGCGCATGATGGCGAGCTTCCCGGGCAGGGGCCTGAGCAAGGAGACCCTGGTGTACTACGAGGCGCTCGACTGGGCATATCCCAGGGCAAACTACCTGGACGTTCGCCTCATGGGCATTTTGGAGCCATGGGACTTTGCCAAGGTCGGCCCGTTCGATCCCGCCATGCAGGAAGGCGACTTCCGCGTCGTCTCTGTCGATGCGTCTACCAAGGACCAGGTGGTCATTGATAAGTTGGCGCTCGACGTTGCGGGCAACGATGCTGAGGCTGTACTGGGGCTCAATAAAAAGAGCATCCGCACGTGGGCATGCAAGGCCCGCAAGCATAAGGATGGCCTGGTGATGGTGCCGGTCTACTTTGTCGATCGTCCGGCGACGGACAGCCGCGATGGCGAGCAGGTGCGCATTGCCGTAAACGGACAGACGGGCCGCGCGGCCGCGGTGGTGTTTAGTGACAAGCGCGAAACGCACGTCGTGGCGCCGCTCAATTCGAGCCTGCATCTGTCCGGTGAGAGCACCGTGCATGCCACGCCCATCGAGGTCAAATACGTTAAATCGCCCTTCCTATACCAGATCGTGCGCCGTGGAGGTGGCGAGCAACCGCGCCAGGTTGCAGCGGCAGCTGAGGGTTCCTACCGAGAAGAAAAGCCCAAACGCAAGGGATTGTTCGCTGCGATTTTTGGTAAGTAGGGGAGTGGTGCCGGGGCGTCGGGCTGCATCGCAAGGTCATGAGACGAACTTAAGACTGCTGGGAACGTGCTACCATTGCCGATAGCCTTAATCTTGTAAGAAGCGGAGGCCAGATTATGGGTTTTGCGGATCAGCAGCTTCAGCTTCAGGTACCGTATTCTCCTGACGACACGTTTAATGCCTTGAAGGCAGCTATGGAAAAGCTGCCTAAAGTAAAAGTTGATAGTGCATCGCCCACAACAAGAACAGTTGCAGCCGAGATTGGTATGAGCCTTTGGTCTTGGGGCGAAAATATCAGTATTTCGGTTGTTCCAGTTGAAGGCGGATCTGGCGTTACTGTCAAGTCGTCATCTAAGGTCAGGGCAAACGTATTAAACGGGGGCAAAAATGCAAAGAATATTGCCAAGATAGTCGATGCCCTATCGAAGGAGCTCGAGCGGTATCCGCAGGTTTCACAGACTATTGAGACGCTGGCGGATAGTGGTTGATGTAGTTGCAAGGCTTGAGAGGCTTGCAGCACTGCGTGAGAGTGGAGTACTTACCGAGGAAGAGTTTGCTGCAGAAAAGGCAAAAATCCTTTCGTAATCAGACACGATGGTTGGATTTGCATTCTATTATTGAACTTGTTTATACCAGGCTGAAAACATCGTGTGTAATAAAGGTGCGTAGTAGCCTCGTCTTGATTGGCGGATGTAAATAAACGGTGGAACGGCTGTAAAAGAGTCTTGCCACTGGGTAAAATCAAGATGTGCCGCGGAACCCGCTCCTCAGCTACTCAAACTTCGGAGACGCGGGCAACGCAGGTGCTAATGTCTAAAGGGCCGGCTGCAACCGGCCCTTTTCATGACTCCCCTCGCTATCCGTTACTGCTTATATTCCCGCCAGATCGAGTAGAGGTTCCGGGCAATGCCGGTCACATACATCGAGAGGCGCAGGATTTCAAGAAACAAGTTCATAGGCTTCACCCCAATCGGAGATCGGAGCGTTGCCCGCAGGCGGATTCCGCGGCAGTCAAGATTTTACCTCACAGGCCGCGGTGGGAGACATCCTACCCACCCCATGGTTTGGAACAGTGTCGATCTAACGGGCAATCAAACCTCTAGCACTCTTTGAATTGAGCAAGCATCTGCCCGAAGGTGCTGAGTTCGAACGGTTCATAAATGAGCGAACCGCCGTCCGCGGTCCTGTAGAGCCCGCAGGGGAGGTAGCGCCCATCGGGGAGGACGTAGAGGTTGGCTTCTTCCTTCAGTCCTGCTGGAAATAGCGGAATCCCGTTTTCGTCCACTTGGAACTCGTCTAAATTCGCGATCTTCCTCTCCATGGTGCCTCCTGCCTTATTTCTTGAATGGCGCCCTAAAACAAGCAGCTCTCAATCAGCTCTTTTCCGCGTAGAGTGTCGATCCACTCCTGTGGGATGGCTTTGAGACCGTAGACCGTGCCGGCGAGGGCGCCGGCGACGGCTGCGGTGGTGTCGGTGTCGTCGCCCAGGTTGACGGCGGCAAGGACGCAATCTTCGTAGCTGTTGGTGTTGACAAAGCACCAGCTGGCGGCCTTAAGGGTGTCGCGCACGAAGCCGCCGGACCTGATTTCCTGCTCAGGCACACCTTTCAGATGAAGCGCCCACGAGGGAAGCGTGCCGTTCATCACATCCCTCATCAGCTCGACAAATATGACGCATGCGTCGGTCGATGTTCTGTGAGCGTGCGTAATCGCGGAGACCTTGCTGACCTCTTCGTCTGTCGCATCGGTGAACGCCAGGGGAGCGATGCGCATGAGCGATCCGTTGCCGTTGTCGCGCTCGCCGGAGCCTCCTTTGCCGGTGTGCAGGGCGCGGGCGGTCGTGCCGCCATAATCGAAAACGCCGTCGATCGTATACTCGCCACGGGCAATCCAGCTTACGAATTTGTCGCGCATGTCTGCGGTGTCGATATACCCGAGCTCCCTAATCGAATCACAGGTAGCAAGCGTCATAGATGTGTCGTCGCTCCAGGTGCCGGCGGGCTGCCCATGCGTGCCGTAGCCGATCATGTCCGCGCATTCGAACGTGCCGCGGGGCCTGAACTCGTAAGGAACGCCCAGTGCGTCGCCGACGGCGAGCCCATAGATGCAGTCGCGCAGTGTTGTTTTCGGTCCGTCTGTCATGGAGCGCTCCTCTTATGTCGGGGGATATGAAACGCCGTGGGGGGGGGTATCGGTCGCAACGTGCCGCTACCCTTGCGTTTCGCCATTAGTCGCTTCGTTGATGGCGCGGTACTCGGCACTCAGCTCGCGCGCCAGCTCTTCCTTGCTTGGAAGATACGGCAGGTATTTGGCGGCAAACACTTGGTCGTTGTCTTCGGGCAGCGTGTACTCGACAATCGAATCGCTTTTGTCCGCGCAGAGCACGATGCCTATGGGCGGATTGTCGCCTTCGTTCATGAGCTCGCGTGTGTAGTAGTTCACATACATTTGCATCTGGCCCAGGTCCTGATGCGTAAGGTCATCGGTCTTAAGGTCGATGAGCACGAAGCAGCGCATCAGATAGTTGTAAAACACAAGGTCAATATAGAAATGGCGCCCATCAAAGGTGATGCGCTTTTGGCGCGCCTCGAAAGCGAAGCCACGGCCAAGCTCCAGCAGGAACTTCTGAAGATGCGTTATGAGTGCCTGCTCTAGATCGCTCTCGCGAAACGCAGCATCGTCCGTGAAACCTAAAAACTCCAGTACGTATGGGTCGCGGATGATATCCTCGGGGCGACGAGCCGGGGCGCTCTTTTGGATTTCCTTGGTGACGGCCTCCTTGTCCTTGCTGGCAAGTAGGCGCTCTCGGAACATGGTGTTGATCTGGCGTTCGAGCTGACGCGTGCTCCAGCGAGAATCGGCGCATTCGTTCATGTACCATGTTCGAGTTTCGGGGTCAGGAATGCGTATTAACCTGCGGTAATGTGTCCAGCTCAATTCGGGACGCAGTGAGTCCCGAATTGGAAATGCAAGATGGAACTGACGCATTTTACGCAGCTCTCTTGCTTCAAAACCTTTACCAAAATCCTTGGTAAGTCTGATTGCGAGGGCCTTGAGCAGCGCCTCTCCATACTTGGCGCGCTCCTCTCCGCCCTGCTCATCAACAATGCTCTTGCCGATATCCCAATACGCCTCAACCATCGCATAGTTAACGGCGGTATAGGCCTTGTCGCGAGCGGCGTTGAGAATCGAGGAAACCTGCTTGTAAAAAACTTCTGGCACGATTGTCGATTCCCCGCGGTTTACCAGTTCGCCCATCACTGTCGCCCCACTTTCCTCTTGTGGAATGCATCTTTATCGCATTTAGTTTAAAGCCTCGCGCGGACACGAATTGCTGCGCTGTCTGACATCTTCGCATGGGGTCTTGCTGTGACTAAAATGTGGCCATAGAGACAGTTTTAACGAACCCCATGGGAGTGGCACGCATGGACAACAACACCTTGCTGTTTCAGGACAAGGGTTCGGGTGGGTTTAAAGACGTCAAGATCTACCCTAACCGTATTGAGGTGCTCAAGAAGGGCACGTTTGGTGGCAAGCACACCGAGATTGTCTATCTTAAGGACATCACGGGGGTCAACAGGATCAAGGGCCGCGACGTTTTCCTACGTAACAGGCTGTTGACTGCTTGCGTCTTTAGTCTGAGCAGCCGTGCGAAGGCCCAGGAGTTTGTTAACGCGCTGGACATGGTGATGTAGCCTATGGCGGCGTTCGGGCCAAGGTAAAAATCGGGGGCACAGAACGGTGTCCTGCGCCCCTCATTAAATCGATGTGTCCAAAAGGGCCGGCTGGCCTAATCGTCAACGTCTCCGTTGTCTTCGCGGTCATTTGCAAGCATTGCTGCGCCGGCGACCGTTGTCGCCACGGCGGCGGCAGCGAGCCCGGCGGCAATGCCGGAGCCGTCGCCCGTGTCGGCGAGTTTTCCGCCCGAGTTCTTGCCCTTGTTGCCCTTACCGTTCTTATCAGTGCTGCCTGCGTTGGAACCCGTGCCACCGTCGGTGCCGGCGCCGGTGCCGCCTGCACTGCCCGAGGCCGCTACGGTAAAGCTTGCGGCTCCATCGCTGGCGAGCGTGTAGTTCTGTGCCGCGTCGCCCAAAAGGCCTTTCGCGCGCACCCAGTACGTCCCTGCGGCAAATGTTTCGCCCTCGGCCATTGTCGTGCCCGGAGCGCCGTTCGCGTCGTGCACAAACTCGAGCTGGGCCGTGCAGGCATCGGTTTCGAGCTTGCCCTCGAGTGATGCCGCAATCTTGGCGCGCACGTCTTCGCCGGCCTTAAGGCCTTCGAGCCCCTCAAAATGGGGCGTCAACGCGCGCGGATCGATATCGATGGGCACATGACCCCGCAGCTCCGTAACGGTCTCGTTGCCCAAGGCGTCGACATCCACATATTCGATGGCAAACGCATGGCCCGAAGCCGCCACGTTGAGTACGTTGCTGCTGCCGACGAGGCGGAAATGGCCCTCGCCAACGGTCTTGCCATCCTGGAGCGAGGCATCGCTCAGCGAGTCGCCGTACGTCATGCGCATGCGGGTCGGGAGATAGCACGAAACGGTCTGTTTATGCTGCGCATCGTTGTAATTGCGTTGGTAGATGCTCCGGGCCAGTGACGCATCAACAAAGTCGGATACGATGATGCCAATGTGCTTGCGGCAGTCTGCCTTAGTGCTCTCAATTCCGGTGCTGTTTATATACGAGCTCTTGTACAGATGCTCGTTGACCACGCGCGCTGCGGTAAATGGGTTGTTTTGCGTGCAGCTCGTGTAGTTGATAAACCAGCAGCGCTCCGTTACCTGCACCTTTGTCCCGTCCTCGGCAGGGATATATACGAGGTTGCGCTCGAGTTCGGTCGCTGCCTTCAGGGCCATATCGACCCAGTCGATTTTACTGGACCCCGTGCAGCTGTAATGGTCTTGGGCATATACCGTTGTGCTATAGGGCTCTTTGTCGCCCGTATTGCCCGCAGCCTCAAAGCCTTGCTCGTATTTCACGAGGCACATGGACTTTCCGGAATGCGTCTTGATTTTGTCGTCCCATTCGGTGAGGTCGAGGCCCCACGTGTGGCCGTCTACGCTGTTGCCGGCGAGTTCAAA
This sequence comes from Collinsella sp. AM17-1, assembly GCF_003470665.1. Taxonomy (GTDB): domain Bacteria; phylum Actinomycetota; class Coriobacteriia; order Coriobacteriales; family Coriobacteriaceae; genus Collinsella. The sequence continues at coordinate 102,203 of NZ_QRJZ01000007.1, forward strand.
TCGACGCAGCAGGACGATCTTTCCGCGCACCTCGCCCAGCGTGGGGACGTGGCTCGACGTGTAGAACAGATCGGGGTTATCGGCCATAACCTTGGCGAAGGCCGTCGTTATGCTTTCGTTGGTAGCCTCGTCGTTGCCGCGCGATGCGAGCATGATGAGCGCTTCTGACGGGTGTTCGTTCAAAAACGTTTTGAAGTACCCGATGACATCGGAGAGATGCAGAAAGTTCCCGTCTTTTTTGAGCAGGTAGAACATCCCATGGTCGATGCCAGGGTTGTCGCCCTTTCCGAGCCGGATATCAAAATAGCGGATTCCCTCGAGCAGCTGCGTTGGTATGTAGTCCTGCTGGCACTTTACAAGCGAGGTTTGGGGCTCGGTGTCGTTGTCCACACTGCAGGTGCTCGAATCGTGCGTGCCTGGGATGCTCAGCTCGTCGAGGTATTTCTTGCCATCGACGTAGCTCATCCAACATGGTCCGTCGACGTAGCTGCTATACGTGGTCCAGTCGATACTTCTAACCGTGGTATTGATCTCGCCCATGTCGTAACCGACAAGTTCGAGCTCCCAAGGAATGCTCTTCCTCTTGTGGCAGATCTTATTGTTGTCTTGGTCTTTGCCGTCCTTTTCTATGGCCAGGTAATTAATGTCTTTTTTCTCGTTTGTGCGGTCTCGGATGATGTAGGTTCCGTTTAGCTGGCGGTCGAACGCAAAAGAGCGGCTGGCCTTGCCGTCATGCTCGCCACTCCATACGTGGATGACCTTTCCATCTTTGTCCGAGTCGCCATCGACCGACCAAATGCTGTTGCCCGTTTTCTTGTGCTCTTCGAAATTGAGCAGGGTGCGGATGGCGTACCAGTTTGTGCCGTCCGCATCGGTCAGTACATGCTCAAGGATGAGCTTGCTGGACGTGCCGTCATTAAACAGGTGGCAGACGTTGCCGATGACGTTGCCGTCTTCGTTGACGCTCGCGGTGCGAAAATAGCCCGCGGGGCGAAGGCGAATGACGAACTTGTCGAGGGTGGCCGCTGACTCGGCCGTGCCGTCCGCAAAGGCTGTCCGCGGACTAATGCCCAGCATGGCGGTTTCGGGCAGGCTTGCCAGAGGCGACAACGCTGCAAGTCCAAGGCCCAGCGTAAACGCTCGGCGACTGATGGCGTGGTGTTCGGTCATAACTCCTCCATTCGCAGGGTGCGGTTATGCACTCATTTTGGTCACTATACTGCCCGGATGTTTAAAGGCGTCGGCTTAAATTGTGTGCGCGGCGCTATAAATCGGCGGGTGGACGTGTTGGGGTGCTTGCCGTTTTCGTACCGTTGCCACATTTGGGGTGGTTTCGGCGTCCGGCATCCTGCGTTCGTCGGCTACCGGCATAAGAAAGGAAGGGTCGGTTTACCGGCCCTCCCTTAGTACGAAACGCTGGGGCACCGTCGCTTGTTTGCACTGCGCCCGTGTTTCCCGCTGCGCTCGCCAGTCGCTTAGCGCTTGATCTCGATATCGTCGAGCTTGACGTCCATGGCCTCGGTCTTTGCCTCGGCGATGTCGTCGGCAAATTCCAGAGACTTCATCATGGTCTCGACGGCGTCCTTGTGCTCTTCGACATTGTCGATGCGCACGTACACGCTGCCGCCGTCAACGTCGGTGAAGTACTCGGTCGTCACGCCGCCCGTGTGCGTAAAGTAGGCGCTGCGCCAGGTCTTGCCGTTGTACTTAACGGGATCGCTCTCGGTCCATCCGGAGTTGGCCTTCCACTTTGCCTCGTAGTCAAACAGCTCGTCGGCGTTCTTGTCAGTGTCGAAGACGGGGATGAAGCGGTCGCTGGCGTGCTCGCTCTCGGTGAACTTAAACTGGGCCCTGTCGGCGGTGTCGCCGGCGACGTCGGTGATCTCGACGCCCTCGGGGACCTCGACCTTAAACCAAATGAAGTCGGTCCTCATATCCACGGCTGGCTTTTCTGCTCCGCCGCCACCGCCACTGCCGGTAGCGCCGCCGCTGCCGCCGCAGCCCACCAGGGAGACTGCGGCAAAGAGGCTTATGCAGAGGGTGAGAATCGCTAAGGCCTTCTTTTTCATGGTCGTGTCCTCCTCGATCTGTAACCGCCCATGGATTGCCTGCCTTTACTGTACGCGCGGACGGCTCGCTAGGGTGGGCCATGTGTCCCATTCTGAGGGCCGGAATTGCGCCGTTAAGTGGCAATATGCGCGGGTCAAAAAGAGGGGAGGGCCGATGCTGTCGGCCCCCCCCGGGTTGGGCGCCCGTTGTTTTAATGGGCGCATGCGCGCTGGTGCGCGTAGGCGCGTGCGGGTGTCCCGTTACTTGATCTCGATGCTCGAAATCTCGACTTCGCGTGCCTCGGAAACTGCCTCTGCCATGTCATCGGGGAACTCGATGGAGTTGAGGAGCGCCTCGGCTTCTTTCTTGTGCTGGTCGAAGTTCGAGATGAGGACGTAGACGCTTCCCGGCTCAACGTCGCTAAAGAGGAGGGTTGTGATGCCACTGTTGTCCTCGTACGTTCCGACGAGCCACGTCCTGCCGTTATACTCGACGGACCCGCCATCCTTCCACTGGAACGTATCCCCCTTCTTTTCCGCCTGGTCGGCGTGGGATTCCTCGGCAGTCAGCGCTTTTTTCCAAACGGGGATAAAACGATCGGCCGAGGCGTTCTCGTCTTCGGGGAAGGTGAGCTGGACCCTGTCGGCATTCTTGCCGGCGGAGTCGCTTACGCCGACGCCCTCGGGCATCTCGACCTTAAACCAGATAAAGTCGGTCTTCTTGGCGACGGGGGTCTTTTCCTTGCTCTCGCTCTTGGAGGCGCTGCTGCCGCCCGATGCGCTCCCGCCGCAGCCGACAAGGGCAAACGCGGCAAAGAGGGCGATGCAAAGGGAAAGGATCGATAGGGTCTTTTTCTTCATGGTGGCGTCCTCCTTGTCTGCCAGGGACATCGTGTGCCGCGGATCGCTGGGGCGGCGGTTGCGCGTGCACATGATGACTTTGTTTGCTGTGCGGTGATTCCTCCATTCGTCGTCCGGTGCCGTGATGAGCGTTGCCCCAACATGGGGCTCCTTACCTATATGTATGCCCTAGTTGCCGCTGCCCGGGAGTCTCGAAACGTGGGCCATGTGTCCCATGTTTGCGTTGGCATGGCCTATCGTTCGTCATAGAAATCCGCGATGGCCAGGTGTGCTGACGCCCATGTGCTTATGGGCTAGACTTAGCACCATTACGTGTTCGATGCGGTTGGTCGGCGGTTGCCGCCTGACCGATGTATATGACTTGAAGGTGCGTGCGTATGAGCCAAGAGATGATGGATAAAACCTGTCGAGAGTTTGCCGAGGCACTTGCCGCACGCGAGCCGGTTCCCGGCGGTGGCAGCGCGAGCGCCTTTGTGGGCGCGCTGGGCGCCTCGCTGTGCGGAATGGTTGCCCGCTACGGTGCGACCAATCCCGCGCTTGCTGATCGTGCGGATGACCTGACGCGTGCGTTTGCCCATGCTGATGAGCTGGCCCAGGAGCTTGTCGAGTTGGTTGCCGAGGACGTTCGTGCCTATGGGCAGGTGTCCGCGGCATACGGTATTCCGCGTGACGATCCGGCTCGAGCGACCGCGATTCAGGATGCGCTGCATGTGGCCGCTATGCCGCCGTATCGCATTATGGATGCCTGCGGGCGCGCGCTGGCGCTGCTCGAGGACATGGCCGACAAGGGTTCGCGTCAGCTGCTGTCCGATGTGGCGTGCGGCGCCGTGTTCTGCCGTTCCGCTATGCAGGGCGCGAGCTTGACGCTCTTTGCGAACACCACGTCTATGAAGGATCGCGCTCGTGCTGAGGAGCTCGAGACGGCGTGTGATGAGTTGCTCGACATGTGGTTGCCGCGCGCCGATGCGCTGGCGCGCCGCGCCGCCGACGCCGCAAGGAAGAGGGGATAGCCATGGCTGAACTGCTGAAGGGTGCCCCCGTTGCTCGCGCTTTGACTGAGGAACTTGCTGCTCGCTGCGTGGCTTTGCGCGAGCGCGGCGTTGTGCCGACGCTGGCTATCGTGCGCGTGGGTGAACGCGAGGACGACCTATCCTACGAGCGCGGTGCGCTCAAGCGCTGCGAAAAGGTTGGCATTGAGGCTCGCCGCGTTTTGCTTCCCGCCGATGTTTCGCAGGACGAGCTGTTGGCGGCCATCGAGGACATCAATACCGATTCGTCTGTTCATGGCTGCCTGATGTTCCGCCCGCTGCCCGCCGGCCTTGACGAGGACGCGGTTGCCGCGGCACTCGATCCTGCCAAGGACGTCGACTCCATGACGCCGGCTTCGCTGCTCACCACGCTTTCGGGGCGCGGCGAGGGTTTTGCCCCCTGCACAGCCGAAGCCGTGCTTGCTTTGCTGGATCATTACGGCGTTGAGCTGGATGGAGCTAAGGTTGCTGTGGTCGGGCGCTCGCTGGTGATCGGGCGTCCTGTTGCTGCCATGCTTACGGCGCGCAATTCGACCGTGACAACGTGTCATACGCATACGCGCGACCTTGCTGCCGAGTGCCGTACTGCCGACATTGTGGTTGCTGCCGTTGGACGCGCGCGCACGATTGGCGTGGACGCGGTTCGCGAGGGCCAGACGATCATCGATGTTGGCATTAATTGGGACGAGGCCGCTGGCAAGCTGGTGGGTGACGTCGATTTTGATGCTGCGGAGCCGGTCGTTAAAGCCATCACGCCCGTGCCGGGCGGCGTGGGCGCTGTGACGACGGCGATCCTCGCTAAACACGTGATCGAAGCGGCCGAGCGCGGTGGCGCGCGCAGACGTGGTGTAAGAGCGTCCCGAGGTCCGTCGCTGCAAG
>NZ_QRJZ01000008.1:0-15773 GCF_003470665.1 Collinsella sp. AM17-1
AATCGTAGCCCGAGACGGTCCCGGGCTGACAATTTCGACTGTAATGGACGTTCTTAAACGACTAGTCGTTTAAGAACGTCCCCAATGACTACAAGTGCCGACAGAAAAGGAATGTCCCCAAGTGCCGGCCCGGCAACGCCGATGTGCTGGCAATGACAGCGAAAGCCCGCCAGAGCGAGCAAGGTGCCTTGAAACAAGGCGGCATTGACCTTCTGGTCATGCCGCCGAAGCTGAAAGGCAGATTGCCGCCCTGGCGGGCTTGCAGCGTCGAGTAGTTACGCGGTTCGTAGAACCGCGTAACTACCAAACTACATAAGCTCGCAGACAGCTGCTGCGAAGGCAACGGGGTCCTCGGGGAGGATGCCCTCGACCAGCAGGGCCTGATCGTAGAGCAAGCCGGAGTACTGCTTGATCTTATCGGCGTCGCCTGCCTTCTGGGCAGCGACAAGCTTGTCAAAGACCGGGTGCTTGGCGTTGAGCTCGAGCACGCGCTGGCTCTTGGGCATGCCGTTGGGCGCGCCCTCGGGCCCCTTCTGGAGCACCTTCTCCATCTCGAGCGAAAGCGGACCCTCGGTGGTGATGCAAGCGGGGGCATCGGTCAGGCGCGCGGAGACGGCAACTTTCTCGACCTTGTCACCGAGCGCCTCCTTCATAGCGCTAAAGAGGTCCTCGTTTTCCTTGGTGGCGTCCTCGGCCTCCTTCTTCTCGTCCTCGGTCGCCAGATCAAGATCGCCAGTCGCGACGTTCTTGAGCTCCAGGTGACGATCCTCGACCTCGGGCTCGGCACCGTCGGCAACGGCCTTCTCGGCAGCCTCGCGGGCAGCGTCGTCTTCGTAGATCTTAGGCATATCGGCGGCAACGTACTCACGCATAGCCTGGAACGTAAACTCATCCACATCCTGCGTCAGCAACAGCACGTCATAGCCGCGCTCGAGCACGCCCTTTACCACGGGCATCTTGGCCAAGCGCTCACGCGAGTCGCCGGCGGCGTAGTAGATGGCCTTCTGATCCTCGGGCATGCCCTTGGCATACTCGGCCAGGGTAATCATCTTCTGCTCCTTGGCAGACCAGAACAGTAGCAGGTCGGCGAGCTCATCGGCCTTCATGCCATAGCTCGAGTAGATGCCGTACTTAAGGCCGCGGCCAAAGTTCTCAAAGAACTTCTCGTAGGCCTCGCGGTCGTTGTCGCGCATGTCCTCAAGATCGGCAGTGATCTTCTTCTCGACACGCTTGGCAATGGCCTTGAGCTGACGGTTCTGTTGCAGCGTCTCACGCGAAATATTGAGCGTCACGTCGGCAGAGTCCACGACACCGCGCACAAAGTTGTAGTAGTCGGGCAGCAAGTCGTCGCACTTCTCCATAATCAGCACGTTGGAACTGTAGAGCGCCAGGCCCTTCTCGTAGTCCTTGCTGTACAGATCGAACGGGGCGCGACCCGGCACAAACAGCAGCGCATCGTACTCAAGCGTACCCTCGGCATGGAAGCTGATAGTGCGCGCGGGATCGTCAAAGTCGTGGAACGTGGACTTGTAGAACTCGTTGTAATCCTTCTGCTCAACGTCGGAGCTGCGCTTTTTCCAAATCGGCGTCATGGAGTTGATGGTCTCGAGCTCCTGGTAGTCCTCGTACTCGGGCTTGTAGTCGTCGCCGGCGTCCTCGGGCTTGGGTTTCTGGCGACTCTTGCTCACCATCATCTGAATCGGGTAGCGCACATAGTTGCTGTACTGCTGAATCAGGCTCTTGAGGCCCCACTCGGTCAGGAAGCGATCGTAGGTCTCGGCCTCGCCGTCGGCGTCGAGCTTCTCGTTCTCGCGCAGCGTCAGGATGACATCGGTGCCGTGCTCGGCGCGCTCGCCGTCTTCGATGGTGTAACCCTCAAGACCATCAGACTCCCACACGTGAGCGGTGTCCTCGCCATAGGCGCGGCTGACAACCTTTACGTGGCTGGCAACCATAAAGGCAGAGTAGAAGCCCACGCCAAACTGACCGATGATGTCGACATCGGAACCCTGCTGCTCGGCGTTCTCAGTCTTAAACTCCTCGGAGCCGGAATGGGCGATGGTGCCCAGATTGCGCTCGAGCTCCTCGGCGGTCATGCCGATACCGTTATCCGAAATGGTGATGGTACGGGCATCTTTATCAAAGGAAACACGGATGGCCAGGTCGCCCTGGTCGAGCTTGACACTCGGATCCTGCAGGCTCTTAAAGTTGAGCTTGTCGACGGCATCGCTCGCGTTGGAGATAAGCTCGCGCAGGAAGATTTCCTTATTGGTGTAGATGGAGTTGATCATGAGGTCGAGCAGTTTTTTGCTCTCGGTCTTAAATTGACGCATGTGCAGTCCTTTCGCGCTACCCCCGTCCGCAAAAACGGCCCAGTTGCCCGAGCCGCATTGCAGACCTGCTATGTTCAGACTTAGATTTTATAACCCATTAGCGCGCATATATACATACGGAATCGAAAAACTGTATGTCCAAACGCTCTGATGCACCAATTGCCAAGGAGTGTCCCCGACTGCCGGCAGGAAAGGAACGTCCCTATCTGCCATCTACGCGCTTGGCCATCCAAACATGGGGCTGGCCCTCGTCTTCGTAGTCCACCGGGGCAATCTGCGTGTAACCCGCCTTGGCATAGAGTGGTAGCACGTATTCCTGCGCGTGCAGCTTAATGAGCTTGGAGCCGGCATCACGCGCGCACGTATCACTGGCCTCGACAATCTTGCTCGCCAAACCGCGACGGCGCATGCTCGGCAGCACGGCCACGCGCCCCATAATGTAGGTCTCCCCCGCCGCGACGCCTTCGTCCAAGTCGCACGCCGGCAAAACTGGGGCTTCGGCATCTGCCGCGTACTCCAGTTCCTCGGGAAACACGCGCGAGCAGCCGGCAAGCTCGCCGTCTACATAGAGTGTCACATGAATGCAGTTCGGATCCTCGTCGATAGCGTCGAACTCATTCTCGTAGCCCTGCTCGTCCATAAAAACGACGCGGCGCACCAACGCCGCGTCGTCAAAGCATCCCGTCTTAAGTTGGATATCCATAGCTGCCCTTTCATTCAACGCGAACGTTAGGGACAGATTTTAGCGAAAATGAGCTCCGCGCACGCTAAACTTCGCGCGAGCCTTCGCCAGACAGTCGTAATGACCCACGTTATGGGCATCGCTCGCGATGAAGCTGTACAGGTTCTGATCGAACAGGCGCTGTGCCGGCTTTTTCTCGCGACCAAAGCGACCGCCGGCAATAAAGTCCGCCGAAGCCTGCAGCTTGCAGCCCATATCGACCAGGCGCTCCGCCACGCTTACATCCTTTTGAACCGCACGATAGCGCTCAGGATGAGCGATGATCACCTGATAGCCACGGCACTGCAAATCGTAAATCGTGTTCTCGTACTCTCTAAACGCATACGCATCGGCATGCGTCGAAAGCTCGAGCAGAAACTCGTTGGTCCCATCGAAATGCAAGTGATCCGCGGCATCGATACCAAGCTCAACGAGCTTTCGATGGTTGACCTCGAAGCCCATCTGGAGCGGAAAACCGTCAGCGTTATCGCGCAGCAGCTCAAAGGCATCCCACATCTTGTCGTAATCAAAATAGGGATCACGGCAGTGAGGAGTGCAAACGATTCTGGTTACACCGGCCCGCTTGGCAGCCTCGAGCATCGCCAAGCTCTCTTCGAGATCGGCGGCGCCGTCGTCTACACCCGGCAAGATATGGCAATGAATGTCACGCATAGGTCAGCCTTAATCAACTAAACGTTTGCTCGGTTGGTGAAGATGCCCTTTTTGGAAGTGCCCTGATCGTCGGAGCCCTTCTTAACCTTCTTACCGTCCTTGGTGTAGTAAGAATAATAGTACTCGCTGGTCTCGGTCTCACAGTAATTCATGACGGTACCGATGAGCTTGACCTTCTCGGACTTCTTAAGCTGGGCGATAGCGTTGAGCGCCTCTTCGCGCTTGGTAAAGTCCTCGCGCACCACGAACAGCGCGCCGTCGGTCAGGCTGGCAATCTCGGCAGCATCGATGAAGGTGCCGACCGGAGGAGCATCGAAGATGACGTACTGGAACTTAGCAGACAGTGCCTTGACCAGCTTGGCAAAGCGATGGGAGACGATGATGTCGGCAGGATTGGGAATATGCGGCTCAGCATCGAGGAAGTAGAAATTCTTCTGACCTGTCTCGACAATCGCCTGGTCGATAGAAACCTGCTCGGACAGGACTGCATAGAGTCCGCCGCGGGAGCGGACGCCGAGCATATCGGCAAGGGACCTGCGACGCATATCAGCCTCGACCAGCAGGACACTCTTGCCGCTCGTGGCGATTGCCTGAGCAAGATTAATGGAAACCGTAGACTTGCCCTCGTTGGGAATCGAGGAGGTAACGGTGATGGTGCGAATGGGGTCGTCCACGCTCGCAAAGCGGATGTTGGCCAGAAGGGTCTTGGCGGCATTCTGCACAACGAGCTTATCGGTGTTCTTTGCCTTAGCCATGCCTATTTACCACCTTTCATAGCCGGAATTCGGCCAACAACGGGAATACCCAGGAGCTCTTCTGCCTCTTCGGCACCGCGGATGCGGGTATTGAGCATGTCTGCCAAAACGACATAGGCAACTGCGATAAAGATACCGGCGAGGAACGCGACGGCAATATACAGCGTGCGCTTGGGGCCGCTGGGGGCTTCGGGGGTCTTAGCCTCGTCGATAACGTTGATGCTCTGGGCAGCGCCGACGTTCTGAGCGACCGTACTCACCGAGCTGGCAATGGCCTTTGCGACCTCAGCCGTCTCCTTGGCATCGGTGCCGGTAACCGAAAGCGTAATGACACGCGTGGTGGTCTCGGAGGAAACAGACACCTTGTAGTCATCCAAATCGGTGAGGCCCAGTTCTTTGGCGGCGCCGCTCTTAACGCTATCGCTATCCAGCAGCGTGGCGATATCGTTGGAAAGCATCTGGCTCGCCGAGAGATCGTTGTAGCTCATCTGACCGCTATCGTCGGTCTTGGCGAGAATGTACATGCTCGTCGTCGCGGTATAGGTGTTGTCCATCGCAACGAAGGACACGATGCCCATGGCGATCGCGCAGACCACCGGAAGGGTGATGACCAGCTTGAGGTGCTTCTTCAGCAGCTGGAACAGTTCGAGAAGGGTCATGCAGCTTGCCTTTCATTTCCCCAGTTCGGATTGACAAAACTGTCCGTATGTTATCGCATCTTTTTACCGAGACCAAACTCTATACATAAGAAACAGGCTCTCCTGTAAAAATGTCGGAAGCAATCGTAAAATTGCACAACAACGCCGCACCCGAAAGTCAAATGCGGCGTCTACATCAATATCTGTGTTGTATCGCTATGCGAATGGCTCGTCCTGCTGTATGGGAAACGTCACCGTAATGGTGGTTCCCACGCCCAACTCGCTCGACAGATCAAGCGTGGCGTGATGATACAGGGCCGCATGCTTGACAATGGCAAGCCCCAGGCCGGTTCCGCCGCGTGCCTTGGACCTACTCTTGTCCACGCGATAGAACCGCTCAAATACCTTGCCCTGTTCTTCAGGCGCGATACCGATTCCCGTGTCGGCGACAGCGAGGAACGGATGGCCTTCGTCGTTGGTGCCGCACTGCAGCGTAACCGTACCGCCGGGCCGATTGTAGCGGATGGCGTTGCTTGCCAGATTATAGATGAGCTCGTCGACCAAGCGCGACACGCCTTCGATGACCACAGGCTTGGTCTCATGACTTATCGTCACATTCGCCTGACGGGCAACCTGTTCAAGACGCTGCTCAACCGCGTAGATCGCACGCGAGAGCTCAATAGGCTCCGTGGACCCAATGGGCACTGCCTCGCCTTCAGTTGCACGTTCGGCCTCGTCCAAGTTAGACAGCGTAAGGATGTCGTTGACAAGCGCTGCCAAGCGGCCCGCCTCACGATAGATGCGACCGCCAAAGTTGCGCAGGTCGTCCTCGCCCTCGACCATGCCATTTGCGATGAGCTCGGCATAGCCCGAAATCGCCGTAAGCGGCGTCTTGAGCTCATGGGTGATATTCGCCGTGAACTCGCGGCGCATACGGTCGTTGTCCGCTAGCACCGCCATTTGGCGCTTGAGTTCCTGGCGCTGCGACTCGATGCGCTCAAGCATGGGGACCATCTCGGCATAGGCGTGCTCATAGCTACGGCGTGGGTGATCCAAATCCACCTCTTGCAACGGCGCGATGATGGCACGGGACTCACGGCGCGCCATAAAAAACGAGAGTACTGCACCCGCTGCTGCGATAAGCAGCATCGGCGCCAGCATCGACAGCAAAATCGCCGCAACGCCAGGCTGGGCCTGCGCCAAGCGAACGACCTGGCCGTTATCAAGGGTGACGGCGCGATACAGCATAATCTCGTCGAGTGTAGAGCTTGCGCGCTCCGCGGAACCCGAACCACTCTCAAAGGCCTCGATGACCTCGGGGCGATCGCCATGGTTGGGCAGTGTGGAAGGCGACGCCTCGTTGTCGTAGGCAACAGATCCGTCCTTATTGATCAGCGTGATACGAAGATCCTCGCGATCGAGGCTTCGCAAGAACGGAATGGGCTCCTGCTGCTCGTCGAGGGCGGCAGCAATGAGCTCGGTTTCCTGCGCCAGATTGGCACTCGTGGCATCCGCCAAAGTGTTTTGCACAAAGAACGCACCCAGCACCGTAAACGCCACGATAACCGCCATGGCGCAGACAAAGATCGTCACAAAAACGCGGTGCGACAGCGTATGTTTTCCCTGGGGGGCGAAGACCACGGGTTACTCCTCCGATGCGGTGGCCGCGGTGTCGTCGCCTTCGGCACCATCACCGGCAGAAGGCTCGGCCAGGCGATAACCCACGCCGCGCACGGTCTCGATGGCGCTGGCATGCTCGCCCAGTTTTTGGCGAAGCGTCTGCACGTGCACGTCAACGGTGCGCGAACCGCCGTCGAAGTCCCAGCCCCACACGCTCTGCAGCAACGACTCGCGGGTAAAGACCACGCCGGGCTTGCGCATGAGGTACTCGAGCAGGTCGAACTCGCGCAGGGTGAGCTTAAGCGGCTCGCCGGCAACGGTCACCTCGCGATGGCTAGGCGAAAGCACGATGTCGCCCACGCTGAGCACATCGCTCGCCTGCTTGACCATGCCGCCGCGACGCAGCAGTGCGCGGCAGCGGCTCGCAAGCTCCATGAGCGAAAACGGCTTAGTCAGGTAATCGTCGGCACCGCCATCGAGCGCCATCACCTTGTCGAGTTCGGTGTCCTTGGCGGTAAGCATCATGATGGGCACCGTCGCCGTCAGGCGATCGGCACGCAGGCGACGCATAATCGCCAAGCCATCGGTGTCGGGCAGCATGATATCGAGCAGCACAGCATCGGGCACCCGTCGCGCCACGGCAGCTTTAAACTCGCCATCACACGAAAAGCCCTCGGCCTCGATTCCCTGCTTGCGCAGCGCGTAGACTGTCAAATCCCTGATGTTGTCATCGTCCTCGACGTAATAGATCATGTTGAACCCCTTTGCGGCCGATATGACCGCATCTTAACCCTAAAGGCACCTGTAAAAGACAGCGTCAGCCAAAACGCCCCGTCAAATAATCCGCGGTGCGCGGATCGGACGGATTCTTGAAGAGTTGCGCGGTGGGCGCGTGCTCCACCAGCTCACCCAGCAAAAAGAACGCAACCGAATCGGAAATACGCGCGGCCTGCTGCATGTTGTGCGTCACGACCACCAGCGTGCAGGTCTCCTTGAGCTCGCAGGCCAACTGCTCCACCACCAACGTCGACACAGGGTCGAGTGCCGAAGTCGGCTCGTCCATCAGCAGAATGTCGGGCTGCACGGCAAGTGCGCGGGCGATGCACAGGCGCTGCTGCTGTCCACCCGAAAGACCCAGGCCCGACTCTTTGAGCTTGTCCTTGACCTCGTCCCACAGGGCAGCGCGACGCAGGGAGTCCTCGACCAGCTCATCGAGCACGGCGCGGTCGCGCACACCCATACCGCGAGGACCGTAGGCGACGTTGTCGTAGATGCTCATGGGAAATGGGTTGGGGCGTTGGAACACCATGCCCACGCGCTGGCGCAAACGGCAGATGTCGCAATCGCCCAGGATATCTTGACCATCGAGCGCAATCTTGCCCTCGATGCGGCAATCCTTGATGCCGTCGTTCATGCGGTTAAAGCAGCGCAGCAACGTGGACTTTCCGCAGCCCGAAGGCCCGATGAACGAGGTGATCTGCTTGTCGCGGATCTTGATATTCACGTCCTTGAGCGCATGGTGGTCGCCATAGAACAGGTCGATGCCCTCGACATCGATGCGCGTCGGCGAGGCGGCAAGATCCTCTGCCGTGGGGCGAGTCGCATCCCCAACCTCGCGCTCATGCGCGGCCTCGGCCTGCGCTTCCATGAGTTCTTCAAGCTCCGTGGGCTCCGCAGCCGCAGCAGCCGTCATACCGCACACCTCCATATCGATATCAATTCAGCAGTATCAATAGTAGGAATCGCGGCTCATACGCACGTGAGCACATTGTCAAGTGTTTGTAAGGGCACGCTAGCTATGCGGCGGGCAGCTCGATGGTGAATATCGTGTGTTCGGGCGTCGATTCACTTGCAACGGTACCGCCGTGTGCCGCGATGATCTCCTTGGCAATAGCAAGGCCCAAACCGGCACCACCGCGATTGGTCGCACGCGCCGCATCCAGGCGATAGAACTTCTCAAAGATCACCTTGAGCTTAGCCGCAGGGATAGGATCGCCCTGATTGATAAAGCGCACGCGCACGCCGCCATCGTCTTGGCGCCTGGCCTCAATCGTGATAGTCGAGCCCTCATAGCTATAGGCGACGGCGTTTTTCATGATGTTGTTAAACACGCGGGCCATCTTATCGCCATCCACGAGCACCGTCAGGTCCTCGCGAATATCAACCTGGGCTTCCTTATGCTGCTCGTTGAGGATGGGATAGAACTCGTCAGCCACCTGAGCCAGCAGCAACCCCAGATCAACATAGCCGCGCGTGAGCACGATATCGTGGAAGTCAAAGCGCGTGATATCGAAGAACTCTTCGATGAGCGCATCGAGCCGGTGCGCCTTGTCGAGCGCCACGCCCGTAAAGTGCGCACGTTGCTCAACCGGCAGCTCAGGAGCCTCTTGAAGCAGCGAAAGATAGCCCACCACACTGGCAAGCGGGGTGCGTAGGTCATGTGCCAAGTACGTGACCAGGTCGTCCTTGCGATGAGACTCGTCACGCAAGGCCTGCTGCACCCTGCGCTCGCGATCGCGCACACGGTTGAGTGCGCCCTCGACCTCCAGGAAGTCGCCGTCGATGTTGTCCCAGGTGTCGGGGTGATCGATCAGGCGATCTTGAATACGAGCGGCCAGCACACAATCGGCATGCTGCTCGCCCTGCTCATAGCCCTGGTAGTACAGGGCGCGGCCGCAAAAGAACAGCACGCACACGGCAAGCGCCAGCACAAAGCCAAGCATGTTGAATACAAAGCCGGCATCGAACAGCACCGGCCCTTCGATGCCGCCGAGTGCCATGGCGCCAATCGCCAACGTCATGGCCCACGCGGCACCGCCAATCACCACGCAGCGGCGTACGATTTCAAATCGATCGATCAGCAAAAAGCCGACAAGCAGCACCGCCAAGATTCCAGCGATGTTATCGATGCCAATCAGCAGCAGGCTCAGCAAAAAGAGCAGCACCGTTGCAAGCGCGCGGTTGTCGACGACCGACCTCACGTATTCAAAGAGTCGATCGGGCACCTCGAATGCCTGCCTATCGTCTTTTGTCATATCCACTTCCCCACCATCAAAGGCGTTATTCGATTATGTAGCCGACGCCCCAGACGTTTTTGATAAAGCGCGGCTTTTGAGCGTCGTCACCGATCTTTTCGCGCAGGTGGCGAATGTGCACCATCACCGTATTGTTGGAGCCGGGCATAAAATCCTCGTTCCACACCGCGCGGAACAGATCCTCCACGGCCACCACACTGCCGCGATGCTCGACCAGATACAGCAAGATGGAATACTCGATGGGCGTGAGGCGCACCGGCGCACCGTCCACCATTACGGAACGAGCATCGCGGTTGATCTCCAGGCCGTCGAGCTGGATGATCGGCGACTCGGCCACCTGCGCGCGGCTACCGTAGCTGGTGTAGCGGCGAAGCTGAGCATGCACGCGCGCGATGAGCTCAAGCGGACGGAACGGCTTAACCACGTAATCGTCCGCGCCAAGCGAAAGGCCCTCGATCTTGTCTTGCTGGGCATCGCGCGCCGTCAGCATGATCACGGGATAGGTATGGCTGGAACGGATCGTACGCAGCAACTCAAGCCCATCGATATCGGGCAGCATGACATCCAGCAGCGCAAGATCGAACTCCTGCTCCAAGATTGCCTTGGCAGCATCGGCCCCGCTATAGGCGACCTGTACGTCAAAGCCTTCTTTTGTAAGGTAGATACCAACCAAGTCGGCGATGGCCTTTTCGTCATCAACTACCAAAATGCGCTCGTTCATGCGTGCTCCTCTCGCGCTCCATTATGCCCGAGGGGGCGCATGCCACACACAACAAGCGTGGGTGATTAAGTCGGCCTTAAGCACCCTTGTGCCCGTTCGGGCGCGGATGTGGGCCACGCACGCACGCGATGATCGCCGACACCGGCAAACGATATACTCTAGTTCCAGAAGAGACCATCCCGTCGAAAGCGAAATCTGTGAAGTCCCTCACCTCTTTTGCAAAGCGCTCTGCTCAGCTTGCCGCCGGCTTTGTCTGCGCTATCGCCCTTGCCGCTGGCGTGCCCACCGTCGCCGGCGCCCAAGTACTCACGACCGACAATGTTTGCGGCAAAACCGCCGATGCGCGCGGCATCACGGCCGAAAATCTGCCCGATATCGATGCGACCAATGCGCTCGTCATGGGCAAAGACGGCACCGTCTACTATGGGCGCGGCGCCGATGAGCAGGTTAAAATCGCCTCGATCACCAAGGTCATGACCGCAATCCTAACCGTCGAGAATTGCAAGATGGACGAGAAGGTCACGGTGAGCAACGCCGCAGCCACCGTGGGTAATTCGACCGCCGGCTTGCTCGAAGGTGACGAGCTTACCGTGGAGCAGGCACTGCGCGGCCTGATGATTCCCTCGGGCAACGACGCCGCCGTCGTGCTCGCCGAATATGTGGGCAAGAAGATCGACCCTAAGACCAAAGACGCCGAGGCAACCTTTGTGAAGGCCATGAACGAGCGCGCCAAAAAGCTCGGCTGCACCGGCACGGTCTTTGAGAACCCACACGGTCTGGACTTTGATGAATGGGCCGGCGACATGCACTCAACCGCACATGACGTAGCGCTGATGATGCAGGAGGCCATGAAAAACGACACGATCCGCGAGGTCGTAGCGAGCGAGGATTCCTGGATCGAGGTCACGGGCGCCGACGGCACCGACCATTCGCATTCCATGGACACGCATAACTATTTGCTGGGCCAAGATGGCAACATCGGTGGCAAGACCGGCACCACCGACGACGCGGGCTATTGCTTTACGAGCGCCTACAACCGCGACGGCGACGAGATCTACACCGTCGTTTTGAACTCCACCACCACCGACCAGCGCTTTACCGATACCGCAACCCTTGCCAATTGGTACTACGGTCACAAGGTGACGGTCGCAATCGCCAACACACAGGAAAAGACCGCCAACGGCAACCCGCTTATGGCGCGCATTGGTCAAACCGACTGGACGGATAAGACGATCGACGCCACACTCGCCGATCCCACGGCGCAAGCGACCGTGTTTTCCCTTGCCGGCGAGGTGACCGAAAAGGTTAGCTACGACGATCTTTCGGGCACGGTGCATGTGGGCGACAAGGTGGGCAGCGTCACGCTCAAGCAGGACGGCACCAAGATCGCCGTCATGGACCTGGTTGCCGACGAGGAAGGCGCAGGGCCGAATCCCATTGAATGGCTGCTCGTGAAGCTCGATCGCTTGGGCCGTCGCATCGACAACCGCCCACTCACGGCAGAAAGCGAGACCGTCGCCAAGGCGCCCGAGGTGTAGGGCGCAAGAATAATAAGTCCACTGAAAGGAGGCGTCCGAAAGGATGCCTCCTTTTTTGAGGGTTCGAATCCCCAGCTAACGTGGTTCAACTAAAAAAGGGTCCCTTTCGGAACCCTTCTTTAAAGTCTTACTGGCGGAGAGCTGGGGATGTCCGGGCATGCTGCGCATGCCCTCCGGCTTCAAAACCTGGCGGCTTTTCGCCCACGGGCTACAAACGCTTTCGCGTTTGCTTAACGCCCGTGCCCTCTCGGGTTCGAATCCCCAGCCTCCTTTCTCCGCACAAAAAAGGGCCCCAAATGGGACCCTTCTTTCAAGTCATACTGGCGGAGAGCTGGGGATTCGAACCCCAGATGCCCTTTTGGGGCATACTCGCTTAGCAGGCGAGCACCTTCGGCCTCTCGGTCAGCTCTCCGTAACAGCCGTTCTATAGTAACCAAACAGCCAAGGATGGGCAAGAGGAAATTTTCTAATTGCCTAGCAGCCTTTCCTTCTTGAAAGCTTCGCCTACCCCAGCGAGCGGTTGAGGGAGCCGAGCTCGTCGTTGCCCATGGTGCGCCACATTTGGAAGATACAACCGCGCGCCAGGAAAAAGAAACCGTTGTCGACCAGTTGCACAGCGGCATCTGCCAGCTGATTCGTCACGGCGGACACTGGCGGCAGCTCTAGTCCAGCCTTGTGGATGGTCTCGACCGCTTCCTCGAACGTCGGAGGCCCGCTGACGCCCATCTCGTTCATAAGGCCCTGCATTTCTTCCAGCGCGCTGCTGCCCGACTCCTCGCCGCGCGGCACCAGACGGTAACAAGCCAGCGCCAGGTCGAGCTGATCGCAATTCCAATAGGCAAACGCCAAGCGATAGAACAGGTAGCCGATTGCAGAACGATCGCTGGCAATACGTAGGCCGTGGCGCGCCACCTCGATAATCTCGTCAAAGCGCTCCAGACGCGCAAGCACGTTGATGAGCGCAAAGTGCGACTGCATGGACGAGCGCGCCAGATCGTAAAGATGGCGCACCTCGGGCAGTGCTCGTTCAAAGTCCTCTTGCTCGGCGTAAAAGCTGCAGATCTCGTGCTGGGCAAAGTACAGCGCATCGGGCGCACGAAGGATTCGCACAGAGCGGTCTTCTTCCAACACCGGTAGCACCATGCGCACCAGCTGGTTATCGCAAAACTGCGTTTGAACCGGACCTGTCGCCAAAAGCTCGGCGACGGCGCACTTGGCCTCCAACTCCTCGACAAGACGGGAAAAGCCTTCAAAAGCACCTGTACGGTCGACTTTTGCCTGCTCGCGCAATTCAACAACACGGGCCACGTATGGGTCGTCGTCCTCTTCCATGACCTCCAGCTCGTCAGCCGTATCGGCAAGCAGCAGATCGCGCAGCGCCGGCGGCAGCATGCGATGGTCATCACGCGGACGAGCATGAACCTCCGCAGGTTCAATCGTCTCCGGAGCGGTTGACTCATATGCCTCAAGCACACGCTTGCACGGCATATCGTCCATGTCCATGCTCTCAAGATCCTTGGCGACAGGCACGCAATCGGCCAGATAGGCCGCGCGCCCAAAGAAATACGTTGCGACAACGCACTCGCCCTGCTCACTGTCGGGAGCAGCAATCTGCACATAGCAGCGCGTGATGCAGGTGCCCGCGGCAAAACACGCTGCCGCAAGCGTGAGCGCCACGCGCGCATCGTGCTCCGCGGCCCAGATCGCGCGCGTGTCCTCGTCCAACTCGCGCCAGGCGTCATCTTGAGCGTCGTATTCACGTTGTGGCATAGCATCAACGACAGACTGCCCAAACCGAACGAGCATGATCCCCTCGGCAACGTTTGCCCGATAGATATAGTCGAGCCGCGTGACCACGTTAAGTGCCTCGACAATACGCGCGAAGCGGGTACGCACATCCCACTCACCGCCCGGCTGGCAAGCCACCGTACCCGGTTTGCCCCACGGGTTATCGCTCGAGGCCGTATCGAGCAGTCGGGGAACATCGTTGGTCGTCTTGGCGATATGCCACGCATCAAAGAGCGCGCAGCCCTCAAGGCTCGGCGAGGATGCCGCAGGGACCAATCCGGCCCCGATGTGCTCAAGGATGCCGGAGAGACGGTTAAGACGGCACTCGATGGCAAGCAGCATGTCAATCTCGTCCTGGTCCAGCAGGCTGCGATCAAAATTGAGATAGAAAAGCTTTGAGCGATCGATGCGAACCAGGCTCATCTCGGACTTGGCGGCGATGGTGCGCAAGCGGGGCAAGTCAATTTCACTCATAAGGGCGGCGGCATAGCGCTCGATACCGCTCGGATTCTCGGCATGGTCAACGCGGTAAAGCAGCGTCTCGATAGCATCAGGGAGCGGTGCCGTGTTAAAGCCCAAAAACACCTCGACCGGCTCGGGCAACTTTACGAGCTTGATCTTGTCGATAACATTTTGCATACCCTCGTCGAGTCCGCCGGCGTCCGCCGTGCTCGCAATGGCATTTTCGGAGTCAGCGAATATCACGTAGCGCAGGAACATCGATGCCATGAACTCGCCGTAAGGAAGGGAGCGGGTCGAATTCCATGTCTCGTGGTCGGACTGCTCGCGCATGGGGCCTTCGGGAGAGCCGACGGTTCGCGCGCACGCGCGCATTGTGCCGTTGGCTCCCCGAACCACAATCTCACCAATACCGGAGTCCGACTCGTCAAGGACCAGTTCCATGTCGGGATCGTTGGGCAGCGGAGTCTCGCTAACGGGGCGGTCCACCTTGTACACCTCGCCCGAAACGCTTACGTAGCCCAAAAGCGACACATGACTTTTGCCAACAAATTCGACGACATAGCAAGATTCATGCTGATCCTCGCCAAAGAGTTTCCAGACCACGCCATATGAGCGTCCCGCTGGCTGCTCGGGCATCGCCGGAAAGCGCTTCTTGGGATCGAGAAACCTGAGCTTGTATGTCGGACGCTCTGCCACGAAGTATCACCCTGATCGGTCGTTGAGAGAAGGAGTGGTCGCGAATAAGTCGCGACATCTACTCGGAATCTTACACGAGTCGACAGGAAATCGTCCGCTTTACGCCCGCGCCTCGACCGAGGTTCGAATCAATGCGGTGTTTACGTAAAAGAAAAGCCCCCGTTGCCGGGAGCTTTAATCTCAAATGGTGCGGCGTATAGGATTCGAACCTATGACGTTCTGATTCGTAGTCAGACCCTCTATCCAGCTGAGGTAACGCCGCGACTTGTTGATTATTATGCACATGGACTGAATAATGGTCAAGCATTTTTTCAAAAAAAGTTATCGAATTTGATTTTTACTCATTTGATGCAGTCGATCGAATCGATACTTTCAAACACGGCGAAAGCAACTCCTCAAGTATGTCGACATATAAGAAAAGCCTCCGTTACCGGAGGCTTTAAAGTTCAGTTGGTGCGGCGTATAGGATTCGAACCTATGACGTTCTGATTCGTAGTCAGACCCTCTATCCAGCTGAGGTAACGCCGCGACTTGTTGATTATTATGCACATGGACTGAATAATGGTCAAGCATTTTTTCAAAAAAAGTTATCGAATTTGATTTTTACTCATTTGATGCAGTCGATCGAATCGATACTTTCAAACACGGCGAAAGCAACTCCTCAAGTATGTCGACATATAAGAAAAGCCTCCGTTACCGGAGGCTTTAAAGTTCAGTTGGTGCGGCGTATAGGATTCGAACCTATGACGTTCTGATTCGTAGTCAGACCCTCTATCCAGCTGAGGTAACGCCGC
>NZ_QRJZ01000008.1:15783-100020 GCF_003470665.1 Collinsella sp. AM17-1
GAAAGCAACTCCTCAAGTATGTCGACATATAAGAAAAGCCTCCGTTACCGGAGGCTTTAAAGTTCAGTTGGTGCGGCGTATAGGATTCGAACCTATGACGTTCTGATTCGTAGTCAGACCCTCTATCCAGCTGAGGTAACGCCGCAACGCACGGATTATTATGCACGTGACCCCTCGATGGGTCAAGCGACAATTTGGAAAAATTTTACGAAGTGATGATTAAGACGCCCGCGCCTCGACCGAGGTTCGAATCCATGCGGCGACTGCCTAAAAGAAAAGCCCCCGTTGCCGGAGGCTTTCAATTTCAATTGGTGCGGCGTATAGGATTCGAACCTATGACGTTCTGATTCGTAGTCAGACCCTCTATCCAGCTGAGGTAACGCCGCAGCGCAAGACATATAAAACCACTTTAGCTTATTGGAGTCAAGCACAATTTCAAACTTTTTTGTGGAACGCAGTCTTGTCATGCTGCTCCGCATATACCGTCGTTCCCCGTACGATCGATTGGCTTTTCGATCACGTCAAACTTAGCATCAAGTTCCCTCAGGAGCGATCTCACCCGCTGGGCACAATCATAATCGGCAAACGAGATACTCAACATGCGAGCAACCTGGTTAGATGTCCGGACCCCATAGAAATGCTCCAGGGCCACAAGCCCCTCGTGCGCCACAAACGTCTCAACCACATGAGGCGACTCCTCAAAGCACCATTGGGTCAACGGACCCCCGCTCGTCTGTCGAACCACCAGGCCACCCATGCCAGACGGCTCACACGTTACAAGCAGGTACTCCCCGCCCTCGTCGCTCTCAAACAAAACCACCCGATCATCAAACAGCTCCATCGCGTCCCCTTTCTCTCGCTCTTATTTAGCAAAAGCATAGCAGGTAGATTGCTGTATACAGAACAGTTGTTCGTGTGTTTTCTATTGAGCTGTCCGCACGGCATGGTATGGACCTGCGCACGAAATAGGGCGCCCCCGAAGGAGCGCCCTTGCATATCGCCTATGCAGCCAAGTTACGCGACCGGCTCGATCTTCTCGAGGCCGCCCATGTAGGGACGCAGGGCCTCGGGGATCGTGATGGTGCCGTCGGCGTTCTGGTAGTTCTCCAGAATGGCAGCCATGGTACGGCCAGCCGGCAGGCCGGAACCGTTGAGGGTGTGCAGATAGCGCGAACCCTTGAAGTTCTCGGGGTCGCGATACTTGATGTTGGCGCGGCGAGCCTGGAAGTCACCGCAGTTGGAGCAGGAGCTGATCTCCTTGTAGGCGTTGTAGCTCGGCAGCCAGACCTCGATGTCGTAGGTCTGACGGGCAGAGAAGCCCAAGTCGCCGGTGCACAGGCTAATCACGCGATACGGAAGGCCCAGCTGCTGCAGCAGGTACTCGGCCTCGGCGGTCATGCTCTCGAGCTCCTCGTCGGACTCCTCCGGCTTAGCGAACTTGACCATCTCGACCTTGTCGAACTCGTGCTGACGGATGATGCCACGGGTATCGCGACCGGCGGAACCGGCCTCCTCGCGGAAGCAGGGGGTGAAGGCGGTGTAGCGGCGCGGCAGGGTGTCGGCGTCGAGGACCTCACCGGCGTGCAGGTTGGTGAGCACGACCTCGGCGGTGGGGATCAGGAAGTTGTCGCCCGAGACGTGATAGGCGTCGTCCTCGAACTTGGGCAGCTGGCCCGTGCCGAACATGGTCTGACGCTTGACGACGATGGGCGGCCACCACTCCTTAAAACCACGGCTGGTGTGCGTATCGAGGAAGAAGTTGATGAGGGCGCGCTCAAGACGGGCGCCGGCGCCACCGAGAACGGTGAAGCGGCTGCCGGAGAGCTTGTTGCCGCGCTCGAAGTCAAGGATGTCGAGGTCGGTGCCCAGATCCCAGTGCGGCTTAAAGTCGAAGTCGAACTCGCGCGGGGTGCCCCAACGACGGCGCTCGATGTTCTCGTCCTCGTCCTTGCCGTACGGCGTGGCCTCGCAGGGAATGTTGGGCAGGTGAGCCATGAAGTCGTACTGCTCCTGCTCGAGGGCGGTGCGGCGCTCGGCCAGACCGTCAATCTTCTCGTTGACGGCGCGCACGGCCTCCTTGGCGGCCTCGGCCTCGTCCTTCTTGCCCTCCTTCATCAGGGCGCCGATCTTCTTGGACTCGGCGTTGCGTGTGGCCTGGAGCTCCTCGACCTCGGTGATGACGGCACGACGCTCGTCGTCGAGCTCAAAGAACTTCTCGCGATCCCAAGACGTCTGGCGGTTAGCCATGGCGACATCGATGGCATCGGGGTTCTCGCGAACAAACTTGATATCAAGCATTAGATCCTCCGGCGATATACATTCCATTTAGGTTGCAACCTTGTACATGTATGGGCAAGTATATACTTATGAGCGTTTACGACCCAACTCAACTACGCAAGAAGGCACCCAATGGACGCAGTTTTTTCCTTTTTGTTTGGCACCCGCACCGGTTTTGCCATCCTTTTCGCCGGCGGCATCCTGCTGTTTGCGATTATTGCCTTTGTAATGGAGAAGCGCACCCATAAGATGTATGTCGACCGCGGCCCCAAGTCCGAGGACGAAGAAGACAGCTTCTGGGACTAACCTGCCAAAAAGGGACAGGTTTATTTTGGTCGGTTTTATCTGGGCAAACGCAAGTGCCCCGCAACTGGAATTGAGCCAGTTGCGGGGCACTTTTCGCTAAAAGGACAAAACCGCAGGAAAAACCTGCCAACATAAACCTGTCCCTTTTTTGGTCGGTTTTACTGGAGGGTTGCGTCGATTGCCTTGACCAGGGCGCTGCGCATGCCGGCGTCCTCGAGCGCAACGACGCCCTTGATGGTGGCACCACCGGGCGAGCATACGGCATCCTTCATCGCCGCAGGATGCTGGTCAGTTGCAAGCTGCAGCTTTGCCGTACCCAGCACCATCTGGCTCACAATGCGATAAGCATCCGCACGCGGGATACCGTGCTTGACCGCCGCATCGCCCAGGGCCTCGATTGCCATGGCGACAAACGCCGGAGCGCAACCACCCACCGTGCCGCCCACAAACAGCAGGCTTGTGTCGAGCTCGACGACAGCGCCAAGCTTACCGAGCAGGTCGAGCACCACAGCACGCTGCTCGTCGTTAAGCGTCGAAGCCTTCTCGCAGGCGATGACGCCCTCGCCCACCGAAACCGGCGTGTTGGGCACCGTCGAGATATGCGCGACGCCCGGCAGGACCTGCTCCCACTTGGCACTGTCCCAGGTCCAGGCAACCGACAGAACGACCTTTTTGGCAAGAGCATCCTTGAGCGGGGCGAATACCTTCTCGATCATGTACGGTTTGACCGCAGCGACCACGATATCGGATGCGGCGACAACCTCGGCGGCATCGTGGCAGGCGACCATGCCGCGCGCCTCGCAGCGCTCAACCAGTGCGTCGTAGCGACCCGCGCAGGCGCACATGTCGCTCGCAGCTACACCGGCAGCGATCCAGCCATCGGCCATAGCGCTCGCCATATTGCCAAAACCGACAAATCCAATCTTCATATCGCATAGTCCTTTCAGACACATTCCTCAAAACGAAAGGTATTGTCCCACGCCATTGTTTCGTATTGCCGACCTATTTGTGATACGGCTCGCCACGGCTGATCTTGCAGGCACGGTAAATCTGCTCCAGCAGCACCACACGCGCCAGGTTATGCGGCAAGGTAATGCGTCCAAAGCTGAGCATCTCGTCGGCTCGTGCGCGCACGTCATCGCTCACGCCATCCGAACCGCCGATTACAAAGGCAATGTCGCTGCTGCCTCGCAGCATAAGATCGTCGAGTCTCGCCGAAAACTCCTCGCTCGAGCGCTCCTTGCCCTCGATAGCCAGCAGGATCACATGCGCTCGAGATGGCAAGGCGGCAAGAATCGCCGCCCCCTCCTTGTCGCGCGCGGCATCCACGCCGCCCGCCTTAGCCGGGTCGATATCGGCCACCTCGCGGATATCCACCTTGGCATAGGCACCTAGGCGCTTGGTGTACTCAGCGCACGCGTCCTTCCAAAAGCGCTCCTTGAGCTTACCGACGCAAACGACGGTGTATTTCACGCGCGTCTACTCCTTCGAATCGTTTTGAACTTTGCCGGCGGCCAGCATCTGCTCGAACATCGAGGCCGACTGCGAAAAGTCGCTCGGCAGCACGACCGTCGAGGTTTTACCCGTGCGAGCGAACTCCGTCATCATCTCGGACCACTGCGTAAACATGAACAGTTGGTTGGCCTCGTCATTGCCGACACCCGTCTCCTGGATGATCTCGAGCGAATCTTTGATACCCAGCGCGATGGCCTTGCGCTGGTTGGCGATGCCCTCGCCCGCCTTTTCCATAGCCTCGGCCTCGGCGGTCGCCTCGGTGACGCGCTTGATGCGGTCGGCCTCGGCGAGCTCCTGCGCGGCAGCGCGCTTGCGCTGGGCAGCGTTGATGTCGTTCATGGAGTTCTCAACCTCGGTCGGCAGTGCGATTTTGGTGATGAGCGTCGACACGAGGGTGAAGCCGTAGGCGGCCATCTGCTCGGAAACGGTGGCATTAACGTCCTTGGCGATGTCATCCTTCTTGGCAAAGACCTCATCGAGTGTGTAGACGGGGATGGAGGAGCGCAGGGCGTCGGTGATGAAGTCGCGCATCTGGTCGACGGGCTCCTGCAGCATGTAGTAGCTCTTGTAGATGCCCGAATCTGCCGGGCCGGCGCCCATGTCGTAGCTCACGTGGTACTGAGCGGAGACCTCAAGACCGATGGTCACGTTGTCCTGGGTCTTAACGTCGATGCCAAAACCGTTTTTCATGGTGCGCAGGCTCACCGTGGCGGCCTTGCGGTCGATCACGGGCACCTTCACGTGGAAGCCCGCGTTGACGATACGGTTGAACTTACCCAAGCGCTCGATGATTACGGCGTGCTGCTGTTCAACGACATAACAGGCGTTGGGGAGCAGCAGCAACAGGATGATGATGGGAATCAAAAGGCTGGTAAGGGCGGCGATGATACCGGAAAACAGCATGGTCTCTCCTCTGATAGGCACACGTTGGTACTAGGATACCCGTCCAAGGAGATCGTGCATAACAAAAAGAGCTCCCATTGCTGGGAGCTCTTTCAATCCATGGTGCGGGCGAAAGGACGTCCGCGTATCCGCTTCGCGGATCCGCACCGGCTTCGCCCGCCTGCCGGCGGACTCGCCAGCTCGCTAAAAACGCTCCGCGTTTTCTTTACGCTCGCTCCTTCGCAGGTTCAAGTCCCCGCGGTGGGCCCATAACAAAAAAGCCCCCATTGCTGGGAGCTCTTTCAATCAATGGTGCGGGCGAAAGGACTTGAACCTTCATGGGGTTGCCCCCATACGGACCTGAACCGTACGCGTCTGCCAATTCCGCCACGCCCGCGTGCAGGAATTAGAATAACGGAGCGCCACCGCGAACGCAAGAACTATTTTTGAAAAAGTTTGCAGGCATTTTCCCAAGCGGCATGCGCGATTGTTTCGGCGTCCTCACCAGTGCGATCGACACGGTCGTTAACCAGCGCGTTTGCCGTAATGGAGATCATTGCTGGCTCGCATTCAAGACCGCGGATGGGCTCCGGAGCCATATACGGGCAATCCGTCTCGAACAAAATGCGGTCGAGCGGGGTCGCCGCAAATGCCTCGCGCACGTCGTCGTTGCGCTTAAAGGTGGCCGCACCACCATAGGCGATATAGCAGCCCAGCTTCACAAAGCGCTCCATCGTGGCGCGGTCCTCGCCAAAACAGTGCAGCACACAACCGGCCTGGGGCACGCCCACCTCACGAAGCACGTTGTAGGCGTCCACGTGCGAGGTACGCTCCTGGTCCATGTCCTCGTGACGCAGATGCAGCTCCACCGGCACGTTACGACACACGGCAAGCTCGAGCTGGCGCGCCATGCAATCAATCTGCACGCTGTGGGGCGCCGGCGTGATGTCGTCGTCGTAATCCATGTGGTAGTCCAGACCGATTTCGCCAATACCGGCACACAAAGGGTCATCAAGCGCAGCAACAACCTGCGCGTGAATGTCGTCGGTATAGTCCGGCGCGCCATACGGATGCACGCCGGCAAGATACTTGATCTGCGGGATATCCTGCATCGGCAGAATTTCGCGCACGAGCCAGTCGCTATAGTCCGTCACGCTGCGCTTGTCGGCGATGGGGTCGAAGACCGTCACCAACAGGTCGATGCCTGCCGCCTTGGCACGCACGAGTGTCTCGGGCACATCCTTGCCCCAGAACGAAAGCAGATGCGCATGTGTGTCGGCAAGCGGTGCCAAGGGCACGGGACAAGCAACCGTCTTCTTTTTCTTGGTAAACGTCACGCGTTCGGCATTAAGCGTCATGGGAAAGCTCCCGAGCCAGGCACACAAAGTCGGCGACGCCGAGCGTCTCGGCGCGCGTGGTGGGTGCGATACCGCAAGCCTCAAAGGCGGCATCGAGCACGTCCTTGGCAAAGCCGTTGGCGCTCATGGAATTGCGGATGGTCTTGCGACGCTGAGCAAATGCAGCGTCAATCACGCGGGCCACAAATTCGCGATCGAGTCCTTCGGGCACCACACCGTCAACACGGTCGATACGCACGACGGCCGAGTCCACGTGTGGCGCCGGCATAAAGCAACGCGGCGGCACCTCAAAGCGACCCGTTACCTGCGCATACAGGCCAAGCTTTGCCGTATAGCCGCCATAGGTCTTGTTGCCCGGCACTGCGGCAATGCGATCGGCAACCTCCTTTTGCACCATGACGACGGCGCGCTTGAGCGCCGGCATCGTCTGGAAGAACTGCAGGATGATCGTCGCCGCCACGTTATAGGGCAGGTTCGCGACAAACACCGTCGGCTCACCGCCCGCAGCCTGCTCAATCTGCTCCGGGCCCACCTTGAGCGCGTCGCCCATGATAAAGCGGAAGTTGGCATAGTCGGCGGCGTGGGCATCGAGCACCGGCTCAAGCTCGGGATCGGCCTCAATGGACGTAACGCACGCCGCTTCCTGCAGCAACGCAAGTGTCAACGTTCCACAACCCGGACCCACCTCGAGTACGCGCTCGTCACCTGCAAGCTCGGCAAGCTCGCAGATACGCTCGATCACATGATTGTCGATTAGAAAGTTCTGGCCCAGGCGATGCTTGGTCGCAAGGCCAAACTCCTCCAGCAGCTCCCTGGTGGCCGTGGGGTTTGCCAAAGGCGAAGTTGTCATAGTTGCCTCCTTAGCAAGATGGCGGCGTCTTGAAACAAAAGGGCATGGACCGTGGCGGCCATGCCCTTACATCTAAACAGCAAATTGCCGATATGGCGCTCGCGCGGTCTCTACGCCAGACGCGGGAACAGCGGATCGCCCTTCTCGACGGGCTGACCGCCGGCAAGCAGGCCCCAAGTGCAAATGCCCTTGAGGTCGTCGCTCGCGGCCTCGTCCTCACAGGACAGGCGGCGCAGAGCCTCAACAGAAGTCTGGGGCATGAGCGGCATCAGCAGGTGGGCGGCGATGCGGATGGCCTCGAGCAGGTTGTAAATCACAAATGCCAGCTCGTCAGCCTTGGCCTCGTCCTTGGCAAGCGCCCAGGGCTCGGAGTCCTCGATGTAGTGGTTGGCGGCATGGATGAGCTCCATGACCTCATCCTTGGCTCCGCCGTAATCGAGCATGTCCATCTTGGCCATGTAGCGCTCGACCAAACCGTCGGCAATCTTTGCCAGCGGGTTATCGAACGCGTCGGCAGACGCCGGTTTAGCCGGGGCGCAGCCGTCAAAGTACTTTGCGCTCATGTTGAGCGAGCGCGAAATGAGGTTGCCCCAGCTGTTGGCCAGATCGGCGTTGTAGACCTGCTCCATGCGATCGAAGCTGATGGCGCCGTCAGTGCCGGGGACCACGTCGGTCATAAAGTAGTAGCGATAGCCCTCGACGCCCAGCATGTCGATAACGTCCTGCGGAGCGATGGCGTTACCGCGGCTCTTGGACATCTTCTCGGCCTTGCCGGTCTCGGCATTGCGCACGGTCAGGAAGCCGTGGGCAAAGACGTGCTCGGGCAGGGCCTCGCCGATGGCCATGAGCATGGCGGGCCAAATGACGCAGTGGAAGCGGATGATGTCCTTACCCACGATGTGGAACTGCGCGGGCCAGCGATAGGCCAGCTCGGCACGCGCCTCGTCGGTGTCGACACCGTAGCCGACGGCCGTCATATAGTTGAGCAGCGCGTCAAACCATACATAGGTCACATGGCCCTCGTCAAACGGAACCTGGATGCCCCAGTCAAAGCTCGTGCGACTCACAGAAAGGTCGTTGAGGCCGCCCTCGACAAAGCTGCGAACCTCGTTCATGCGGAACGCAGGCTCGACAAAGTCGGGGTGCTCGTCATAGAGCTTGAGAAGCTTGTCCTGGAAGGCGGAAAGCTTAAAGAAGTAGGACTCCTCCTGGACGCGCTCAAGCGGACGGTGGCAGTCGGGGCATAGATGCTGGCCGACGCTGCCGTACTCCTCGTCGCCCTTCTGGACCTGCGTATCGGTGAAGTAGGTCTCGTCAGGCACGCAATACCAACCGTCGTAGCTGCCCTTATACAGATAGCCGGACTCCTTCATGCGCTCCCACAGGTACTGCACGGCATGATGCTGGCGCGGCTCGGTGGTGCGGATGAAGTCGTCGTTGGAGATCTCGAGCTTGCTCCAAAGCTCCTTGAAGTGCGGAGCCTGGCTGTCGGTCCACTCCTGCGGCGTCATGCCATGCTTGGCTGCGGCCTCGGCGACCTTCTCGCCGTGCTCGTCCATGCCGGTCAGGAACTTGACGTTATAGCCGGCGGAGCGGCGATAGCGAGCCTGAACGTCGGCGATGATGGTGGAATAAGCCGTGCCCAGGTGCGGATCGGCGTTGACGTAGTAGATGGGCGTCGTGATAAAGAACGAAGGCTTGCTTTGATCCATGGGGTTTGTCCTCCAGAAAAACGTTGCATACAGAGGATGATTCTAGCGCAAGGGCTGGATATCCTCCATCTATTGCATATCGAGCACCATGGCATAGACATCGCGCTTGCGGCGCGAATACTTCTGAGACAGGCGCTTGGCCACCGCAGACGCGGGCTCCCCCTCCTCGAGCGCGGCGCGGATATCCTCGCGCAGGGCCTCGTCGGGATCCGCTGCCGTGGCGCCGACCGGCACGATACCGGCCTCCTCATCCTCGCTCGGCGGCGCGATGACCAGCGCGATCTCGCCCTTTACCTCGCCGCGAGCGCGCAGTTCCTCGGCAAGCTGGGCAGCGAGCCCGCGCAAGACCTCCTCGTGCAGCTTGGTGAGTTCGCGGCAGACGGCAACCTCACGCTGGGGAAAGACCTCCGCCACGGCCTCGAGCGTCGCCACGATGCGATGTGGAGACTCGTAGAAGATGAGTGCGCCGGGCACCACGGCAAGGCGCTGCAAACGGCGCACACGGTCGCCGTGCTTTCGGCCCAAAAAGCCCTCGAAGAAAAAATGCTCGCAGGGAATGCCGGACGAAACAAGCGCCGTGACGCAAGCAGAGGGCCCGGGAATAACTTCGACGGGTACATCGGCCTCACGCGCCGCCTCGACCAGCGCCTGGCCGGGATCGGACACGCTCGGCATGCCGGCGTCCGAGGCAAAGGCGAGGGTCTCCCCCGCCAGCAGACGGTCGACCAGGCCGGCAGCGCGGCTAGCGATCACATTCTCGTCGCAACGGACAAGCGGCTTGGAAATGCCCAGGTGCATCAGCAGCTTTGACGTCACACGCGTGTCTTCGCAGCAAATGGCATCGGCGGCGGCAAAGGCCTCGCCAACGCGCGGGGACAGGTCGCCTAGGTTGCCGATGGGCGTGCCGACCACATAGAGTTTGCCCGTATGGGCGCTGTTTTGCGTCATATCAACCTATTCAATCATGCCGCGCTCGAGCGTACCGAGCGCCGCGCGGGCGTCCCATGCTGCAATGCGCTTCTCGGTCTTCCACGTTTGGAAGAACCAACCGGCAGCCGGCGCAAACGAAGCCAGCTGGTTGGCGATAAACACGCGCTCGTAGGCATTGCGGCCCTCGGGCGTAACCGACGAGTTGGCAAAGATCGCCGCGCCCGACCATTCGCCCACCAGCACGGGGAACCCAGTCGAAATCGCTTCTTTAAGCTCGCGCTTGTTACGAGAAATCGCCGTCGTCAGCCCGCGAGGGCTCGTGATGTCGAGCGCATACTCGTCGCGGTAATGATACAGGTGAAGGTCCATGTAGACGTTCTTGTACTTGGCGCCGCGCATAAAATGCTTCCACTCGCTGGGATGCCCCGACGACGAGAAGACGACGATTTTATCCTCGGGCATATACGAACGGACGAGCTCGTAGGCATCGCGATAGAAATTGCGCAGGTAGTGAGCAGGAATGCCATCCGTCATGGTGAAGAGGCTCTTGCGAACGCTCATCTGCGGCGTGTCCAGCAGCTCAATGCCCAGCAGGCTCTCGGCCTCGCCATAGCGATCGGCCAAGCGCTCGAGCACGTCGAGTGCGACATGACGGCCGTTGGTGGACGAATGCCACTCGGCGACAGCCTCCGGCGTGGTGGGCGAATCGTTGGAATCGCCCTGGCCACCGGGCACGGTTGCCAGATCGAGCAGCACGCGGATATCGTACTTGGCAGCCCACTCAATCGCGCGGTCGATGTAATCGACAACCGATATGTAGGAGGCATCGGACTCCTGTGAGCCAAAGGCATACCAGGGCACCGGCAGACGCACGGCATTGAGACCGATCTGCGCCATGCGGCGAAAATCGCCCTCGCTCACAAACGTCTCGTAATGACGACGCATGCGCTCGTTGTAAGCGGCGGTACCCATGGCCTCCTGCAGCTCGGCTGCGTTGGATGCGCCGGTCGCCGCGTACAGCGACGGGGTCACCCAAGGCTCGGGAATAAACCAGCCAGAGAGATTAACGCCGAGTATCCTCTCCATCACTGCCCCCTTCGGATCATGCGGGTCGAACCCGCATCGTATTGCATAGGATAAGTATCGTTCTGAGTATACCCGCGTGTGCGGACAGGCGACCGAACGGTCTGCAAAGTGACGCGAAAGTGGGAGGAATGTCTGGGGCGGGCGGGCTCGGAATGGTGCGACGAGGTGTGTACGCGCGCCGGAGGCAGGCACCGGAAAGTGTGTCCCGTTCTGAGCCCTTATTCTGGGACGCAGTTTCCGCAGAACCCTACATAAAAGAAAAGGACCCCTTTGCAGAGGTCCTAGTCAATTCAAGGTGGCGGGGAAGGGAATCGCGTCCGCGCGCTGCGCGGACGGACCGCTGCGGCGCTTACGCGCCTTGCGAGCTGCGCTGGCAAACGCTTACGCGTTTACTCAGCTCCGCGCCCTCACGGGGTTCGATTCCGTGCGAGGGCTACATAAAAGAAAAGGACCCCTTTGCAGAGGTCCTAGTCAATTCAAGGTGGCGGGGAAGGGAATCGAACCCCTGACACGAGGATTTTCAGTCCTCTGCTCTACCAACTGAGC
Organism: Collinsella sp. AM17-1; assembly: GCF_003470665.1. Lineage (GTDB taxonomy): Bacteria > Actinomycetota > Coriobacteriia > Coriobacteriales > Coriobacteriaceae > Collinsella. The sequence continues at coordinate 27,246 of NZ_QRJZ01000008.1, forward strand.
TACCCAGCCATTTGAGGTGTGCCTTGTTTCAAGGCTTGATTAGTATAACCAAGGACGCGTTCCGGTCAACCGAGAATTTTAAAAAAGTTTTTGAGCACAGCCTCGGTTCTATAAATCGGCACGTCAGAGACATCAGCCGGCAGCAAGAAGTTTTTCGCTCAGAGCCGCACGGGCAAACTCACTTGGCGTCATCCCCTCGGCAGCCGCCCGTCGACGAATGGCCTCCTTCATTCCCAGAGGAATCTTGACCGACAACGTTGCCGTCCCCTCACCTGAGAGCGGGGGCCGTCCATGCACGATCCCACCAACGGTATGTTCGCCATCCGGAAACTCTCCGCGCTCGTACGACTCGCACCACGCGTCAATCATTTCATCCGTTACAACCTGACCTTTAGCGGCCGTATACGTCTTGCCCATCATCGACCCCTTTGCCGAGCCCGTTCAATCTCCTGCCAAAATTTCTTCTGGACTGGAGACAAGGCATGAATGATAAGCCACCCACGAACAAGCTCGACCGCGACAAGCTCCACGCTTCGTCCGTCTGGGAGCCATCCAATCGCAAGCCATCTCGGCGGCTCGTCCTTCGACTCGCGACGAATTCGCTCAGTAACCGCAAGCCAAGCGCTAAGCACCTGCTTTTCTGTCAGGTGCTTTTTAGCGTTGGGATGGATCTCAACATCCATGCATCTTCTCCTCCATCTTACCCAATTTCGTATGACGAAAGTCCGCTGTCGCCAATTCTTAAGCCGGCACGCGTTGGAGAGCAGGGGTCGAAACAATGATTGAAGAGCGTTCTAGTGCGGCCCAGGCGCCGGGGTAGGAGCACATACGCCAGGGACATACGTTTTCGTAGCGCGCGAGGATATTGCCGTCGCGATCGATGAAGGCGATGTCGATGGGATAGGCCATAAAACACGTGTGGACCGAAGAGCAGCGTGGAAACGCCATGACGAGCGGCAGGCCGTTGGCGGCAACCGGACGCCGTCCCAGCATGCCGCGCAGGCGCATGACAAACGACTCCGCCACCGCAAACTCGGCCGGCGTCCAACCCAGCCTATTGAGTGCCCGCGCGTAGGCGATGTAGGACGAGACCGCGGTCACATGACCACCCCCGGGCGCCATGGATCGACCGTCACCGCGCGCTCGTGCGACAACGTTGTCGGCGCCCCCAGCGGAACGCCAGCGATGCTGAGAGAAGTCGGCCACGGCTCATAGTGCATGGTGCAGGTGTAGGTCCTAAACGTACCGGATAGGGAGAGCAGGCCACCATCCGATGCCTCCGCGCCTTGCTCGCTCGACACTTCGATCTGCAAGTCATAGCCTTTCATGGCATTCAGAATTTGAGTCTGAACCGTCGCCGAGGCATCGGCAGAGCTTTCGTCGCCCTCCCCCTCCGACGCCACGGCGTGCGCCAACACGATGTCGGGCACCACGCGGTCGAAGCGCGCGACAGCGCTGGCAAAGATCATGACGTTGTACACGATGAGTGCCAGCACCAGCAAAACGGGCGTAACCACTGCCATCTCCACCGTCGCTTGGGCGCGCTCCTCGCGCAGACGCATGCGGATACTCATTACGACCCACCGCCCAAAGCGCCAACCAGCGTGGCGACATCGACGGTGAGCGGGATGGAGCCGCCGCCGGGCAGAGGAATCTCCGCAAGCGTGAACACCGTACCGCTAATGGTGCGTTCGACTTGATATTCCAACGCCTCGCAAAGCGCCTTGGGATCGGTCACGCCCAACGGAATACTTCGCAGCTTGTCTTGCGCTTGAGAGAAACCAGCAATGTCAGACCCCGGACTCTTAATGACGTTGGCGGAATCGGTCAGCACCGGCTTTCGCAGGCGCAAGTCGCACGGTTCCAGACCCAACGCCGCCACGGACGCCGAAACGGTATCGCCGAGCCACGATGCGATGGAGCCCAACGCGCCGCTGCCCCCTCCTAGGCCTTTAATCATCTCGCCCATAAGTTCGTCGGCCGAACCTTGGATATCACCGTATCCCACAAGCAGCCGTCCCCAAACATCCATGACGCCGTCGAACACGCCGGCAACGCCGCCCGAGCGTTCCTTCAATGTCGAGAAAAATCGCGAAAGCACGTTGTTTTGCGCCGTCGCCCCATCGGGCGCCAGCACCGCGGCAGAGATGGCACCGCGATCGCCAAGTCTGACTGCCGTGTTAAACGAAGAGTTGAGTTCATCGGAGCTCGAGATGGCACCCGAAACCGCAAAGGCAACCACGCCGTTGCGACCGGGCGGAGCGATACGCGGACGCTCGCCCGAAAGCGCTTTAATGGCCTGGTCAAACGCATTGCTCGCACGGTCGGCCTCATCCTCGGTCTGACGCATGAGCTCAAGCTCTTTGTTCCGACATTTGACGTATTCCTCCAAGGCCTTTTTGAACTCGTCGAAGTGATATTCGAAGCCGTTTTCGATAGAGGTTGAAGGCGCCGCAACAGCACCAAGCGACGAAACGCCAAAATGGCATTTGCTGCATTTATCCTGTCCATCGTAATCGGCAACCGAAGCAAATCCGCTCGGCGTCCCTTTCTTATAGTTAGGGCAGGTCGTCCCGTAATGCAGATACGCCTTGTCATCGTTCACGCTCGTCGGCCACACCGCATCGGTATAGAGTTCCGTCGCCCGAACCTCATCAGAGTTGCGCGGCAGCAGCGGAATATAGGAGGAGACCCTGTCTCCGTTCTCGGTTATATGTGCCCGATCGACCTCCGCGCTCGCATAGGTATAAAACGCCTTACGCGCCGCAGACTCTGCCTTCATCTCGACACTCGAGCCGTGGGGCTTCTCATTTGTCAGACGCCAATGGTAGTAGTCCTTCGCGCGATCAAGGGCAACTTGGGGCTCCCACGTAACGCTCGATGAGTAATGTGGATTTTGAACACCGGAGAGATCCGTTAGGCTTTTCGCACGCTCCCACATGCAAGAACAGCTGCCGACCGAGCCCTTGTCAGACCCACCACAATCCGCCAGCCAAGCACGCTCTTTAGCCTTCGCCGTGTCCTCAGAAGCCTTCCGCAGCTCCTCGGCCGCACACTCTAAATCATCTGATGTGTCTTTAATGGCATCGGTCGAGATCTCGGACCCCTCGAGCGCAGCGAAGTCAGACTCGGATGTCCTGGGCACGGCAAGCGCCGTACCGGTATAGGTCACACTATCGGTATCCTGCGCCGACACCGCCTGCGTGGCACGCGCGGCGATCAGATACGGCAGAGCCGTCTCGATTTTCTGTAAGCCTTCCGATGCGCTTTTGGCAAACTTGTTGCGCGTTTTAATGATCTCAATCCCGGTGTCGACCATATTGCCGGCAACCGGCTCGGCACCCGGGATGAGGATGGCGACCAGGCCCGTCCCGATCGTGGCAAACCCCGCCAGCCCCAGACTCAAGATGCTCGCATCAACCACCGTGGCAGCCGTGTGATAGGACGACACTACGTTGGCACCCGCCAGCGCGCCACTATCAGCCGCCACCTGAGTATCCCCGGCACGCGACATGCTCCATATCGCCGCGGTCGACGAAAACAACAATGTGAGCACCACTAGGATGACCACGGCAGAAGAAAGCGTGGTATAGGCGCCGTCTTCGATAAACAGATCGACACCGGCTCGACCCATAAAGCCGCCTCGCTTGCGATGGCAGCTCGGACGGTGCGTCAAAACGCGTCTAGACCAGAAACGCTTAATCCCATGCAGCAATCCACGAATCATAATCTCCCTCCAGCCATTCGGGACGCGATTGATACGAGACATCGACCTTGAGCTCAACGTAGCCGCCCTCGGCGGTACCACCCATAGCCTGCGCAAACGCACCGATCACAGGCAACGGCTTGACCTCGCCGGAAACGGACACGGACGAGACGCCACCCGCACCGGCCCGGCCAAGCTCGATATCCCACGACAACGGCCCGCCGGCATGAAAGATCGAAACGTTGGGCACTGCGGCAAGTCGGCGGCGGGTGAACTCCTTAAGATCGTCGTCCTCCGCCGTCGTCGTGGTCATGAGCCGCGCGGTCTCGGCGGCGGCAGACTCCATGACCGCGCGCGTATAGAGCAGGCACACCGGTTGCAGCGCGAGAAGGATGAGTGTCAGAAACGTCGGCAGCAAAAAAGCGGCCTCGACCGTAGACTGCGCCCAGTCCTCGCGCGCGGCATCAATACAACGCGATGTCCTTAGCGGCCGCAGCGGCGTCGATAACCGACGTCGAGGCAACGCCATGGGATGCCGCCCGCTCAACCAGCGCCGCCAAGCGCCCATCGGTGCCGGCACGCCAAAGTCCCGCGATCGCCAGCACGATCGATAACAGCGCCACCGTGACGATGGCGTATTCGACCGTCGCCTGGGCAGATTCCTCACGCAGGACATCATGCATTTCACGATCCCTCCTTTGAGTCCGTTGCCTGCGGGCTCAGGCGCACGGCGCGCAGACGACACGAAGCATCGCCAGCATCCGCGGCAATTGTCACCATATCGACCCAGCCGCGTCCGTCGCGCACGATGGCGCCCCACACGTTTCCCTTGATGTCGAGATAGCCGCTCAGAGCAAGTTGCGCCGTGGGTACCTCGCGATAGGCACGCAGCATATCCGCCGCCGCTTCGGTCATCGGTCGGTCCTCGGACCATGCAAGTCGAACCGCAATCGCGTTGCCCTCAGGCGAATCCGTCGCAGTGCCAGACCGCTTGTCGAGCGTCCGCAGAAAGGTTTGCGCCGTGACAGCGACATCCGAATCGTCCGCATCTCGCATCTCATCTTTTTGAGACGCCACCGCCGAATCTGAGCCCAAATCGGAGGCGGTCCCAGGACGCTGCTGCCGCGCGGCGTTAAGCCCCCAAAGCACCGCCGCTATCGCCACGGTCAGGCAAGCAAACACCAGCAGCACCCCGACGGGGCGCTCGCCCTCTACAGGCTGTTGATGCCCTCGCTGATAGCGTTCCATAGATCTTGGACCTTGCCCTTAAATGCGACGATGGCGATAATCGCGATCACCACGAGCACGCCGACCAAGATGGCATACTCGGTGGTACCCTGTGCACTCTCCTCCTGCAATAGTTCCTTGGCGCGCTGACGAACATGTGCCGCCCGGCAAAACGCCCAGCCCTGGACCTTGCCAGCAGCGTCAGTCATCGTGTTCATGTATTCCTCCCTACATCATCCCGCCTGCCCCCAGCAGCGGGCCCAATATGGACAGAAGCAACGCCGGCAAGATGAGCGTGCCAGTGGGAATCAGCAGCTTGACGGGTGCACGCTCGATCTCGCGCTCGACCGCGGCGCGATGAGCCGCACGGATCTCGCGACTTTGAGCGGTCAGCGTCTCGGCAAGTGGGGCACCCAGGGCGAGCGCCTGCCCCACCGTGATGGCAAAGGTCTCGAGCGCTCGCACGTCCAGGTCGCGCGCGGCGGCCAACAACTCGTCCTCACGCGTGCCCACGCCCACCTGCCACGCCATGCAGGCGCGCTCAAGGCGAAGAGCCAGCACTGACCGGCGGTTGGCGCAGAAAATCTCAAGCGCCGCATCAAACGAAAGACCGGCCGAAAGACCCAAGCGCACAACATCGATCATCTCGGACACTTCGCCGAGCGACACTCGCGCCGGGCCGTCCGCTCCAACCGCGCCCTTCACTCGCGCGGTCAGAGCATCGACCACCGAGCGACCCGCGGCAGCGACCAGCACCGCCTCGCGCTTGCAGGCCCCTGCGATCTTGCGTGCATCCGCCCGATCCAAACCCGTCGCGACAAATACACTCAGGGCGCACAGGCAAGCCGCAACTGCAACCGGGGCGCTCATAGCTCCACCCGCATAATGCGCCGGATAACCACCAGGGCAACGGCGTTGAGGGCAAGACCCAGCACCACAGCGCCCGCGCCGGCAGGCGTCGCAAGACCGCGACGAAAATCTGCCGAAAGCAGCGCCAACACCGCGCACATGCCCGCCGGCATCGCCGCGACCATATGCGCAGACATGCGAGCCTGCGACGTCTTAACATCCAGGCGGCGCCTGAGCTCAATGCGCTCCCCCACCATGCTCGACGCCTCGGACAGTAAGTCGGCAAGCGGAGCGCCGGTGCGCTGAGACACCTTAAGCGCCAAGGTCACAAGCGAAAGACCGGGGGCGTCGATACGCACGAGCAAGTCATCGAGCGCGTCGGTCGCCGAGATGCCGCAATCGATCGCCGCCGCCACCCGCAAAAACTCGGTATGCACTGGCTCTTGCGCATGAGCGCCCACAAAGCGCATGCCCTGGGCCAGCGAATGTCCCGAGGCAAGCGACATGGAAAGTGCGGTAAACGCCTCGGGCATTGCCTCTTCTGCATCGTGTTGCTCGCGCCGGCTCTCAAAGCCATCCCGAGCGGCACCAACGGCAAACGGAGCAACAAGTCCCAAGGCAAATCCGAGGGGCGATAACGACACCATCGTTAGTAAAACGCAGCAGACACCGCTCGATAGCAGCAGAAACGCCAAACGTCCCGAAGCATCTTCGATCACGAGGCCAAGGCGATGCGCCGGAGCCAGCGATGCCCACGAACGGGCGATCTTTTTCAGCAGATCGTTTTCCACCAGCTCACGCGGCAGCTTCTCTGCCACCGTCTCGAGCGCCTGACGTGCCAGCTCCGCCGGCGGTACCTGCGGCACACGAGGTTCCGCCCCGCACGCCGTCGCGACAGAAAGCCCTGCCAAGCCCCCTACGACGAGGGGCACAGTGATCTCCATTCGTCCACCTCCTCTTGTGTGAGCGTCCCCGACCGCAGGCCTTCTGCGATAAACGGCGGCTCGCGGTCAAGCGTCCAGGTGCGCTCGGCGGCATCGAACGTCACATAGCGCTCGAGCTCTACGCCGCCCGATGCGGCGCGTCGCACCCCCGAATACGAGGAGACGAAGCGCCTGCCATCGGCGTGGCGCTCGGACATCACGATACCGTCGAGTGCCATGGCAATCTGCTCCTCGATGAGCTCGCTCGGCAGATCGATGCCATAACGTGCAAGCAACGTCAGACGCACCACGGTCTCCTGTTCTGAACCCGCATGAAGCGTGGTGAGCGACCCGTCGTGGCCCGTGTTCATGGCCTGCAACATGTCGCAGCACTCGGCACCGCGCACCTCGCCCACCACGATGCGGTCGGGGCGCATGCGCAGGGCATTAGTCACCAGGTCGCGGATCGTCACCGCGCCCTCGCCCTCAATTGAAGCCTCGCGCGCCTCTAGGCGCACCACGTGCGGATGATGCGCAAACTTGAGCTCGGCAGAGTCCTCGATCGTCACGATGCGCTCGCCGGTGGAAATCTCACATGACAACGCGTTGAGCAGGGTGGTCTTACCAGATCCCGTGCCTCCCGCAACCGCCAGGTCCTGTCGCAGCGACACCGCACACGACAGCAGCTGCGCATACCAAAGCGGCAGCGATCCCAACCCCACGAGCTCGTCCAGCGAGCAGATACGGTCCGAGAACTTTCGGATGGTGAGAATCGGTCCGTCAATCGCCACAGGCGGAATCACCGCGTTGACGCGATAGCCCGTTTTGAGGCGGGCGTTGACGATGGGGCTGCGCTCGTCGATACGGCGGCCAAGTGGCGAGATAATGCGGTCGATAAGCACACGGATCTGCTCATCATCCTCAAACGCATGCTCGATGGGGTACAAGACGCCGCCGCGTTCAAAGAAAGCCGAGCGGCAGCCGTTGATCATGATCTCGGTAACGGTGTCGTCCTCGATGAGCGGCTGCAACGGCCCCAAGCCCACCACGTCATCCAAAATCTCGTCGATGATGGTCTCGCGCTCGGGCGTCGCGAGATCGGTCGGCTCCTCAACATTGAGCGCCGCCTCCACCGCAGGACGCAATTCCGAGCGGGCAAGTGCCGGGTCGATATAGGCGCTGATACGCGCCACTTCGTCGTAACCCATGCGGTCCATCACGGCGCGCTTGGTGCGTCGTTTCACGGCGCGGCGACGCCCCACATCTACAGGCGCTGCCGCCGCCGCAGCGCCGGCAGCCTTAATCCTCGTTTGCAGGCTCATCGCTGATCACCCTCGCGCGACCAGGGAAGGCGGATACGCGGGCGTTCGGTGCGCGTTGCACGGTCGGCGACCATATCGCTCCAAGGGCCGACGGCGCACCCCAGTTCCACGAGCATCTCGCGCGTGGCCTCGCGCACGCTAGTCGCAAAAGCGCTGGTCTGCCCCACTGCCTCGTCAGCGCGCCCAAACGCCATGAGCGCGGCGAGATCCTGCCCGCCATCGGCGATACGAATCTTGGAGCTTAACGCACAGGCAATCTCAAAGCGCATGGCGACGTCCTCGTCTGCCCCGCGCGCACCGAACCGGTTGAACACGGCGCTCATGCGCGTGCGCGGCACACCTACTCGACCTGCCAGTTCAATGACGCGCGATGCCGATGCCGCGGACGACACCGCCGCATCGCCAACGACCAGGCAACGGTCGCTCGCCGCCACCGCAGCCGCCACGGCGTCGCCCCAAAAGACCGAGGTATCGATAAAGACCACGTCGGATTCGCGACGCAGAACATCAAGCAGTAGCTCCACCGGACGTGCCATGAGCTCGGCTTGCTCGGGCGCCGCGACGGGACCCCAGAGCGTAACGCCCGGCGCCACGCGCATCGAAGCGGCTACGATATCCGGCTCGGTGAGCATGCCCGCCGCCGACGGCTCGATAAGTGCCGCCATATCGCGCGGAGCATCGACGCCTAACAAGTCGTAAAGGTTTCCAAACATCAGGTCCAGGTCGAGCACGGCGGCACGCAAGCCCAACAGCGACGATGTGTGTGCCATGGTGGCAACGATCGTCGACTTGCCGCAACCGCCCGAACCCGAAATAGCGCAGATGACTGGAGCTCGATGCGGCGGAGCGGTAGCGTCTGCCGGCGGCATCGGAGGCGGCGGGGCGGGCGTCGGTGACAGCGTCCCCGTCTCCCCCGCCGCAACCACGTGCTGCGTCCAAGCCGGCATGGCTGCTTGTTCGGTCTGCGAGGCAGGCTCGTTCTGCGCAATCTGCTCATGCTGCATCAGCGACAACTCGCCGCACCCGGCAAGGCCCTCAACTTCGTCGAGTTCATCCGCCAGATTCACGCCGTGCACGTATCCCATATCTACTGCCGGGGAGTCGCCAGCATGCTGCGCCGGCCCTCCAGCGTCATCGTATACAAGGGGGTTCCGGGGGCGCCGACCATGCTCGGCTTCCGCTTTTCCATAATCATCAACACGCGGGCCTCTTGTAGCGCGAGGCGCCCCGGGTTCCCTATCAACAAAAGCATCGGGCTCAATCGTCATGCGCCGATCGGAATCAACCGCTCCCTCGCCCGCGCGCCCGTTGCCGCATATACTGTGTGCAGCGATGACCTCGGTCGCCCCCGCGCGAAACAGCCCCTCGATATCCGACGGATCGAGCGCTTCTATCAACACGACCACGCGACTCACGCGGCCTTCGGCCGTCAGGCGCGCAACAGTCTTGCGCACATCTTCGGTATCAAACAGAGACGCCGCGATGATGGCAGCCCCGCGGCGCGACGGAAACGCCCGCGCCATGGAAACCAGCCCGTCCAGGTCACCCACGCGAAGCACCTGTGCACCCGCATCACGGCCCTCGACTTCCCGCTGCAACAGCCCGTAATCGCCGCACGCGCAGCACGCAAGCCAGATCGCCTTCATCACTCGTCGCCTCCGCTCTTTTTGCCGCGCGCCGTGGCGGGAATCGTCAAGCTGACCGTTCCCTTGCCCGAGGCTCCCAGCAGTTCCTTGACGTCTTCGGGGTCAGCCGCCAGCGTCACCCATTCGATCTTGCCCTCGCGCGTGGCACCGGAATCCTCACTGGTATCGATCACGTACGCGCCGCACAGCCGATCGGTCACGCCGTCTTTTTGCACATACACATCCACGTAGCTGCCCACGCCCGTAGCACCGCCGACCGAGTGCTCGGCATCAACCGCCACCGAAACGGCGACCTTGCCCTTAGGCACCTCGAGCTTGCGGCTCTCGACCTTGGTGTAGACATTGCAGATCACGGCGTTTTTGGGAATACGCGAAGTCGTCACGTCGCCGCGCACCTGGCGCAGCTCGGTCGCCGCGTCACGCGGCAGCAGACTCGTCAGCCACTCCTGGGTTATGACATTGGTCTCATCGAGGGTCTCGCCCACATCGATATCGCGCGCCGCGACGCATACCTCGACGCGATCGCCACCGTACTTGGCCAAGGTCTCAGCCTGGACCTGTTCGGCTTGTGAGCGGATCGATGAGCCGTAAACCATGCAGAGCAGAGCAGCGAGCACGCCCGCGACCAGACTGATGGCGATGCGCTTGCTCTTGTTCACGGCCGCTCCTCTCATGGCAGTGCCGGGCGAATGCCCGTACCACCATTGTCTGGGCGGTCAGAGTGCAAAGCGGCGCAATCGCAATCTTGGTTTTCGATGTCAAACCAATCGCTGACCAAAAGCTGACCAGCCCGTCAAGCTCGTGGCAAGGTTTTGGTCAGCACGTCAGCAAACTGCATGTTTCGAGGCTTTTCCGCAGCAAAAAGCCGTCTCCCGAACAGTTGGGAAACGGCTGTCATAGGAAAAATCAATTACAGATGGACATCGGGATCGAGCATTTGAGCACTCACGCGCATGGATAACGCCAGGTTTTGGAACGTTTCCAGACGCAGGCTATCGATCTGCCCGGCGTCCTCGGCCTCGCGAACGGCGCAACCCGGCTCATGGGTATGCGTGCAATCGCCAAACCGGCACGCGCGCGATGCCTCGACAATCTCGGGGAAGGCGCGGGCCAGTCCCCGCTCGTGACCCACGAGCGGTAGGCTGCGCAGGCCCGGGGCATCGGCGATCACGCCGGCGTCGCCCGGCAGCGTCACCATCACGCGCGCGACGGTAGTGTGACGGCCCTGGTCGTCGCGTTCGCGCACACCGCCGGTCGCCAACGTATCGTGGCCCAGCAGCGCATTGAGCAGCGTCGACTTGCCGGCACCCGACTCGCCCAGAATCATGGCGCAGCTCCCGGCAGGCACGCAGGCACGGACCTCGTCCAGGCCGCGGCCCTCGGCAGAGGACGTCACGATCACGCGCACGTCCGGACCCACCAGGCGGCGCACGCGGTCCAGATCGCGCTCGAGTTCCTCGGCATCGCAGCGGTCAGCTTTGGTGAGTACCACCACCGGCTCGGCATCGCAGTCGAGCGCCAATACCAGCGAACGCGCCACACGGTCGAGCAGCACCTCGCCGGCACCGAGCGCCTGCACGATTAGCACGCTATCCACGTTGGAGCAGAGCACCTGGCGCTCTCCGCGGGCACGGCCGCGCCAACGCTCAAAGCTCGTACGGCGCGGCAGCACGCATTCAATCACGCCCATATCGTGCCCGGGAGCGCGGCGCACCGCCACACGATCGCCCACGGCAGGCAGCAGGACCTCGTCCCCACCGCGCGACTTGGCAAATCCCACGGCATGCTCGGCGCGGAAGGTATCGTCGGCAGTCGCCACCAGCGGAAACCCACGATCCAAGCGCACCACGGCGCCAAGCTGCATCTGCTCGGGCTCCTCGGCATGTGCGCAGAAATCATCAAAGGCAGCCTGCTGAGCTTCATCGACCGGCAGGTCATCAAACGCCGGAACATCCTGCAGCGCGTCAAGCCCCGGTACACTCGCCAGCAACTCCTCAGCAGATGCAGGGGGTTCGGTCGCGAGCTTCCGACGACGATCACGCTTAGCCCGCGCCCCCGTCGTCTTTTTCTTCGCCTTAGCCTTAGCCTTAGCCACAAACGCCTCCCAGCACCAAAAATCACAACTGAGCAGGTATTTTAAATCAAAAAGAGCTGGCCGGGCAAAGCCCGACCAGCTCACAAACTTTCCCTCAGCCCTTTTCATCCGCACGGGAGAAAAGCCAGCAAGGATACCGCAGGGCCCGCCCGCCGGGAGGGGTTTCCTAAGGGCACATCCCGCAGCCGCAAAGCGGCGAGGACGTGCCTGTGGAAACCCCGCAGGCGGTCGGGCCCGGACAGGAACGTTACTCTTTTTCGACCGCGCGCATGATCGCCTTGTAGATCTCCATCAGCGGGATGATCAGGAAGGCCAGGCCCAGGGCAGCGACAACGCCCTTGAGCTCAAGCGTCACGGGGCCAAAGAACATCTCGGCAAGCGTCGGCTGCACGGTCACGATCACCGTCAGCACCAGTGCCAGCGCGGCGGAAGCCCACAGCCACTTGTTCTGCTTCTTCATGGTGAACAGCGACGCACGACGGCTGCGCATATTGAAGCAGTGGAAAATCTCGACCATGTTGAGCGTGATGAACGCCATCATCACGCCTTCCTCGTCGGCATTGCCGGCGATCATATCGGCGATGTGGATGTAGCCCATGTCAAAGTACACGCCCACAAAGAAGCTCGCCAGCACCAGCGCGGTGATGATTAGGCCCTGGACCACGCAGTCCAGACCCATATGTCCGGCAAAGACACCGTCCTTGGCGTTGCGCGGCTTGCGCTTCATGATGTCGCCCTCGGCATCCTCCATGCCCAGCGCAAGCGCGGGGAAGCAGTCGGTGACCAGGTTCACCCACAGCAGCTGCACCGGCTGGAAGATGGTAAAGCCGATGAGCGTGGCGATAAACACCGAGAACACCTCGGCAAGGTTGGCCGAAAGCAGGAACTGGATGACCTTGCGGATGTTGTCGTAGATGCGACGACCCTCTTCGCAGGCGCCGATGATGGTAGCGAAGTTGTCATCGGCAAGTACCATGTCGGCGACGTTCTTGGTGACGTCGGTACCGGTGATGCCCATACCAACGCCAATGTCGGCGCGCTTGATGGACGGGGCGTCGTTGACGCCATCGCCCGTCATGGCCACGATCTGGTCGCGCGACTTCCAAGCCTCGACGATGCGTGTCTTGTGCTCGGGCTGGACGCGGGCGTACACGCCGTAGTCCTCGATGTGCGCGTCGAGTTCCTCGTCGCTCATGCGATCGAGGTCGGCACCGGTGATGGCCTGGCTGCGATCGGCGACGATGCCCAGCTGCTTGGCGATGGCCACGGCGGTGTCGATGTGGTCGCCCGTGATCATGACGGTGCGGATACCGGCGTCGTGCGCCTCGTGGATAGCGTCGGCCACCTCGGGACGGACCGGGTCGATCATGCCGGACAGGCCACAGAAGACCAGGTCATGCTCGAGCGCAGCGGGGCTGCAGTCGTCGGGAACCTCGGTGTAGGTGCGGCTTGCCAGCGCCAGTACGCGCAGGGCCTCGTCGGCCATGGCCTTGTTGGCCGCCACGAGCTCGGCGCGGCGCTCCTCGGTCAGGGGGACGACCTTATCGCCCTCGTAGATATGGGTGCACAGGCCGATCACCACGTCGGGCGCACCCTTGGTGTACTGCTCGTACTCGCCATCCAGGGTCTCGACGACCACGGACATCATCTTGCGGCCCGAGTCAAACGGGGCCTCGCCCACGCGCGGATGCTCGGCAGTCAGGCCAGTGAGGCCCGCCTTGCCGGCGTCGTTGACGAGCGCGCACTCAGTCGGCTCGCCCACGGCCTCGCCCAGCTCCTCGTCCCACTGAGCATCGGAGCACAGCGCCATGCCGGCCAGGAACTTCTCCTTGGGCGCAGCGAGCTCGTGCTTGACGACGGTCATCTTGTTTTGGGTAAGGGTACCGGTCTTGTCGGAGCAGATGGTCTGCGTGCAGCCGAGAGTCTCGACGGCAGAGAGCTTGCGGATGATTGCCTGGCGCTTAGCCATCTTGGTCACGCCAAGCGATAGCACGATGGTCACGACGGCGACCAGGCCCTCGGGGATGGCAGCGACGGCGAGCGAGACGGCGACCATAAAGGTATCGAGCAGGGCGGTCGGGTCGGTAAGAACGTTGCCCACGCCGTGGCGGATGATATCAACGCCAAAGATGACGACGCAGATGACGATAACCATAATGGTAAGGATGCGGCTGAGCTCGGCGAGCTTCACTTGCAACGGCGTGAGCTCTTCCTTGGCCTCGGCCAGGGCGCCGGCGATCTTGCCCATCTCGGTGTTCATGCCGGTGCCGACCACGACGGCGCGACCACGGCCGTACACGACGGTGGAGCCCATATAGCACATGTTCTTACGGTCGCCGAGCGGCACGTCATCGGTGCCCGCAGCGAGCTCGATCACGTTGGCGTGCTTCTCTACGGGCACGGACTCGCCGGTGAGCGCGGCCTCTTCGATCTTCATCGTGGCGCTCTCGAGCACGCGGCAGTCGGCCGGGACGGAGTCGCCCGCCTCGAGCATGATCACGTCGCCGGGCACGAGCTCGGCGCTCGGCAGGTGCACGAGCTTGCCGTCGCGCAGCACCTTGGACTGCGCCGCACTCATCTCCTGCAGGGCCTCGAGGGCCTCCTCGCTCTTGGCTTCCTGGACCACGCCCAGCACCGAGTTGACGATAACGACGAACATGATGATGGCAACATCGGCAAAGTCGGGCTCGCCCTTGACCATGCCCGTGAGCGCACTGATGACGGCGGCAACGATCAGCATGATGACCATGGGGTCGGCCATCTGCTCAAAGAAACGCTTCCACAGCGGTGTCTTCTCGGCTTCCTCGAGCTTGTTAGGGCCTGTCTTGGCGAGGCGCGAAGACGCCTCGTCGTTGCTCAGGCCGAGGTTCTCATCGACACCTTGGTCGCTGAGCACCTCCGCCGCGGCGGACAGGTATTCCTTTTGCATATAGAGTCCCCTCCTGGGATTCGGGCCACTCAGCAGATTGATGCCCGATCATAATTCCCAGGAGAAGGGCAAGGGCTCATCAAGGCTGCCGTGCTGAGCGGCAGTTGATAGTGGAGCTATGGTACCCCAAAGCGACGCGTCTAGCCAAAACAATCGGTTTGGAAATATGGTCCGCACGCAACGGTGCAGACCGTGTGATGCTCAACATTGGTAAAACGTTTTTTCTTCGGCACATCGCCAAACTGACATATCTCCCAGATAGCAGCGGTTGGAGTGGTTGGTAAAGATTTTTCATATACCGTTTTTCCCGCAAAAAATGAACTTCCATTTCGGCATACGGTCGATTTTTTGGGGTATTCGGTCGGCATTTCGTTATAATCATCTCGGTTTTATTTCTTATGGTTTATCTATCAGCGCAAGACGATGTCAGATGGAGGTCTGAATGTACAAGCGCACTAAGATTGTATGCACCATGGGTCCCGCCTGCGATAGCGACGAGACCATCCGCGAGATGATCAAGGCGGGCATGAACGTCGCCCGTTTTAACTTCTCGCACGGCTCCTACGACGAGCACCACGGTCGCATCGAGCGCGTCCGCCGTATTTCCAAGGAGCTCGGTCTGCCTGTCGGCATCCTGCTCGACACCAAGGGCCCCGAGGTCCGCACCGGCCTTCTGGTCGACGGCAAGAAGGTTGCCGTCAAGACCGGCGATAAGATCGTCGTCACCGCTCAGCCCACGTCCGAGGATTTCCACGGCACCGCTGAGCACATCTCCCTCGACTACCTGGCTCTGCCTTCCGAGGTCGAGAAGGGCTCCCTCATCCTGATCGATGACGGCCTGGTTGCCCTCGAGGTCGAGTCCGTCAGCGGCCAGGACATGACCTGCGTCGTTAAGAACGACGGCCTGATCGGCGAGCGCAAGGGCGTCAACATGCCCAACGTCAACATCTCGCTGCCCGCCATCACCGAGCGCGATCGTCAGGACATCCTCTTTGGCCTGACCGAGAACATCGACTACATCGCCGCTTCCTTCATCCGTGACGGCGAGTCCGTCCGCGGCATCCGCAAGCTTTGCCGCGAGAACGGTGGCGAGCACGTGACGATCTTCCCGAAGATCGAGTGCGCCCTGGGCGTCGAGAACTTCGACGAGATCCTCGAGGCTTCCGACGGCATCATGGTCGCCCGTGGCGACCTGGGTATCGAGATCAAGCCCGAGCTCGTTCCGCACATCCAGAAGGAGATCATCGCCAAGTGCAACGCGGCCTACAAGCCCGTTATCACCGCTACGCAGATGCTCGACTCCATGCAGCAGAACCCGCGCCCGACGCGCGCCGAGGTTGCCGACGTTGCTAACGCCATCTACGACGGCACCGACGCCGTTATGCTCTCTGGCGAGTCCGCTGCCGGTAAGTACCCGGTCGAGGCCGTTAAGATGCAGGCCAGCATTGCTCTCGAGACCGAGAAGTACCTCCCGGCCCACGCTCCGCTCGAGGTTCCGGCCGACGCTCACGGCACCCGCGTCGTCAACAACGTTGTGGGTATGTCCGCTGTGAACATGGCCACCACCGTTGGTGCCAAGTGCATCACCGTGCCGACGACCACCGGTCGTACCGCACGCCTGATCTCGCACTTCCGTCCCAACATGCCGATCTGCGCGTTCTCCCGCCACGAGTGGGCCGTCCAGCAGATGATCATGTACTGGGGCGTTATCCCGCACCAGGCCGAGATTACCCAGGGCACCGTCAACGGCACGATCGTCAAGGCGATTGAGACCGCTAAGGAGCTCGGTTACGTCGAGGCCGGCGACCTGACCGTCGCCACCGCCGGCGATCCCCGCATGAGCGTCCAGCTCGAGGACAAGGTCTCCTCGACCAACGTCGCTTACGTCGCTCAGGTGCGCTAAATCGCACTTGCAAGCACACTTGCATTGCAAAGGGCCCGGAAGGCAAAGCCTTCCGGGCCCTTTTTCTGTGCGTCGATGCCTCCCGCACGGCATGACACGCAACCAGCTACTTATGGCATGCTATGAAATGTGCAGCTCGTTTGCCGTGTTTACGCCCTGCGACGGGAGCTGTTGGTCGATTGGGATGAGCTGTTCACTGCCGGGCCGGCCAGCTAGCAGCTAGCGATCAGGGGCAGAGCAGGAACACCGGGTGATGCGACGCGGGCGGCAAATCCCGCCTCGGTCAGCTCGATGACCTCGGTAAACGTTGTATCGAAAAACTCCTCAGTTAGCAAGCGATACGGCGGATGATCGGGCTGGCCGGGGTTTTCGCGTACAATCTCGTGCATAACGCCGATGGTCTTGAGCACATACTCCTTATGGATGGGATACTGACCAAAACGCGTCGCCGCAGTATACAGGCGATTGGTCGCGCGCGGAATCGAAACAATGCAGAGCGTCTTGCCAAACCAGTCAAAGTCACCTTGCTTTTTAATGCGGAATTCCTCGCACGGCTTGCCGCCGTGCGCCTCCAGGTACTGATTCACGCGCGTATTCCATACGGTATCGGCCACCAGATGCGACCAGACGCCCAGCGTTAAATCGAGCAAAGACTGCGCCACATCTTCGGACGCAAGCGAGAACTCACAGGCGCTGGGACCGACAACCGGCTCGGCATCCCTGTAGCGCTGGGGATAGTGCACACGATTCAGTCGCTCGCGCTCCTCGATAATCGAGGTCGCCGCGGCCGGCGCACCGGTGGGAGAACTTTTAAGCAGCGGTGCCACATAGGTATCCCAGAACTCATGCTCACGAGGCTTAGGGATTGGCTCGGGCTTTGCAAAGTGCGTAATGCGATACGGAATGGGATCGGCGATACCGGGAACCATATAGCCCACAAAAATGTCCGGAACCACGCAGCCAAACAAAAAGGCATTGCGGTCACGCACGCTATCGGCAAGCGCACTGGTGCGCTCCAGCAAACGCTCCGTCTGAGCGATATGAATGTTCCAGCTTGGCATAGCCACCCCCATAAAAAACCTGGATAACTATACCATCACGGCAAAGCCGCGCGGGCGGCTACGCATCCTCTACGCAGCAACTAGTCCGTAGCACCGCTTTCGGTTCCATACGACGGCACGGGCGCCTCGACCACATGGTGATATCGATCGATATAGATGGCACGGGCCCCCAGGCGGCGCACCAAATCTTGATGGTGCGTACTCATCAAAACCGTCTTACCCGCCGCGACGTAAGCCAGCAAGAAGTTGACCACGATGTCGCATGAATCCTCGTCGAGCCCATTGGTAGGTTCGTCGAGGACCAAGATATCCGGGTTCATCGACACCACCGCAGCCAGCGCAACGCGCTTCTTTTGCCCGCCCGAAAGCTGATAGGGCGAGGCATCGACCAGATCGGCAACCTGGAACAGCTCCATGGCATCGCGGACGCGGCGCTCGAGCTCGTCTGTCGGCAGTCCCATCTGCGCGGGACCAAAAGCAACTTCCTCGCCCACCGTAGCGCAGAACAGCTGGGCGTCGGCATTCTGGAACACAAAGCCCACGCGCTGATGAAAACGCTGAGCGGCTGCGGAATCCTTGAGATATGCCGCATCGATCACGTGCCCGTCAAACAGGTATGCACCCGCGTCCGCGAGCTCAAGGCCGTTGATAAGGCGCATAATCGTCGTCTTACCGCAGCCGTTGGGACCGAGCAGGGCAACGAGTTCACCACGATCGACCCGCAGCGACACACCATCGACAACCGTATGCCCCGTATAGGAGAACACCACGTCGCGCAGCTCGATGAGCGGCGCGACCTCGGCGCCGCCCGCACCGTTCGTGCCCGCCGCACTATTCATATCGATCGTCAAAACGTCGCCCTTCCCTATTTGCATCCCCAGCCAGAACCAGCAGCGCCTACAGCACGGCGCACAACACTGCCAGCAGCGCCACGCCGGCCGCATAGACCGCATCGCGCCAGCCAAACCCGGCGCGCGCGGGCGCCGGATACGCACCGGCAAAGCCGCGGCAAAGCATAGCCTCATCCATCGCGCGGCTGCATTCCATCGCCTTGATAAAGGTCATGCCCATGATACCCGCCAGCGAGTCGGTGCGCGAAAAACCCGCAGGTGCACGGCCAACGCTGCGCAGCATGACCGATTCGCACAGATCGTGCGCCGTGCGTCCCAGCACCTCGATATGCTTGAGCGCCATATCAAACGTAAAGATAACTTCGTCGGGTAGATGTAGCATCTTGAGCGCCGCCGACATGCGGCTCCACGTGAGGGTCCACGAAACGCCCAGCACGAGCGACACATTAATGAAGGTCTTGAGCGCAATCTTGAGCATGGCGCCCGCGGCAGAAGCGTCCAGCAGCAAGGCAGGCAGTGCCAGAACCACCGCGAGCCCCGCAGCGCCAAGCGCCGGCACAAAGGTTGCCCGCAGCCCGCGTACGGGGCGCACGGCAACGAGCACCAGCGCGATAGCCGCCATCAACATGAGGTACAGCGGGCTCTGCGTCAGGCACACGCACAGAACGCAAACGAACATCCCTACCAAACGCACCGGGGCCGAAACGGAAGAAAGGGCGCGGTCGATTATCGACCCGCCCTTGTGTGCGCCGCCGCCCAGGCGAACCCGCTCAAGCAGGCTCGCCAGGTGCAGGACGTTCTTTTGCATCACACGATGTCGAGCCCCCGCGGGCTCGTAACGCTGCTCGACCGCGAGCCAGCTAGGCAGCTCGGCTATTGCCATGAGCACCGCTTTCCTTGACCGTCAGCGAGATCAGACGGAATGCGATGGTAAGCACTGCCACGCCAATCACGCCCGAAAGGATATACATAGCAGCCTGGCCGGCAAAGCCAAGACCCTGCTCCTCGGAATAGGCCTGCAGGTAATCGCCCGTAGGCAGAGCGTCGGCAAAGGTCGGGGTATCGAGGCCGACCGAAGCCTGCAGACTGTCGTCACCAGCCTCCTGAACGGCAGTCGCGGCGCCCTCGGCGTCCCACTCGCCCCATGCGTCACCCGTGGCCAAAAGGCCCAGCGGCGTGGCCAAGACAAGCACGGCGACCAGAATGAGCGTGGGGATCAGGGAAGTCTTCTTGGCGGTGCCATCGACGGCAAGCTGGCCATCGGCGGCCTCGGGGCCGACGATAATGCTCGGCGCCGTCTTCTTAATGAAGCCGTAGATGGCGGCCGTTGCCACGCCTTCGATCACGCCGGCAACCAGCATATGCGGGATCAACATGGCCGGAATAGCCACGGACAGCGGGAAGGGGCAGTACAGCGGAGCGCCTGAAGCGTTGGTGAAGAGCATCGGCTGAATACCAAACTCGATTGCCGCGCACAGGGCCGCCAGGCACAGGCCGACCCAACCGCTCACGATGGCAGAAACCGAGGTACCCCAGCTCTTGTCGTGCAGACGGCTGTTGAGCGCACGGAACACGATAGCAGCGGTAAACGGCAGCACAAAGGCCATGTTAAAGCAGTTGGCGCCAAAGGACAGAACGCCGCCGTCGCCAAACAGCAGCGCCTGCAGCGCCAGCGCGACCGAGACAGCGATAGCCGCGGCCTCGGGACCCAGCAGCAGCGCGATGAGTGCGCCGCCGACGGCGTGGCCTGTGGTGCCGCCGGGCAGCGGAACGTTGAACATCATGAGCAAAAAGGAGAACGCAGCGCAAATACCCAGAAAGGCCATATGCTCGCGATCGAGCGTGGCGCGCACTTTCTTGATGCAGTGGACCCAAACGGGTACCATCGCCACGGCCATGACGGCATCGGTCTGCGGGGACAGATAATTATCTGGAATGTGCATGAGCCCTCTCAATCAGAACGTTGCGTGTTACGTTTCCAACAATCCGTAACACCGACTCTGCATACTAACAAAAAGACGCACCGCCCACAACGCAGCACGCCCTTGCAATACGTACGTTATTAACCCAGGTCCACGCACCGCCCAATAAAGGCCCATGCACTCCCAACTTTCCGGTCACCCGGAAGAAGGTGCGGTCCGCTCGCAACAAGGTTAACGCAGGAACCCGCCCCCGAGAGGAGTTTTCTAAGGCAACATCCCGCAGCCGCGAAGCGGCGAGGACGTTGCCGTGAAAACCCCGCAGGGGACGGGTTCCGAACGGCAAAGATTACGAGCGAACCTCGCCGTTTACGCCCTTGCACACCTTGGTGACGATCTTCTGGTGCGCCTTCTCGACCTCTTCGCTGGTAAGCGTGTGGTCGTCCGAGCGATACGTAAGCGCAAAGGCCATGGACTTCTTGCCCTTGCCGATGCGGACCGGATCGCGGTAGACATCGAACAGGCGCACGCCCTCGAGCAGCTTGCCGCCGGCACTCGTAATACGACGCTCAAGATCCTCGCAGGTCACAGTGTTGTCGACCACGATAGCCAGGTCGTGCTCAACGGCCGGGTACTGCGAGAACTCGCGATAGTTCTCCTGGTTGCGGGCGCCCTTGATCAGCTTGTCCAAGTCGAGCTCAAAGGCAACGACAACCTCATCGATGCCCATCGCCTCGCGCGCCTCGGGGTGAATCTCGCCGACCCAGCCCAGCACGGTTCCGCCGGACAGAACCTCGGCCGCACGACCCGGCTGCAAGAAAGCGTAGTCCTCGCCCTCGACGGGACGGAAGCGAACCTTCTCGATGCGCAGCTGGGCGAGCAGCTCCTCGACAATGCCCTTGCCAAAGAAGAAGCGCAGCTTGCGGTACTTCATGTTCCAGGACTGCTCGCTCCACTGGCCCGAGAGCACACCCGCCACGGACTTGGTCTCCTTGGGCAGGCTGGCGTTCTCGCGACCGTGGAACAGGTTGCCGACCTCGTACAGGTGCACGTTGGGCGTACCGTGCGCCTCGTTGTAGGCCACGGACTGCAGCAGGCCCGGCAGCAGCGAACGACGCATCTCGGTCTGCTCGGCCACCAGCGGGTTCATGAGCACCACGGGGCAGCCGCGGCCTTCGGTGGACATGCCAATCTTCTCCAGGTCGCCCGGGGCGGCAAAGCCAAAGGTCGTGGTCTCGTTGAGGCCACAGGCGCGCAGGATCTCGCCGACCTTGCGGGTAAGCTTCTGCTCGCGCGTCAGGCCGCCGATGTGGTTCTTGGCAGCCGGAATGGTCGCCGTGACGCGACCCATGCCCCACAGGCGCAGGACCTCCTCGATCAGGTCGATCTCACGCGGCAGGTCGGGACGGAAGCTCGGCGGGGTAACCATAAAGTCCTCGCCGTCACGCTCGACGGTGCAGCCCAGGCGGGTGAGCGAGCGCTCGATAAAGTCGGGCTCGATGTCGGCGCCGCAGATGGCGTGCACACGGGCCAGGCGCAGCTTAATGCTATCGATGGTCTTGGGCGCGGGGAACACGTCGACATAGCCGGGAGCAACCTCGCCGCCGGCGATCTCTTCGATGAGCGCGCAGGTAACGTTGGCGACATCCACGCAGCCGGTCTCGTCAACCTGGCGCTCAAAACGAATGGAGGCGTCGGAGATCAGCGACAGGTCACGGCTGGTGTGCGAGGTGCGGCCGGCGTTGAAGCAGGCGCTCTCGACCATCACGTCAACGGTATCGTCCTCGATCTCGGAATCCATGCCACCCATAACGCCGGCCAGCGCCACGGGACGCTCGCCGTCGGTGATGAGGCCCATGCCGGCGTCGAGCACACGCTCCTCGCCATCGAGCGTCGTGAACTTCTCGTCCTGCTGGGCGGCGCGAACCACCACGCGACGGTGGCCATCGCGCTCGGCAAAGGTGTCCAGATCAAAAGCGTGCAACGGCTGACCGGTGAGCATCATCACGTAGTTGGTGATGTCGACGATATTGTTGTGTGGGCGCACGCCCAGGGCGTTAAGGCGCTTGACCATCCAGTCGGGCGACGGGCCAACCTTCACATTGCGCACGATGCGGGCGACGTAGCGGTCGCACAGGCCCTCGTCGGCAATCTCGACCGAAAGCTCGTCGTCGGTCGCGCGGCCGGTCTCGATCTTGATGGCGGGCAGCTCAACGTGGAAATCGCGGTCGAAGATGGCGCCGGTCTCGCGGGCCATGCCGATCATGGACAAGCAATCGGGACGGTTGGGCGTGATCTCGCAGTCGAGCACGGTGTCGCTCGAGCCCACGTACTCGGCAAACGGCATGCCGCAGGGCGTATCCTCGGGCAGGATCATGATGCCGGAGTGGTCGCCGCCCAGGCCGAGCTCGCGCGCAGAGCAGTTCATGCCCATGGACACGACGCCGCGAAGCTTGCTCTTCTTGATCTTGACGTCGCCGGGAAGCACAGCGCCAATCATGGCCGTGACGATGTGGTCGCCGGCCTCGAAGTTCTGCGCGCCGCAGACGATCTGCAGCGGGGCGGGGTTGCCGTCGGCGTCGAGGTTCTTGTCGCCCACGTCGACCGAGCACACATACATGTGGTCGCTATCGGGGTGCGGGGTCTTGGTGAGCACCTTGGCAGTCACCACGTGGTCGAAGGACTCGCCCACGGTGTCAATCGCCTCGACCTCGGTGCCGGTACGGATATATTCGTCCGAAAGAGTCTTGGGATCCTCCGGAATATCGATCATGGTCTTGAGCCAGTCGTAAGAAACGCGCATGTAGCTCTCCTAGTTCTTAATCTCCGCAAAGGGAGGAATATCAAATGAAGACGTTCGCCTTAGGGTTGTCCAGGTGCCCCAGGTTGGCGTGAAAGAGGAGCGACGCGTACTAAAGGTACGCGAGCGACGGTTTGAACGCCAAGATGGAGTGCCTGGGCAAGCCTAAAATTGGTTCAGGAAACGCATATCGCCCGTCATGAGCGTTCTGAGGTCGGGCAGGTCGTAGCGCAGGGCCGCGACGCGCTCGGCACCAATGCCAAAGGCGAAGCCGGTATACTTCTCGGGGTCGATGCCGCAGTTGATAAGAACGTTGGGGTCGACCATGCCGCAGCCCAGGATCTCGATCCAGCCGCTGTGCTTGCAGAAGTTGCAACCCTTGCCGCCGCAGACGTGGCAGCTCACGTCCACCTCGCAGCTGGGCTCGGTGAAGGGGAAGAAGTGCGGGCGGTAGCGCGTCTTACGGTCCTCGCCAAACATGCACTTAACAAAGTAGTCGAGCGTGCCCTTCAGGTCGCCAAAGGTGATGCCCTCGTCGACGACCAAGCCCTCGATCTGGTTGAACTGCGGCAGGTGGCAAGCGTCGGCCGTATCGGGACGGTAGACGGTGCCCGGGCAGATCATGTAGATGGGCGGCTTCTGTGACTCCATGGTGTGGATCTGCACGCCCGAGGTCTGGGTGCGCAGCAGCACATCGGACTCGCCGTGGGCGTGAGCCTCGGGATGCGCGACGCTGCCGGGATTGTTGTCGACCACATAGAACGTGTCGCGGGCCGAGCGGCTCGGGTGATCCATGGGGGCGTTGAGCGCAGTGAAGTTGTAGTAGGAGGTGTCGACCATGGGGCCGGACTCGACGGTGTAGCCGATGCCGCAGAAGATGTCCTCGGCCTCCTCGATGATCTGCTTGATCAGGTGCTGGTGACCGATCTGCGGACGGATACCCGGCAGTGTGATGTCGACGGCCTCGTGCTCCAGTGCGTGCTTGAGGGCGGCGGCCTTCATCTCGGTGTTGCGCTCGTCGAGCATGCCCTCGATCAGCTGGCGCATCTCGTTGGCGCGCTTACCCATCACGGGACGATCCTCGGGGGCGAGCTTGCCCATCATGCGCATCAGGCCGGTAATGCGACCCTTGCGGCCGAGCAGCTCAACGCGCGCAGCCTCGAGCTTGGCGGCGTCGTCGGCGCCTGCGACGAGCTCCTTGGCCTCTTCCTCGAGTTTGACCAGATCATCAATCAGACTCATGTCTTCCCTTTCGTCTCTCGCGCTCCCCGCTCGCCGGGACGACTGCCGCCGCCCAGCGTTGCGAAAACGCGGCCCGGTTCGGTAACAAAAAACCGTCCTCGGGCATGTGCATTGCCCAAGGACGGTTGAATTCCGCGGTACCACCTTGTTTGACCCGGCGGATGTCTGGCCCGCCGTGCCCACTCTGCGCCCCTTATCGCGAGGCTCACGGCTTCCCTACTGGGGCTTCGCCGCCGCTAGCCGCGCGCCCGTTGAGGTCGCTGCTCGGGAGTGAACGCTTGGCCCTTGCCACCGCAGGAAGGCTTGCAGCCCATGACCTTCCCTCTCTTGCCGGCGACGCGGCGGGCAAAACCCTCTCCGTCAACGCATTGGGCTATAGGATAACACATTTCGCGAGCACATCGCCGCGTTCCGTTTTGTTCGCACTGGGTACAAGGCAGGTAGCTGTGCAAACTGGCCGTGCACCCGCCTGCGGCGCTCGGCCTGCGAGATCAAGGATATAGGTATGGGAAAGAAGTACGATAAGAAGGCCAAGCCCGCGGCGGGCAAGACGCCCAAAGGCATCAAGGTCGATAAGGCCGTCAAAAAATTCCGCAAGCTCGAAGGCAAACTGTGGACTCGTGAGTACCTGCTCAAGATTGCCGAGTTCGATGGAGCGACGATTGCTCCTGCCAACGGTGCTGCCGCCCGTGCCGACACCATGGGCACGCTTGCCGGTGAGCATCACAAGCTGCTGACCAGCGAGAAGTCCGTTGAGCTCGTACGCTCGTTAGCGCGCGAGACCGTCGCCGGCGGCAAAATCGACGACCCGCAGCTGCTCGACGAGATCCGCGTGCTCGGCCGCGACCAGCGCGAGGCAAGCGTTATTCCTACCGAGGAGGCCGAGGCCTGGACCAGGCTCACCTGCGAGGCCGACGCCGTGTGGCATAAAGCAAAGGCGGCCAACGACTGGGCAAGCTTTGAGCCCTATGTGGACAAGATTGTGGGCCAGCTCAAGCATCAGGCCGAGCTTATGGACCCCAAGCGCGACCCATACGACGTTTGGCTCGACCAGTACGAGCGCGGCCTTTCGGCCAAGAGCTTCGATGCGTTTTGCGATGAGGTCAAGGCGACGGTCGTGCCGCTCGTGCACGCCATCGGCGAGCGCGGCCAGCAGCCCGATGCCGACTTTTTGCACGCCCGCGTGCCCGAGGCCGCCCAGCGTGCCATGAGCTTCGACCTTATGAAGCTTGTCGGCCTGAACCTGGACGACACCACGCTTGCCTTTACCGAGCACCCGTTTAGCGAGGGCTTTGCCGTGGGTGACGCGCGCATCGCGACACACATCTACGAGGACGATTGCATCTCCAACGTCTACAGCATCATCCACGAGGCGGGGCACGCCATGTACGAGCTGGGCGTCAATCCTGCCTATGCGTGCACGTGCTTGGAGGGCGGCACCTCCATGGGCATCCACGAGAGCCAGAGCCGCTTTTTCGAGAACACCGTGGGTCGCAGCCGCGCCTTTATGGGCCCGCTGCTCGAGGTGCTGCGTCGTCACGCGCCCGAGGTCTACGGCGACGTCGACGAAGACACGCTCTACCGCGCCGTGAACATCGCGCAGCCGTCGTTGATCCGCACCGAGGCCGACGAGCTCACCTATCCGCTGCATATTATGGTGCGCTACCAGATCGAGCGCATGCTGTTTGCCGGCGAGGCCACGGCCAAGGACATCCCCGCGCTTTGGAACCGCTTAATGGACGAGTACCTGGGCATTCCCGTTCCCGACGACACGCGCGGCTGTCTGCAGGATACGCACTGGAGCGGCGGATCGTTTGGCTACTTCCCCACCTATGCGCTGGGCAGCGCCTACGACGCCATGTTCGTGCCGGCCATGTGCCGCGACGGTGTCGACCTCAATGGCGCCTGTGCGAGCGGCGACCTGGCACCCGTCCGCACCTGGCTGGGCGAGCACATTTGGCAGTGGGGCCGCGCCAAGGACGCGCCGGAACTCATCAAGGGCGCCTGCGGCATGGCCTTTGACGCCCGCTACTACTGCAGCTACCTGCAGGACAAGTTCACCACGTTGTACGAGCTGTAAGGATTGACCAGCACGCCATCGCCAACGCCAACCATGTTGACGCCAATGTCTTGGCAACGTCAGCGAAAACGACCCTAAGCGAGCAAGGTGACGTGAAATGAAAGGGCGCCGACCTTCTGGTCGCGCCCTTGAAATTGAACGTCAGATTGCCGCTTAGGGGCGTTTGCAGCGTCGAGCAGTTACGCGGTTTGGTAAAACCGCGTAACTACAGAGCCTCGAGTGCGCTAGCGATGCGCTTCATGGCGGCGTCGGCGGCCGATTGGTCCGGAGCCTCAGCCAGCACGCGAATCACCGACTCGGTTCCGCTCTTGCGCACCAGCACGCGGCCCTCGCCCGCCAGCGACGCCTCGGCCTCGGCGATGGCGGCCTGCACGCCCATGTTGCCCAGCGCGGCGTCCTTATCCGCCACGCGCACGGCAACCTGCGCCTGCGGCAGCAGCTTGCACGGAGCCGTGAGCTGCGAGAGCGTCTCGCGCTCGGCACGAATCACTTCCATCACGCGCAGCGAGGTCATAATGCCGTCGCCCGTGCGCTCGATATCGCCAAAGATCGTATGGCCCGTCTGCTCGCCGCCCAGGCTGTAACCGCCCTCGCGCATCTTGGCATACACGTGACGGTCGCCCACACCGCTGGTCACGGCACTTAGGCCGGCAAGCTCCAACGACTTGATCAGGCCAAAGTTGCTGGCAATCGTCGGAACCACGGTACCGCCCGAGAGCCGCCCGTGCTTGTTCAGGTACACGCCGCACACGTACAGGATCTGGTCGCCGTCTACCACGCGACCGCGCTCGTCCACGGCCAAGCAGCGATCGGCATCGCCGTCGTAGGCAAAGCCCACGTCCAGGCCCTGCTCCACCACGTGGCGCTGCAAACGCTCCATATGCGTGGAGCCGCAGTCGACGTTGATGTTAAAACCATCAGGCGCGGCATTGATCACGCGCACGTCGGCGCCCAGCGCGTCGAACACCGGCTTGGCCACCGAGGACGCCGAGCCGTTGGCGCAGTCGATGCCGATCTTGACGCCCTGCAGCGAAAAGTTCGCGCTGGCGATGAGCGAGGCAATGTAGCGGTTGCGGCCCTGCATGTAGTCCACCGTGGCGCCGATGTGGTTGCCCGTGGCCAGCGGCACCTCGCTCTTGCCATCGATGTAGTCCTCGATGAGCTCCAGTACGTCCTCGTCCATCTTAAAACCGTCGCTGTTGACGAGCTTAATGCCGTTATCGCAAAACGGGTTGTGGCTCGCGCTGATCATGATGCCGCAATCAAAGCAGCCTTCCACGGTCTGATGCGCTACGCCCGGCGTGGGGATCACGTGCAGCATATAGGCGTCCGCACCGCTCGCGACCAGGCCACTCACCAGCGCCGCCTCGAACATATAACTCGAGCGACGTGTGTCCTTGCCCACGATGACGCGCGCCTTGCGCTCGCGGTTAGCGCCGTAATACCAGCCCACAAAACGGCCAATCTTATAAGCGTGCTCTACCGTCAGCCCAACGTTGGCCTCACCGCGAAAGCCATCGGTGCCAAAGTACTTCATGCGCTCTCCTTACAAAATAGGGGCGAACAGATTGCCTGTCCGCCCCAAAATGGTACTCGATTATCTGCGCTACCAGAAAAACCCTACGCCGACGCGCTGTCGCGAGCCGCCTGGCATGTAGGAGTCTGACGCAGCGTAAGCGGCTTGTCCCCCGCCTCGGCCGACGTGGTCAGCGTATACGTGATCGTCGTCGTCTCGCCAGCATGCAGGTCAACGGTGCCCGAATAGAAGGGAATTCCATGCCACGTAGCGGCGCCAAGACCAAACTGGGTGCCCTCAACCGTAAGGTCACTGATGTTGCCGCCCGTCGGGGCAAACAACGAGACATTCAGACGCTCGTCGTCGCGCGCGGCATCGGGCGCGCTCGCCGCGACGTAATCGGGCAGCTTGCCTGCCTCCTCCTGCGTCATGATGTTCGTCAGGGTAACGGTGATGCGATACGAGCACGTGCCGTCGCCGTTCTTGACACCCTGGCCAATCTGCGTATCAGCGTTCAGGTACCAGTCGAGCTTGGAGAAGCTCAGGTTGTTAAAGTAAACGCCGGCAACGGGATCGGCACTCGGATCATCCGGATCGGGTAGCGAAGCGTCAATGCCCGTCTCTTTGATGGCATTCTGCTCATCATCGTTTCTCATCCAAGCAATCAGACGGCCCTCTTCGGCACCGCGCTCGAATGCACCGACAAGCTTCGTAACATCGACATCGCCGATACCGCCAAGGATCTTGTCGAAGGCAGCGCTGGCGACGGATGCAAAGATGCCGTCCGACTCCTCGACCGGATAGTTCCAGTACACATCGTGCATGAGGACCTTTGCGGCGTTGGTGCCGTCGACAACCGTTCCGTCGGGCAGCGACACGTTACCGACCAGGCCCAGCAGATACTGCAGGAACACCGGGTCGATACCCACGACGCCATCAACGTCCTGCCCATATTGGGACTTCCACAGCGCGGCGACACGCTGCGAGTTGCGGGGCCAATCGGGCGAATAGGTATTGCCCGAGTTGTACAGGTTACTGTGGTTGCCGAACAGCGCCTCATCCTCTTCGTCGACGCTCTCGACCGCCTCATCCTCGCTGAGTCCAATGCGGGGAACAAACTCGCCAATCGACATCTGGCCGTCGGTGACCGAAATCAGGCCCTGCGAACCGCCAAAGCCGCCGCAAGCACGAATCTCGACGTTGTTCATGGCGTACACAAGGTAGTTACGCGTCTGGCCGTTGGCGCCGAGCATCTGGGGAAGGACGGGGGCGACCTTCTCCGCCGCGTCAACCGCGCCGTTGAGGGTGGCAAAGCCGTCCTTGGCCTTATCGACCAGCTCGGTCACCTGGGAAATATGAGTATCGCCAATGCCCTGGATCTTCTCGTTGGCGCTCTTGAACACCTTCGAGCTGCTGGAAAGCGAATCGGCGACCGCCTGCAGCGCGGACACGTTAATCATGCCGTCCTGGAACAGCTTGCCGGGCGTGGCCTGGGAAAGGTTATCGGCCATGGGAACCAGCGCATTGCTCGAGACATCGGACAGGGCATCAATCATGGTGCGGGCCGCGTTGATGTCGCTGCCATACACCGGGATAAACGAAGCCGCCGTCCACAGCGGGCTCGAGGTCTCTGCCTTCATGCTGTCGCAGAGCTCATCGATCTTCTTCGCGTCGTCAGGCAGCGTCGAAAAATCGCCCGACGTGACCTTGTCCTTAAGGCCACCGACAATCTCGACAGCCTCCTTCGCTTCGCTCTTTACGGTCTTTGCCGAGTTAAGCAGCATAAAGCCGCTTGCGCCAAGCACAACGAGAAGCACCGCGACTACAGCGGCAATAATGGCGCCAGTGTGACGTTTTTTGCGCTCGCCCTTGCGATGGCGATGACGGACCAGGCCGTCAGAGGTCGAACTCGACGAAGTGTCGCTACCGTAGTTCAAGCCAAAATCGTAATAATCTTCCTTGGAACCCGAGCCCGCAAACTCGGCACCGCTATCATCCAGGCGGGCGAACGTGCCAGTCTCGGAGGCGCCTGTGTAAATCGTGCCAAGGTTACCCGTAAGCCCCGCGCCACCGGCAGAGGGAGTATTGTTGGCGGCCTTGCCGGCATTAACGTTGCCGGCGGCATTCGCGGCGTTGGCAGCACCTGCATTGTTCTCAGGTGCCGAAGGAGCCCCGCTCGGCTGCGACGTGGAGGTTGCACCGCCCGCAAAGACATTCCCTCTTGCACGGCCGGTCTTTTTTGCCTTTTGTGACTGCTCGTACAGAGCGGTAAACATCGCCGTCTCGCCCGGGGACACGCGCTTACCGGAACCGCCCTGTCCAGCGCCGCCCGGCGTGCCGGCCTTACCAGCCCCGTTCGGACGCGGCGGAACTGCAGGGCGGCCGCTATCGCTGCCCTTAAAGTGATTACCAGCCATAAAGAAATCCTCGCAATTGAGTCGCAATGAAAAAGTCCATAACGTTACTAGTTTATGGCATTTTGAGCATCGACAGCTAAACTCCAGACACGGATATCAATTGGCGAAAATGCGGCACAACACCTTTTCTGTCTTGGCGGCGGTGCCAGCTACACCGTGAGGAACATCATCACGATGATCATGGCAAAGCCGATAAGGTCGGTCGGCAAAAATACCGTCCCCAACATGAGAGCGCTGGTGATGGTCGCCGAAACCGGCTCCACAGTTCCGATGAGACTCGCACGCACCGAGCCGATGTCCTTAACGCCCTGCATATAGAGCATGTAAGCAAAAAATGAGCCGATAACCACGAACACCGCGAGCGCCTCGACGCCGGCAGCGTCGAGCGCCGGCATATGCGCCCAGGGCTGCACGAAGACACACGAGACCACGCCCGCCGTGAGCATTGCCGAGCCCGTGACGATGGGGCTGCCGTATTCGGGCAGGATCTTGGCGGGAATCACCGCCATACACGTGGCGCTGACCGCACACATAAGACCTGCTGCCAGGCCAAGTGGCGAGATATTCAGGCTGGTGGGGTCGCCGCCGGTGGCGATTAAAAAGGTTCCACCCAGAGCCAGGCCAATGCCGATGACTTCGCGAGTACGCGGCATGCGGCGATCGGTCACGCAGGCGTAGCCCATGATGATAACGAGCTGCAGGCACTGGAGCACCGTCGCGGTTCCGGCGTTCGTCAGGCGCACGGCCGAAAGATAGCAAAACTGGTTGAACAGCAGACCAAAGGCGGTAAAGAGCAGCAGCTGCTTGCGATCGGCGGGTGTGGTCCAGAGCTTAATCAGGCGCTCGCGGTCGCGCGTAACAACCACGGCCATAAAGAGTAGACCGGCGAGAATCTGACGCACACTCATAAGCCACAAGGTGTCGACGTGGTAGGTATCGAACAGAAAGCTCGCGCTGGTGCCCGAGAAGCCCCAAAACGAACCGCCCACCAACGTAGCCAAGACGCCCGTGATCATCTTGCGCGTCGAAGCGCTGTTCAGGCGGTCGCGCCATGCGCGACGGGTGTTGCGGCTGAGCTCGTCGGTGCCCTCGGGCACGTCAATGTTCGATATATCGGTCATCGGCACCGAAGCCCCTGCGCCTTCGGCCTGCTCGACACACTCTTTGCTCATTCCACTCCCCCGAAACAGTCTGGAAGCAATTCGGCTTACCTTACCACGGCAAAGGCACCAGCCGAAGGCTTGTCCGCTTATCGGTAGGACAATTCCGCAGGTGTCTTTCCATAGCTCGACACCGCAACGGCCTTGCATTATGCGACAGCCAAATCGCGGCAGCAGGCTCTTTTGAAATGGATATGACAAGACCCCCGAATTCCACAATGTAAGCGATTTTTAAAAATGTTCTTGCCACCGAGTTCAGGCTCCGTTATATTATCCCTTGCGCGCTTGCGCACCCTTGATCGGGCGTTTAGCTCAGGGGGAGAGCGCTTCCCTGACACGGAAGAGGTCAGAAGTTCAAATCTTCTAACGCCCACCAAATGTTCGCAGCTCAGAGGCTATGTCCTCTGAGCTGTTTTGTTTTATGTCGCCAAATCCGCTGGCAGTTCCAACCGTCATCGCAACGTAGCATCAATTCACCTGACGAATGGCTGCCAAACAAATTCAATACCCTAACATCAACAATAGCCAGGCACAAAACTGCGCCGCAAGCTGCTCCAACCGCCCAACTGGCCAAAAGCCGACCATCTACTTGCCGATCTATCCATCGGCATAACCAATCAGTCCGCACCGCAACTTCTCAGCAAAACGCCGCGATGTCTGCTCCCTGCGGTATCCTTGAGCCACTTGCACCTGCAGCACCAAGGAGCCGCCATGCGCACCGAGCTCGATGTCCCCTTTTCGCACAAAGAAGAAGCCAAGGCGCTGGGCGCCAAATGGGACCGGACCAAGAAGATCTGGTATGTACCCAGCGGCGTCAACCCCGAGCCCTTTGCCGAGTGGCTGCCCGGTGTTGACCGATCCGACCCCTCAGCGCCGTATATATATCTAGTACTGGGCAAGCGCGAGTGCTGGAAATGCCACGAAGAGACCTCGGTCGCGGCCTTCGGCATTCCCTATCGAACCGATGACGGCAAGGGCATCGCCATTGCGCACGCGCCCAACGAAGCCGGGCACATTACCATCGACACGGCCAACGCCAACGCGCTCACCATTGTTCCCGCTCTTGGCTGCGTCCCGGGCGAGATCCGCGACTATCTTTCTAAGCGCTGTGGCTACAAACCCGTAGGCGCACGAGCCTCCAAAGCCCCGTCGCTCGGCAACACGTGCACCAGTTGCGACGCGCTGCAAGGCAGCCACTATCTGTTCGAAGAACCCACGTCCCCGTTTGCCCTCACCGCCATCAACAAGCTGCCGGCACTGGAGTTTGTGCGTGTCGAAGTTGCCGGCGTCTTTGGCGTCCCGGCCACGCGCACCGACTTTGACCAGGCACTCTTTACTTGGGCACGCGACCGTCACGCCGAGTTCCACAAGCAGCTCGGTGAGGGGATTTATTTGTAGGAACGGAGATGCCTTCACAGCCAGCTCCTCCGCATCACCCATCCCTCGTCGCCGGCGTCGTACACGATATCGAGGCCACAAACAGGGCATTTCTCCTGATACACCGGCATATGAACACCTGTCCGTTTTCTCACTTCGTCGCTAAGTCTGTCGCGCGCATCGATGAACCGAATGTCGAGGCACGGTATTTGCGAGCCGCAGCAAGGACAGGAGACGACAAACGACCCGCAATCAACTTCTACGCTCGGAAACATTTTGTTGTCTATAAGGGCACACGGCAGTTTTCCGTACTTCCCCATCGCAATATCGCCTCGCCAGCTCACGCTCGCTCCCCTCTCGCTATACAAATCAGGAAGAGCATGCACCGGCAGGCGTGCGCGAGATTGCATCGCCGCGCGATCCGATCAAACAACACGATCGTAAAAGACCGCCAAAGCCAAATTTCATCGTCGGTCGCACCCTGTCCGGCAAACTCAATATCGACGATTATGTGCTTCAGATAACTCATGTCGGGCGCAAAACGAGGGTCCGGTCCGCCTTTATGAACAGGACCGTGCAGAACAAACCATCCGTTTTCGGGCTCGAACCGCTCAACAAACGCAAGGCCGAGCACCTTATAGCCCACCTCGGTTGCAAATATGACTCCGACTGGGACGCCACATTCCATGCAGTTGAGCATTTTACGGTTGTAATTCTGGTCTCGAAAACCAACGGTACCCGGCGCTTGAACCGAGTACTTAATGACCCACGTGCCATCGTCCAAATAGAGCGGAGGCACATTGTTGATGCTCTCGGTTTGCCGCTGGCGCACTTGTACCCCGCTACTCCACTCCCCTGTATACTGGTGTAGCACGTGTTTCATCCGGACTTGTTGGGCCGGATTGTTCATGGGAGGGTCTTATGGCTGCTTCGAATCCGCCTAAGGGGAGCGTTTCTTCTTCGTCCATCAAGCCGGTAACGCGCAAGGCCGTGCGCTGCCAGCGCGAGGTCGCCTGGCTTGTCACGCAGGCGGCGGGCAGGCTTGTGGCGACCACTCAGGACGTCAATGCGCCTACGCCGAGCTTTGTGTTAGCGGCGGCGCTGGATTTTGTGCGCCAATTGGAGCTTGCCGCACAGGATGCCAGCGGCCACCTCGACTACCAGAATGTTATGGCGCCCGACCTGCAAACGTTCTGCCACATGGCCAAGTTGCCCGCCGCACCCAATGCGCTTTCGGACGCAGGCTACATGTTTACGCTCTCGGGCGCGGACCTTATCCGCGACATCTACGCATACTGCAGCGAGCTCGCCGAGCGCCACGTCTTTGACGCGGCAGAAGTCAAACCGGGATATGTCATCAAGCTGGTTCTTAGGCTGTTCCTGATGGACGAGCACGAGGCTGCGCAGGAATAAGTCGTCCGGCAGAGCCATTGCCGATCCGGCGATGACGCCTTGCCGTAGCCGTCGCCGCACGAGCGAGGATTTTCGGACGGTCGGATATCGAGAGTGGATATTTGGACGATTTTTGGGGCTTTTGCGGCAGATTCCGTCCAAATATCCACGCTCATTTGGCGGACGTCCGAATTTCCACGCTCGTGTGCCAGAAAATCCACGCTCATCCGGCAGATTGGTCGAAGGCCCCATATGGGTATACTCTCGGGGATTCGACTCGATTCGCCCCCGTTGGGGCGCCAAAGGAGACTGCATATGCCCACTACCTCAACCGACCCGCGCGCCGCTGCCGCCGCGCTGCTGGTGCCCGGTACCACCTGCCATGGTTTTGCCGTCGAGCGCTGCGAGACCGTGCCCGAGCTCGACGCCGACGCTTACGTGCTGCGTCACGCTGCCTCGGGCGCTCGCCTGCTGTACCTAGCGTGCGACGACGAAAACAAGGCCTTTGCCATTGGCTTTAAGACGCCGCCGGCCGATTCTACCGGCGTGTTCCATATTCTTGAGCACTCGGTGCTGTGCGGGTCGGCCAAGTTTCCCGTCAAGGAGCCGTTTGTCGATCTGATCAAGAGCTCCATGCAGACGTTCCTCAACGCCATGACCTACCCCGACAAGACCATCTACCCCGTTGCCACCACCAACGAGCAGGACCTGTACAACCTGATGGACGTGTACCTGGACGCGGTGTTCAACCCGGCCATCTATACCAAGCCCACCATTTTTGAGCAGGAGGGCTGGCACTACGAGCTGGACCTGCCGGAGGGCGCTGGCGGCGACGGCAGCTCCGCGAGCCTGCGCGAAGGCACGCTGCGCTATAACGGCGTGGTGTTCAACGAGATGAAGGGCGCGCTGTCCGACCCCATGAGCGTGCTGGACGACGCCGTCAACGCCGCGCTCTATCCCGACACCGCCTATGCGCACGAGAGCGGCGGCGACCCGCGCGCAATCCCTGCGCTCACCTACGAGCAGTTCCTGGATACGCACGCGCGCCACTACAACCCCTCTAACTCCTACATCACGCTTTACGGCGACCTGGACGTGGACCGCGCGCTGGCCTTTTTGGACGAGCGTTATCTGTCGCAGCCGAGCGCCGCAAGCCGGCGCATGGACGCAGCCGTTGCCGCCGGCGAAGACCCGTCCGCGCTGGCGCCCAATCCGCTGGGCGTGCAGGCGCCCGTGACCTGCGAGTATAAGCGCGTCGAGATGGCTACCACGCCCGAAAACGCCCTGGTGGGCCTGGGCCTGGTGCTGGGCAGCGCACTCGACCGCAAGCGCACGATCGCGGCGGACATCTTGTTTGAGGCGCTGCTGGGCTCCAACGAAGCCCCGGTTAAGAAGGCCATTCTGGCCGCCGGCCTGGGCGGCAACGTGGTGAGCTACACCGCGGCCGAGAGCCTGCAACCCTACGAGCTCATCATGCTGCAAAACGCACAGCCCGGCGTGGCGCGCGAGCTGCGCCGCGTGTTCCAGAACGCCTGCCGCGACCTATGCGAGCATGGCGTTCCGCGCGAGCGCCTGGAAGCCATCATCAGCAGCAACGAATACGACCTGCGCCAGCTCGACTACGGCATCGCCGACGGCGTGGCCATTGCGTGCGACGCGCTGAGCACGTGGCTCTACGATGACGACGCCGCGACGCTGGCGCTCAAGTACGGCCCGGTGTACGAGGAGCTGCGCGGCGAGCTGGACGGCAGCTACTTTGAGGACCTGCTGCGCGAGCTCGTGCTGGAAAACGACCACATGGCGCTGGTCGAGCTGGTGCCGGTGGACGCCGGTGCCGGCTCGGAGGGTGCCGAGGCCGCCGAGCTCACCGCCAAGCGCGACGCCATGACCGATGCCGAGCTGGCAGACGTGGTCGAGCGCACGACCGCGCTGCGTGCCGCCCAGGAGGCGGAAGACGCGCCCGAGGCCAAGGCCACGCTGCCGCGTCTGCGCGTGTCCGACATTGGCGAGGCGCGCCCCGAGCCGCCGCTGGTTGTGGACACGACTGCGCCCATTCCCTGCCTGCGCCACGGCATCCCCACCAACCGTCTGGCCTACGCCATGCAGTATTTCGACCTGAGCTGCGTCGCGTTTGAGGACCTGCCTTATGTGACGCTGCTCTGCCGCCTGCTCAAGCAGCTGCCCACGCAGACGCATACGGCCGAGGAGCTCGACAACCTGATCGCCGGCAAGCTGGGCTTTTTGAGCTTTACGACCGAAGTCATGACGCAGCCCGACGTGGACGGCGTGCGCCCCTACCTGCTGGTGAGCGCCGGCGCCCTGTCCGAGAAGATCGATGCGCTGGCGAGCCTGCCGCACGAGGTGTGGTCGAGCACGCTTTTGCTCGATGCCGACGCCGACCGCGTGCGCGACGTGCTCACACAGATTCGCATTGGGCTTGAGCAGGGCTTTATCAACAACGGCCACTCGGCGGCGCTCGGTCGCGCGATGAGCTACAGCTCGCCTTCGGCCGTGGTGCGTGAGCAGCTCTCGGGCGTAGACTTCTACCTGTTCCTGCGCGATTTGCTCGAGCACTTTGACGAGCGCCTGGACGGCCTGCGCGCCAAGCTTGCCGAGCTGGCAGACCGCATCTTTGTGGCCGATGGCTGCATGGCGAGCTTTACCGGCAGCGACGAGGACTTTGACGCGTACTGGGATGCCGCGGGTAACCTGGGGCTTGGCGCGGGCGACGGCGCCGATGCCGGCCGCGACGCGCTCGTGGTGCCGACGCCGTGCAATCGCCACGAGGCTTTTGTCATCCCCAGCGACATCTGCTTTGCGGCAAGCGCGTGCGACCCGCGTCGCCTAGGCATTGACGTGACAGGCGCTTGGGCCGTGGCTGCCAACGCGCTCTCCTACGATTACCTGTGGAACGAGATTCGCGTGAAGGGCGGTGCATACGGCTGCGGATTCCGCGCAGCCGGCGAGCGCCAGACGGCGTTCTACACCTACCGCGACCCGGCAATCGATCCCTCGATTGAGCGCGTGGCGCGCGCGGGCGAATGGCTCGGCAGCTTTGAGCCCGACGGGGCCGCCTTTGAGGGCTTTATCGTGAGCTGCGTGAGCGGCATGGACGCGCCGGTAAAGCCGTACGCGCTCACCAAGCGCCGCAACACGACCTATCTGGCCGGGCTCGATCCGCATGCGCGCGAGGAGCGTCGCGCCCAGATGCTCGCCGCCACGCCCGGTGAGCTGCGCTCGCTCGGCACCGACGTGACGCGCATCGCAGCCGAGTCGCCCAGCTGCGTCTTTGGCGGCCGAGACGTCATCGCAAAGAGCAACGCCGGCTTTAACGTCGTCGACCTGATGGGCTAACGCACGGCAAAGGTAGATTTTTGGGACATGTCTGAAAATCTACTTTTTTCTGCGGTTTGAGCGGGGCGGCGCAGCCCACCGCGGCGGTTTGTCTCAATATGTAACATCTAGGTCCAATTTTGCCGAGTTACTGTTACAGATTGAGACAAACCGCCGCAGACGCCCGCTCCACAGCACAGACCACCACAAAGGTGCCTGTCTCCTTCCTCAGTTGTGATTCGAACACTTGTTCTATACGCACACATGTTCTATAGTAGAGGTGCTTGCATCGAACTCAAATTGCAACTAGAATATAGTTGCAGAATGTGAGGCGGGATGACTCGATCCGATAAACTCATCGCCCAGCTGCTTAGCTGTCCTTCAACGTATAGATTCGCTGACTTTCTTAAAGTTATGGCTTCATATGGCTTTGAAATGGACAGCAAAGGCAAGACATCCGGATCGCGCATTCGCTTCTACAGGCCATCGGACGGCAGAATGTTCGTGATGCACGCACCCCATCCATCTGACGAATTGACGGCGGGAACCATCCGAAACATCGTTCGATTTCTACAAGATGTCGGAGGCAGCCATGAGTAACGTTTTGGCCTACAAGGGTTATTTCGCCCCGGTCGAGTTCGATGCCGAACAGCATGTGCTAACAGGTATGGTCGCCGGCATTAGGGACGCAATCGTATTTGAAGGCTCCACGGCTGAAGAAGTGGAGCAATGCTTCCACGACGCCGTCGACGATTACCTTGAGTTTTGCGCCGAGAAGGGCAAGGAACCCGAGCGGGCTTTTAAGGGCTCGTTCAACGTAAGAACGGGCTCTGAGCTCCACAAGCAAGCAGCGCTGGCGGCGGCAAAGAAGGGTGAGTCACTCAATAAGTTTGTGACTGAAGCGATCGCTGCGGCGCTGTGAAGCCAACGTCGAGTCGAAGCCGCCACAAAGGGCGCCTTTGCGGCGGCTTCGACGTTTGCCCAGATAAAACCTGCCAAAATAAACCTGTCCCTTTTTGGTAGGTTTGGGAGAGGGGGCTAGGATGGACAAGGCTGAGTTGCGGCGGGCGGTGATTGCTCGGCGCGATGCTCTTGATTTGGACTTGCAGGCGGCGAAGTCTGCTGATATCTGTGCGCGGCTGGTTGAGCTGTTGGATCGCTCGGATGCCGCGGCGCCGCACACCGTTGCCATCTATGCCGCGATGGGTTCCGAGGTCAACCCTGCCGCGTTTGCCGCTGCGGTCGCCGCGCGCGGCTGGCGCGTGGCCTATCCGTGCATGCTCTCGGCAATTGATGCCGCAGCTTGTGGCCAGCGCATGTGCATGCGAGCAGTTGCCGCCGACGATGCGTCCGCGGCTCCGTTTATCGCCCACCCCGCGCGGGCCTTCGCGGCCACGGACATCGACAGCGACCGCTTCCCCATCGTGCCTGCCGAAGCACTCGACATGATTGTTGTGCCGCTCGTGGCCTTCGATCAAACCGGCGCGCGCCTGGGCTACGGCGGCGGCTGCTACGACCGCTACCTGCCCACGCTTTCGGCCACATGCCAGATCATCGGCATCGCCTTTGACGAACAGCGTGTCGACCACGTTCCCACCGATACCCACGACCAGCCGCTACCCCACATCATCAGCGCCTAACGGCTGGCACACCTCCCGACGGCCTAGTGCTCCTCGCCGGCGCGGGCTAGGTCGTAGGGCGTGGTCTGGTAGACATAGTAGTTGAGCCAGTTGGTGTAGAACAGCTGAGCCTGGCTGCGCCAGACGTTGCGCGGCTCGGCAGCGGGATCGTCGCCCGGGAAGTAATGCGCCGGCACCTGAGGGTTGAGCCCGCGCTTCACGTCGCGCTCGTACTCCAGGCGCAGCGTGTCGGTATCGTACTCGGGATGGCCAAAGACAAAGAAGCGACGACTGTCCGTCGACTTGACAATGTACAGCCCCACCTCGTCAGACACGGCCACGACCTCAAGCTGCGGCTCGGCCTCCACGTCCTCGCGGCGCACATCGGTGTTGCGCGAATGCACGGCATAGAAGCGGTCGTCGAAGCCGCGGACCAGCGGGCTTTGCGGCTTCACCAAATAATGCTCGAAAACGCCACTTGCCTTGGCCGGTAGATCGTACTTCTGAATGCCGTAATGATGGTAGAGCCCCGCCTGCGCGCCCCAGCAAATGTGCAGCGTAGAGTGTACGTGCGTGGTGGACCAATCCATGATCTGGCAGAGCTCGGGCCAGTAGTCGACTTCCTCGAACGGCATCTGCTCCACGGGCGCGCCCGTGATGATCAGGCCGTCGTAGTGGATGTCGCGGATATCGTCGAACGTGCGGTAGAACGTCTCCAGATGACCGGCGCTTACGTGCGTGGCCTCATGCGTCTTGGTGCGCAGCAGATCTACCTCCACCTGCAGCGGTGTGTTGGAGAGCTTGCGCATGATCTGCGTCTCGGTGGCGATCTTGGTGGGCATGAGGTTGAGGATGAGCACGCGCAGCGGACGGATGTCCTGGTGCAGCGCGCGGTACTCGGTCATGACAAAGATGTTCTCGCTCTCGAGCTGCGCGGCGGCAGGGAGGGCGTCGGGGATGCGAATGGGCATGGATGCTCCTTACGAGTCAGTTGCAGCTATGGTACAACGAGCGGCCCCATCCGCGCGAGCACATCGCCCAGCGATGCCGTCAGCGGCCCAAATCACTCCAAAAGTAGAGATTAAGGCATGTCCCAAAAATCTACGGCGCTTTAGCCTAGCAAAGTGGCAGCAGGACGCTACAATGGTTCGACGCGAAAAACTCGGCCGAAAGGATACGTATATGTACCAGACGCGTAAGATCGGTGTGGTCGGCCAGGGCCACGTAGGAGCACATGTCGCCAATAGCCTGCTTATGCAGGGCATTGCCGACGAGCTGTACCTGTGCGATATCAACGAGGCCAAGGTGACGTCCGAGGTTCAGGACCTGCGCGACTCCCTTTCGTTTGTCCCGTACAACACCAAGATCGTCAACTGCTACGACCACTACGAGGAGCTGGCCTGCTGCGACGTCATCGTCAACGCCGCCGGCAAGGTCGCGCTGGCCGCCGGCAACCGCGACGGCGAGCTGTTCTTTACCACCGACGCCGCCCGCACCTTTGCCAAGCGCATCGTCGACGCCGGCTTTGACGGCATCTTCGTGAGCATCTCCAACCCCTGCGACGTCGTGTGCACCGAGCTGTGGCACCTGACCGGCTACGATCCCAAGAAGATCATCGGCTCGGGCTGCGGTCTGGACTCCGCCCGCCTGCGCACCGAGATCTCCAAGAAGGTCGGCGTGAGCCCCAAGTCCATCGACGCCTACATGATCGGCGAGCATGGCTTTAGCCAGCTTGCCGCCTTTAAGGCGGCAACCATCGCCGGCAAGAGCCTCAACGAGCTTCAGGCCGAGAACCCCGACAAGTACGCCTTCGACCACATGGAGGTCGAGGAGCTCGCGCGCAAGGGCGGCTATGTTACCTACCAGGGCAAGCAGTGCACCGAGTACGCCGTCGCCAACTCCGCCGCGCGCGTCTGCGCCGCCGTTCTGCACAACGAGCACGCCGTGCTTTCGGCCTCTACGCTCATGACCGGCCAGTATGGCGAGAAGGGCATCTTCACCTCCCTGCCGTGCGTGATCGGTGCCGAGGGCGTCGAGGAGGTCTACACGCTCGACCTTTCCGAGCACGAGCTCGAGGGCTTCCACAAGAGCTGCCAGCACATCCGCGACAACATCGCCCAGCTCGACTGGTGGGATGCCGAGGCCTACGACGCCAAGTAGGCCGCTGGCTGCCACAACCTTGCGAATCTAAGCGCGATACTAAGCGGGCCGCGCCGGAATTCCCCGGTGCGGCCCGCTTTTTACGCACGCTGTTCGCTTGCGAATCGAAGGCGAATGCTTTTCCCGTTACCTAGTACTGTTCGATGCCCATGTAACGACGGACCTCGGGGCTGTGGTCAAACACCTTGCCGCGGGCGGCGCGCAGCTCGCAGCTCATGTTGTAGAAGAAGATCGGCTCCAGGTACGAACGCACGCTGGCGGGCACGTCGCCTACGCCGTACTCGAGCGCATCGAGCACCATGACCGTATCGGTGTGCGTGTTGAGAAACGCCAGCGCGCGCTCCTCCATGGGGCGGCACTCGCCCGCGCCAAGCTGCACAAAGTAGAACACGCCGGGCTCGGTGGTCTCGAAGGGACCGTGGAAGTACTCGCCAGAGTGGATGTAGCAGCAGTGCTGCCACTGCATCTCCATGAGCGAGCAGATGGCCATGGCGTAGGTCTGGCTAAAGTTGGGGCCGGAGCCCAGGATATAGAAGAACTTGTGCTGCTGACAGAGCTCGGCAAAGCGATCGCCCAGCTCGGTGTTGACCTTCTCGTGGGCGGCGGGCAGCAGCGCATCCATCTGCTTGAGGCCCTCGTACATGTCGGCGAGTGCCTCGTAGCCTTCCTGCTGGTCGAGCAGCTCGGCAGCCATCAGAACGCCGATGCCCTGCGGAACCTCGGCCTGCGACTCGCCCTTGCCCCACGGATAGACCCAGGTTGTCCACTTGCCGTTGTCGATCTTGGAACCCGCATAGGCGGTCATAGTCACGACCTCGGCACCGGCAGCCAGCGCCATCTCGCAACCGTCGACGACCTCCTGCGTGTTACCGCTGTGGCTGCAGGCGACGACGAGCGACTTCGGCCCCAGGCTCTTGGGGGCCATCAGGCAAAACTCGCGCGCGGTGTAGACCGTCGAGACAAACGTGGTGGCCTCGCGCTTGAGCAGCTCGTTGGCCGGCATCAAGTCGATCATCGAACCGCCGCAGGCGATCCAAAACACGTTCTCAATCTTACCCTTGCGCTCGATAATATCCTGAATCAGATCGTGTGCGTTCACGGTGGCGTTCCTCCTTGTGTCGCGACTTTGAACGACGGCAGCTCGTACCTGCGGTCGTTCTATGTTGTCCTATTTATAGCACGCAAGCAGGTGCCCGTGAAGTCATTTCAGCAAATTTGTTCTATGTTGTTCTATCTATGGACGTTAGATGTCGAACACGTAGCGCGAGCCCACGATCTTTTGGCGCCCGAGCAGCAGGGGCCGCCCGTCCGCATCGGTAAAGTACGCCTCCATATAGAAGAGTGGCTCGCCGGCCGGCACCTCCAACAGCGGGGCCGCCTGAGCATCGGCAAGCGCAATCTCCACGGTACAGGGGTCGGACTTGAGCGGCGCGCGGCCCGAATGCTCGGCAACGAGCGCAAAGATCGAGTTATCGGCGAGGTCCTCGTCGGCAAGCGTCTGCAGATAGGGATGGTCGGCGAGCACAAAGGCGTTGTTCTCGAGCATGACGGGGATGCCGTCGGCCGTGCGCACGCGCTCGACCACGATGAGCTCGCAACCGGGCTCCACGCCAAAAAACGCCGCGTCCTCACGCGTCGCCGCGACCACCGTACGCGACACCAGACGCGCTCCGGCCACCATGTCGTTGGCGGCACAACCCTCAGTAAAGCTCTGGACGTCGCCTTTCTGGACAATCTTGCGTTTGAGCTTGGGAGCGCACACAAAGGTGCCCCTCCCCTGCTGTCGGTTGAGATATCCCGCGCGCGACAGCTCCTCGATGGCGCGGCGCACGGTGATGCGCCCCACGCCATAGGACTTTGCGAGCTCCATCTCGGAAGGAATGCGCGAACCGGCCGCGTACACGCCGCGCGCGATCTCGCCCTTTAGGTCGTCCATGACCTGCTGGTACAGCGGCACGGCGGACACGTCGGCACGCTCGGTTTTATCGTCGGTTGCCATCGTTACGCTCCATCTCGCGCATGCTCGGACTCAAACTCTTCAATCGCCGCCATAAACTGCTCGCCAAAGGCGTCGGCCTTTTTCTCGCCGATGCCGTTGACCTGGATAAGCTCGTCGCGCGTCTGCGGGCGCAGGCGGCACAGGCCGCGCAGGGCCTTGTCGGAGAAGACCATATACGGCGCCATCTCCAGCTCGGTCGAGATCTCCTTGCGCAGGGCGCGCAGGCGCTCGAACAGCTCGGCATCGTCGCCCACGCGCGGACGCTGATCCAGCTCGGCCTCCTCGCGCAGCAGGTCCACTGCGCGGCGGGCGCGGGCCGAGGCCTTGCGCTTGGACGCGCGGCGCTTAACAGTAAAGGCAAACGCCTCGTCCTCGACCTCGCCGGCACGCGGACCCAGGCCCACAACCGGATACTGCCCCTGTGAGGTGGCCAAATAACCGCGGCCGCACAGCTGGCCGATGATGTCCTTGATGCGGCCGACCGATTCGCTCGACAGCTCACCATAGCCGCGATCCTCGTCCAGATGCATCTGGCGAATGCGCTCGGTGTTGCCGCCGTGAAGCACATCGGCGATGAGCGACTTGCCAAAGCGCATGGGACGCGTGGCCACATAGCGCACGGCGGCGCGAGCCATACCGGTGACGTCCTCGACCTCGAACTGCGTGAGGCAGTTGCTGCAGTTGCCGCAGCCCTCGGCGTCGTCTGTGGCGGTGGCGCCCGCACCAGCCGCAGCAGCATGCTCGGCCGCGGCCTCGTCGCCAAAGTAGCGCAGCATGTATTCGCGCAGGCAGCCGGTAGTATTGCAGTAGCCCTCCATCTGGCTGAGCAGACGATATCGATTCTGGAGCGCCCACGCGCGTTGCTCGTCATCGAGCGCCTCGTCGGCCGCATCGCCGCGGTCGATTAAAAAGCGGCGCATGCGAAAATCGTTGCCGTTCCACAGTAAGTGGCAGCTGGCCGGATCGCCATCGCGGCCGGCGCGGCCCGCCTCCTGGTAGTAGGCCTCGATGCTCTCGGGCACATTGTTGTGGATCACGTAGCGCACGTTGGGCTTGTCGATGCCCATGCCAAAGGCGT
Source organism: Collinsella sp. AM17-1 (assembly GCF_003470665.1). GTDB lineage: Bacteria > Actinomycetota > Coriobacteriia > Coriobacteriales > Coriobacteriaceae > Collinsella. The sequence continues at coordinate 71,850 of NZ_QRJZ01000008.1, forward strand.
TGGTGGCAACCATCACCTGAAGATCGTCGTCAATAAAGGCACGCTGGCTTTGACGGCGGGCGTCGTTGCCCATGCCGGCATGGTAGCGGCCAACGCGAATGCCGCTGGGGCCCAGCGCCTCGGCAAGCTCGCCTGCCAGCGCATCGACCGTCTTGCGGGTCGAACAATACACGATGCCACTCTCGCCCGAATGCGCAATCACATAGTCGCGCACCCACGCGGCCTTGGCCTTGTCGCCCATCTCCTCGCAGCCAAAGTAGAGGTTCTTGCGATCGAAGCCCGTCACCACCGTCGCGGGGTTTTGCAGGCCGAGCATCTGCTGAATGTCCGCGCGCACGCGCTCGGTCGCCGTGGCGGTAAAGGCCGCCACGATGGGGCGCTGCGGCAGCGAATCGATGAACTCGCGAATCTGCAGGTAGGCAGGGCGGAAATCCTGGCCCCATTGGCTTACGCAGTGGGCCTCGTCAATGGCCACGAGCGGCACGCCAATGCCGCCGTCCGCCGCGACCTCCTGCGCAAAGGCCAAAAAGCGCGGCTCGAGCAGGCGCTCGGGCGCCACGTACATAAGCTGGTAGCGGCCCTCGCGCGCCCGCTTGAGCACGGTGTTTTGCTGGGCCGGAGTAAGGCTGGAGTTGAGATAGCTGGGTCGCGCACCCGCCGCGAGCAACGCACGGGTCTGGTCCTCCATAAGCGACAGCAGTGGACTCACCACAAAGGTGATGCCGGGCAGCATGAGCGCGGGCACCTGGTAGCAAATGGACTTGCCGGCGCCCGTGGGCATAACACCCAGCGCATCGCGACCGGCAAGGATCGCATCGACCATGCGGTCCTGCCCCGGGCGAAACGAGGTGTAGCCAAAATAGGCGCCGAGCGCGTCGAGCGCCATCTGCTGCATGCTATCGGTCATGGTTTCCTAACGTCCAAGTCATCTGCCGCCGATTATACGCCGCCACGCGAACCGGTGCCGCACGGCCGCCAGCGATGGGCTACGCAATCCGAAGGGAACGAGCGTGGATTTTTAGACACTTTCCGGATGAGCGTGGATAATCTCCCACTTTGAACCCGCCATTGAGCCAAAAACGGGAGATTATCCACGCTCATTCTGTGGGTAGTCATTGGGGACGTTCTTGAATGACTAGTCGTTTAAGAACGTCCCCAACGACTAATCTCTTGACAAACGCGGAAACGTCGCTGGTTGAGCATAAGTCAGCGAAAACGCCCCTAAGCGAGCAAGGTGACGTGAAAGAGGAGGGAAGCGTACTTTGGTACGCGACCGACGATTGAACGTCAGATTGCCGCTTAGGGGCGTTTGCAGCGTCGAGCCGTTGCGCGGTTTGGTAAAACCGCGTAACTTACATCACCATGACGTAGCGGCTGCCCACGTAGTACTGCTTACCCATCAGGACCGGCTCGCCATTGGGGCCGATAAAGCCGGCGCGCAGGTTGAGCAGCGGGTCGTGCGGGGCAATGCCCAGCTCGGCGGCCTGTTCGGCGTTGGCGCGAACGGCCTCGACCGTGCGGTAGCCAACCGAGACAATCGGCGTTCCGCTAACACGCTCGACCTCGGCAAAAATCGACTTGTCCTCAAGATCGGCCGTCAACAGCTCACGGTAGGCGTCAAACGGCACAAAGATGTTCTCCTCAAAGATGGGCTCGCCGTCGGCTGTACGTACGCGCTTGATGTGCAACAGCAGCGCGTCCTTCTGCAGGCCAAAGAACTCCATCTCGTTTTGACGTGCCGGCACAATCTGGCGATCGATCACATGCGCGCCCGCCTTCATGCCGTTATCGGCGCAAAGCTCGGTGAACGTCTGCAGCGTCGAAGCGTGGAACTGGCGGTTGATGTGCGGCGTGGAGACAAAGGTGCCGCGGCCCTGCTGCTTAACCAGATAGCCGTCGGAACACAGTTCCTCGACGGCACGGCGCACCGTAATACGGCTCACCTCGTACTGTTCGGCAAGCTCAAGCTCGGACGGAATGCGCTCCTTGGGTGCATAAACACCTTTCTCGATTGCATCCTTGATTTCGTCGTAAATCTGCTGGTAAAGCGGTGCATTTTTGGGTGCGGGCATATCTGATCACTCTTATCAAAATAGCGAAATAACTAATACGTATATAACGTCTTTTTATATGTTACCTCACTTTGATAAAACGATACACCGCATACAGCAAATCCTTACTTGCCGTCGTCCTGCTGCAGGCTTTCCTGATCGTGCAGACGGGCCTGCCTGCTCGCCATGCGCGCGGGCTTGTCGGGATCGGGTACGGCCGTGGGCATGGGCTCGTCGACATGACCGCCCCACCAGCCGCCCACAAAGTTGAGCGTGTGGAACACATTGATCACGGCGCCGGGATCAATGTCGCACACCAGCTTGATAATGTCCTGGCTCTCGTAGGTCGAGACAACGGCGTGCAGCAGATACATTTTCTCGCGGCTATATCCGCCGATGACCTCGGCGCAGCTAATACCATGCTGAAAATGGTCAACATAGGCGGTCATGACCTCATCTGCCTTGCGCGTCGTGATCTGCAGCGTCACGCGGTCGTAGCGACGATAGAAGCTATCAATGGTCTTGGTCGAAATAAACTGGAATACGATGGAGTACGCTGCGTTGTCCCAGCCAAACATAAAACCAAAAATCGCCAGGATAAAGCAGTTGAAACCAAAGATAACGCCCCAGATGGTCTTGCCCGTGTGGTTGGAGACCCACAGCGCGATAAAGTCGGTACCGCCGGTGGATGCGCCGGACTTAAGCGCAATGGCAGCGCCCAGGCCCGAGACCACGCCGCCAAAAATGATGAGCATGATCTTGTCGCCCAAAAACGGTGCGAAGTGAAAGATGTTGAGGAACAGCGACGAGAGCGCAACCTGCATCATCGAGAAGATGACGAAGCGCTTGCTAATGCCGCTCCAGCATAGGAGCGCCACGGGGATGTTGAGCACGAGCATGCCGAGCGAGATGTCGATATGAACGCCGCCAAGCGAGGTAACGCGATCGAGTAGGACCGCGACGCCGGTGAGGCCGCTCGGAAGCAGGTCGGCGGGCTGAATGAACGCCTGGATCAGGAATGTCTGGAGAACGGCGGAAATTGTGACCGCCACGGCGGTGATGGCGCGGCGGACGATGGTGAGGCGGCCGAGCACGAGCACGCGGTCCGTGAGCTGGTCGATGGCGTTCGCCACATAGGCTCCCTTCGAAAGCAGATGTAATTGTGGGGCATGCCGGCGATTGTAGCATGGAGCGACAGAGGGCGCTTCAATTCACCCTCTCTCGACAACCAAAACGGGACCAGCAACTCCTACGACCAAAGGGCAAAAATCTAAGTGAGTAGACTTTTTGCGATCTGCCGAGCACACCCAAAAATAGACACCTCTGCGACCTGCGGTTTTGCTAAGGCAGATACGCTTTGTGCTCGGCCTGCGCCAAAAAGTCTACTCACTTAGTCTGAGTCGAAGCCAAACGGACCAAATCGAAACCAAATCGAGCCAGTCCACCGCAAAAAACGTTTGAACCCGTGCTTTTTGCGGTGAATCAACGCTACAGAGCGGCCAAAATGTCGGTCAGATTGTCGATAACGGCATCGGCTCGCGATTGATCCAGGTTGACGCCCTTGTGCGGACGCAGCGCCAGGACACGGGCGCCGGAACGCTTGCCGGCCTCGATGCCTAAAGGCGAATCCTCGATAACCAGGCACTCGGCAGGCTCCACCCCCAGCGCCTCCATGGCGCGCAGGTAGATCTCGGGGTCGGGCTTAAACGCGCTGCACTCGTGACCGCTGATGGTGTAGTCCAGCACGTCGGCGATACCGGCGATCTCAACCAACTCGTCGATCAGCTCGCGATAGGACGAGCTCGCGATGGCGCACTTCACGCCGCGCTCGTGCAGCTCGCGCATCACCGGCTCCGTCTGCTCGTTGAGCAGCTCGGCATACGGAACGGGGTGGACCGGGCTGTAGACCTGCTTGTACTCCACACGCAGGCGCTCGCGCAGCTCGACATCGTCGGGCACCAGCGCCTCCCAAATGGCAGGCTCGTTAGACCCCGAAAGATCGGGAATCTCGTCAAAGTGGAAGCCCTTCTCCTCCATAAACGCCACGCGGCGACGGTTGTAGAACCACTCGGTATCGACCAGCACGCCGTCCATATCAAACAGCACTGCCTTGATCATACGCATCTCCTCCCACCTGCCAAAAAGGGACAGGTTTATTTTGGTAGGTTTTATCTGGGGTTTTGCGGCGCAACGAACACGCCCTCCCAAAACAGAAAAGGGGACGGGGTGTAAACCCCATCCCCTCTCAATCAACCCGTAAGGTCTACTTACTTGTGATTAGTAGGAAAGCTTCCACATGTAGCGACGCATGGTCAGCGGGTGCTGACGGGCCTCGGCGATCTGGTTGCCGTACTCGCGCATAACGGCGAGGTGCAGCAGCGGGTTGAAGTAGGTGACGACGCTCGCGGGCACGGCGTCAGCCAGGCCGTAGTCCTTGGAGTCGATCAGAGCGACCTTGGCGCCCATGCGCTTAAGGAAGGTGAGGGCGCGGGCGTCCATCGGACGGGTGGCACCATCGGACATGAAGAAGACGTAGGGCTTACCCTCGGTGGAAACCTCGAACGGGCCGTGGAAGTACTCGCCGGTGTTGTAGGCGGCGGCGTCGATCCACTGCATCTCGGTGAACAGGAAGGCGGCGTGAGAATAAGCCATCTTCTCGGAGGCACCAGAGGCCATGAAGTAGATCATCTTGTCGTCCTTGAAGTCCTGGGCGAACTGCTTGGCGAGGCCCTTGGCGGACTGAGCGGCGTTCTCGCAGAGCTCGAAGACGTTGGTGAGGCCGGTGATCATGTCCTCGTAGTGGTCATAGCCTTCGGTCTGCTGAAGGATCTCGAGAGCAAGAGCAATGGCGTAGCCGGGCTTCTCGCACTTGGCAGCGTAGTTGGCGTGGAAGCCGTGAACGATGACGTGGTCGGCGTCGACGGTCAGAGCGGAGCCGGCCTTGTTGGTGAGGGAGACGACCGGGCAGTTGTGCTTCTTGGCGGTCTTGTTGGCCTCGACGGTCTCGGGCGTGGAGCCACCCAGGGAGCAGGTGATCACGAAGGTGTGCTCGTTGACCCAGGAAGGCGTGTCGTAGTTGAACTCGTTAGCGGTGAAGATCTGAACGTTCAGCTTGTCCGTGTTGTTGGCCAGGAAGTACTTGGCAGGGTAAAGGTCGGACATGGAAGCACCGCAGCCGACGAAGGCGACGCTGTGGATCTCGTGGTTGGACAGGACGTCAGCGACGATCTGCTTAGGGAGGTTAAGGTCGATCTCGTACATCTGACACATTCCTTTCGATTTTTTGCGGCGCCACATTGCCGGGCGCTCGCAGGGTTACCGTGGTTTGGACCGAGTCGCCGGCCCGTTGAGGATGTGTCAAAGGAACTGTCCCTTTGACACATCTAGGGATGGAAGCCTGCCTGGGGTATGGGATGCCAGGCAGGCCCCCGGGGGAAAGCGGTTAGGCGCTTGGTCGCGACTAGGCCAGGATGCCGGCCGCGGAGAGGGCGATGCCGCCCACGATGGCGATCACGAGAAGCCAACCGGTGTTGACGTTCTTCTTGATGAGCCAGTACATAAGGCCGGTGAGGCCGAGGGAGATCATCTGGGGCATCATGCCGTCCAGGATGTCCTGGATCACGACGGTGCCGTCAGCGAACTGCAGCGGGGTGGTGGCGCCGATCAGCGTGGCGATCATGCCGCCCACGGACATAAGACCCACGATACCGCAGACATACATGAGCTTCTCCATGAGGTCGCCGCCCTGGAGCTTGCTCAGGTACTCGTGGCCACCCTGGTAGCCGATCTTGGCTGCGAACCAAGTGATCAGCACGGAGGGCACGATGGAGATGAGCATGGCCAGGATCGGGCCCATGATGGAGCCCTGCTGAGCCAGCTGAACACCCAGGCCAAAGGCGATAACGCGGATGGTGCCCTGGAAGAAGGAGTCACCGATGCCGGAAAGCGGACCCATAAGGGAGGTCTTGACCGCGTTGATCGAATCGGGGTCGAAGTTCTCGGGATCCTTGGCGTACTCTTCCTCCATGGAGGCGGCGAGGCCTAGGATGAAAGCGCTCGTCTGCGGGGTGCAGTTGTAGAACGCCATGTGACGGTGGTAAGCCTCTTTCTTAGCAGCGAGCTGCTTGGGGTCGGACTCGTCCGGATAGAGGCGATCGAGCGTGGGAACCATGCCGTAGAGGAAGCCCATGTTCATCTGACGCTCGTAGTTCCAAGAGGCCTGGATGGCCCAGGAGCGCCAGAAGAACTGGCTGACCTTCTTGTTCAGGGACACGTCCTTGGTTGCGGTTACCATAGTGTGTTCCTCCTTAGTCTTCGTCGTCTTCGAGCGGATCGTAGTCGGAATCGACACCGGCGGCTGCATGGGAACCGTTGAACTTGAAGCCCATGAAGACGACAGCCAGGCACACACCGATCAGAGCGACCGCGATGACGGACAGGTTGAGGTAAGCGGCGAGCAGGAAACCGATGAACAGGAACGGAGTCATACCCTTCTTGATCATCATGGTGAGCAGCAGGGCCAAGCCGTAGGCGGTCATGATCTTGGTCGAAACGTTAAGACCAGTGGACAGCCACTCGGGAACCATGTTGACGATGGCCTGAACCAGGTCGGTGCCAACAAAGACGGCCAGGAAGATCGGCAGGAAGTACATGATGGCGTACAGACCGGAGCCGGCGCAGATGTGCATACGGTAGGCGGTCTTGAAGTTACCGTTATCGATCGCGCTATCGGCCACATGGGTGAGGGCGGCGATGATGGAACGGAACACGATGCCGAGGAGCTGACCCAGGACGGCGACCGGGATGGCGATCGTCATGGCGGTCTCAGCAGAAGCATCGGTCAGGCACGCGAAGGCAGCTGCCACGATGCCGCCCAGGACCATATCGGGCGGAACGGCGGCGCCGACCTGCACCAGGCCCATGGACACGAGCTCGACGGCGGCACCGACGGCAAGGCCGGTGGGCACATCGCCCAGCAGCAGACCGACGAGCGTAGCGCCAACGAGGGGCTGCTCGAAGTTAAGACGACCGAGCAGGCGGGAGTCCCACATGCAGAACACGCCGACGAGGCCGACGAGCACCGCACTGATGAACGTATTCATACCCTTCTCCTTTCAGTCAGGCAAAAGCCTGGTTGATTACAGCTTGGCGTCGATGTCGACGCTCTGATACGTAGGGGTCTGCTGGACGTAGAGCTTGATGCCCATGTCGAGCAGCTGGTTGACGTCGGCCTTCTGGGTGGCGTCGAGGAAGACGGAGCTGTCCTTGCCGCCGATCTGATCGGCACCGTCGTGGTTGGCGGTGGCGCCCAGGTTGATGGCGTCGAGCTTGTAGCCCTGACAGAACTGCAGCATCTCGGCCGTGTTGCCAAAGACGAACATGACGCGCTCGCCGAGGGTGTTGAGCTTGTCCATCTTGGCGAGGGCACGCTCGACGGTGAAGACGTTCAGGCGCACGCCCTGGGGCTTGGCAAGCTTGAGAGCGCCCTTCTTGATGTCATCGTTGGCGGCAGCGTTGTCGACGACGATGATGCGCTCGGCCTGGACCTTGGTGGTCCAGGTAAAGACGACCTGGCCGTGCAGCAGACGGTAGTCAAGACGTGCGAGGACGATCTTGGCGGGACCGGAGCTGTGACGGGACGCCTTGGCCTTCTTGGCGGGAGCCGCGGCGACCTCGACCGGTGCGTTGGGGTTGGTCAGACCGGTGCGGGCCTCGTTGATAAGGGCCGCGAGCTCGGCACCCTTGACGGGGGCGGGGCTCATAGCGAGCGTCAGTGCCAGCGGAATGTTGAAACCGCTGACAACCGTGAACTTCGTGCCGTTCTTGGAAAGCTCGACCATGCTGTTGTTGACCGAGCTGCCGAGCATATCGGTCAGCACATAGACGGTGTCGTCCGCGTTGAACGTGGCAATCAGAGCGTCCACCTTATTGGTGATGGGCTCCTTGTCGTCACGAGCAAGCGACACGACGTGGACGTTCGACACGTCGCCGAGAACCATCTCGAGCGTGTCTTTGGCGCCTGCGGCCAGGCCGCCATGAGATGCGAGAATGATCTGATTCATCTTGCCTCCTCCTTTTCGTTATGGTCATTATAACGTCTTATACGTTGCGGATATTGCTAATTAGTATAAAGACCGTTCGCGGGTGAAAATCGACCGTTGACGGGTTTAACGTACTTGAAACGTTGGGGCTGGGCAGGCCGGCACTGGCGGGATAACCCCAAGTCGGACCCTGCGCGCAATCCCCTATCGCACGAAGTACCAGGGGCTTTCCTGCACGGTGGGCTCCAGCGCGATGCCGGTACGTTCCTTAAACAGATCCATGTCCTGCGTTTTCTCCGTCCACCACGCGTTGGGCTTAAAGGTCATGCTCTCAGCGACATGACCGACAAATACACTGTTGCGCAGCTTGGAGAAGTCGGTGTTCATAATCAGGATGGACATGAGCACCAGCACAATACCCAGGACCTTGATCGCGCCGGCGGACTCGGCATAGACACCAATGCCCACCAGTACGGTGACGACCGTCTCAAAAGACATTACGACGGGAACTTTCGATGTCTCGAGCCCCATGGACAGACCCTGCATATATAAGATGTAAGCCACGGCTGTGGGGATGAGTCCAAAGCCAAGGAACAGCAGCAGCAGCTGTGGCGACATTGCCGCGGCGACATCCGGCCACGGAGCCGCGATAGCCGCCATAACCGCACCGCCAAAAACAAGGCCCCAAAACGTGACAGCCAGCGGGTGGACCGTCTTGGTTGCTATCCGGCTAAACACCGCGAGCGACGCCCCACAAAAGCCTGCAATCACGCCCGACGTGACGCCCCAAACCGAAAAATGGAAACCGGAAAGGTCGCCATTAGTTACTGCAAGTACACAGCCCCCTATGTTAAAAGCGATGGCAACGAGCTTGTTGGGGGTCACGTCCTCGCGATAAAGCACGCGGCCGAGCACGACGCCAAACACCGGCGAGGTATAGAGCAGCACCGAGGCCGTGGACATGCCCACCTCGCCCATACACTCGTAATAGCAAGTGTTGGCGGCGGCCAAACCGACGATACCGACAAGCGCGCAGGAAACAAGCTCTTTAGGGCTTGCCTTGAACAGGGCCAGCGGACCCTGAGCCACGGTAGACCCCTCACCCGAATGGCAGCCCATAAACATCAGGACCGGCGCCAAGATAAGCGCTCCGACCAACAAGCGAAAGGCAGCCATACTCTGGGACGTAACGCCCATGGCCGAGATGCCGTTTACAAAGATTCCGATGCTGCCCCACATAAGCGCGGCGATCAGCACCAGCACATAGCCCAGATTGCTTTTCTTCAACGCAGCCTCCTCGGTATTGTTTCCAATATGTTTCACACTACGTTATAGTCGTTATATACATTTTTCAAGGCACAAATCGGCAAACGGGAAATCTCTAGACAAAGGGAGTGTCCCGCCAGCCACGGTATCGTCGATGTTTTGGCAATGTCAGCGAAAACCCGCCAGAGCGAGCAAGGTGCCTTGAAGTGAGGCGGCATTGACCTTCTGGTCATGCCGCCGAAGCTGAAAGGCAGATCGCCGCTCTGGCGGGTTTGCAGCGTCGGCCGGTTACGGCGTTTGGTAAAACGCCGTAACTAATAATCAAGCTTCCACATGTAGCGGCGCGTCATGTAGTCCTTGTGGGTAACAGCAGAGAGAGCGCGCATGTACACGTTGTTGAGAATCGGGGCAAAGATCAGGTGGTTGAAGTACTCGCTCACGCTGTCCTTGATGTCGTTGAGGCCGAGCTCCTTGGCGTCGAGCTGATAGACGCGCTCGCCACCGTACTGGTTGACGAAGCGGATGCCGCGCTCGTCATTGCAGCGGCTGCGGCCGACGCTGATGAGCTGGAACAGCGAGGTGCGCTTGTCCAGAATCTCGAAGGGGCCGTGGAAGAAGTCGCAGGTGTTGATGGTGCAGGAGTCGATCTGCAGCATCTCCTGCACGTTGCAGATGCTAAAGACGTAGGCGGCACCAAAGAGCGGGCCCTGGGCCATGACGTTGATGCAGGGCTTGTCGGCGTTCTGCTCGGCCCACTTAGCAGCGAGCGGACGGGTGTACTCGACGGCCTTGCGATAGATGGGGTCGACCAAGTCGAACGCGGCCATAGCGGTCTCGTACTCGGCATAGCCCTCGGTCTGCTGCGTGAGCTCCATGGCGATCATGGTCACGACGGCGGAGTTGGTGCGGCCCATGCAAGACTCGTCAACGGCCAAGCTGTCGTACTGGATCTTGTAGTCGCAGACCTCGGTGAGGCCGGACTCGTCAACATAGATGGCGATGGTGCTGGCGCCGTGGTCCTTGGCGACCTGGGCGGCGACGATGGTCTCCTTGGTGCCGCGCATGGACACGACGACGGTCAGGGTGTTCTCGTTGACGTAGGCAGGGGTTGCGTGCACGAACTCGTTGCTGGTGTAGCTGGAGCTCACGACCTGCGTGGCCTCGTGCTCCATAAAGTACTGAGCAGGATAGTTGCCGCCGTTGGATCCGCCGGCGCCAATCCACACGACGCGCCTGATGCCGCCCTTGTCTGCCTTGTCAGCCAAAACCTGGGAGACGACATTCTTAACCTGTTCCTGAGTAGTCATCGTGCATCAGCCTTTCTTCTCGTTTGATGCTCTCGATGGCATACAAGTTATATACATGTTTTGGCTATGTCGACTAGTTGTATGCTATATTTGTCTTAGAAATTTTGCTGATAAAGTTTTCGGCAATCCATTATCAGCGGTTTTGTTGTCATGTTGGATACATGCTTGGTTCAGTAATCATACAGGTTAGATACAGGTTGTTCGCATGAGCACTTCGTCAAAAAAGAACTTGGCCCAATACGAGCGTCTGGCGGGTACGCTGCGTGACCGCATCGCCGCCGGCATCTACGCGCGCGGAGACAAGCTGCCGTCCGAGATGGAGCTCATGGACGAATCGGGGCTGTCGCGCAGTACCGTGCGCCACGCGCTTAAGGTGTTAGTTGACGAGGGCTTGATTCGAACCGAGCGCGGGCGCGGCGCCTTTGTGGCCGACACGCCGGCGCTCCACGAGAACAACTTGGTGTTTTCGAGCTATACGGCGCAGATCCAGGGACAGGGTATGAAGCCCACCACGCGCACGGTGGACTCGGGCTTTGCCAAAGCAATGGGCAGCGTGGCCAAGTTCTTTGACGCTAGCGTGGGCAGCAAGCTTGTCAAACTTGTCCGCCTGCGTTACCTGGACGATGCGCCGCTGTGCCTGGAGACCACCTATTTGCCGCCAAGCTTTGGGTCGCTCATCGATCGCGATATCAACGGTTCGCTCTACGCCACGCTGCGCCAGGAATTCCATCGCGCGCCGGCACAGGGGCACAAGACCTTTGAGGTGTGCTACGCCTCGCAAAACGAGGCATTTTTGCTCAACGTTGAGCGCGGGCAGGCGCTGATCCTGATCACCGACTACGTCTACGACACCGACGGTCGCCCGCTCCATGTCTCCAAGCGCATCCAACGTACCGACCGTGCCAAATACACCGAGCCCATCGGCTAGCGCACCAAACGAGGCAAAATGTACCTAATAAACGTTTTACCTGCGGTTTTTATTAAATCTCAAGCCGGCATGGCGCAAATGCCAACATCGCCTGGCAACACGCGCCGCCCAAGCTCAACTGTTCCTGCCCAGAATATCCAGCACCGTAAACCTAAGTGAGTAGACTTTTCGCGACCTGCCAAGCACACCCAAAACAGCCACCTCCGTGACCTGCGGTTTTACTAAAGCAGATACGCTTTGTGCTCGCCTTGCGCCAAAAAGTCTACTCACTTAGCTCGCAAGGTGTCTCGACGGGACGATTCGAGTCAAAAAAGCGTACGAACGCGGCGCTTCTTGCGGCAATTTGATACCGCAAGACAGCCAAAAACCTGTCCCTAAATGGCAGGTTTGGGGAGGTCGGGGAACCAGGTTGGTTTGGGTTGGTTGGGAACGCGCTCGGCTAGGACCAGCTCCATCCAGCACATGTCGTACCAGCGGCCGAACTTTTGGGCGCAGCGGTCGAAGGCACCCACCAGGCGATACCCCATATGGGCATGGAAGTCCTGGCTGTTGTGCGTCAGGTACTCGTCGTCTTTGTCGTGCGGTACGGCGATGAGCGCACACATGTTGGTGATACCCATCGCGACCAGGCATTGCTTGAGCGCATCGTGCAGTTTGCGGCCCAGCCCACCATGGCGCACATCGCGCGCCAGGTAGATCGACGTCTCGACCGACCAGTCGTATGCCTCGCGGCTGTTGAGCGGGCTCACGTAGGCATAACCCACCGGACGCCCGTCCAACTCCATCACCAAATACGGATAGCGCTTGAGTGTACGCGCAATGCGCCCGGCAAATTCCTCGACGCTCGGCACCTCGTATTCGCAGGTAATCGCCGTCTTGAGCACATACGGCTCATAAATGGCAAGCAATGCCGGCGCATCATCGGGCGTCGCCAGGCGAATCGTCGGCTCGGACATCTTGGCCATACAGCCCCTCTCAAAAGCAAAGGCCGCCTTGCGCCAAACCCAGGCGCAAGGCGGCCCCTCGTCATTACATCAACCTACAGGACAGCCGCCAGCGCGTCGATGTCCTCCTGTGTCGTGGCCCAGCTGGTGCAAAAGCGCACCACGGTGTGGGTCTCGTCGTACTTTTCCCAGTACTCGATCGAAGCATGCTCGCGAATGCGGGCCATGTCCTCGTTGGGCAAAATCACAAACTGCTGGTTGGTGGGCGTCTCCAAGAAGAACTGGTAGCCGCGCTCATGCAGCACGCGACGAAGCGCCTGCGCCGTCTCAATCGCCTGGCGGCCAATCTCAAAATACAGGCCGTCGGTAAAGAGCGCCTCAAACTGAACGCCCGTCAGACGGCCCTTGGCCAGCAGCGCTCCGTGCTGCTTAATGCGCGGAATGGGGTGTGCCGGAGCGTGCATGCCGCAAAACACCACGGCCTCGCCGCAAAGCGCGCCGCACTTGGTGCCGCCAATGTAGAACACGTCGCACAGCTGCGCCAGCTCGGGCAGGGTAATGTCGCACTCATCGGCCGCCAGCGCATAGGCCAGACGGGCGCCATCCACAAACAGCGGAATCTGGCGCTTCTGGCACACCGCATGAATCGCCGCAAGCTCGGCGGCGGAGTACAGCGTGCCGTACTCGGTCGATAGGCTCACGTACACGGCACCTGGGAACACCGTGTGCTCGTAGCTCTCGTTTTCGTAAAACACCTGGATATAGCTGTCGAGATCCTCGGCATGCATCTTGCCCTCGTAGCCGGGAATGGTAAGCACCTTGTGGCCGCCAAACTCGATGGCACCCGCCTCGTGGCAGGCAACGTGGCCGGTCTCGGCTGCAACGACGCCCTCGTAGGGCGCAAGCAGCATGTCAATCACCGTCGCGTTGGCCTGTGTGCCGCCCACCAGGAAAAATACGTCGGCATCGGGAGCCTGACAGGCCTCACGGATGAGCCGCTTGGCACGCTCGGTGTGTGCATCGGTGCCGTAGCCGGGCTGCGGCTCCATATTAGTGTCGACGAGCGCCTGCAGCACTGCCGGATGTGCGCCGTGGGAATAGTCGTTGTTAAACGCGAGCATGGTAATCCTCTCTAGCCGGGCACGAGCCCGATGATTCAGGTGCCGCTATTGTACGCCGCTCGGATAGGCAATGCGCGCGGCAAGGCACTCAAGCGCCAGCACCAGGGCAAAGCCGCAGCTCACGTCACTCAAAAAGTGCGCACCGATCACGATACGACCAAAGGCGACGAACGCCGCAACCACAGCGGCGACCCAAAAGACCGCGCGGCGGCGCGACGGCTTTTCCTTAAAGGCCGCCGCGGGAAGCCCGGCGAGCATAAGGCCGATCGCCGCGTGTGCCGTGTGTCCGCTCGCAAACGACTTAAAGCCGTCCTTGATCACGCCGGCGGCGATATAGGTCCACTTGTCGGGGTTGCCGATCACCCACCACGGCTGAAAATCGAGCCCCTGCGTCACCTCGATCACGCGCATGCGCGGGCGCGACCACAGTGGCTTGACGATCACGTTGAGGATAATGGCCTGAGCGACCCACACGGCAAGCACCATCAACGCCCAGCGCGTGAGATCGTCGGGCGCGGTGTCGCGCGTAAGGCGATAGGCGATGAGGTTGGCTGCGATGATCAGCACAAACGTCAGTACCAGCTGAACCGCGATGAGTTTGCCGCCAACCCTCAGAGACGAAACGACCTCGTAGCCGGCCAGGCCAATGTTGACAAGGACGCCGAGCACGGCGAGCCATTTGCTCCCTCTGGAATCGGGACGCACCGCGCGCACGAGCATAACGCCCGCAACGCTCGCCGTCAGCTCAAACGGCAGCTCGCCGGCGGCCTCGATAAAGCGACCGTACATGCTGCCGATGTTGAACAGCGCGCTCGAGATCTGATAATCGAAGAAGCTGCCCACGCCCAGACAAAGGCACAGGACAACCGCGATGATGGCGGCATCTTTCTTATAGATGTATCCGAACATGCTTTCCTTTCGATGGAGCTGGAATCAACCTGCAACGTGGCGGGACAAAGACGACTTCATCCCGCCACGCCCCCTACTTGTTAGTCGTCGTCGCTAGCACCCAACTGCTGCAGCAGCATGAGTGCCGCCGCCACCGGGCCGGTGCCGTCGTTGGCGTCGAGGCCGCGACCCAGGCCGCTGCCCGCACCGGCGCCCGCCTTGTAAGGCACCGACAGTTTGCGGCTCTTGGGGAAGTTCACCGCGCCATAGCGGGTCTTTAGTTCAAAGGCCACCTTCTTGGGCACGTCGACGCCCAAAAACGTGATGCGGCCGCCGCTGAGCGTGACGCTCTCGAGCCCCAAGCGCTCGCCGCGGATACGAATACGCGCGCGGTTGAACAGGTTGAGCCCCGCCAGCGGCAGCTCACCGTGCGCGGCCTCGGTCTCTTCCTGCACCTCGTCGATGCTCTCCAGGTCCTCAGCCGCCGCGAGCTTGCGGTACACGAGCACGCGCTGGTCCACCGCCGGCAGGTACTCCTCGGACAAGAAGTAATCGGCAGGCAGGTTAATGCCCACGCTCGCCGCCTCCACGCCGGCGTCGTCATCGCCGCGCGCCTCGGCTACCGCCTGGCCCAACATCTGCGTAAACAGGTCAAAGCCCACGCTCGACAAGTTGCCGTGCTGCTCGGCGCCCATAAGCGAGCCGGCGCCGCGAATCTCCAGGTCGCGCATGGCGATGCGCATGCCGCTGCCCAAGTCCTGGAACTCGGAAAGTGCGGTCAGGCGCGCCGTGGCCTCCTCGGTGAGCGGCAGCTCGCCCGGGAACATAAAGTACGCGTAGGCCTGCGTGGCAGAGCGGCCCACACGGCCCTTGAGCTGGTAGAGCTGTGCCAGACCCAGGCGCTGCGAGTCCTCGATGATCAGCGTGTTGGCGGTCGCGTTGTCGATGCCGCTCTCCACGATGGTCGTAGCGATGAGCACGTCGATCTTTTTGGTCGCGAACTCGATCATCACATCCTCGACCTCGCGCGGGCTCATCTTGCCGTGCGCCACGCCCACGCGCGCCTCGGGCGCGGCCTCGTGCACGCGCGCCACGGCGTCGTCGATGGTCTTGACGCGGTTGGACACATAGTACACCTGACCGCCGCGGCCCACCTCCAGGCGAATCGCCGCACTCACCACGTCGGGGTCGTACTCCCCCACGTGCACGATCACGGGGCGACGCCCGGTCGGCGGCGTCGTGATCAGGCTCATGTCGCGCACGCCGCTCGTGGCCATCTGCATGGTTCGCGGAATAGGCGTTGCCGAAAGCGTGAGCACGTCAATCTGCTCACGCAGGTTCTTGAGCTGCTCCTTGTGCTGCACGCCAAAGCGCTGCTCCTCGTCGATGATCACCAGGCCCAGGTTCTTGGGGTTCACATCGGCCGAAAGCAGGCGGTGGGTGCCGATGAGCACATCGATCGTGCCCTCGGCAAACGCCTTGAGCGCGCGTTTCTGCTGCGCCGGGGTGCGGAAGCGGCTGAGCACTTCGACCTCGAGGCCAAACGGGGCAAAACGCTCAAAGAAGGTCTCGTAGTGCTGCTGGGCCAGAATGGTCGTGGGGCAGAGCACCATGACTTGGCGGCCGGAGTCCACGCACTTAAACGCCGCGCGCAGGGCGACCTCGGTCTTGCCAAAGCCCACGTCGCCGCACAGCAGGCGGTCCATGGGCTTGGGCGCCTCCATGTCGGCCTTAATGTCGGCGATGGCCTCCAGCTGGTCGCGCGTCTCGTCGTAAGGAAAGCTCTCCTCCATCTCGATCTGCTCGGGCGTGTCGGGCGGGCAGGCGATACCGGTAATCGACGAGCGGCGCGTATACAGATCGACCAGGTCAAACGCCAGCTTTTTGGCGTTTTTGCGCGCCTTGTTGGTGGCGCGCGTCCAGTCGGCGGTGTTGAGCCTGGTCAGGCGCGGCTTGTCGCCGTCGGGACCGACGTATCTCGTGATACGGTCGACCTGCTCGAGCGGCACGTAGAGCTTGTCGCCGTCGGCATATTCCAGCAAAAAGTAGTCGCGCTCCTTGCCACCCACTTCCTGGCGCGCGATCTCGCTAAAGAGCGCGATGCCGTGGGTGGCGTGCACCACGTAGTCTCCCGGCTTAAACGGGAAGGTGATCTGCGTAATGTCCACCTTGCGGCGGCTGCGCGCGCGGTTGGCGTCCATGCGGGCGTTGAGGTCGGCGATCGAAAACACGGCCAGGTTGGCATCAGGCACCACCACGCCCTGCGGCAGGGCGGCATCGACAAAGGTCACGCGTCCGCGCGAGATGGTGGGCACGGCGGCACCGGCGGCGGCCTGGGCCGCGCCCGCCTCGAGCGAGCGGGCGTTGAGCGCGTCGGCCTTACGCTCGCGAATGGAAGCATGGGCCTCCTGGCGTGCGGTACGGTCGGCGGAATCCGCTGCTGCCACGCGCACGCGGTCACCGATAGCGCCGGCATTTTCGGGCGCGGCCGTCAGCGACTCCTCAAAGGTAATACCCTCATCGCCAAAGGTGAGCTCCATCGACTCGCGTGCACCGCGGTCGGGGATGGCAAACACGCAGGCATAGCGCTTGCCCACGACCTCCTGGATGCGCGTCATAAAGCGATTGTCCGAGCCCGCGATGGCCGGCTGCTCAATCTTGAGCTCTGCCGTCACCGCACCACCGGCACGAATCAAGCTCACGTAGTTCAAGCGCTGCTGGGCACCAAAGTCGAGCTGCTGGGCGCGCACGTACAGACCGTCCAAGCGGTCAATCCCCGCCTCGCCGGCGCGTGCCTCGATATCCTCGTAGGCGCGCAGGCAGTCGTCGAACAGCGAGCGCGGCTCGGACAGCACCACGAGCGCCTGGCCGCTCACATGCGACAGCGGGCTCACGGTCTGGCCGTACATCACCGGCAAAAAGCGGTCGAGCTCGGGCGTGACGATGCGTGCATCCACCATCTCGAGCAGCGCCGCCAGCTTACTGTCGTCCTGGCTGGCGCGGTAGAGCGCCACGTGCATGTTGTGAACGGCCTCGTCGGTGAGCGCCAGCTCGCGGCAGGGGAAGATTTCGATGCTGTCCTCGTTGCCGATGGTCTGCCCCGTGGAACTCACCATGCGGCGGATGCGATCAATCTCGTCGCCAAAGAACTCAATGCGCACGGGTGCCTTCTCCTGCGCGGGGAACACCTCGACGGTATCACCGTGCACGCGGAACAGGCCGGGCGCGTCGGCGGCACCGGCATTGGTATAGCCCATGCCCACCAGGCGCTGCGGCACCTCGTCAAAAGGGATCTCCTCGCCCACCGCAAAGGTCGTGGACTCCCAGTAGCGGCTCTCGACTGGCGGCACGCAACGCAGCAACGCGCGGGCCGAGGCAACCATAATGCAGTTGTCACCGCGCACGATGCGTCCCAGGGCCTCGCAGCGCTGCGCCACCACGGCATCGTCGGGCGCCTGCTCGCGCCACGGGTAGTCCTTGCGCTCGGGAAAGCGGCACACGTGCGCCAGGCCCACATAGGCGGCCAGGCTGCGCGCGGCGCGATCGGCAGCGTCCTCGCCGCTCACGATATAGACCGTGGGACGCGGACGGCGCGCAAACTGGGCTGCCGCCATGAGCGTACGGCCCGACTGCGACACGGCCAGCGTCACGTCCTCGCCGGCATCGAGTCCGGCCTCGACGGTCTGCAAGGCCTCGGCAGTGTAGAGCTGCGCGGCTATACGGTGAATGAGCATGCTGTTCCTCCGGCATCGCAACGCCAAAAGCCCGCCGAGGCAAGCTCGGCGGGTCGTTCGTCAAATTCGTTGCCTGTCATGGTAACGCATGGAGAGGACTCCAGCTCAAGCGTACGCCCAGCCCCGCAACAAAAACGCCAGACGAAGATGCATTCCGCCCTACCCCGCTACGCGCACGCTGGGGCACAAATCTGCCAGCGGACACTCGTCGCACTTGGGTTTGCGGGCATCGCAGATTTCGCGACCGAAGGTGATCCACTGATGGTTGACCGACTCCCAATACTCGTGCGGCAAAATCTTGAGCAGATCCTGCTCGGTCTTGAGCGGCTCCTTGGCATGCGTCTTGGGACTCAGCATCAGGCGGTGCGCAATGCGGTTGACGTGCGTATCCACTGCGATGCCTTCCACGATGCCGTACCCCACGTTGAGTACGATGTTCGCCGTCTTGCGCCCCACGCCCGGCAGCTTTACAAGCTCCTTCATGTCGGCCGGTACCTCGCCGCCGTAGTCAGCAACGATCATCTGGGCGGCCTCCACGGCATGCTTGGCCTTACTCTTATAAAAGCCGAGTGACTTAATGGTGTCCGCCACGTCAGCCACGCTCGCCCCGGCCATGGCCTCGGGCGTGGGCCACTGGGCAAACAGCCGCGGCGTCACCTTGTTGACCTGCGCGTCGGTCGTTTGCGCCGAGAGTAGCACCGCGATCAGCAGGCGGAAGGGATTCTCGTGGTCCAAAAAGCACTCGACCGGGCCATAGCGACGGTTGAGGCGCTCACACACCTCGATGGCGCGCTCGCGCTTGGCGGCATTGGTCTCGCGTGGCATAACGACTCCTCGGCTCAACGGCACAATAAACTTATGGGCACAATTGTCCCACGTCCTAGACGCTTACGCCTCCAAGAATGCGCCGGTCTGACGGCTCCACAGACTCGCGTACTCGCCACCCGCCTCGACGAGCTGCACATGCGTGCCGTCCTCGACGATCTCGCCATCCGCCAGCACCACGATGCGGTCGAGCGCCGCCACGGTGGACAGGCGATGCGCCACCACAATGGAGGTGCGGCCGCGCATCAGGTTCTCGAGAGCTTCCTGCACCAACGCCTCGGACTCGCTATCGAGGGCAGACGTCGCCTCGTCGAGTACCAGAATCGGCGCGTCGGTGAGGATGGCACGGGCAATGGCCACGCGCTGGCGCTGGCCGCCCGAAAGCTTAACGCCGCGCTCGCCCACCATGGTGTCAAAGCCATGGGGCAGGCGGTCGATAAACTCCAGGGCATTGGCCAGGCGCGCCGCCTCACGAATTTGCTCGTCGGTGGCGTCGGGGCGGCCGTAGGCGATATTCTCGCGAATGGAGCGGTGGAACAGCAGCGCCTCCTGTGGCACGTAGGCCACCTGACGGCGCAGGCTCTGCTGCGTACAGCGCGAGACGTCCTGGCCGTCCACGAGCACGCGGCCGCCCTGCACATCGTCCAAGCGCAGCAACAGCTTGGTAAGCGTCGTCTTGCCCGAGCCCGATTTGCCCACCAGGCCCACGCGCTGGCCCGCCGCCACATGGAGCGTCAGGTCGTCGAACACGCTCTCGTCCGCCGCGGCATCACGGTATGCAAAGCTCAGGTGCTCAAAATCAATCGCGCCCTCGCGCACCTTGAGCTCGGAGGCGTTCTCGTCGTCTGCCACCAGACGCGGCTCGTCCAGCACGCGCGTCATCTCGGCCGCATCGCCCAGCGCGCGGTTGATGCGCTGCATCATGGAGCTCACGTAGTTCAGGCGCATGGTGAGGTTGTACGTATAGGTAAAGATCATGACGAGCGTGCCGGCCGAGATGCCAAACCACGCGTTGCCGCCCGCGACGAACACGCTCACCACAGCCATGGTGATGACGATAAGGCCCGAGGTCGTAAAGTTGCGTTGCATCATGGCGTGCATCGAGACCGTCTCGGCGTCGCGCGCGGCGCGGTCGGCGGTATCGAACAGATCACGTTCAAAGTCCTCGCGCCCGCAAGTCTTGACGGCCAAGATGTTCGTGACCGCGTCGGAGAGCACGCCCGAGAGCTTGTTCTGCGCGGCGGACGTCGCGGCCGAAAGCGGCATGATGCGCTTGTACATAAGCCAGACAAACGCGATGTAGACGACCATGATGCACACCAGGATCACGGTAAACGTCGGCACCACCGGGGCGAGTGCGGCCACGGTGCAGATGACCGAGGTGATGGTGGGAATGAGCGAATACACCGTCACGTCGACCAGACCCGTGTAGCCGCTCATAAAACGGCTTGTCTGGCTCACAAGCGATCCGCCAAAGCGGCTGGTATGGAATGTCATGGATTGGTTGGAGAGCGTGTCGAAGCACAGGCGCGCCAGGTGATAGTTGCCCGCAATCTCGAGCTTGTAGACGGTGTAGTCCTGCAGCTTGGAGAGGATCTGACCCACCAGGTTAACGAGTACGAGCGCCAGAATGTAAGGGCCAAAGACCTCAAACACCTGGTCGCCCGCCACGGGGCCGGCCTGGACGCGGTCGACGATGAGGGCCATCACGTAGGTGTTGGCAAACGTGAGCAAAAAGATGTAGCCCGCCGACGAGAGCACCGAGAGAAAGACAATCAGCGGCTGCGTGCGCGTGACACCCCAAAACCGCTGCAGCGTGCGGCGCACGGTGGAGCGGCTGAGCGGACTGGCGCTTCTCTGAGACATGGGCTTCCTTTCGCATCTGATAGGGCGAAACGCCATTGTTGCACATTGAAGCGCACTTCAGGCAAGCACGATGCGAAAAGCGATGGGGCACCCGCGTTTACGCCGGCGACCCACCGTCCGTTGCGACTAGTCCTCGTCTTTTTGGTCTGCGAGCAGGCCTGCGGACTCCAAGCCCAAAATCGCGTCGGCTTCCTCAGCATCCTCCAGCGCGTCGATGTCCTTGAGCTTACGCTCCATGACGTTGGTGCGCGTGGTAATGATGCCCTCGACCGTTTTGCCCGCGGTCTCGATCTGCTGCTGGGCGCGGCGCAGCGCCGCCTGATAGCGCGGCAGCTCGGCCTTGACCGCGGAGAGCACGCGCAGTACGTCGTCGGTACGTTTTTGCAGCCTAAACGTCTGGTAGCTCATCTGCAGGCTGTTGAGAATGGCGGCCATGGTGCTGGGACCGGCCACGTTGACGTGATAGTCGCGGCCCAGGATCTCGATAAGCCCGGGGCGGCTGACGATCTCGGCGTACAGCCCCTCAAACGGCACGAACATGATGCCAAAGTTGGTCGTTGCCGGCACACTCAGGTACTTTTCGCAGATGTCCTTGGCCTCGCGTTTCACCATCATATCGAGCGTCTTGCGCGCTGCGGCGACGGCCTCAGCGTCACCAGACTCCTGGGCGTCGAGCAGATGCTCGTACGCGTCGCCCGGAAACTTGGAGTCAATCGGCAACAGCACGGGGTCGCCCTCGTCCACCGGCAGCCTGACAGCAAACTCAACGCGTTCCGAGGCGCCGGGCTTGGTGGCGACGTTTTCCAGATACTGATCGGGCGTGAGGATGTCCGCCAGGATTGCACCCAGCTGCACCTCGCCCAAAATGCCACGCGCCTTGACATTGCCCAGCACGCGCTTAAGGTCGCCCACGCCGGTGGCGATAGACTGCATGTCGCCCAGGCCCTTGTACACGGCCTCGAGCTGGTCGCTCACCTGCTTAAACGATGCCGACAGTCGGTCGTTGAGCGTGCGAGAGAGCTTCTCGTCCACCGTCGCACGCATTTGGTCGAGCTGCACGTTGTTGTCTTTGCGGATGGCGCCCAGCTGAGCATCGACCGTCTCGCGCACCTTGTCCAGGCGGTGCTCGATGCCTTCGCGGTTGGCGCCAAGCTGTTGGGCCGTCTCGCGGCGCAGGTCATCCATGCGGTCGCCGGCCTGCGAGAACTCGCGCGCAATGGTCAGGTAGCGCTGCTGCTCTACGGCGGCATCGGTCGTCTGCTGCTGCGCGATGGCATTTGCCGTGCGGCGGGTTTCGGCCAACGCGACGTTCAGGGTGTCGAGCGTGCTGTTGGCCTGCTCGAGCGCTGCCAGCGTTTCCGCGCTACTGTCGCCACGCTCCCGCAGCTCGGCACGCAGGCTCTTGAGCTGGAGGGCGCAAGCCACAGCAACCCCCACCGCCACCAAGGCGATCACAACAAGCACAATATCAATAGCAGACATAAACTCCGCCCAACAAACCCAATCGAGCACCAATCAAAACCGCGATCAATCTTACCCCGCCACACGCACCGGGCGGCCGGCCCCTTCTTGGGTGCCCCTCTCCTCCGCATATTCCATAATGCGGCGCGCCGTCTCCCTGCTCACCTTTGAGTCATCGCCCGCCAAGTATGCGTATACGTTTCCTTTGTTCAGGTGCAGAGCACGGCAGAGGCCATAGCGCGTTACGCCCGATTCCTCCAATGCTTCCAGTATTCTTTTTCGCATCAGGGCGTTGATCCTTCTGTTCGCCACCGGCTTTTCCTTCACCGCTCTATACACACGCCAAACGTTGGCATAACGATTAGGAAGCTCACTTTTGGCGCATAAAGATATTATGTTACCCGCTTGACCGTACAAGGACAAAACGTCTCGGTAATCCTCTTCCATCCACGAGCCCTCGGATAAACCCAGAACGTATTCGGCTTTTCCTTGCGCCAAAGCGAGCAAAAACAGAGGCTCCGCCACGCGCGGCGCAACCGTCATCGCCTGCTCAACCAGTTTTCTAAAACTCAGTGACTGCTGTCCGGACAGCTCTCGGCAATAGCCTTTTAAGAATCCCTCAAAGGTCAGATTCAACCGAGCACCTCCTTTTTGTATTGCCTGTATGCGCAGACCATCTCTTGATAACTCCGCTCCGAAGGCGACGACGCCAGCGCCTCGCCCTCGTCGAATATAAGCCGTTCGAGCAGCCCCCAATCAAGTCGGTCGACGAATGCCTGACTATGAAGATCGACGATGTCGTTCGGACGGTAGGCATAGAGCTTCATCACCGCCAGGTCCTCCAAGGATGGCGTAAAGTACCTGATAAAACGCGCCCCAATATCCAAGGGAATCAAACGATCTTCGTAATTGAATGGCATCTGATCACAATATGCCACCGCCATACCATTCACCTCGGGGTATCGAGCTATGATCTCGCGGAGGCACCTGTCTGCCTCAAACACATCAATGTCATGTGTAACCGACCGATTCGTCACATCGTTTAGCATGAAGGCGCTTCCTCCCACCAATACAACGCTCGGCCTATCGTCTCTTGGACCTATTTCCAGCTCTGCCTCTTCGTCAATGCCCAAAAGAGTCTGCTCTAAATCATGCTTATACATAGCAAATCCTATTATTATTCATCTTCGATAATACTATCAATCGCACGACAGGACCCACGGGATGCAAGAGTTTTACTCGTGGCGATAATCCCTACACCCTAGAAGTCCTAATGTGACAAACGCTAGCTCTCCCAGCCGGCGCGGATGGTTGTTATGACGTCACCTAGGCGCTGGCCCAGGGCCGCTAGATGCTGGAGCACCTCGTTGGGCGATGCGCCGTTGAGGATGCACGTGAGGGCATACGACGCCAGAAAGATGGCCGCAAGCCCCAGCGGGATCAGCACGATCATCGCCAGCGTACGCAGGCGCTGGGCCCAGCAACGGTGACGCGCACGGCGCTTATCGAACGCGAGCTCCTGCGCATATGAATCCTGCTGTACGGAATAGGCCTCTGGCGCCGATTCACACCCGGGCACAGCTGCAGGTACAGCAGCGGGCACGACATTTTGCACGGGCGCCTGGTTGGCAACCCCTTGCATTTGCATCTCCATGAGTCGTTGCTGCTGACGCAGCATGCGCTCAGCTTGTTGCTGCGGAGTCTCAAGAAACAGATCCATGCTGGCCTCCAAAATCGGAGCATTCGACGCTTACGACCAGCATCCCGCACCGCCATGACCGCGACAACGCAATCGCCGGCAATAGCCACAAAGTTTCTTTTGCTCAAAAGCTGTCGAAAAGCTCAACAACTCCCCTACCAGCACTTTCTCTGAGCTTTTTTCGCCAGCAATCTTTTGGCCTTCCGCTCTTACGCCAACTGACCAAAATCTAACCAAAAGCTTGACGAAAATTGTGAAGACAGGGACCCCACACACAAAAACGTGCCGCCCCAAAAGGGGCGGCACACAAACTTATTATCAGCTTTTCTGTAACGAGCATGCGACGACTCAACGCCGGAGCGCAGGGCGGGGAAACCTTTGCCTCGCGCGACCCTGCGAAGCCGTGAGCGAGAGGGAAAGGTTTCCCCGCCCTGCGCTCCGTGGTCGGTTAGGACAGACTACATGCCCGCGAGACCGCGGGCGGCGGTGGCACACATAAACGCCAGGACCAGGATCACGAGTGAGCCCGCGATGTCGACCAGCACGCCCATTGCACGGCGCTCAAACAGCCAGCTCTCGAAGTGCGGAGCGACGTTGCGCCAAACACGCCACAACAAGATGCCCATACCGATGACGCCCGGGATATTGAGCAGTAGGATCTCGGAGCACAAGAGGCCGATCAAGTTGCCGGCGGCAAAGCCCGCATCGCCCTCGCAGTATTTGCGATAAATCATGTACAGCATGTACGCTACAAACGGCTGCAAGCACGCAGAGATAAACGTGACCACCATCGAGGGGTCCTGAGAAAAGACATCGGTGAGCTTATCCACGCTCGTGGCATCCTTAGAGGCCAGGAACAAGCCAATGACCACCACGGGCACCACGCCCAAGATGACCTCGACCAGAGTAAACAACTTGGCAGTCAAATCCTCACTAGCCGAATTCAAATGAGGCGCCCACTCAGGATGAGCATGCGCACCGGCTTTCTTCTTATCGGCACGCTCTGCCTTGCCGCCCTCAACAACCCGACGCTCAGGATCCTTACGAGTCCCAGCAGCAGCCACCCGAGCCCGAGATTTCTTACCCATAACCAACACCTCACAAGAGGAAACGAATAGCCAACGCTACCCAGTGTACCCCCTAAGCAACGTCACCGCCCCAACTGGCCCCATACAAAAACGTGCCGCCCAAAAAAGGGGCGGCACGCAAACTTAATTATCAGCTTTTCCACAACGAGCACGCGGCGACCCAACGCCGGAGCGCGGGGCGGGGAAATACCTTTGCCTCGCGCGACCCTGCGGAGCCGTGAGCGAGAGGCAAAGGTATTTCCCCGCCCCGCGCTCCGCAGCAGCCAGCGTCACGCGCTAGTAGTTCACCACCTGCTCCTCAAAGTACGCCTTGGGGTGGTTGCACACCGGGCACACCTCAGGCGCCTCGGCACCAACGTGCAGGTGCCCGCAGTTCAGGCACTTCCACACCTTTACGCCCTCACGCTCAAACACCTCGCCCGACTCGATGCGCTCGACGAGCTTGTTGTAGCGCTCCTCGTGGGCCTTCTCGACGGCGGCGACACCACGGAACTTTGCGGCAATCTCGGCAAAGCCCTCTTCCTCGGCGGTCTTGGCAAACTCGTCGTACATCGTGGTCCACTCGTAGTTCTCACCCGCGGCGGCATCGCGCAGATTGTCCAGGGTATCGGGGACGGCGCCATCGTGCAGATACTTAAACCACAGTTTGGCGTGCTCGGACTCGTTGCCAGCCGTCTCGGCAAAGATGTTCGAGATCTGAACGTAGCCGTCCTTCTTTGCCTTGGAGGCATAGTAGCGATACTTGGTGTGTGCCTGGGACTCACCGGCAAAAGCGGTCTCGAGGTTCTTCTTGGTTTGGGAATTCTCAAAATCCATAGGTGTACTTCCCTTCAACGCATGCCGCCCGTAGGCTTCGAGCGGCCTCGTCTTTAGGATGCCCTCATGTCGGAAATCTAAACCTTACAATCCTGTTCTTCAGATTTCCACGGGCTAAATGCTCAGCCAGCGATCGCCCTCGGCTCGGCAAAAGCCCTCACGCTCCAGGTCGGCCAGAATGCCCGCGACAAGCTCGCGCTCGACCGGCCCGCGCCCAGCCGCCGCTTCCATATCGTTAACGCCCACCACGGCATCAGCAAGCGTAATCCCCGCCGGTTGGCCATCGCGCGCTGCCAGCAACATGCGCACGATATGCGCGCGCTTTTGGCGACGTGAGCCCTCAAACTTTGATTGACGGCTATAGCCCGCCGAGCGCCTGGACGGATTGGGCAACGTCTTTTTTAGATATGCGCCGTAATCCAGCAACGCGTAATACCACGCGCGCGGCGTGTCGGCATCATCGAGCGGCACGGCAAAGGGAGCGATCTCGTCGGTCGCCGCACCGGGGACCGCCGGACAGGCCGCCTGAATCAGCGGCACCAGCTCGCGGTCGGGAACAGCCGGTACATCGGGAAAGAAGTGATGCAGAAAGACCGTGCGCACGTTGGTCTCCAGATACACGCCTGGAAGGTCAAACGCAAACGACCGGATACCTTGCGCCGTTGCCGGGCCAATACCAGGCAGAGCGACCAAGTCACGCGTCTCACGCGGAAACTCACCGTCCCAGTCCTCCACAACGCGCTGAGCGGCCTTGTGGAGCGCCAGAGCGCGTCGGTTGTAGCCCATGCCCTGCCAAGCGTCCAAAACATCGGAAGGCGCGGCCTGGGCAAGCGCCTGCACGGTCGGAAAGCGATCGAGCCACGCCGGCATACGCGTCTCCACGCGTGGCACCTGTGTTTGCTGCAACATGACCTCGGAAAGCCAAATGATGTACGGATCGCGCGTGCGGCGCCACGGAAGGTCGCGATAACGCAGGACCCCTTCCGAACGAATCATCGAACGAAAGGGGTCCTGAATCATATCTATGCTCCTTATGCGGCGCTATTCCTCCCGGCATGTATACGCACAGGTGGCGTACTCGGGAAACGCTTCGCGGTCGGCGAACTTGGGATCGACGGCCGGGAACTGGCGGTGAGCGACGATGTCGCCGAGCGAAACGGAATCGAGGTAGTCGCGCATCAATGCTTGAGCTCCGGCCCACAGGGGATGATAGCAGCACGTGCCCATGCGCGCACAGTCACCATCGGGCGCGGTGCAATCATTCATAACCATAGGGCCTTGAACGGCCTCGACGACCTGGCGGATGGTGACATCGTCGGGGCTGACCTTAAGACGCATGCCGCCATGGACGCCACGCAGGCTCTCCACAATACCGGCCTGAACCAAACCATGCTGGATCGAACGGGCAAACGAATACGGGACGTTGACCTCTTCGGCGGCGGTGCGAACAGAAAGCAGACGCTCCGGGTCCTCGGCAAGCATCGCGAGCATGCGAAGGGCGTAATCAGTCTTCCTCGATATGTCCATTTTTCCCCTTTCAAAGAATAGGAACAGCTCGAACGAGCTCCGGGGCCGAGCTTACGTCGAGACACCAATGACCGTATGGACGCCCAAATTGCAAAATGGGTGCCCACTGAATGCCGTGTTTGAAGCCTCTTGCATCAAAAACGGCCCACAGTGCAATTCAGTATAACCTGCCCCTACTTCATTGAGCAGGCGTTGCGCAACAAATTCCTTGTTTGAACCATGTCTCAAGCGGAGCTTGTCCGGGAATTGGAAGGCTTTGGTTTTGGGCGAAAGGAGCCGATGGGATCAAGGTCCTATCAAACGCAAAAAACCACGTCCGGAGACGTGGTTTTAATTGCGTTGGCGGGAAGTACGGGGCTCGAACCCGCGACCTCCGACGTGACAGGCCGGCGCTCTAACCAAACTGAGCTAACTCCCCAGGCAGTCGTTCGCGTTTGTTTCCGCTCGCGTGCGCTGCGGGGATTAGTATACACAGAAGCCTGTCCGGTGCGCAACAACTTTTTTGAAAATATTTTTTGGGCCCTCCGGGAGGGTCTCCGGGGCCGGCTGGCGCGGGTTAAGTTTGCTGCTCTACAGTCCTGCGCAAGACGGAAAGCACATTAAGTGCTT
>NZ_QRJZ01000009.1:0-34838 GCF_003470665.1 Collinsella sp. AM17-1
TATCTCCCTAGAAAGGAGGTGATCCAGCCGCACCTTCCGGTACGGCTACCTTGTTACGACTTCACCCCCCTCACCCTCCACACCTTCGGCGCCTCCCCCCTCGCGGTTGGGCCGGCGACTTCGGGTGCAGACGACTCGGGTGGTGTGACGGGCGGTGTGTACAAGGCCCGGGAACGCATTCACCGCGGCATGCTGATCCGCGATTACTAGCAACTCCGACTTCATGGGGGCGGGTTGCAGCCCCCAATCCGAACTGGGGCCGGCTTTCCGGGATCCGCTCCCCCTCGCGGGGTGGCATCCCTCTGTACCGGCCATTGTAGCACGTGTGCAGCCCAGGGCATAAGGGGCATGATGACTTGACGTCGTCCCCGCCCTCCTCCGCCTTGACGGCGGCGGTCCCGCGTGGGTTCCCGGCATCACCCGATGGCAACACGCGGCGGGGGTTGCGCTCGTTGCGGGACTTAACCCAACATCTCACGACACGAGCTGACGACAGCCATGCACCACCTGTATGGGCTCCTCTCGGCCACGGGGTCTCCCCCGCTTCACCCATATGTCAAGCCCTGGTAAGGTTCTTCGCGTTGCTTCGAATTAAGCCACATGCTCCGCTGCTTGTGCGGGCCCCCGTCAATTCCTTTGAGTTTTAGCCTTGCGGCCGTACTCCCCAGGCGGGACGCTTAATGCGTTGGCTGCGGCACGGGGGGATCGTCCCCCCACACCTAGCGTCCATCGTTTACGGCTGGGACTACCAGGGTATCTAATCCTGTTCGCTCCCCCAGCTTTCGCGCCTCAGCGTCGGTCTCGGCCCAGAGGGCCGCCTTCGCCACCGGTGTTCCACCCGATATCTGCGCATTCCACCGCTACACCGGGTGTTCCACCCTCCCCTACCGGACCCAAGCCGCGGAGGTTCCGGGGGCTTCGGGGGGTTGAGCCCCCCGCTTCGACCCCCGGCCTGCCGGGCCGCCTACGCGCGCTTTACGCCCAATGAATCCGGATAACGCTCGCCCCCTACGTATTACCGCGGCTGCTGGCACGTAGTTAGCCGGGGCTTCTTCTGCAGGTACAGTCTTGACTCTTCCCTGCTGAAAGCGGTTTACGACCCGAAGGCCTCCGTCCCGCACGCGGCGTCGCTGCGTCAGGGTTCCCCCCATTGCGCAAGATTCCCCACTGCTGCCTCCCGTAGGAGTCTGGGCCGTGTCTCAGTCCCAATCTGGCCGGTCGGTCTCTCAACCCGGCTACCCGTTGTCGGCACGGTGGGCCGTCACCCCGCCGTCTACCTGATGGGCCGCGGAGCCATCCCCTCCCGTCGGGGCTTTAGCCGGGGTGCCATGCGGCACCCCGGGGTATCCGGTATTACCCGTCCTTTCGGGCGGCTATCCCGGGGGAGGGGGCAGGTTCTCCACGTGTTACTCAGCCGTTCGCCACTCGCTTCTATCCGAAGATAGGTGCCGTTCGACTTGCATGTGTTAGGCGCGCCGCCAGCGTTCATCCTGAGCCAGGATCGAACTCTCCGTCCAAAATATTCTGGGCTTCGAGCCCGTCCGGTCCTCACAACTATTAGCTGATCGGTTCCGTTCGATTCATATGGTTTTAGTATAGGAAAAGGAATTTCTCGGGGCCGCCTCTCGGCGGCCTTGCGAAAAACAAATCCAAGTTAGACCATTTCAAATGGTTCGATGTCTGCCCGGATGCGACACTGAATGTGTCCATCCTCGCAGTATCCGGTTCTCAAGGTGCACGCTGTGCGGCTGATCCGGTCCGACCGGGCCGCGCGGCAAGGAGATATATTGCCAGACCGCGAAGCCTTGTGGGACGTCAATTCCGCTCTTCACAAGTCCTACACAACATATCGCTTTCTATAGGTAATAGAAAGACTGGCGCGGATCTTCCGCACATATCAGATGATGACCCTTTGGTTCAGGAATATATAGAGATCGGTCACCTGTAAGTGTTTATCTACCCGCGCTTTTAGCAATGTAAACCGCACTTCAGATAAAAAGAGGGAGCGCCGCGCACAACGCGACACTCCCCTAGCGATTCAACAGAATCTATTAGGCCTCGAGAGCCTTCTTGGCAATGGCAGCCAGCTCGTTGAAGGACTCGATGTCCTCGTAAGCCATCTGAGCCAGGACCTTGCGGTCGAGCTCGATGCCGGCAACCTTCAGGCCGTGCATGAACTGAGAGTAAGAGATGTCGTTCAGGCGAGCAGCAGCGTTGATACGGGTGATCCAGAGAGAACGGATCTCGCGCTTCTTGTTGCGGCGATCACGATACTGATACTGCAGGGAGTGCTGGACCTGCTCTTTAGCATGCTTGTAAGTACGCGAAGCGGCACCGTAGTAACCCTTCGCACGGTGCATAACGGTACGGCGCTTCTTCTTGGCGGCAACAGCGCGCTTAATACGTGCCATGTTCTATCAACTCCTAGACGGTAAAACGAAAAACGGGAACGCGAACTTAGGCGAGACGCGACTTGATGACCTTGCGGTCGGCAGCGGCGATCTCGGTCTCCTGACGGAAGCCACGCTTACGCTTGGTGGACTTCTTGCTCAGGATGTGGCTCTTGAAAGCCTTGGCGCGCATAAGCTTGCCGGTACCAGTCTTGCGGAAACGCTTCTTGGTGCCGCTGTGGGACTTCATCTTAGGCATGAAATACTCCTTAATCGGTTACAGAACACTAGTTACTTGCTATCGCTTGCCGCTTTATCCTCATCGAAGGCGCCCTTAATCGGGGCGAGCAGCATAAGCATGTTACGGCCTTCCATCTTAGGCTTGGACTCGACCGTAGCGTAAGGCTTGAGATCCTCGGCGAGACGCTCGAGAACGTTAAGGCCCTGCTCCGGGTGAGCCATCTCACGGCCGCGGAACATGATGGTGATCTTAACGCGTGCGCCCTTCTTGAGGAAACGCAGAACGTGGCCCTTCTTGGTCTCGTAGTCGCCAACGTCGATCTTGGGTCGGAACTTCATTTCCTTGACCTCGACCTTGGACTGGTTCTTACGAGCAGCCTTGGCCTTCATGGCCTGCTGGTACTTGAACTTACCGTAGTCCATGACCTTGCAGACCGGCGGCTCCGCGTTGGGAGCGATCTCGACCAGGTCGAGACCCTGATCGTCGGCGACGCGCTGGGCATCGCGGATGGCGAACAGGCCGAGCTGAGAGCCATCGACGCCAATCAAACGACACGAAGATGCAGTGATCTCGTCGTTGATGCGGGTGTCATCAGACTTAGCTATTTTCCCTACCTCCATTCATAAAAAAATAACCCGGCGCTTCTCAGCAACCAGGTCGTACACATAGACTTCCTCGATTTGAGGAAGGGAATCTAAGTTGTATGACCAGTCAGCTGCTCATTGGCGCCAAAAGGTGGGAACCCTCAGGTTCCTCTTTAGGGCATTGCGGGAACAACGCCTTGCGAATAATAACACGTACAGCGCGTTATCACATTACGTACACGAAAAAGGGACCTTGACCCCCTTGAACACTCGCTTGCATGTATGGTGCTCGAGACGAGACTCGAAGGGCCTTCGCTTCGCGAAGCCCCGGGCTTCGGGCGCGTGGCGCCCTCGCCACGCTCCGCTACAAACAGGCCACAGGCCTGTTTGCTTAACGCTTCGCGCGCTCACGCGAGTTCGGCACGAAAAAGGGGGCCGCAACCCCCTTGAACGCTCGCTTGCATGAATGGTGCCCGAGGCGAGACTCGAACTCGCACGTTGTTGCCAACGGTGGATTTTGAGTCCACTGCGTCTGCCAATTCCGCCACTCGGGCACGCAATGCGTGAGTTAGTTTATCACAGCTTTCTACCGATTAGTCCGAAAATGGAACTTCGAGCATTTCGATGAGTTCGACCGTGCGGAGCATCTCGCGCCAACGGCATCCGCGACCGTCGACCGAAGCCTCACCCATCTGGTTATCGTAAGGGTCCTCGCGCATGCCGTCGAAAGAGGGCTCAAACTCTGCCTGGAATCGATTGTTGGCCACCATACGCCACGGGTCGAGATTGCCAAAGTAGTGACGGCGGCGCCACTCCTCCCCCATCCTGCGAGCAGAAGATCCAAATGACACGTCGGCGTTGAGCCAACCGGTCTGCGGCGTATAGAACTCTGCCCAGTCGTGCGACCCCACCGAATCGGGCGCAACATACAGGCCGCTCTGCCAACGGGCAGGCACGCCCGCGATACGGCACATGGTGATAAACGTGAGCGCCATAACGCCGCAATCGCCGCGGAGCGAATGCGCGCAGTCATCGGCAATAGATCCCAAAAGCAAGTACGGCGGCTGATAGCGATAGTCGATATGCTGCGTCAGGTAATCATAGATAGCACGGGCGCGATCGAGCGGATCCTCGAGTCCGTCAACAACACTGGCCGTCAGCTGCTGCAGATACGGCGTAAATGCAATGTGCGGACGGTCCTCGGAAATATCCTCGGGCAGAGGCGCGTCCATACGCGGGTGAACCGGAAGTGTGCCACCGTAGACATCACAATAAGCAGCATCGATGTGATAACGATAGGTCACCGAAAATAAGTGCTCGCTCGAGGAAGACCACGAGGCGTTACGCGCCGAAGCATTCGCGGGAGCAACAGCGCCCTCCGGCGTCATGTCGAGAATCTCGACCCGAGACTGCTGACGGCAGGCAGCCGCGACGGGAAGCCAAGCGCAAACGGTCTCCCCTTCCAGAGCGCCGGGGACAGACACGGACGCTTTAAGCGTAATGACGCGAGCCAATCCGTTTTGCGACTCCATCTCCTTGAGCATCTCGTTGCGCAGTGCTACTCCGTCCGTAGAATCGGGCCGCATGCCGGGAACCTCTTTGGGATATACGCGAAGCGAATCGAGGAAGTTGTCGAGAACGAACAGTTCGCCATCGATAAAGCGCCAGTCAATACGCTTACGATTAATCAGGTCATCAAACTGCTCTTCGGTAAACTCTGGCCACTCCTCGCGAATCATCGCAATAGCCTGATCGCGCGACACCGAAAAATGAAGCGGCGTCTCGAGCATGCGATACCGCTCGGCACGAACACAAGCAGCCAGCGAAGGCTCGGGGTTCTGCTCCAAAAGGCGATCGCAGGCAGCAACAGCCTGCGTCAAATACCCCGCATCCTTAAGACGAAGAATCTCGGGCGGTAGCCCAATATCGAGATGGCGAAAATCATCACAGCAGACATCAACAGAGCAACCAACAGGACCTTCGTCAATAACCTTCCCATCCGAAGGCAGCACATTAATAACAGCCATACCAAAACTCCAAGTCACTAGAACGCTTGAAGCCCATTGTAGCGAGATAAAAAGAAAGCCCCAACAAGGGAGCCATCAACACCGCTGAACGGTAACCATATAACTAAAATCAGACCAGTAACCCTGTAGCAAGTTAACAAAGGAGGCCCCGTTTCCCCGGAGCTGTTTCCGTCGCGCGACTTCTGGCAAAGCCAGTAGCCATCTTAATTCAGACTCGTAACCCTGCGGCGTTAAACGAAGGAAGCCCCGTCCCCCGGAGCTGTTTTCTTGGCGCGACTTCTGGCAAAGCCAGGTGAGCGCAAAGGAAACAGTGTAGGGGGACGGGGCTTCCGGCGGGAAGTTTAGCGACGCTTACGCCTTGTTGACGGAGCCAAACTCCTCCATGAGCTCCTTGGTGCGGGCAACGATGTTGTCGCGACCAGGCTTGAGGAGCTTGCGGGGGTCAAAGCCCTTGCCCTGCTGATCCTTGCCAGCCTCGATGTACTCGCGAACGCCCTTGGCGAAGACGAGCTGAAGGTCGGTGTTGACGTTGATCTTGGAGATACCCAGGGAGATGGCCTTCTTGATCTGATCCTCGGGGATGCCAGTGCCACCGTGCAGGACGAGGGGCAGGTCGCCGGTCTGGGCCTTAATCTCGCCCAGACGCTCGAAGGAAAGGCCAGCCCAGTCGGCAGGGTACACGCCGTGGATGTTGCCGATACCGCAGGCGAGGAAGTCGACGCCCAGGTCAGCGATCTGCTTGCACTCAGCAGGATCAGCGAGCTCGCCGCTGGAGGTCACGCCGTCCTCGGTGCCGCCGATGCCGCCGACCTCGGCCTCGATGGACATGCCCTTGGAGTGGGCAAGCTCAACGAGCTCCTTGGTGCGGTCGAGGTTAAGCTGGAAGGTCTCCTCGTGAGAGCCGTCATACATGATGGACGTGAAGCCGGCCTCGATGCACTTGAAGCAGTCCTCGTAAGAACCGTGATCGAGGTGAAGGGCGACGGGAACGGTAACGCCCGTGGCCTCGACGGCAGCCTTGACCATGTCGGCGCAGACCTTGAAACCGCCCATCCACTTAGCGGCACCAGCGGTGCACTGAAGGATCAGCGGAGACTTGGCCTCCTCGGCGGCCTGGAGAATAGCCAGGGTCCACTCGAGGTTGTTGGTGTTGAAGGCACCAAGACCGTACTTGCCGGCCTCGGCCTTCTTGAGCATGTCTGCTGCGTTGACGAGCATAAAAGAACCTCCTGTAAGGTTGTTCCGATAACGCCTGTGATTTTACCACGGCACACCCAAGCATATACGTTCGTTTGTTCATGAATATGGGTACTTTAGCGAGTTTTTATACCGTTTGCCGCCCCAGAACGGCCGTTAACGAGTTTAGGGGTTGACGTAATTGTCAACCCCTAACTACCAACTGGCTATACGATCACCAAAGACGCGAGTTCAAGCATGATGGGCATGGTGATGAGCGACAGAATCGTCGATAGCGTCACCAAGCCGATTCCAAACTTATAGTTGCCACCGTATTTCTCGGACAAGATGGCCGCGAACGATGCGACAGGCGCACCGAGAGCGATGAGCATCGTGAGGCGGATCTTGGCATCAATCCACGGGAAGAGCGCCAATATGCCGACAACGATCGCCGGGATGATGACGAGTCGCACCAAGCTGACGAGATAGGCCTTTTTGCTCGTAAGGACAGCACGCATATCGCTCTGTGCCAAATAGGCTCCAAGCACAAGCATCACAAGGCCCGTATTGAGCGCACCCAGGTCATCGAGAATCGTCGCCATCAACGCAGGCGGATGGATTGAAAAGAATAAGCAAACAAGACCAATCAAGATCATGATGAGATTGGGGTTAGTAATGCAGTTCTTAAACGACATCTGGCTCTTATCGCCCGAAACCAACCATACACCATACGTCCAAATGAAAAACGTGAGGCATGAGACTCCGATGGAGAGGTAGAAGACGTATTCGGACCCGAACACGCCCATAACAATGGGAACCCCGATAAAGCCGCTGTTGGAGAAGATGGCGCCGTAACGGGCGACGCCATCCTCCTTTTTAAAGAACAGACGCGTGAGTGGAATCGAAATGAGCGTGACCACAACGGTAAGCACGAAGCAAAATCCCGCGTCGCGGATCATGTTGGGGTCGAAGTCGACCATAAGAGTTCTCAGCGTAATGCAGGGATACGCCACATAGATGACCACATTGGCCATCTGGCTCGTGCCCTTACGGTCGATAATCTTCATGCGGAAGAGAGCATAGCCGATCGCCATCAGGATAAACATGATGACGATCTGGTTGATAAGCGCGGCAACCGCTCCTCCCATTACAGCTCCTCGCCGTTGGTCTCGATAACCTTCTTGTACCAGTAGAAGCTCTTTTTACGCGAGCGCCCCATAGTGCCGGTGCCGTCATCGTGCTTATCGACGTAAACAAACCCGTAGCGCTTGGCCATCTCTCCATCGGCATTGCTCACCAGGTCGATGCAGCCCCAAGGTGTGTAGCCCCAGACCTCAACACCATCCTTGATGGCCTCGGCCATGGCCTTGATGTGATCGCGCAGGTACTCGATACGGTAATCGTCGTCGATGGATCCATCCGGGTTGACCTCATCGCAGCAGCCGAGGCCGTTCTCAACCACCATAATGGGGATTTGATAGCGCTCGTACACCTGGTTGAGCATGATACGCAGACCCATAGGGTCGATTGGCCACTCCCATGCAGTCTCCTTGAGGTAAGGATTCTTGGCGCCCCCGAAAAGGTTACCGCTCGTCTCCTCAGCAGGGTCAGTGCTTGCGCACTGGCTCTGGTAGTAACTGTGCGTATAGAAATCGACTGTACCTTCTTTGAGAACCTTACGGTCCTCGTCGGTGATATCGAGCGTCACGCCTTCCTCATCCCAGATACGCTGGGCAAAGTAGGGGTACTCGCCGCGCACTTGGACATCGGAACAGTAATAGTTGCGATATTGGTTGCGCTCGCGGGCGAGCTCGACGTCGGCAGGGTTGGGCGTGAGCGGATAGGCCAGCATGTAGGCGATCATACAACCCATCTTGTTGTCGGGGTCGATCTCATGCCCCGCCTTGACCGCAAGAGCGCTTGCCACAAACTGATGGTGCAGCGCCTGCAAACGCTTCTGCGGGTTGTCTTTCTGATGGCGCAGGTCAAAGGAGCCCGGATTCAGAATGCCGAGACTCATATAGTTGCCAAGGGACATCATGCCGCAATTGATCTCGTTGAACGTGAGCCAGTAGCGGCACTTGCCCTTGAAATGCTCCATGACGGTCTTGGCATACTTCACGTAGCAGTCAATAGCCTCGCGCGAAGCCCAGCCATCGACTTTCTGGCACATGGCAAAAGGCATCTCATAATGACTCAGCGTTACGAGCGGTTCGATGCCGTACTTATGGCACTCGTCCATCACGCGATCGTAAAACGCAAGACCGGCCTCGTTGGGCTCATCTTCGAATCCCGTTGGGAAGATGCGAGGCCAGTTCATCGAGAAACGAAAGACCTTGAATCCCATCTCGGTGAGCAAGGCGATGTCCTCTTTGTAGTGATGGTAGAAATCGACACCATCGTGACAGGGATAGAGCTTGTTGGGGTCGAGCTCGGGCGTGATCTCGCGCGGGTGGTGATGGTTGCCGTTAGTGGCCATATCCATGCAACTCGGACCCTTGCCGTCTACGTCCCAGGCTCCCTCGAACTGATTGGCGGCAGTCGCGCCGCCCCAAAGAAAGTCTTTAGGAAAAACACCCATGGTCGTCCTCTTTTCTATAAGAAACGGGCCGCCATCGCGACGGCCCTCACACTTGTTGAACGAAAGCTAGTCGAGGTCAGCACCGTTGGTGGCAATAACCTTCTGATACCAATCGAAGCTCTTCTTCTTAGAGCGTGCATAGGTACCGTTGCCCTCATTGTCGAGGTCGACATAGATAAAGCCGTACCGTTTGTCCATTTCGCACGTCGACATCGAAACCAAATCGATGCATCCCCACGGGGTATAGCCCATCACGTCGACGCCCTCCTCGATAGCGACGCCGATGGCCTTGATATGCTCACGGAAGTAATCAATGCGATAGTCATCGTCAATCGTGCCGTCTTCGTTGACTTTGTCGTAGGCGCCAAGGCCGTTCTCGACGATAAAAAGCGGCTTATGGTAGCGGTCCTGCATATCGATCAACGCGTAGGTGAGACCATCGGGGTCGACCTGCCAGCCCCAGTCAGAAATGGGCAGGAAGGGGTTCTTGACGCCGGTAGCAAGGTTTCCGCCAACCTTCTCGCGCTTGTCCGCATCGATAGAGTCAACCATCGACATGTAATAAGAGAAGGAGACGAAATCGACCGGATACTGCTTGAGAATAGCCTCGTCACCCATGCCGAACTCGACGTGGATGCCCTTGCGCTTCCAATAGTTGAGCACATGCTGCGGATACTCGCCGAGTACCTGGACATCGCTATAGAAGTAGTTATCGCGGTTGTCCTTCTGCGCGAGCAGCATGTTTTTGGGATTACAGTTCTCTGGATAGGTGAGGGTGCGCGTGACCATGCAGCCCATCTGAGCACTGGGAACCATCTCGTGCAGCATCTTGGTGGCAAGGGCGCTCGCTACAAACTGATTGTGCACACACTGGTAGATAAGCTCCTCGCGCTTATCCTCGGGATAGCGCTCAGTGCAAACGCCAATCGTGGTCCAGGGGTGACGGAACACAGAGTCGATCTCGTTGAACGTGAGCCAATAGGTCACGTACTTGCCGAACTCACGGAAGCAAACTTCGCAGAAGCGCAAGAAGAAGTCGATGACCTCGCGCTTGCCCCAACCGTCGTAGTAGTTTGCCAAATAGAGCGGCATCTCGTAGTGATGAAGCGTCACAAGTGGCTCAATGCCCGCATCTTTCATGGTACGGAACAGATCGCGATAGTAGTCGATGCCGGCCTGGAGCGGCTCTTCCTCTGTACCCGTGGGGAACAGGCGAGTCCATTGGATGGATACGCGCAGCGTCTTGAAGCCCATCTCCTGGAAAAGCGCAATGTCCTCCTTGTAGCGATGGAAGAAGTCGATGCCGTGACGCTTGGGATACATATGGGTATCGGTCGAAGCCTCGGCCTCCTTGATCTGCCCATCGGTGATCCCGTGCAACGCCGCGTAGTCCTTTTTGTCGACCTTGGGCTTATAAGTGGTGCAATCTGCGACCGAAAGGCCTTTGCCATCCACATCCCAAGCTCCCTCGCACTGGTTGGCAGCGGTGGCGCCGCCCCACAAAAAGCCTTCGGGGAACACGTAGCTCATGGTTATCTCCTTAGGTAGAAATAGAGGGCCGCAGCGCTCCCGTGCACCGCGCCCCTCGAAGTTACAGGCAGTTTATCGAATAATCAATACGCAGAGCCATTAGGCCTCGGCAGCCTCTTCCAGCTTCTTCTTGGCCAGCTTGCTGTTGGCGATAACGAAGGGAATCCAGATGAGCACGCCGACGACAAGCTCGACGACCTGGACTACAACACCCTGCCAACCATGGCCAACAAAGGCATTGAGCAGGATGGGCACACCAAAGGGAACGTCAACGGTGTTGCAGGGAAGGAAGCCGATAGAGGTGGCGAACATGGCGATGGCGACGCAGATACCGGAACCAAAGGCAAACGGAATCGCGTAAATCGGGTTAAGAACCAGCGGGATACCGAAGACGACGGGCTCGGAGATGCCGCAGATGCCAGGCAGGAAGCCGAGCTTAGCGATAGCCTTTTCCTCATCGCGCTTGGAGCACAGGAAAATAGCAATGATGAGGCAGAGGGTCATACCAGCGCCACCGGGGGCGACGAAGCAGTTCCAGAAGCCCATGGTGAACGGGGAATCGGGCATGGTGCCAGCGGCAAGGGCAGCGGTGTTGGCAGCGATTGCCGCATTGAACATGGGGTTGCGCACCGGGGAAACGATGAGACCACCATGGATACCGAGAACCCAGAAGAGCTGAGACACGACAACGATGATGATAACGCCAGCGGGAGTCTTGAAGGCCGCCTCGAGCGGAGCCTGCATAAGCCCGTAGATCCAGTCGTTGATGTAGGAGCCGGTAAGGGCCTGGAAGCCAAGGCCGAAGACGGCACTCACGACGAGGACGATAAAGACCGGAATCATAACGTTAAAAGACTGGGAGATACCAGAAGGAACCGAAGGAGGCATCTTGATCTTGATCTGGTCGATCGTAGAAAGCCAGCAGAAAAGCGAGCCGAACACAACGGCCGTAATCATGCCGACGAAAAGACCCTGGGCGCCCATCTGGGTGGTAAGCAGACCAGACACCGGAGCCTCGAGAGCCGTGCCGGCACCGTCGACCTTGATGGAGGCGCAAATCATGGAGATGTAGGCCGCCACGGAAACGAGCGCCGTCGGATACTCCGGAGCCTTCTTGGCACGGGCCAGGTAAAGGCCAATCAGGAAGGTGATGGGCACCGTCATGAAGGACATGGTGCAGTAGTTGATGGCGGAAAATGCCGGCTCAAGCCCCGCGAGCGCGGGCACCCATTGTGCAAGCCCCGTCGTGGTGGAAGAGACCAATGTCTTGAGCAGCGTGCCCATAGAGCCCACGATAACGAAGGGCATAAACGCGGTAAAGGCATCCTTAATTGCGGAGAGATATACGTTGTCGCCTACTTTTTCTGCGACAACCATCATCACATCTTCGAATTTCTCGGAGAAAGCCATATGATGTACCTGCTTTCGAAAGTTAATGACGTGCTTTCGGATGTAGACCGCTGTCGAGTGCTAATCGCACAGCGGCGATTTTGGGCTATTGAGCCCTTATGCCTTGGCGACCAGGTCCTCCGCCTGCTTGAGGACCTTGGCGCCATCGCAGCTGCCGTAGGCAACCGGATCGATTACGGCAACGGGAGCTTTGCCGTCAACGACTTTGGTGAGCTTGCGCTGAAGATGGCGGACCTGCGGGCCAAGCAGCAAAACGTCAAAGTTTCCGAGTTCCTCGGCAACCTGGCCTTGCTCGACGGCCCAAATCTTGTAATCATCCTTGCCCTGGGCCTTAGCGGCCTCCTCCATCTTGCTCACAACGAGCGAGGTGCTCATACCAGCGCAGCAAGCCAACATGATGTTCATAACGGACTCCTTTCAAAAGCGCTCATCTTGGGCGCTTGATTGACCAAACTCGGTATTTTGGGGCTACTTGCCCTTGTACTTGTCGCGATAAAGCTCGATGAAGCGCTCGGCAAAATCACTCGCCATGATGGCCATCGTCAGATGGTCCTCGGCATGGATCAAGATGATGTTGATATCGACCTCGTTGCCGTTTGCCTCGGCCTGAGTGAGCTCGAACTGCATCTTGTGGGCTGCGCTCATCTCGGACTGCGCCTCGGCGAGCTGCTTCTCGGCCTCTTCGAAATCGCCATCATGGGCAGCGTCGATCGCCATGAGCGCGGCGGACTTGGCGTTGCCCGCATGCAAAATGATCTGAAGGGCATTTTCATATTTGCTCTCGTCCATCGGTGTCTCCTTCTACTCGTTGTCGTCTGTTTTTCCATACATATTCAAAAGCTTGACGACGGTATCCCATCGCTGGTTGTCGACAAGCTCCTGGATAGCCTCTTTGCTGGTAAGCATCTTGGCCATACTGCGGTAGAAACGGTCAAGCTTCTTGTTCTTAGCCTTTGAAACCGATACGAGAAAGACCGCCCGTACCGCCTGCCCGTTCCATTCGACCGGCTCGCGCAGTAGTCCAACGCAAACAAACGTCTCGTCCGTCACGGCCTTGACCGAATGGGGCATGGCGACCTGATTGCCAAAACTCGTCTGCGCGAGTTCCTCGCGACGCATGACCAGCTGCTTAAACTCGTCAGGCACGTTACACATGGCAGCAACCTGCTCGCATAGAATTGAGATGACCTCGTTCTTGTCTGCAGCGACTATATCGGAGACAAATAGGTCAGCCGAAAAATAAGGTGCAAGATCACCGGTGACATTTGCACCGGCAAGAATCTCCCGAACATCGTGCATGTCGTCGGCATCGAGAAAGAAACTCACCTCGCGCACGGGCACCGGAAGCGCTCTATGCAGGGGCACCGTGGTAAATACGTAATCAATACCCGTCATATCGATACTGTCGATATGCGAGGCATCGCAAGTCAGGATCTTGTCCACGAGGGCACCAAACTCCTGGCGGTATCGGTACTCGAGAAGCTTGGCGCTTCCCTGTCCGCTTGCGCATACCACGAGGATATTTTTACGCGGGGCCTCGCTCTTCTGGCGCTCAAGCGCCAGGGCAAAGGCAAGTGCGATATAGCCGATCTCGTCGTCCGAAAGACAGCTACCGTAGTGCTCGGCAAGGATGACCGACGAATCGAGTGCCATCGAATACGCGAGCGCGAATCGCTCCTTGATATCGGCAAGCAGCGGGTTATCGATATGCATGCGATATTTGAGGCGCACGGCAAGCGGAACGATATGACGCGCGAGGTTCATGCGAAGCTCAAGATCGCCGCGAAAATCAAAGTGATAGGAATCCCAGATGCACTCGAGCATCTCGGTGACCACATCCCAAACTTCGTCGGAAATTACGAGACCTTCATCGGCACCATCAGGACCAGCATACAGAGACTGCTTTCCCGCAAGGTGAATGGCGATATAGGCAACTTCCTCCTCTGGGAGTCGAATGTCGAAAGCCTTCTCGATACCCAAAGCCACACACCCGGCCACCGCAAACTCGCGCGCTGTACGTAACTTCTCAATATGGTCGGCTTCGAGAGGGACGTAGCACTGCTCGCGGATTCGCCAAATGGCGACCGCGATATGAACCAGCAGGTTTTGATAGGCCGCTGAGTTGATTTGGAAGCCTTCCTCGGCAATGACTTCATTAACACAGGCGGCAATCGTGTCGAGGGTCACCTGGTTCTGAGAATCGCTCTCACGATGCTCTGCAAGCTTGTCGAGCGTAATGTTTGCCAGACAGAGACGGCGCGACATCTCCGAGCCGCTCACGCGAATCCCGTAATGAGGACGCCGCTCAAGTTTAAGATCGAACTTAGCAAGCTGCGCCTCGACGCGCTTAAGATCGCCTGAAATAGCGTTGCGGGATACATAGAGGATCTCCGAAAGATCGTCCAAAGTGATCCAGTCAACGCGACTCAACAGGTCGTTCAACAAGTAGTCAACACGCCCCTCGCTCGTAGAGGGAATTGGCTTGAGGCCTCCATTGGATGCATCATCCCTGATTGAGCGGTATGCGTCGTAATCGACGATCTTAAGGGAATAACCTCCACCGCGACGTTTATGGATATGAGCTTCAGGCTCGAGAGCAGCATTGAGCTTCTTAACGTAAGTGCGAATCGTGCGATCGCTCACGCCAAACTCTTCGCAAAGACGATCGGGCGAAACATCGGGATTGCCCTCGATATAGTCAAGTACTTTTTGAACCTGCGAATCTAACACCAACGTTCCACCTCCCCGCATCTATCCGACAATTAGAAAGATACAAGGTTTATGAAAGGCGTTCCACAATCTCGATTTCCCCAGAAGTCGGAAGTCTCTTGGGTGGAAACGGAAAAACCGATTAGCGCATAAACGGGTTGTGCTCAAGCTCTGTTTGCATGGTGGTTGAGGGCCCGTGGCCAACGAGGCAAGTCGTGTCGGCGGGGAGAAGCCGGGCGAGCTTGGAGAGTGAGCGCATGATCGCTGCCTCGTCTCCTCCAGAAAGATCGGTGCGGCCGTGACTGCCAGGGAACAGTGTGTCGCCCACGAAAGCGATATTTCCCTGCTCGGTGGCGGCGAATAGAACGATGCCGCCCGGCGTATGCCCTGGTGTCTCGATCACCTGCAGGCAGATATCGCCCACCTCAATCGTATCGCCCTCGGCGAGCAGGCGTGTCGGCTCCCCGGGGTCGGGCGTCTCAATGCCCCACATAGCTCGCTGTTCCTCGATGTTCGCATGCGGCACCGCCACATCCTTAGCGCACAGCTCATACCAGCAGCCCTCGCCAACGGTGGTTCGCACGCCGGCAACACCGCCAACATGATCGGCATGCCCATGAGTGCATACGGCGCCAAGCACGCGTACGCCGGGATGCTCGTCTCGAATATGCTCCACCAAGCGCTCGCCTTCCCATGCGGGGTCGATAATCACGCACTCATTGTTCGAAATAACAGCATAGCTATTGGTCTGAATGGGACCGTTTACGAGCGTCTCGATCTCGACCGATCCCTTGGGAGTTAAATCCAAGGACACCGTTCTCATGTCCTTCTCCTCTCTATAGAACTCGAGGCATCAAACGATGCCTCGAGT
The DNA here is from genome assembly GCF_003470665.1 of Collinsella sp. AM17-1. Classification (GTDB taxonomy): domain Bacteria; phylum Actinomycetota; class Coriobacteriia; order Coriobacteriales; family Coriobacteriaceae; genus Collinsella. Next base: position 15,520 of record NZ_QRJZ01000009.1, read on the forward strand.
GTAGCGAATATCGATAATGTGGCTCATTCGTCGCGACTAAACGCGGCGCTTAAGCTGGGCTCCACCCTCGCCGGGCATCAGGCGGCGCGCGTCGTAGACCGAGTCGACGCTGCTGATAGAGGCCAGCAGCGGATCCAGACCGCTCGCGTCCGAGATCTCGACCATGAAGCGCAGGGTTGCAATACCCTCGCGATTGGTCGACGTGGCGGCCGAAAGGATATTGCCGCCCGCATCGCCAATGGCGATGGTGACATCCTTGAGCAGGCCCATGCGGTCCAGGCACTCGACCACGATCTCGACCTGGAAGAGGGTGTCGGCAGCGCCGTCCCACTCCACTTCGATCATGCGCTCGGGATGCTCCATAAGACCCTTGACGTTGGGGCAGTTGGCGCGATGCACCGAAACGCCACGACCGCGCGTGATGAAGCCGACGATATCGTCGCCCGTCACCGGATTGCAGCAATGAGCCAGACGGACCAGCAGACCGCTGCTGCTCTCGCCCTTGACGATAATGCCGTTGCTGGCACTCTTGTCGCGCTTTTGCGGCTTGCGGTTGGAGCCGCGAGCAGGCTGCTTGACGACCTCGGCAATGGCTTCGGTCTTGGTGAGCTGCTCCTCAGGCTTGGGGTCCAAGATTTGCTCGACCTTGTTACCCACAGCGCGCGGGGCAACCTTGCCGGCGCCGACGGCGGCAAACAGGTCCTCGAGCTGCTTGTAGTTAAACTGCTCCGCCACGGCGTTGAGCGCACGCGTGGATCGCGGCGTAGAGATGCCATATCCGCGCTTGCGCAGGTCCTTGGCCAGTATATCGCGGCCGGCAGCAGCGTCATCGTCTTTGGTCGCGGCGGCAAAATAGCGGCGGATCTTTGACTTGGCGGAAGGTGTCTTAACGATCTTAAGCCAATCACGCGACGGCTTGGAACTCTTGTTGGTCAGGATCTCGACACGGTCGCCCGTCTTGATCTCGTGCGTGAGCGGGGCCACCGCACCGTTGATCTTAGCGCCGACGCAGTGGTTGCCCACCTCGGTGTGAACGGCGTAGGCAAAGTCGAGCGGCGTGGAGCCGGCACGAAGTGCCATGACCTCGCCCTTGGGCGTAAAGACAAAGATCTCTTGATCGAAGAGGTCGACCTTCAGCGAGTGCAGGTATTCCTTGGCATCGGTGATCTCATCAGACGCAGCCCAATCGAGCGAATGTTTGAGCCAGTTAATCTGATCGTCCAGACGCTGCGCATCGTTGGTCTTGGAGGCAGACGATCCGCCCGACTTCTTATAGAGCCAGTGGGCGGCAATGCCGTACTCGGCCTGCTCATGCATCTCGTAGGTTCGAATCTGAATCTCGAGCGGACGAGCCGTGGGGCCGATAACCGTCGTGTGGAGCGACTGGTAGTTATTGACCTTGGGCATGGCGATATAGTCTTTAAAGCGACCGGGCATGGGGTGCCATAGTGTGTGCACCGCGCCGAGCGTGGAGTAGCAATCGCGCACCGAATGCGTGATGACGCGCAGTGCCACCAGGTCGTAGATCTCGGAGAATTCCTTGCCCTTGCGCTTCATCTTTTGATAGATGGACCAATAGTGCTTGGAACGGCCGTTGATCTGGAAGCCTTCCAAGCCGATGCGGTTGAGCTCGTCGGTGAGCGTCTTGATGGTCTCGGCCAGATAGCGCTCGCGAACCTCGCGCGACTCGGCTACCATGCGCGCGATGCGCTGGTAGGCATCGGGCTCCAGGTAGAAGAAGGACAGGTCCTCGAGCTCCCACTTAATGGAGCTCATGCCCAGACGGTCGGCCAGGGGCGCATACACGTCCATGGTCTCGCGGGCCTTAAACAGGCGACGGTCCTCGCGAAGGGCCGCCAGCGTACGCATGTTATGCAGGCGGTCGGCAAGCTTGACGATGATAACGCGGATGTCCTTGGACATGGCGAGAAACATCTTGCGCAGTGTAAGCGCCTGCTTCTCGTCCATGCTATCGACTTCGATGTTGGTGAGCTTGGTCACGCCATCGACGAGCTCGGCCACCGTATCGCCAAACAGGCCGGAAACATCGGCAAGCGAGGTCTCGGTATCCTCAACGGTATCGTGAAGCAGCGCGGCGCACACCACGTCACAGTCCATCTTGAGATCGGCCAAAATGATAGCCACCTCGACGGGATGGTTGATGTACATCTCACCCGAGCGCCGCTTTTGGTTGCAGTGCTTCTCGGCAGCAAAGCAATAGGCCTGCTCCACCTTGGAGAAGTCGTCCTCATTCATATATTTGAGGCACAGGCGCTCCAGCTTGTCGTAGCTGTCCGCCATAATCTCGGGCGGCAGCTCATCGGCATGCTTATAGTGCTCCATCTCCGAAAACGGCTGGAGGGTGGAATCATGGGCGGTACGGGCTGCGGCATCCATCGAGGTCCCCTTCCCCTAGGCCCGTGGTACGATCGGGCGGTTAACTTTGGCTAGCATATCAGAAGCGCACGAATCGAGCGCCCAGCTCCGGAAAGCCGAGAACTCCATGCGCGAGCGCAAGCCCTCCAAATAGCGAATCGACCTGCTCAATTGCACGCGGCCGGGGTTTTCGGCCATCGCGATGCGACGGGTGTCGTCAAACCCCGAAACGCGGCAGAAACCAAGCTCTTCGAAGATGCCCAGGCCGCTTTCCACCGAGCGCTCGTCGACCGGCGTGCGGGCATCGATGGCAAGGCACATCTGAGCGATGTCGATATCGCTCGCGCTAAACGAGTCGTCTCCGGTCTTGCCGCGGTTGGAGCGCCACATGGTCTGCAGCGCGCGATAGAGCGTGACGAGCTCGTCGCGCTCGGGCGCATAGCAGTCGAGCAGGCGCTCGTTAATGCGGGCGTCACGCGACGAATAGAGCAGGTGAATCACGGCAGGTAGGCCGTCGCGACCGGCGCGTCCGCTCATCTGGTTGAACTCGATGGCGCCAAACGGCATGTGGTAGAGCACGACATGGCGGATATCGGGCAGGTTCACGCCCTCACCAAAGGCAGAGGTCGAAACGATGCAACTGAGGCTTCCGTCTCGAAACGCTTCCTCGACACGGCGACGATCGAAGCGCGCAAGACCCGCGTTGTAGAACGCGATGCGGGCCGCGCAATCGGGTACCCGCTTGCGCAGCGTCTTGGCAAGCGCCACGGACTGGTCGCGCGAGTTAACGTAGATGACGGTCTTCTCCCCCGTCGCCACGATGGACACCAGGCGGTTCTCGCGGCTCGCAAGGTCTCGGTCGTCCTCGAGCTGCAAGTTCTCGCGCACCGTCTCGTCGACCACCGTACGGGTAATCGGTAGCACGCGGGCGAGCTCGGCCACAACCGGAGCCGTCGCGGTGGCCGTCGCCGCCATAACGACCGGGTCGCCCAGGGCCTTGAGGATATCGGGCATGTCGAGATAGGCGCTGCGGTCGCCGCCCTTGGCAAGACCGGCATGATGCGCCTCATCGATAACGACAAAACCGATGCGCCCCGAACGCGCAAAGCGGTCGCGGTGAATGGACAAGAACTCGGGCGTCGTGAGCACGATGCCGGTGCGACCCGAAGCCAAGCCGGCAAACACGTCATCGCGCGCCGCCTCCACGGTCTCGCCGGTCAGCACGCCTACGCCAATGCCGAGCGCGGCCATCGTCGACGAGAGGTGATAGGCCTGGTCGGCAACGAGCGCACGCAGCGGATAGACAAAGATGCTCGCACGCCCACGAAGGACTGCCTCGCGCGCGGCATGCACATGGAAGATAAGAGACTTGCCGCGCCCCGTTCCCATAACGGCCAGAACGCTTTGGTGATCGGCCAGGGCATCGAGCGCCTCGACCTGCGCACGGTGCGGCTGGTTCGCTCCGATAAAACTGTGAATGAGAGAGCGTGTGAGCTCGGTATAGGAAAGCTGGGCGAGCGTTTGGCGCTTGCGGGACTCCAGACAAAGACCGGCGTCCGCAGGCTCCACGCCGCGGCGAAGCTCACATGCCGGGTCGTCAACGCTGGGCGCCGTGGTATCGCGGAGCAAGACATCCTTGATCATGAGCTTGGGCTTTACGCGACCTTGCCAATGCTCAGCCACGGCCTCGAACACCAAGTCGACGGCGCTATCGCAATTGATGAGCTTATCGATCTGCGGCACGCGGAACATAATGGCCGGCACACTCGCGGCGCCATCGGTCGCCACGAAGCGCATGTGCTCGCCGGTTTTGCCCACCACGGCGCGATCGCACATTGTCACGCCCTCGGCCGCCAACAGCGGCACCTTGTTGCCCTGGCCAAACGGCTCAAGACGGGAGATCTGCTCGATGGTCTCAATATTCAGCTCGGAGAGGTCGACGGTGGCGGCAACCTCGTCGGTGTCCTCAAAGTCCTCGGCGGGAAGCTCGGACAGCACGGCGGAAAGGCGACGACGGAACTCGTCGAGCTTAGACGCCTCGATGGTCACGCCCACCGCACCCGCATGCCCGCCGCGACGAATCAACAGGTCGGAACAGCGTTCTACGGCTTCGAACAGGTTGACCTTGCCCACCGAGCGACCCGAACCGCGCGCGATACCGCCCTCGATCGAGAACAGCAGCGCCGGCACGTGATAGCGGTTGGTCAGACGGCTTGCCACGATGCCCTTGACGCCCTCGTGCCAGCCTTCGCCGCCCACGACGATCGCGCGTCCGCCATCATAGGTCTCCTCGACCTTTGCCATGGCATCGCGCGTGAGCTCCGCCTCGATCTCGCGACGCTGGCGGTTGATTTCCTCGAGCTCAGCCGCCAGTGCGCTTGCCTCGATAGGATCGCGGGCAAGCAGCAGGTCAAGTGCCAGCTTGGGATCAGCCATGCGGCCAGCGGCGTTCAAGCGGGGAATGAGCGAAAATGACAGGCCATCGGCCGTAATGGTAGAAAGGTCGGCCTTGGCGAGTGCGGCAAGTGCGATGTAGCCGGGACGAGCCGTCACGCGCATCTGCTGGATGCCCTCGGCGACCAGCGCGCGGTTCTCGGGCGTGAGCGGCATCATGTCGGACACGGTGCCCAGCGCCGCGACCTCGATTAGCGAACGCCAATACGACGGCTTGCCCAGATGCTCACCCAGGACCTGCACCAACTTGAGCGCCACGCCGGCACCGGCAAGCTCGCGCGAGGGACCCTCGTCCTCGAGCTTTGGGTCGGTCAGAGGCACGCCCTGCGGCACCTGATCGGAGGGCTCGTGATGGTCCGTGACCACCAAATCAATCCCCAGGCTCTCCAGATAGGAGACCTCTTCCTTGGCGGCAATACCGTTATCGACGGTCACGATCAGGTTGGGTTGAGCGAGCTCGTTCACGCGGTCGAGCGCCGCACGCGACAGACCGTAGCCCTCGTCAAAGCGATGAGGAATAAACGGTGTGACATCGGCGCCAAACGTGCGCAGCGCCTCGGTCAACAGGCAGGTCGACGTAATACCGTCAACGTCAAAATCGCCAAAGACGGCGATGCGCTCGTGGTTGCGAATAGCACGCTCGACGCGGTCGGCAACGACCGCCATGCCCGGAATAACGAGCGGATCGGCCCAGTCGCGATCGAGCGAAGGCGTCAAAAACAGCTGGCCTTCCTCGATGGATGTAATGCCGTGCGCAACCATAATGCGCGCCACCAGCCCGGGTATGCCCAGGCCAGTCGAAAGCTCCTTTTCGAGCTCGGGGTTTTGCTGAGCAACCGCCCAGCGATGCGTCGTCTTAAGCGATGACATAGGCGCCCACCCCCGATAGGGGCAGGTCGCCGCGATACCTCTCACGGTTCATAGCGATGAGTCCTCTGTGTATGCCCGCTTCGGCAGGCAGATCTGTTGAACGAATTTATTATACCGTGCGGCGCGGACGCAAATCGCCGCAGCACGCCGCGGTTTCGGTAAACGATGCCGGTAATAGCCTCGAAATATTCGAGCGTTTCTGACGCACGGACGCATGCGAGCGTCTAGCATATCCATTCAAAACGGATTCACGAGCAAAGGGAGTCGCAAGCGCATATGAAGCAATGGATTGGACTGGGCAAGTTTCTCGCGGGGCACATGCAGATCATCGTCCCAATCTGCGTGGCGCTCGGCGTGCTCTTTCCCCAGCAGATCGGCGTTCTCAAGCCCATCGTTCCCGCCTTGTTTGCCTTTATGACATTTCAAGGCGCGCTGAGCAACACCTTTCACCAGGTGGCTGAGGTGTTCCATCGTCCGCTGCACCTGGTCTTGGCGTTGCTCGTCTCGGCGGTGCTTATCCCTATCGCAGCCTATGCCATGGGGTCGTTATTCTTTGGCTCCAATCCCAACCTGGTCTGCGGCATCGTGCTCGAGTACAGCGTACCCGTGGCAGTCACTGCCTTTATGTGGATCAGCATGTTCGGCGGCAACGGCCCGCTCGCGCTCACCATCATCCTGACGTCCTCGGTCATCTCACCTGTGACGATTCCTCTCACGCTCAAGCTCCTGCTGGGCGCCACCGTCTCGATCGACGTGCCGAGCATGATGCAGAATATGGCCTTTATGATCGCCATACCCGCCGTGCTCGGTATCGTCATGAACGAACTCACGCGCGGCTGGGGCCACGAGAAACTCTCCCCCGCGCTCTCGCCCGCCTGCAAGTTCATGATGATGGGCGTTATCGCCTCCAACTCCACCGCCATGAGCGAGTACGTGCTGCACATGAATGTTGAGCGCTTGGAAGTCGCTCTCTTTATCCTGGTGTTCGCCATCAGCGGCTTTATCGTCGGCGTCTTGATCGCCCGTGCGCTGCATCTGCCGTATAGCGAGACGACCACCATGTGCTTTACCTGCGGCATGCGCAATATCTCTTCGGGCGCCGTCATCGCCACGCAGTACTTTCCGGGCGAAGTCGTGTTCCCCGTCATGTGCGGAACATTGTTTCAGCAGATGCTGGCCTCGCTTATCGGGCATCTTTTTGAGCGTCTGACCGGCGAGGAGCGCGCCGCCCAGCGCAAGCGGGTCGAGGCCGGTCGCGACGCCATGACACGCTAGCTTGACCGCGTTGTTCGCGCACCGCCTTGTCACCCCAGCATCTTAGGATGAACGCGCGAGCTATGTGGACTACGCCTCTAACGGCACGATCTTGGTGCCATGCAGCTCGAAGACGCCAAGCGCTGCCGCTACGGCGTCTCGGTTGGCCGTGGTAATGCCGCCGCCGGGAAGGATGGTCACACGGCCGGTCGCATACTCGACAAGACGCGACAGGTGCTCCAGGTTGTCCTCAATCGGCGTGCCGGCCGCACCACCGTGCGTCAGGATGCGCGCAACGCCGCACTCGACAAGCGTGTCGATGGCATCGAGCTGAGCCTCGGTCGCAAGCTGGTCAAATGCCATATGGAAGGTAATGTCGACAGGCTCGCGCTTGCACTCCTCGACTGCACATCCCGCAGCCATTACAAGAGCGCCGAGTGTGAGCTCGTCGAGTGCCCATCCGCCAGCACAAGGCTTGCAGCAGCCAAAGACCAGACCATCGACGCCGGCACTCACCGCAAGTCCCAGGTCCATCTCCATCATGCGCAGCTCGTCTTGGTTGTAGCAAAAGTCGCCGCCGCGCGGACGAATCATGCACATCACGCGCGCATCGCGCTCGTGAGCGTAATTGACCGTAGCGCTGATAACGCCGGCGGAAGGCGTGGTACCGCCAACGGCAAGGTTGTCGCACAGCTCAATGCGACCCGCCCCGGCCTTGATGGCCGCCGGCACCCGCTCAAAGTTCTCGGCACAAAACTCATACAGCATATTTAGCCTCCCGGAAAGCACTTCCATTTCCACACGGCATTGTCGCACGTTACATAGCAACCCGCACGATGGAGCAAAACCTTGACAAGGAGTCTCCCCAAGTGTCGGCACATAAGGAACGCCCCAAGTACCGACAAAAGACGAGAGTGGATAATCTCCCACTTTGAGCCCGCAAACAGGCCAAAAACGGCAGATTATCCACTCTCACTTTGGGATGGTCGTTTACATACGTCCATCGCAGTCGAAATTGTCAGCCCGGACCCGTCTCGAGCTACGATTGGGGCGCGCCCGGAACGGGCACGTGACAAAGGGACTGTCCCTTTGTCACAAACGCAAGGTGCTTCTTCTGCACGCGGCACTCCGTCAGGTACATGTTGATGATGACCTGATAGGGGACGCCCGTGCGGGCAGCCTCCGCCTTGAAATAGTCGATGTTCTCGCCGTCGATGTTCATGGTGACGCGGCGGCGCACCTTCCCGATGTAGGGGTTCGGGATACTATCGGAGAAGTCGACCTCGGCGGGCATCTCCACAATCTCGTCCTTGCTATTCATTTCGATACCTCCAATACTCCCGTTCCTCTGTCCTCGTCGATTTTCTCGCTGAGATTATCCTGATGGTCGAGCCGCCACGCCTCTCGCAGTGGCAGACCGTCAGCACCCGCGATTCCAAGTCCATCCCTATCAGGAAGAACCTCTCCTCGTAGTCCGAGTGCTTGCCGTTCGGCACGACGCGGGCATATGGGTCGGAGAACGCGTCGGCTGCCGCCTCGAAGCTCACACCGTGCTTCTCGGCGTTGATGGCAGCCTTGCACTCATCCCACTCGAAGTCTATGTACCCGTTCTCAATCATATTGATATTAGAAATACACGATGCATATATGTGAAGCTCTACTCCCTAGGCGATGGAAGGGCTGAGTACCGCGCGACCAGACAGACCGGACTCCCTATACGACAACTGTTGACATCATATACTATGTGTCATATAGTAGGTGTAACACAGTATACTACGAAAGGAGGTGTGCGGATGGAGGCACAGATGAAGCGCGGCTTCCTAGAGGCCTGCGTGCTCGCGGCCGTCTCCGGCAAGGAATCCTACGGCTATCAGATCGTGAAGGACGTGCCCGTGAGCATGGGGCTCACGGAGTCCACGCTCTATCCGTTGCTCAAGCGCCTGGAGAAGGCGGGGTGTATCACGGCGCGCTCCGCCGAGCACAACGGGCGGCTGCGAAAGTACTACCGCATCACGGACGCCGGGCATGAGCGTATCGCCGAGTTCCTCGCCGAATGGCCATCCGTGCAGGAGATCTACCGTTACGTGAAGGGAGCGCACCATGACGCGCGATGAGTTCTTGAACCGGCTGGGCGAGCTTCTGGCCTGCCTGCCGGCAGATCAGGTAAAGGAAACGCAGGAGTTCTACGCGGAGGCCATCGCCGACCGTATGGAGGACGGCATGACGGAGGCCGAGGCCGTGGCCGCCATGGGCACGCCCGGTGAGGTCGCCGAGGCAACGCTCGACGAACTGCCCGCCGTGCCGCGCGCAATTGCGAGGACCAAGCGCAAGAGCACGGCGCTTCTATGGGCGCTCGCCATCGTGGGCTCTCCGGTATGGATTCCGCTGCTGCTCGCGTTCGTCGCCGTTGCCGCTGCAGTCTACATCTGCATTTGGGTTCTTGCGCTCTGCGTGTGGATCGTGGCCGCGGCATTCGGGGGCGCGGGCGTGGTGTTGGTGCTCCTGTTCGCCGTGGACGGCATCATTATCGGGCATGTTCCGTACGTTTTAACCTCGATGGGAATGGGATTCGCTTCCATCGGTGTGGCGCTCCTCGCGGGAGCCGGCGCCTGGATGGCGTCCAAGCAGATCGCGCGCCTCTCTGCCCTTTGGGCGAAGAAAGCCGTTTCGCCCTTCTGGAAAGATCGAGGCAGTAAGAGCCGCAGGGGCGCTGAAGCGGCGCCGCTCACGGCATAGGAAGGAGTGCAAACATGTCCAGCGTAAAAAAGATTTACCTTGCCGTAGCGGGTGGGCTTGTTGCCACGGGGCTCGTCCTGGCTGCTATCGGATTTGTGGCCTCCGGCTTTAACCTCGCTGTGTTCAACACACAGATCGACCTGCGCGATGACACCATCCTTCTGGGTGGTGTTGAAATAGACGACCCGACAGGGCTTCCACTCATCGAGCAGCTTGCCGAGGTCGGCGAGATCCATATTGGATCTGCAACGGCTGGTTCGTCTTCTCCTCGCAAATGATCGAGCTCGTAGCAGCCATCCCCCTTCGGGCACACCACGACGGGCGTGAGCACGCCGCGCTCGGAGCCTTTTGACCTAGTCGTTGGGGACGTTCTTAAACGACTAGTCATTCAAGAACGTCCCCAGCGACTACCCCAAATGCCAGAACCAAAGCAGCGCCGCAAGCAGAGGACGGACAGCGAGCGGGCACCAGAGCGAACAAATTGGCATGAAAAGAGGACGGCATAGACCTTCTGGTCATGCCGTCCTCTTTGAATGACTAGTTGTCGCTCTGGTGCCCGCGCAGCGTCGGCCGGTCCGCCGTTCGGTAGAACGGCGGAACCTCCTAGCCACCGAGATAGGCTTTGCGGACGTTATCGTCGTGCAGGAGCTCTTGGCCCGTGCCGGTCATGGTGATCTTGCCGGTCTCGAGCACGTAGCCGCGCGTGGCGATCGAGAGCGCCATCTGCGCGTTTTGCTCGACCAGGAGCACCGTGGTGCCGGCCTTGTGCAGGTCCTCGACAATCTGGAAGATCTGCTCAATCAGAATCGGCGCCAGGCCCATGGAAGGCTCGTCGAGCATGAGCAGCTTGGGGTTGCTCATAAGGGCGCGGCCCATAACGAGCATCTGCTGCTCGCCGCCCGAAAGGGTGCCGGCGACTTGGCGACGGCGCTCCTTCAGGCGCGGGAACTGCTCGTAGACGCGCTCAAGGCCCGGAGCAACCGTGGACTTGGGCTGCGTGTAGGCGCCCATCTCCAGGTTCTCCTCGACCGTCATCTGCAAAAAGGCGCGACGGCCCTCGGGCACCTGGGCCAGGCCCTTACCAACCAGCTTATCGGCGGGCGTATGAGTAATGTCCTCGCCCATAAACTTGATGGAGCCGGTCTTGGAGCGCAGCAGGCCCGAGACGGTCTTGAGCGTTGTGGACTTGCCGGCACCGTTCGCACCGATCAGAGCCACGATCTCGCCCTCGTTGACGTTAAAGGAGATGTCCTTGATGGCGTGGATGGCGCCGTACCAGACGTTGATGTTGTAGACGGAAAGCATCGGCTCTGCCATTTAGTTCTCCCCCTTATCCTGCTTGCCCAGATATGCCTCGATAACGGCGTCGTTGTTCTGGATTTCCTCTGCCGTGCCCTTGGCGATGACCTTACCAAAGTTGAGCACGCAGATGCCCTCGCAGATGTTCATAACGAGCGACATATCATGCTCGATAAGCATGATGGCAATGCCAAAGGTGTCGCGAATCTTAACGATGTTCGCCATGAGCTCCGCGGTCTCGGACGGATTCATGCCGGCGGCAGGCTCGTCAAGCAGCAGTAGCTTGGGGTTGGTGGCAAGCGCGCGGACAATCTCCAGACGACGCTGGGCGCCATAAGGCAGTGAGCCGGCCTGCTCATTTGCCAGGTGCTCCATATCAAAGATAGACAGCAGCTCCATGGCGCGCTCATGGGCGGCTTTCTCATGCTTCCAATACGTCGGCAGGCGCAGCACGCCCTCAAAGCCAGAGTAACGCTCCTGGTTGTGCAGGCCGACCTTAACGTTGTCCTCCACCGTCATGGTGTTGAACAGGCGAATGTTCTGGAAGGTACGGGCAATACCCATGCGGTTGACCTGGTAGACCGACTTGCCCGAGGTGTCCTCACCGTCGAGCAGGATGGTGCCGTGCGTGGGCTGGTACACCTTGGTGAGCAGGTTGAAGACCGTGGTCTTACCGGCACCATTGGGGCCAATCAGGCCGGCGATCTCGGTCTTGCCGATAGTCAGGCTAAAGTCGTCGACTGCCTTAAGGCCACCGAACTCGATGCCCAGGTGAATGCACTCGAGTGCCGGGCGCTCGCCCAGGTCGCGATCGGGAACGATGGCGCCAGAAGGATACGGGACCATCTTGCCCTTGTTGAACTCAAACTTACTGGGCATCGGCTGCCACCTCCTTCTTAGGAGCAAAGCGGTCCTTAATGCGTGCGAAGAACACCTTAAGCTGCGGATTGTTGGTAAAGATCATGACCAGGATCAGCACGATGGCGTAGATGAGCATGCGGTAGTCCGAGAACTGACGGAGCAGCTCGGGAAGCACCGTGAGCAGCGCCGCCGCGATAACGGAGCCGCGCATGTTGCCCAGACCGCCCAGGACCACGAACACCAGGATGAGGATCGACGTGTTGAAGTCGAACTTGGTGGCGGAGAGCTGCGAGAAGTTACCGCCGAAGAGGGCTCCGGCAGCACCGGCGAGGGCTGCAGAGACCACGAAGGCGATCATGCGGTACCGGGTGACGGAGATGCCCACGGACTCGGCAGCGATCTTGTTGTCGCGCACGGCCATAATGGCACGGCCGGTACGGCTGCGAACCAGGTTGAGCACGATCACGAGTGCGACCATAACCAGGATGGCACCGGCGAGGAAGGTCGAGTACGTCGACACGCCCGAGGCGCCCTGGGCGCCCTTGATGATGGCGGTGCCGTCCTCGAGCAGATGCAGGTCGTCGATCGTGGAGTTGCCCGTGATGTTAAAGATCACGTGCAGGCCGCGCGAGTCGACACCCACGATAAGGCAAGTGACGATCTCTTTGATGATCTCGCCAAAGGCCAGCGTCACGATAGCCAGGTAATCGCCGCTCAGTCGAAGGACCGGGATGCCGATCAAGAAGCCCAGGATGGCGGCAGCGATGGCGCCGACCACGATGCTGATGATAAGGCGCACCGGATCGGAGGGAACGGCGCTCTCGAGGGCGACCGCGGTGACGATGCCCGTGTAGGCGCCGACACTCATAAAGCCCGCATGGCCCAGCGACAGGTCGCCCGCGATGCCGACGACGAGGTTAAGGGAGATGGCCATGACGATATAGGCCGTGATGGGGACCAGCTGACCGGCGATCATACGCGGGATCATGTGGTTAGACTGCATAAAGAACACGATGGCGAACGCCACAACGCACAGGGCGTACGTGACAAAGTCGTGACGCGTCTGCTTGTCCTTAAGAAACTTCATAACGCTCACCTACACCTTCTCGGGGACGTACTTGCCCAAGAGGCCGGCAGGCTTGACGAGCAGGACGATGATCAAAACACCAAAGACGATAGAGTTGGCAAGGCTCGTGGAAATGTAAGCCTGCGCCATCGCCTCGATGATGCCGATGAGAATGCCGCCGACAAAGGCACCGGGAATGGAGCCGATGCCGCCGAAAACGGCGGCATCGAAGGCCTTGATGCCAGGCATGGCGCCCGTCGTGGGCTGCAGCACCGGCGAGTAGGAGCACAGCAGCACACCGGCGATGGCGGCGAGCGCCGAGCCGATGGCGAACGTCATCGAGATGGTGCGGTTGACATTGATGCCCATGAGCTGAGCGGCGGCCTTGTCCTCGGACACGGCACGCATGGCCTTACCCATCTTGGTCTTGCCCGTAAAGAACACCAAACCGGCCATGATAACCAGACAGGCGACGATGGTGACAAGCGAGACGGCGCTCACGTTGAACTTGGCCAAGAACTCCGGCACCGGAAAGGCGACGAGCGAAGTGAAGTTCTTGGGTGTGGCGCCCCACAGAAGCTGTGCGGCATTCTGCAGGAAGTACGACACACCGATGGCCGTGATCAGAACGGCCAGCGGGCCTGCTTGGCGCAGCGGCCTATAGGCCAGGCCCTCAATGAGAACACCGAGAACCGTGCAGACCACGCAGGAGAGAATTACAGATGCCCAGCCCGGAAGGCCGAGATACGACGTGGCGCAGAACGAAACATAGGCACCGACCATGATGACGTCGCCGTGAGCGAAGTTCAGCATCTTGGCGATACCGTAGACCATGGTGTAGCCCAACGCGATGATGGCGTAGACGCTGCCCATGGACAGGCCGTTGACCAGGTATTGGATAAAGACCGTCATGTTCCACATCCCCCTTTCGAATAGGTTTCCTGTTGATGTATGAAACAGGGACGTTACACTGTCCCTAGATACCAAGCAAGCAGGGAAGGCCAAAACCTCCCCTGCTTGGGATCAAAACCGCTCTATGTAAGGCGGCCAATTAGGCCTGTACGTACTTGCCATCGGTGATGACGTACGCCGTGGGGTCCTTCTGGACCTGGCCCTTATCGTTCCAGGTGAGCTTGCCGGTCAGACCGTCAACGGTAATCTTGAGCATAGCCTTGGGCAGCTTCTCGGCGACCTCGGTCGGGTCGGCGTCGACACCAAGACCGGCCTCCTTGAGGGCCTCGGCCACCGCGTGCACGCCGTCGTAGGCGTCGGCGGCAAACTGGTCGGGGGTATCGCCGTACTTATCCTTGTAAGCGTTGACGAAGTCGGCGTTCTTCTCGTCGTCGGCGGAGAACGGGGTCATGAGCAGCAGACCCTCGGCAAGAGAGGTGTCGAAGCCCTCAACGCCCAGGATGCCGTCCATGCCGTCGCAGCCCATCATCTTGACGTCGTAGCCCATGTCCTTGGCGTTTTTGAGCAGGACGGACGCCGGCGTGTAGTAGATCGGCGCAAAGATCATGGTGGCGCCAGCCTGCTTGGCCTTGGTCAGCTGGTTGGTAAAGCTCGTGGCGGAGTCGTCCTTAAAGGTCTCCTCGTCAACAATCTCGAGCTTGGACTCAGCGGCCTGGGCCTTAAAGGAATCCGCGATGCCCGAAGAATAGGCGTCGCCGGAGTTATAGAACAGCACGAACTTCTCGTCCGCATACTTCTGCGCCAGGAACTTGGCAGCGTTGACGCCCTGGTTGGGGTCGGTAAAGCAAACCTGAAAGACGCAGTCCTTGCCCTTGGTAACGTCCTCGGAGGACGCGGACGGGGTGATCATGAACGTCTTGGGGTCGTTACCGCACTCGGCGGCAACGGCAACAGACGCACCCGTGGTGGTCGGGCCGACAAGGGCCTGCATGCCCCAGTCGAGCAGGGTGTTGAAGGCGTTGACGGCCTTCTCGCCATCGGCCTGGTCGTCCTCGGCCTTGCTGGTAAGCGGCAGCTCCTTGGTCGAGAAATCCTTGCAGCCCAGCTCGACACCTTGGGTAACGGACTTGCCGTAGGACGCGTTGGCACCGGTCAGCGGGCCGATGGTGCCGATCTTAAACGAAGCGTCGCTCGAAGCGGAACCGCTGTCGCCGCCGTTGGAGGAGCAGCCAGCTAGAATGGACATCGCCCCCAGACCTGCTGCGCTCGCGATAACGCTCCTGCGATTCATAACAGGGTTCAATGACTTACCGGTGAGGCTCGACATGCGGCTCTCCTCTCAAATCTCGTCGGGTTTCGGTTACCCGACAGGCCATCCTTCGCCGTATTCGGCGTTCGCAAAATAGTAGACGCTTTAGTTGAGAAAAGTGGCGATTATTTCAACTTTTCTTTGGATTTGTTCGTTTATCCATTTTTCTGCGTATTTCTGTCGGTTTATGCAGTTTAGCCACTTTATTGTGTGAAAGTATTGTTTCCGTTCTGTTACAAGCGTCCCTACCCTGATTAAAACAGCCTCACCGGTCGCGTTTTGTGCGCACCTAGGCGGCGATGTACTTGCCGTCCTGAATCACATAGGCCGTAGCGGGCTTTTCGACCTGGCCCTCGTCGTTCCATGTCAGCTCGCCCGTCAGGCCCTCGATCTTGATCTTGCGCATGGCGCGGGCAAGGTCGCCGGCAATATCGGCGCCGTCGGCCGTAATGTCGATGTCTGCCTTATCGATTGCCTCGACAATCGCGTGGACGCAATCGTAGGCATCGGCGGCAAACTGGTTGGGCGTCTCGTCGTAGGCATCCTTATATGCCTTGACGAAGTCGGCGTTCTTCTCATCGTCGGCAGAGAACGGAGTCATGAGCAGCACGCCCTCGGCAAGAGAGGTGTCGAAGCCCTCAACGGAGAGCAGGCCGTCCATGCCATCGGTACCCATGAGCGTCATGTCGTAGCCCATGTCCTTGGCGTTCTTGAGCAGGACGGACGCCGGCGTGTAATAGATCGGGGCAAAGATAAGCGTAGCGCCGGCCTCCTTGGCCTTGGTGAGCTGGTTGGTAAAGCTCGTGGAAGAGTCGTCCTTAAAGGTCTCGGTATCGACGATGTCGAGCTTGGACGCCTTGGCTTGCTCGGCAAAAGCGTCGGCAACGCCCGAGCTATACGTATCGCCGGAGTTGTAGA
Source organism: Collinsella sp. AM17-1 (assembly GCF_003470665.1). Taxonomy (GTDB): domain Bacteria; phylum Actinomycetota; class Coriobacteriia; order Coriobacteriales; family Coriobacteriaceae; genus Collinsella. The sequence goes on from NZ_QRJZ01000009.1 coordinate 31,575, forward strand.
ACAGGGCGATCTTGGCATCCGCATACTTCTCGGCCAAAAACTTGGCAGCGCTGGCGCCCATGGTGGGGTCGGTGAAGCAAACCTGAAAGACCGTGGTCTTGTCCTTGGTAACGTCGAGCGACGAGGCCGAGGGCGTGACCATGAGCATGTCATCGGCAATCTCGCCCGAGACGGCGACGGCGGCACCAGTCGTGACGGGGCCGACGAGCGCCTGCATGCCCCAGTCGCACAGGGTATTGAAGGCGTTGATAGCCTTCTCGCCGTCGGCGACGTCATCCTCGGACTTAAACGAAAGCTTGAGGTCCTTAGTCGAGAAATCCTTGGCGGCGAGCTTGGCACCCTTCTCGGCCGAAACGCCATAGGTTGCCGCGGCACCGGTCAGAGGGCCGATGACACCGATCTTGAAGGTCTTGCCGTCATCGGTGGAGCCGCCGTCCGAGCCACCCGACGAGCAGCCAGCGAGTGCGGCGGTGCTGCCGAGCGCCGCGGCGCCGGCGAGAAAGTTCCTACGGCTGAGCGTGCTGTTGATGTTGAACATGGTGTCCCCCTTTTTTCGCTGGCCGCAGCGCGGCCGTCTTGCGGTACGGGGCAAACCTTATGGCGCAAACGTTGACAGTTTGTTACGGAAGCTCGTTTGTAGCGAGCATGTTTCCAATGTTTCCGCAGCGTTTCGGTGGTGCAGTTTTGTGCGACTCCTGTTGCCTGGCGAGCACGCGCCCTCGGTTCACGCTAGAATGCACTCAACCTTTAAGCGGTTAATCCATCCATAAGATGCACGAAGGAGCTATCTATGAGCGAACCCCTGCGCACCGTGAACGTCGGTCTGATCGGTCTGGGAACCGTCGGCGGCGGCGTGGCCCGTTTGATCAAGAGCCACCACGATGAGTACCTGGCAGCCTACGGCATCGACCTTAAGCTGACCCGCGCCTGCGCGCTTGCTTGGGAGCAGGCCGAGGCGGCAGGCATTGAGCGCGAGGCCTTTACGAGTGACTGGCACGACGTCGTCACCGACCCCGCCGTCGACATCGTCGTCGAGCTGATCGGTGGCGAGCACCCCGCGACCGAGATCTTTACCACTGCCTTTGAGCACGGCAAGCACGTCGTCTCTGCCAACAAGGCCCTGCTGGGCCGTCACGTCGAGACGCTCGCCGAGAAGGCGCGCGCGTGCGGCGTACAGATTAAGTGCGAGGCCAGCTGCGGCGGTGGCATCCCCATTGTCAGCACGCTCGAGCACGACCTGGTGGGCAACAAGATCCTGACCATCGCCGGCATTCTCAACGGTACCACCAACTATATCCTGTCGCGCATGGACGCCGAGGGCGCCGATTACGCCGACGTGCTCGCCGATGCACAGGCCAAGGGCTATGCCGAGGCCGACCCGTCCGCCGACGTCGACGGCTTCGATGCCGCCAGCAAGACGGCGATCCTCGCCTCCATCGGCTTTGGCACCCGCGTGACCACCGACGACGTATACCAGCAGGGCATCCGCACCATCGGCGCCGAGGACATCGCCCAGGCCCGCGAGCTCGGCTACACCATCAAGCTGCTCGGCATCGCCCGCAACACCGACGCCGGCGTCGACGTCCGCGTGCACCCCACGCTGATCCCGGCAGACCATATGCTTGCCAAGGTCAACGGCGCCATGAACGCTGTCTACGTGGTAGGCGACGCCGTGGGCGAGACCATGTTCTACGGTGCCGGCGCAGGCTCCTTCCCCACCGCGAGCGCCGTCGTGGGCGATATCCTGTCGCTCTCCGAGCAGATCAGCCGCGGCGTGGCTCCGCTGCCCGAGATTGAGCCCTATGGCCACAACCTCGCCTTTAAGCCCATGGACGAGCTCCAGACCAAGTACTATGTGCGCCTGAAGGTCGCCGACCGCGTGGGCGCCCTGTCCGAGACGGTCGACATCTTTGCCAAGCACAACATCTCGATCTCGCTCATCAACCAAGTCGAGGACGGCAAGTCGGGCGTCAGCGATGCCTGCTCGGTCATCTTCCTGACGCACCGCGCACTCGAGAAGGACGTCCAGGCTGCCGCCGCCGAGCTTGCCAGCGTCGACTGCGTGGCCGAGGTCGCCAACGTCCTGCGCATCGAGGACGTCGAGGCCTGGTCCGAAGGCGTCATGGCCAACTAATTCGATTTTCGCTCTACGACCTATATGTGTGAGGGGCTCCCGTTCAGCAGTGGACGGGAGCCCCTTTGCTTGCGCGCATGGGGCGTATTGGCGCAATCCACATTTGAACGACTTGGCCGCTCCTGACAGCCGGGGGTACCGTTCGCCGACATGCAGCCGGAGCCGATTTTGGCTGCCGTTATGCTGTGCTGCGTATATCCGCCCGCAAAGAGAGGAAGCACCATGTTGCTCGAAGGCAAGAAAGCAATCATCACCGGCGGCACGCGCGGTATCGGCTATGCCATCGCCTGCCGTTTTATCGAGGAAGGTGCTGCCGTCACCGTCTTTGGCTCGCGCCAGGAGACTGCCGACGCTGCCGTTGAGAAACTGACGACCGCCTATCCCGAGGCCAAGGTTTGGGGCCGCTCCTGCGACCTCACCTCGCTCGAGGCCGTAACCGAGGCCTTTACCCAGGCTGCCGCCGATATGGGCGGCCTGGACACGGTCGTCAACAATGCCGGCATCTCCCAGCGTTCTCCCCTTTTGGACTACACGGCCGAAGAGTTTGCAAAGGTCATGGACCTCAACGTCATCGCCGTCTTTAATGGCCACCAGGCTGCCGCCAAGATCATGACCGAGGCCGGCCACGGCGGCACCATCACCACCACGAGCTCGATGGTCGCCAAGTATGGCCAGCCCTCCGGCGTCGGCTATCCCACGTCCAAGTTCGCCGTCAACGGCATGGTCCAGTCGCTCTCGCGCGAGCTCGCCCCCATGGGCATTCGCGTCAATGCCGTCGCACCCGGCGTGACCAAGACCGACATGGTCGCCAACCTGCCCGAAGAGGTTATTAAGCCCATCATCGCCACCATTCCGCTGGGCCGCATGGGCGAGCCCGAGGATGTCGCCAACGCCTTCGTCTTCCTGGCGAGCGACATGTCCGCCTACGTCACGGGCGCCGTGCTCCCCGTCGACGGAGCCGCCCGCTCCTAAGGAGCCACGAGCTTCGGCCCCTAGCCTCAACATAGCTCAACCAAGAAGGCGCGCTGCCCGCATCAACCGCGGGCAGCGCGCCTTCTTCTGTTTGAAGGGAAACTGCGTCCCGTTTCGCGTCCGTCCTCAAACGGGAATGTCACCTCCGCACCAGCGTC
>NZ_QRJZ01000009.1:34848-84390 GCF_003470665.1 Collinsella sp. AM17-1
CCGTCCTCAAACGGGAATGTCACCTCCGCACCAGCGTCGGCTATTTGCCGTCGTCCTCGTCGGCTTCTTCATGCGCATAAAGCTCCAGCATGCGACGGCGGTACTCATGCACGGCGAGCTTGGCGCGCTCTAGGCGGCGGCGCTCACGCGGAGTCAACTTGGACGGGTCAATCTCGTCGCCATAGGTCTTCTCGGCAAGCAGGTGCGCCGCGTCCACGATGCGGGCATCGATGTGGCCGCTCGCTGCCTCGGCGGAAAGACGCTCAGCAATCGTATCGAGCGTAGGCAGGCCCTCGAATACGCGACCATGTCCATGCGAGGTCAGCAGCTCGTGCTCGCGTGCGAGCAGGCTCGCCAAATCGTGATGGGCGCGCAGGATGTCGAGCGCATCGGAAGGATGCTCGGCAACCTCCGCCACGGCGGCGACCGGCGCGGCATCGACCACGCGGTAGAAGAGCTGCGCGAGCAGTGGCATCAGGAACACCGTGATGGCGCCGGCTGCCACCATAACCGAAGCAACACCCTGTGATAATGCGCCGGCGTTGACGGCGACGCTCGTCACGGCGACGATAATCGGCAGCGCCGTGGTGCAGTAGAGCGCTACGGTAATGCGGCCGTGGGCAGAAACATCGCGCGTCTTGGGGCAGATGCCCATGGAGACAACGATGGGCACGGCACGGATAACCAGCAACGCCATGATAAAGCCCACGAGCAGGCCGGGGCGCGATGCTACAGCCGTCAGGTCGATCTTGGCACCCGAAACGGTAAAGAACACCGGGATCAAAAAGCCATAGGCAAGGCCATCGAGTTTAAGCTCGAGCGTATGGTTGCCCTCGGGGATGATATAGCGCAGGACAAAGCCCGCGGCAAAAGCGCCCAACACGATATCGAGGCTAAAGATGGCCGAGAACGCCACGAGCGTGACCAGGATGAGCACGGTCAGGCGCACGAAGGTCTGCGACGTGGTGTCGGCGCGCTCCTCGACAAACGCAAAGAAGCGGCTGCCGACGCGCCTGGAACGACTTGGGACCACGGCCAACAGCACGCAGACCACCGCAAACAGGCCAAGAATCACGAGCGTCTGGATGCCGGTGCGAGCAGACAGCAGCACCGACATGGCGAGCACGGGCCCGAGCTCGCCCCACGTACCATAGGCAAGAATCGAATCGCCGACGCGCGTCCCGGCAAGCGACCGCTCGCGCAAGATGGGCATGAGCGCCCCAAGCGCCGTCGAGGTCAACGCCAGCGTCACGGCGATGCCATCAAAATGACTGACCGAGAACCACGGGGTAAAGCGCACGGCAAGCCAGGCGATGCCAAACGTGACGACCCACGTCGCCATGCCGTAGCGCCCCTCGATGCCCGTGATGTTCTTGGGATCGATCTCAAAACCGGCAAGCAGGAACAAAAAGGCCAGGCCGAGCTCGGACACGAGCGAGACCTCGGCATCCACATGGATAATGCCGAGCATATGAGGTCCCAGCACCGCGCCAAACACGAGCAAAAAGACCGTCTCGGGAACGGGTTTTCCGGGAATCGCCGAGGCGATGAAGGGGCTTGCAAAGGCCACGAGTGCGATGATGGCGAGCGAAACAAATGCCATGTGATGCCTTTCTCTTGTTTGCGCTCCACTGTAGCACCCTCGCCGTCCTCAACGCGCCACGAGCTGTCGTATCATAGTGAGGTTTAAAAGTATGTGGCTCAAGGCGACCGCGAGGCTTGCCCCGCAAACCGACCGCTGCCGCATACCGCACCGTACGCCCAACCGATCAGGAAGGCAGGAACCAATGGTCTCTCGTATCTACGTGGAGAAGAAACCCGGGTTCGACGTCGAGGCTCAGCAGCTCAAGGGCGAGCTGACCGAGATCCTCGGCATCAAGGGCATCGAGGCCCTGAGGATCATCAACCGCTACGACGTCGAGGGCATCGACGAGGAGCTTTTCCGCTCCTGCGTGCCGACCGTCTTTAGCGAGCCCCAGGTCGATGTGACCTACGACGAGCTCCCCGCAAGCGATGGCGCCGTCTTTGCCGTCGAATTCCTGCCTGGCCAGTTTGACCAGCGCGCCGACTCCGCCAGCGAGTGCGTGCAGCTCATCAGCCAGGGCGAGCGCCCCGCCGTGCGCTCCGCCAAGGTCTATATGATCTCGGGCGCCCTGGACGAGGCCGCCATCGATGCCATCAAGCACTACGTGGTGAACCCCGTCGAGGCCCGCATTGCCTCACTCGACCTACCCGAAACGCTATACATGGAGACCCCCGAGCCCCAGCCCGTCGAGGTGCTCGACGGCTTCCGTAAGCTCGACGAGGCCGGCCTTGCCGCCTTTATCGCCGATCGCGGCCTTGCAATGGACGAGGCGGACATCGCCTTCTGCCAGCAGTACTTCCGCGATGAGGACCGCGACCCCACCATCACCGAGATCCGCGTGATCGACACCTACTGGTCCGACCACTGCCGCCACACCACCTTCGGCACCGTCCTGGACGACGTGACGATCGACGACGCCGTGGTGCAGCAAGCCTTCGACCGCTACATGGAGATGCGCCACGAGCTCGGTCGCGACGCCAAGCCCGTCTGTCTCATGGACATGGGCACCATCGGCGCCAAGTACCTTAAAAAGACCGGCGTCATGACCGATGTCGACGAGTCCGAGGAGATCAACGCCTGCACCGTCAAGGTGAAGGTCGATGTCGATGGCGAGGACCAGGACTGGCTGTTCCTCTTTAAGAACGAGACCCACAATCACCCGACCGAGATCGAGCCCTTCGGCGGTGCCGCCACCTGCGTGGGCGGCGCTATTCGTGACCCGCTCTCGGGCCGCAGCTATGTGTATCAGGCCATGCGCGTCACCGGCGCCGGCGACCCCACCGTCCCGGTTTCCGAGACGCTCGAGGGCAAGCTGCCGCAGCGCAAGCTCGTGACCACTGCCGCCGCCGGCTACTCCAGCTACGGCAACCAGATCGGCCTTGCCACCGGTCAGGTCAACGAGCTCTATCACCCCGGCTACGTGGCCAAGCGCATGGAGGTCGGCGCCGTCGTGGGCGCTACCCCGGCAAACCACGTGCGTCGCGAGTGCCCCGCCCCCACCGACAAGATCATTCTGCTGGGCGGCCGCACCGGCCGTGACGGCATCGGTGGCGCCACCGGCTCCTCCAAGACCCAGAACACCGAGTCGATCGAGACCTCGGGTGCCGAGGTCCAGAAGGGCAACGCCCCGGTCGAGCGCAAGCTGCAGCGTCTGTTCCGCCGCGGCGACGCCTGCCGTCTGATCAAGCGCTGCAACGACTTTGGCGCCGGCGGCGTCTCGGTCGCCGTGGGCGAGCTTGCCGACGGCCTGTATGTCGACCTTGATACCGTGACCAAGAAGTACGACGGCCTGGACGGCACCGAGCTCGCCATTTCCGAGTCCCAGGAGCGCATGGCCTGCGCAGTTGCCGACGGTGACGTCGAGGAGTTCATGGGTTACGCCGCCGAGGAGAACCTCGAGGCGACCGTTATCGCCGAGGTTACCGCCGAGCCGCGCATGCGCATGGCCTGGAACGGCGTCGCCATCGTCGACCTGTCCCGTGAGTTCCTCAACTCCAACGGTGCGCCCAAGCACCAGGTCGCCCACGTCTGCGCCCGTAGCGTGTGGCAGCCCAGCTGGGCCGGTACCACGCTTGCCGAGCGCATGACCTCGCTTGTCACCGACCTCAACGTCGCCTCCAACAAGGGCCTTTCCGAGCGCTTCGACTCCACCATCGGCGCCGCGACCGTGCTCATGCCCTTTGGCGGCAAGACGCAGCTCACCCCAAGCTCGGCCATGGTCGCCAAGTTCCCCGTGGACGGCGAGACCACCACGGCGAGCGCCATGGCATGGGGCTTCAACCCCTATCTGATGGAGGCCGACCAGTTTGCGGGCGCCTACCTGTCCGTGGTCGAGTCCATCGCCAAGCTCGTTGCCGCCGGCTTTGAGCACAAGCGCACCTACCTCTCCTTCCAGGAGTACTTCGAGCGCCTGCGCACCGAGGCCGAGCGCTGGGGCAAGCCCATGGCTGCCGTCCTGGGTGCCCTTATGGCCCAGGTCGACCTGGGTGCCGGCGCCATCGGCGGCAAGGACTCCATGAGCGGTTCGTTTGAGGACGAGGCCGGCGAGCTCAACGTTCCGCCGACCCTGATCAGCTTCGCCGTCGCCGTGGGCAAGGCCGCCCGCGCCGTCTCGCCCGAGTTCAAGGGCCTCACGCACCGCGTCGTCCGCATCGCCCCCGCCACCTACGGCGAGGATTACCGCCCCGATGCTCAGCAGCTGCTCGCCGCGTTTGACGCCGTCGAGGCACTCACCGCCAACGGCAACGCCCTGGCCATCTCCACGCCCGGCTACGGCTGCGGCGCCGAGAGCCTCTTTAAAATGTGCGTCGGCAACCAGATCGGTATCGAGCTTGCCGAGGATGTGGACGTGGAGAGCCTCTTCACCCCGCTCTACGGTAGCTTTATCGTCGAGCTCGCCGATGACGCCGAGCTGCCCGAGGTCGCCGACGGCGTTGTCGTCGAGCCCCTGGGCACCACCGTCGAGGGTTATGTCATCGACACCGGCTCCGAGGTCATCGAGCTCGCCGAGCTCCAGGAGGCCTGGGAGAGCGGCATCGAGGGCGTCTTCGCCTACCGCAGCGCCGGCGAGACCCCCGAGGTCGAGACCATCGACTTCCGCGCCAAGGATATCCACGTGTACGGCGGCGCCAAGATCGCCCGCCCGCGCGTGATCATCCCCGTGTTCCCCGGCAACAACTGCGAGTACGACAGCGCCCGCGCCTTCCGCGCAGCCGGTGCCGAGGCCGACACCTTCGTGATCAACAACCTCACGCCCGAGGCCGTCGCCGAGAGCACCCACGAGCTTGCCCGCCGCATCCGTGCAAGCCAGATTGTCATGATCCCCGGCGGCTTCTCGGGCGGCGACGAGCCCGACGGCTCCGCCAAGTTCATCACGGCGTTCTTCCGCGCTCCCGAGGTCACCGAGGCAGTCCGCGACCTGCTCAAGGCCCGCGACGGCCTGATGCTGGGCATCTGCAACGGCTTCCAGGCCCTGATCAAGCTCGGCCTGGTGCCCTACGGCGACATCGTCGACGCCACGCCCGATGCGCCCACGTTGACGTTCAACACCATCGGTCGCCACCAGAGCCGTCTGGTGCGCACCCGCATCTCGTCCAACCTGTCCCCGTGGCTGTCGCAGTGCAGCCTGGACGACCCCTACACCGTCGCCATCAGCCACGGCGAGGGCCGCTTTGTCGCCAATGACGAAGTGCTCGCCCAGCTGATCGCCAACGGCCAGGTCGCCACGCAGTACGTGGGCGAGAACGGCAAGCCCAGCATGGATCTCTCCGTCAACCCCAACGGCTCCGCACTCGCCATCGAGGGCATCACGAGCCCCGACGGCCGCGTCCTGGGCAAGATGGGCCATGCCGAGCGTCGCGGCGACAACCTGTACCGCAACGTGCCCGAGCATGTCCCCGGCGATAAGTTCATGCCGATCTTTGAGAGCGGCGTAGCCTACTTCGCTTAAAGCTTTCCCATCGGGTACAATCCCCTCGGGTAATAACACCCGCCACCGGCACACCCGGTGGCGGGTTCTTTTTTGCTTCGCGCATACAGGAAGGACACCATGGAAAGCCGCAAGCCGTATCTCGCCACCCTACCCGGACTCATCCTGGGCTGCCTTGTTTGTTGCGCGCTCTGGGGGTCGGCTTTCCCCTGCATCAAAATCGGCTATGCGCTCTTTGGCATCCCCGCGCACGATAGCGCCTCGCAGCTGCTCTTTGCGGGCTTGCGCTTCACGCTTGCCGGCGCCCTGGTTATCGTTGGGATGAGTGCGGCCCAACGCCGCCTCCTCATTCCGCAGGCTCGCGACATCAAGCCCGTCTTTGTCTTGTCGCTCTTCCAGACTATCGGGCAGTACTTCTTTTTCTATCTGGGCCTCTCGCGCGCCAGTGCCATGTCGAGTTCCATCATCGAGGCCAGCGCCAACTTCCTCGCAATCCTCTTTGCCGCCCTGGCATTTCGCACCGAGAAGCTCAATTCGGCCAAGGTGCTCGGCTGTGTGCTGGGCTTTGCCGGCGTCGCGCTCGTCAACCTCTCGGGCGCAGATGGCACCTTTGGCTTCAGGCTCGATGGCGAGGGCTTTATCCTAGCCTCCACGGTTGCGGGCGCCCTGTCGACCTGCCTCATCGGTATCTTCTCGCGCGAGCATGACGGCGTCCTGCTCGCCGGCTGGCAGTTTTTAGTCGGTGGCCTGGTCCTTACCGCCATCGGGTTTTTAATGGGCGGCACGTTATCCCCCACCGCAATCGCCCCCGCTATCGCACTCATCATTTATATGGCACTTATTTCTGCCGTCGCGTACTCGCTGTGGTCCCGCCTGCTCGCCGTCAACCCCGTCAGCCGCGTTTCGGTCTTTGGCTTTATGAACCCGGTCTTTGGCGTAGCGCTGAGCGCGTTGCTGCTCGGCGAGGGTGCTGGCACGAGCCCCGTTACCGTCATCGTTGCCCTGCTCTTGGTCTGCGGCGGCATCATCATCGTCAACAAACCCAAAAAAGCCTAGAGAGCTCACCTTTTTAGGGAGAGCCTTCACACACTTTAGCTTAATGGAATGCACTGGTTCTCGTTGATTTCGCACCGAGTCGCGGCGGCAGACGCCCGTCTTGCCGCACCGCGCCTGGGCATTATGACCGGTGGCCCCCACAAACGCAAAAGGGGCGCACGACCATCGCAACGGTCGTGTGCCCCTTTTCCTAGCGTATCTGGGCGCCGGCTTTCTTCTTTTCGTGCTTTACACGGTAGAGCTCCGCATCGGCGGCGCGAAGCAAGTCTTGCCAGGTATCGACGCCATCACCAACCCGTGCGTAGCCGATGGACATCCGCAACAGATACGGAACCTCGGCGCGCGCGAGCTCATCGTTGATTGTCGCGCACAGATGCATGATATCCTGTTCCGCCACTGCCTTTTGGAGCACCACGAACTCATCGCCACCATAACGTGCGATAAAGCCGCCAGACGCCGAGCAGACTTCTTTGAGCGCAGCGGATATGACCTGAAGAGCGTGGTCGCCCTCCACATGCCCATAGCGATCGTTAATCTGCTTAAAGCCGTCGGCGTCCATCATAAGCAGATATACATCTTCGGCCTGATCCACATTTGAGAAGAGCGACAGCATATAGGTCTCAAAACGGTTGCGATTGTTAAGTCCAGTCAACGGGTCGGTCGAGATGAGCTGCTCCTGGTAGATGATGTAGAGCAGCAACATGCTAATCATTATGCCGACACAAAGGCCGGGCAGCGAGTATACGACCTGAAAGGTACCGCCCACCAGGGCCGGAATGGCGAAAAATGCCAAGGTTCGATAGATGGCCTTCGTCTGCAGGCTCTCGACCCTGCGAGATTGCACAAATGCATGCAGGGACGTATGTATAACGTAACAGTAGCTGACGATGGGCTGGATCATATAGGCAAAGCCGCGACGATACACGCCCTGCGAATCGATATAGAACAGGGCGTGCGTCCAGTAACTGGTAAACGCCAGCACGACCACCAGAGCCGTAGGCAACGCTACAAGCACCACCCTATAGCGCGAGGTCAAAAGGCGAGAGCCCTGCACCGTCTCGGAATAGATAAACCAAATGAGACACGCGATAGCAAAGAGCGAAAACGAAACCGCGTTGGAAATCCAGTTGGCAGCAATACCCAACGTGCCGTCCACACCGTCCGAAAGCGTCCAGATCATATCGAATAATATGTACGCGGCAGAGGTGTAGCCAAGCATGCTAAACAATAGCTGCTGGGTGCTCGAGAGCAAGGAGCGACGACTTCGCACGGCAAGCCCGATAAGAACAATCATGCATAGCACGAATATCTCAATCTTGAGTGCCTTAACCACTAGCGCCATCCCTTCAATACCCAAGTGGTCAGAATCGCCCAATTCGAATCAGGGCAATAAACACCCCTTTACTCCGCAGGGGTAAAGGGGATAATAGCAGAGCGCCCGAACATCACTGCAAAACAGTTTCTGTTCGGGCGCCCATACGGCGCGAATTGCACACGCCGGCATCATTGATGGGTATCGATTGCTACTCGCCATCGATGTCAGTCGCGACAGCCTCCTCGATGGCCTCGACACCGGCGAGCGACAGATCCTCCTTGCCTTGGCAGAACTTCTTGTCGACCCAGCCAGTCAGAATCGGAGCCATGATCGCCGTGATGATAACGGCGGTGGCGATCTGAGCGTACGCGGTGGGCGCAAGCTCGGCGTAGCGCGGTGCGACCTCGGCGAGGGCAACCGGTGTGGTCATAGCCGTGCCGGCAATGGTGGAGCAAGCCACAGCGGCCTTGCCATTGCCGCCGCACAGACGCTCGAACGCAAAGGTGATGGGACCGACGACAAACAGCGTGACAAGGCCCAGCAAGATGCCGGAAATACCGCCGGTGATAAAGCTCGACAGGCTCATGGACGCACCGAGCTGAAATCCGATGACGGCAATCGCGGGATTGGCACCGGGAACCAGCAGGTTCTTGATAAACGGGAACAGGTTGCCCAGAACCATGCCAATAACGAGTGGCAAGATGGAGCCGATAATGGTGCCAATTGGAATGTTGGCGAGGCCGGAAACACCGAGGATGATCATCGTGACGGCGGGGCCAGCCGTAAAGAACAGGATACCGACGGCGCCCTGCTCGGACTCATCGCCGAACTCGCCCATGATGCCCGTATAGAGCGCCATGTTGCAAAACGTGATGCCGCCGATGATAGACACGGAGCTCAGACCCAGGAAGTTGTCGTTAAAGAAATATGCCACGCCCAGGCCGAGAGCCGCTGCGACGACCAGCTTGGGGATCAGCACGACGATACCGGTCTTGATGGCACCCGGCGTGGACTTAAAGCTGATGCCGGCGCCCACAAACAGCAGGATCGCGGCGACGATGGTATTGGAGCCACCGCGGCAGGCAGCCGTAAAGAAGCCGCCGATCTCAAAAACCTGCGGGCAGAAGGTGTTGAGCAAAAGACCGACGATCATCGGATAGATCATGATGTCGCCCGGGATGCGCGGGACCTTGAATTTCTTTTGCTCGTTGGCGGTTGCTTCCTGTGCCATGAAACCCCCATTTCCGCTGACGGGGTACAAAAGCCCACGTCACGCTTTGCTACAGTAAAGTTTGACCATGGTACCAGAAGAAATAGACCAGCTCGGTGAAAAATCCGACGAGTTGGGATGGAACGAGATTCGGCGCCCGCGACGCCACCCCTATATAAGGCTCAAGACAATATAGAGTACGATGCCCGAGACGCAGCACCACAGCATCGATTTTGTCTTGACCGCCACGACCACGACGCCGGCGGCCGCAATCCAGGGAACCAAGGCAGGCCAGAGTCCCGCGTCGAACGCGCCGGGGCTCACCAAGTCGTTGGCGACCAGCGCGGCAAAGGCGGCGGGCGGGATATAGCCCAGGGCCTCGGTAATGCGGGGCGACAGGGTCCGCCCGCGCAAGGCGAACGCCGGCGCGATGCGAAAGAACGCGATAGCAGCCCACGACGACAGCCACAGAACCAAGAACTCGTTAACGGGCATCGCGGGCACCTCTTCCGTCAAGTACAGCATCGCACGCCAACGCAATGGCCATGCCGGCCACGACGCTTGCCGGCACGGCAATATTCGTGAGGCCCAAGAACTTGCATACGGCGACGGACACCGCGCCCGAAACCGCCGCGACAACGTTGCCGCGCGACAGCCGCTGCGAAAAGAGCAGGCAGATAAAGAGCGAGGTGCAGACAAAGGATGCAATGGCGGTGGGAACATCGACAACGGCGCCGACGATGGCGCCCATCGTACACGAAACGCCCCATGTTGCGATGAGAATCACGTTGAGCACAAAGGACTCGCGCGGGCCCCAATCCTCCCCTTCAACCAACTTGGCAAGCGAGATGCCATATGCCTCCTCGGTAAGTGTCGCGGCAACAGCCAGCGTCTGACGCTTCGAGGCACCCGTCAGATGCGGCGCGATCGATGCCGAGTAAAGCGCAAAGCGCGAGGAGATGGCAGCAACGCTCGCGACGATCGATGCTGCAGGCACGCCCGCCAGCCACAGGTTGCAGATCATAAACTGGCCGCTGCCCGTCACAAACGTGCTGCTCAGGGCAAAGACCATCCAGGGTTCCATTCCCGTCTGCCCCATGATCATTCCGCACGGCGCGCCTATTGCAACATAGGTAAGCATCACCGGCCAGACGGTTTTAAAGATCCTAAGGACCATGCCACTCCCATTCTGGTAAGTCGTCTGCAGCGCACCTCGCAACGCAGCAGAAATATCAACCGGTGGCAATAAAGTTCGCCTACAATTGCCACCGGATCGAAAGACACAACTTTTTAGGAAGTCATTATGACAGCTATCGATCGAGACCGGGCGCGCGCAGCCTTCAAAAGCTACACCGATGCCTACGACGCCACCAACCCACGCATCGCGCTCAAAATCGAGCATACGTACCACGTGGCCGAGGCATGCGATGCCGTAGCGCGCGAGCAGGGCTGGTCGTCAGATGATATTGACTTGGCATGGCTTTGCGGCCTGCTGCACGATATAGGCCGCTTTGAGCAGCTGCGACGCTGGGACACCTTTAAGGACGCCGAGAGCATGGGCCATGCAGCGCTGGGCATCGAGGTCCTCTTTGGCGAGAATCCCGCCGATGCACCCGCCGTGACGAGCGTCCGCGACTTTATCGATGACCCGGCAGAAGATGAGCTCATCCGAGCGAGCATTGCCTATCACAGCGATTTCCGTCTACCCGCGCAGCTCGACGAGCGCACGCGGCGCTTCTGCGATATCGTGCGCGATGGCGACAAGATCGACATTATGCGCACCATCGCCGACAGCACCGTCGACACCATCCTCAAGGTGGATGAGGACACGTTTCTCGCCAGCCACTTCTCGACACCGGCGCTTACCGCCTTTGACGAGCATCGCTGCGTCGCGCGTGACGAGCGCAACGAGCCGGCGGACTACCTGGTGGGGCTCATCTGCTTTATGTTTGAGCTCGTCCATCCGGCAAGCCGTGCACTGGCGCGCGAGCAAGGCGATATCTATCGCCTGCTCGACGCGCCCTTTGGCATTACGCGACCCTTTACCGACCCCGCCGCGCAGGCAACCTGGAGCCGCCTTAAGGACGAGCTGCGCCGCTGGCTGGCAAGCGCTTAGCACTCGAGCTGAGTCAGCAGTTCCTCAACGATCTCAACGGCATCGCCGACGACCTTGTACCGGGCGGCACCGAAGATGGGGGCATCCGGGTCCTCATTGATGGCGACAATGCACTCCGCCCCACCGATGCCGGCGAGATGCTGGATAGCGCCCGAGACACCGATGCTCACGAGGAGCTTGGGCGAGACCGATACACCCGTCTGGCCAATTTGGTGGCGATACTCCAGCCAGCCGGCCTCCACCACGGGGCGCGTGCAGCCAAGCTCGGCACCCAGAGCCTCGGCAAGCTTTCGCATCAGCGGTAGGTTTTTCTTGGAGCCGATGCCGCGGCCCACCACGACTAGACGCTCGGCATCGGCAATTGAGGCCTGCTGTCCCCACTCCTCGGCGGGAATCGAGATCTCGACACGGGCCTTAACGTCATCCGCTAGCACTACCTGGGCAATCGTGCCGGAGCGGCTATAGTCAAACTCGGGCGCCTTAAAGATGCCGGGGCGCACCGTTGCCATCTGAGGACGGTGGTTGGGGCAGATAATGGTGGCCATCAGGTTGCCGCCAAACGCCGGGCGCGTCTGCTGCAGCAGACCCGTCTCCGTATCCATCGAAAGCACCGTGCAATCGGCCGTAAGGCCCGTCTGCAAGCGCACGGCCACACTGGGCGCCAGCTCGCGACCAAAGGCGGTCGCGCCGTACAGAATGGCCTCGGGCTTGCGCTCGGCTACCAAATCGCAGATCAAGCGGGCGTAGACCTCCACGTCGTTCTGACGCAGGCGCTCGTCACGACAGACCAGAACTTCGTCCGCACCGGCGCAAATCAGATGCTCCAGGTCCCCGAGTGAGCCCTCGGGGCTCATGCCGACCAGTGCCACCAGACGGCAGCCGCGGGCATCGGCAAGCTCGCGCCCCTTGCCCATGAGCTCGAAGGCCACGGATGCAACGGCATCGTGCTCGTCAGTCTGCACGAAGATCCAGATGTCTCGATATGCGTCAAGGTCTGCCGCGCCGGCGGCCTCGTCGCGCTCAATCGAGATGGCGTTGACGGGGCAGGCGTCGACGCACCCACCGCACAGGATACAGCCGTCGGTTACGCGGACGCAGCGATTGGGGCGCTCACCCTCCACCACAATGCCGCCCGAGGCGCAGGCGCGAACGCAGCGACCGCAGCCGATACAGGCTTCGCTATCGATAATCAGCCCGCTCATCTATGCCATCCCCTCGATAATCTTGGCAAGTTTTACCGCCTGCTCGGACGCCGTTCCCTCGACGGCCTCGCACGTTTGGTCACGGTCGGGCACAAACGAGCGCACGACCTGCGTCGGTGATCCGGCAAGGCCGCAACGCGAGGGGTCGGCGTTTACGTCGGCAGCGCTGGCCACGCGCACGTCTGCATCCTCGGCCGCGCGAATACCGGCAATACTCGGCATGCGCAGCTGGCCAATCTCCTTGGCAGTCGTCATCGCACACGGCATCTCCAGGTACACCGTCTCCTCGCCGGCATCGCAGCCGTGAACGAGCGCCAGCGAGCCACACGTCGTAAATCCCGCGCTCTGCACACAGCTCACGTCGGTCACGCAGGGGACCCCAAAGGCGCCGGCCAGCTCGGGGCCGATCTGGGCCGTATCGCCGTCCACCGCCATCTTGCCGCAGATGAGCAGGTCAAAGTCCTCATCGAGTGCCTCGATGCCGCATTTGAGGGCATAGGTGGTGGCTAGGGTATCGGCGCCCGCAAAGGCGCGATCGGTCAGCAGCAGCGCGTCGTCGGCACCGCGGGCGATGCAGTCGCGCAGCAGCGATTCGGTCGCGGGGATGCCCATCGACACCACCGTCACACGCACGTCCATGCCAAAGCCGATAAAGTCGTCCTTCAGCGCCAGCGCGCATTCCAGAGCGCTTGCATCGAAGGGATTAATGACCGCCTGCTTGCCATCACGCACGATAGTATTGGTCTTGGGGTCCATCTTGACCTCGGTGCTTCCGGGCACCGCCTTGACGCACACCACCATATGGAAATCACTCATCTTCACGCGCCCCCTTTCTGGACGAGTTCATCCAAGAGCTTCTCCGTAAACAGGTTGCCGCGACCCAACTGGCCGGCAGGATCGAGCTGGAGTTTGAGGCGCGCCGACTCGACCATGGCCTCGTGGCCGTACATCGTCTCCAAGAAGCCCGCCTTGATCTTGCCGACGCCGTGTTCGGCAGAAACGGCACCGCCCATGGCCGTGACCTCGGAAGCCCACTGGGCAAAGAGCTCTCCACCACGACGGTAGTCTTGCGCATCGCGCGGCAGGATGTTCACATGCAGATGGTTGTTCCCGATGTGTCCCCAGGCAGCAGACTCAAGCCCGCTTTCGGCCAGCGTGCGGCGATAGAGGGCCATGACATCGGCAAGGCGTGCATTGGGCACCGACATATCCGATCCCAGCTTGGTAATGGTGGGGTCGGTGCGGCGACGCTCGTCAATGAGCATGTTGACGCTCTCGGGCACCGCGTGGCGGAAGAACCGCTGGCACTCGCGATCGACTTCGGTGCGGGCGACCCATGTCGCATCGTCGCGGCCGCCCGCAAACTCCAGCACCCATCCAAGGTGGTACAGCTCCTCGGTCGCCTGCGCCTCGTCATCGCAGTCGAGCTCCACGTAGACACAGACCTTTGCCTCGTCGTCGAGCGCCGGCAGCGAGGCAAACGCTGTCGACTGCTCGCGCTGGCGACGTAGAATATCCAGGGCGCCAGCATCGAAGTACTCGATGGCAGCCGCATGGGACAGGACAGGGCGCACGGAATCGGTAAAGGACACCGCCTTGTCCTCGCTATCGAAAAAGCAACTCACACCCCATACGACCGAAGGTGCCGCCTGCAGGGCGATCTCGAGCTCGGCAATGACGCCGAGCGTGCCGCACGCGCCGATAAAGAGGTCGATGGCGTCCATATCGTCCGCAACGAAATAGCCTGAGGCATTTTTTGTCTCGGGCATGGTATAGCCGGGAAGATCGAGCTCGAGCGTACGGCCCGCTGCCGTCACGAGCGACAGGTGGCGGTCCTGGGCAAAAGCCTCGCCGCGCTGAAGCTCAAGCAAATCGCCATCAGCCAGCGCGACGTGGAGTCCCGTGATATGCGGGCGCATGGGACCGTAAGCGTAGCTGCGGGCACCGGAGGCGTTGCATGCCGCCATGCCGCCCAGACAGGCAGATGCCTCGGTGGGATCGGTGGGAAAGAACTGCTCGGGGGACTCTTGGAACTCCTCGTAGGCCTCAAGCGATGCCTGGTCCCAACCAGCGGTCGGCAGTACCTTCTTGCTCAGCTGCTTACGCAGCTCCGAGAGCACAACGCCCGGCTCCACGCGCAGCAGAAATTGGCCTTGTTCATCGCGGCGAAGGCCCAAGTAGCGATTCATACGGGAAGTATTGAGGATATGCCCACCGTGGGGCACGGCACCGGCGGCAAGGCCGGTTCGGGCGCCCTGAACCGTTACCGGGACACGCTCGGCATGGAGCGTTTCCAAAATGGCACGGACCTCGTCTTCCGTTGTCGGAAACGAGATGCTCGATGCTTCGCCCGATGCACGAGATTCATCGCGGCCATACTCTTCGAACTCATCGGTGAAGGGTTTAATGGTTGCAGACACGCGAACTCCCCCTTTAGCTAACTACAGTGTTTGCAGGGAGATGTTACCGCATCGTTTCGTCGACGTGTTCGAGACCGTCTCCATAATTGGCGATTTTTACGTTTGTGCAATTCGGCGAACGGCAAGGCTTCCTCGGCAGACGATGCTTTTGACACATATCGCCCCGCCGTCGCCGACCGCTCGATTGTCGCTCGAAAAAAGTTGAAGTAATTTTTTCCACCTTTTACCTGCGGAGATGTCAATCCGTCAAGCATTTGGTCAGAAATTGGTCAAGTAGCGGCTGATACGGTCGGCGTCGACAACCAAAACCGATAGAAGTTTTGGCCCCAGAAGCAGGGAGGTTCCCATGGCATATTACTGGCCCCAGTACGGCGTCGCCATCGAGGTCGACGACGATCCCTATCTCCTGCCTTTCGACGAAGAGGCGTTCCCCGATACGGCGGTCTACCACGTCACCACCGATGTTATCTGCGACCCCGAGTCGTTCTCGGCGCTCGCCCACCACATCGCGCGTATCCACGACATCGAGCTCCCTCACGACTTTGACGAGCTCATCTACTCGCGCCGCCTGATGCTTCACATGCTCTTTGGAGCGGACCCGTCCACGTTCGCACGTGTCTACACCACCAAGGACGCCGCATGAGTGCGAAGAAGCCGCCCCGCCTCGCAGGACTGGGGCGTCGCAAGAAACTCGTCGTTGTCTGCCTGGCTATCGTCTGCGCCCTCATCGCCGTAGGGCTATACGCCTGGCAGTCGCAGCCCGTGCCCGAAGCGGGCGCCTCAGTCACGACGGCAGAGGGCAAATCGCGACAAGAAATCCAAGATGAGCTCGATGCCATCGTCCGCGACAACATGATGACGATTTCGGTCGCGCCGGTCGCTCAGCTACAGGAGGACGGCAAGCTGCGCGTCAACGTGCAAAACGTCCAAGACAATAAATTTCCCCAGCGATTCCGCGTCATCCAAAACGACGAGACCATGTACGAATCCGGTGTGGTCGAGACCGGCAAGACAATCGAGACGTGCCCCGCCGGCGACATCAAAGAAGGCGAGGCATACATCGAGATCCAGGCACTCGATGCCAAGACCCTCGACAGCCACGGCAATCCGACACGTGTCAAGGTACGGGTTGAGCAAGCCGAGAACTAGCTTTTTCGGCCGACGCGGCACCGCACGCAATTCACCAGCATTCGTCCAATCATCGCGGGGACGGCCCGCGGCGAATAGAAAGGAACGACCATGGACATCACCAGGAACATGAACGGAGCCAGAGCGCTCGTCGTGGGCGCAGGGCTCGCGCTCGCAATGGGCGCCGCCCCGACGCCAGCTCTGGCAGCCGGGCGCGTTGGAACCACGAAAGTAATGGTCAGGACCGAGATCGACAACGTGGAGTTCAAAGTTCCGACGGTTATTCCCTTCGTCGCCAAGGCCGACGGCACGCTTCAGGGCCCCTCAGAAGACGCGACCACCATCGACAATCATTCGGCCTACGGCATCCATGTCACCAACATGAAGATCGACGCCATGAACACCTGGACCATTGCCGCCGACGCCAAGGCCGGAACCGCGCAGAATTCCATCGACTTTAAGGTCGGCCCCGACGGTGCACTCCAGAACGCCAGCGCCGCAATGCAGGAGACGGGCCTCGATCTTTCCAAGAATGCAGCCTTCGACATGGGCTACCAGGGCATTGCCGGCGGCACGGACAAAATTAAGCTCAAGACAAGCGGAAACGTCGCCCGCGTCACGCGCGACATCTTCCGCGTAACCGGCGAAGGCGATCAGGTTGCAACGATCACCTGGACGGTCGAGCCCGGTGCGCACACGGCATAAGGCCGTCGCCCTGGCCGCCGCCGTCAGTATCCTAGCGTTTGGGCCAGCCATGGCCTTTGCCCAGCAAGAACAGGCGCAGGCCGCCACGCAAGTGACGGTCGACCTCTCGGAGCTCGACCGCGGCAACTGCAAGGAACCGTTGGCACAGACAGACGACAGACGATGGCTCTTGGCAGCAGGCGCCACGGCAGCAGGCGCGGGAACCGCCGGCCTCGGTCTGCACATCAAACGCAGCCAGAAACGAAACACGGACAGGCCGCACTAAATTAGCTAAGGAGACCCCATGGCATCGAAGAACCTTTTGCCCGTCGTCGCACTCTGCGGCGCGCTCGCAACCGGAACGCCTGTCGCCGCTTGGGCGACTCCCGTCATGGCAGATTCCTTACCAGCAGCCCTAAGCTCCGCACCAAATCCGTCGAGCGCCATTGCGTGCAAGCGTTTTTCGATCGCACAGGCCGCAATCTCAACCTCGGGATGCCTTCGTCGTAATACGGACGGCTCGATAGTCGTGGATATCAATCGTTCGAACAAGGCAAACGGCTCCCAGGCGGGGTGCGCCGTCTGCACGTGGCGCTCGATTGTGCTCGATGCAGATGGCGATCCGTGCGATTTGGGGTTGCGCATCGATATCGCTTCGGTCGATGACTCGGCGAACGGAGCGAAGGTCGCCTTCGACGGTGCGTTTTTCGAGAAAGGAGGCGGTATATGTCTGGGCTACGCCGCCGCGAATGCAGACGACACGCAGCCCACCCTCTCATTCACGGCATCGCTGCGGCTGACCAAGGCGGGCACCGATGCCATCGCGGCGGGAGAAGCATCCCTGCTGTTCTACGCCGCCAGTACCGAAGACACAGACATTCATTTCGAGAAGCCGGCCGGATCGCTCAGCCTTACGCGCGGGACGGAGGCAGGCCCTATTGCGATCGATACCCACACGCTAGGCAGGCAACGCATTCTTGCCGACCCGGCGCTTCTCGAGATGGAGTGGAACGGATCCGGAGCCGTCGGGATTGTCCCCTCCGCGCTTGACGCCAAGACGCTCCCCTCAAACGACGAACCCATCAACGCAACCATACAAGAAGAGAGCACGGACAAAGAAGCAGGTGCGGGCGACACGCCGTCGCCGACAAACAGCGTCCCAGCTTCTTTCGAAGCACCGAATGGGCCCGCTACCGGTCCAAACGATCCCGAGCTCGCGGACAGTCTGGGGCTTGCTGATCCTCAGGAGATCGATGAAGGTAACTGCTGCGTGCTTGCCGCCCTCGACCACACAGAGGTCATCGATGCTGCAAACATCGAAGTTGCCGCCGCCAATCAGCCCGTCCGCAAGTCGGCCATCATCGCATTTCCCGAATCCATCGAAGTCGTCTATTTGCCATCGGGCGAGGTCGTGGCCCCAACGCTGCTCACCTTGTTGGGCGCCAAGAATACTCGAAACGAAATTAAAAAGGTCACGGTTGTCGACCCTGCAACCACCGCTAAACTGCGTCTATACGCCGTTGCCCCAGACGGAGGCAAGACCTTGGAATTCGATGGCGACACACTTCTAGCCTGGCGACGTCTGGACATTATGCAAGACGTCTCGTATCAGATCGAACTCGAAGGGTTTGATCGTGCCCGCGATGCCAATATTATCGCCGCGGCTATTGAATCCCCGCAGCGGCTTATGACACTGCGCTTTGACTACTACCCCTATGTCCCGACAACCACCTGAGGCTTAAATGCTGCGCATCATTCCTAATACCACTTATATAACGTATTAGATGAGTCGCGATGTGCCTCGCATTTCGTTCTGCTACGATTGCCACGTTGGCATCAATACAGGAGGGCTCATGCCGGGCTTGGGAACAATCATCAACGTTGCGCTTTTAGTTGCGGGCGGTCTTTTGGGATTAGCGGGCGGCCGCTTCATTACACCGCGCATCCAAGACACGCTCATGAAAGCATCGGGGCTGTGCGTCCTGTTTATCGGCCTGGGCGGCACCATGCAAAAGATGCTCATCATCGATGGAAAGGCGCTAGCGACCACCGGTACCACCATGCTCATCGTCTCATTTGCGCTCGGTTCGCTCATCGGCGAGGCCATCAACTTGGAGGCCGCCATCGAGAACCTTGGCGAATGGCTCAAGCGCAAGACTGGCAGTGAGGGCGATAACGAGTTCACCAACGCTTTTGTCTCGACTTCACTCACCGTGTGCATCGGCGCCATGGCCATTGTGGGATCGATCCAGGACGGCCTGCTCGGCGACTGGTCAACGCTTGCCCTCAAGGGCGCACTGGACTGCATCATCGTCTGCACCATGACGGCCTCGCTTGGCCGCGGCTGCATCTTCTCGGCCCTGCCCGTTGCCGTGTTCCAGGGCACGATCACGCTTTTTGCCGGCGCACTCTCCCCCATCATGACCACCGCAGCCCTCGACAGCCTTTCGCTCGTGGGCTCCATGCTCATCTTCTGCGTCGGCGTCAACCTCATCCGTCCTCAGACCTTCCGCACGGCCAATATGCTCCCCTCCGTCGTCGTGGCGGTCATCTACGCCCTCCTGTTCTAAACTATCTACGCAGCGGTATCTCGAACATCTGTTTGATGCTGTGCTATGATATGAGGTCACCGACACCATATAGGGAGAGGAGAGGGCGGTGGCCGACCAGGACGTCAAGATGCTCATCGAGCGCATTATGGCCGAGGCCCGGACCCATCAGTCCGCCCGCTTCTCAAACGAAATCTATGCTGACGAGCCGATTCTCAAGACCGGCCGACAGATGCAAAACTTCCTCCCCGACCAGTACCGCAAGATGCGCGAGATATCACGCTGGCAAGATGATCCCAAAGGCGGCGCGGGGCGTTGGCTATCGGAGGCGGAGCTCTTTTACCGCCAAGGTCTGATGATGGCCGACTTCGAGGACGATTGCCCCTACAACGGCACCTTTAAGTCGTACTTTCCCACCTACAATGCCATGAGCGATCGACAGCTGCGCGGCTATTTTACTTGGCGCGCCCAAGTGCGACGCGGCAATATCGAGGAGACATCGACCTCGTTTGCTTTTCTTTATCTTTACGAATTGATCTGCGGCATTGGCGTCGACAATCCGCGTGACGGCTATGACAAGATCAAGGCATTTTGGGATGCCTATCGCGCCTTTGAGCCCGGCATCGACCGGTTCGCACGCGTGTGGCTGCAGGACTACGCCGTGTTCCACGGGCTCGACCCCAAGCTGCTTCGTGACTCTAAAACCGTCATGTTCGATAACGCCCTTATCGAGCTGCGGCGCGCGGCACGAGACCTTGTACCAGCACCGACGCCGTCTGACCCGGCACCCAAGCGTCGCAAAACCTCCGAGCCCACGCTCCCCCTTCCGCCCGATGAGGTGCGCGAGGAGCGACTCATGGCCGCCATCAACGCCCTCTCCACGTACAACCTAAGTAACTCGCGGCTCGACCGCAGCCACCACCGCGATCTGCGCCACGTGGCGTGCGCCGTGCATGTCCGCATGGCGCGCTACTATGACACGCACCGAAAGACCGGCATCGTGACAAGTTTATTTGGGGAGGAGACGGCCATGCCCTACACCATGTTTGCCTCGGCCGTATTCTTTGCGCCCGAGCGCCACGAGGACTGCGAATACCGTCTGGACCCCATCCATATCTACCGTTGCCAAAACGGTTTTTGGGAATGCATGCGGATTCACGGTAGCAGGCAAAAGAGCAGCAAGCTCGGTGAAATGATGCGCGCCTGCGACCAACGCCTGCGCCTGGCGCTGGACCCCGCCCATCCCCTTAAGGAAGAAAAGGTCCCCAAATATCTGGCCAAGATTATCGATGACGAGATTGTGGCATGGCTTTCGTGGGACGCCGCACACCAGCCCGTCAAGATCGATATCGATTTGAGCCAGCTGGGGCACATTCGGAGCGCTGCCGCACAAACGCGCGAAGCGCTTTTGATCGACGAGGAACGCGAGGACGGCGCGTCCGCAGAAGCCGAGGCAGCGGACTCAGGGCAACCGGAAGCCGAGCCTGCGGCCGCCGCGACGGTCGAGGCGGTCGCGGCGGCCGCAGGGCAGGACGAGTCCGACGAGCCGACCATATCCACCGAACAGTTTGGTGTCGTAGCACCGCTTCTCGCACCGACGCCCGCGTTCGCAGCTGCTGCGCCCGCTGACGCCACGAACGAACTCGCGCCCGCCGCAGATGCCTATCTCCGCGCGCTGCTCGAGCACAACGCAGTACAGGCGGAATCGGCGGTAGTGCAATCGGAGCAGAGCGAGGACATGCTCGTCGATACCATCAACGAGGCGCTCTTTGACCTGGTGGGCGACACCGTAATTGAATTTAGCGCGGCAGGGCCGCAGATTATCGAGGACTACGAAGCAGACGTGAGAGGATACCTAGACCATGAGTGATACCGCATCCGCAGCACCTCGCGTGCCCAAGCGCGTCGCTGCCATCATTCTCAACTCGCTCAAGGGCGGTGTGGTCCCGCGCATCGGCCTTCCTTACATCACCGTAGGGCGCGAGGTCGAGATCCGCGCCCTGCTCACCGATCTGAGTCTCATCGCCGACGGTGGCGCGAGCTTCCGCTTTCTGGTCGGTCGTTACGGCGCCGGCAAGAGCTTTTTGCTCCAGACTATCCGCACGCACGCCATGGGCGAGGGATTCGTTGTCGCTGATGCCGACCTGTCGCCCGAACGCCGCCTGCAGGGCGGTCAGGGACAGGGCCTTGCCACCTACCGCGAGCTCATCCGCAATATATCGACCAAGACGCGCCCCGAGGGCGGTGCGCTCAACCTTATTCTGGATCGCTGGGTCGCCTCGTGTGCCGACGTCGACGAGTCGGTCGTCAATGCCCAACTGGCCCCGCTCGAGGAGATGGTCCACGGCTTCGACTTCACCCGCATGCTCCGCCGCTATCGCATGGCCGCATCCGGGGGCGACGAAGAGGCCATGAGCCGCGTGACCAAATGGATTCGCGGCGAATACCGCACCAAGAGCGAGGCACGCGCCGAGCTGGGCTCCTCGACCATCATCAGCGATGACGACTGGTACGACTACGTTAAGCTCATTGCGCGCTTTTTGGTCTGCAGCGGCTACAAGGGCATGCTGGTGCTCATCGACGAACTCGTGAATCTGTATAAGATTCCCAACGCCATCACGCGCCAATACAACTACGAGAAGATCCTGACCATGTACAACGACACGCTCCAAGGCAAGGCGCAGTACCTGGGCATGATCATGGGCGGCACGCCAACCTCCATCGAAGACCGCCGCCGCGGCGTGTTCTCCTACGAGGCCCTGCGCAGCCGACTCGCTCAGGGCCGCTTTGCGCGCGAAGACCTTAAGGACATGCTCGCGCCCATCATCCGCCTGCAGCCACTCACCTACGAGGAGCTGCTGGTGCTGATCGAAAAACTCATGCAAATTCACGCCGGCTACTTTGGCTGGACGCCCACGCTTACCGAGAACGACTTGGTGGACTTCCTCAAGATCGAGTTCGGTCGCGTGGGAGCCGACACGCATCTGACGCCGCGTGAAGTCATTCGTGACTTTATCGAGCTGCTCGACATCCTATGCCAAAACCCCGACGCCAACGTGGCCGAGCTGCTGCAAAGCGTCGGCGGCGACGCGCTGGCGCCGGCAGCCGCAACAGGCGACACCGATACCGCAGGCGGCGACCGTAACTTCGCCGAATTCACCATCTAACCTGCCAAAAAGGGACAGGTTTATTTTGGCAGGCTCTATCTGGGCAAACGTTGAAGCAGTAATGCAGCAAGCCACTGCCCGCCGCGTTGAGAGATTCGCTTTTGAAAGGAGGCCTCGTGAACGCCTTTGACCGCTACGCCCCGTTTATCCAAGACTTCATCTACTCCCACGATTGGGAGAGCTTGCGCTCTATCCAGGTTGCGGCAGCTGATGCCATCTTTAACACGCAAGATAATGTGCTCCTGACGGCATCCACGGCTTCCGGCAAAACCGAGGCAGCCTTCTTTCCCATCCTGACCGAATTTTGGGAGAACCCGCCCACGAGCGTGGGCGCCCTCTACATTGGCCCCCTCAAAGCGCTCATCAATGATCAGTTCGTCCGTCTCAATGACCTGTGCGAAGAAGCCGACATCCCCGTCTGGCACTGGCATGGCGATGTCTCGCAGTCGCACAAGGCCAAGCTCATCAAAAAGCCAAGCGGCATCTTGCAGATTACGCCCGAGTCGCTCGAGGCGCTCTTAATCCATAAGCACATGGCGATCCCGCGCATGTTCTGCGACCTGCGCTATGTGGTTATCGACGAAGTCCATTCGCTCATGCGCGGCGACCGCGGCGGGCAGACGCTCTGTCTTATCGAGCGCCTCTCGCGCATGGCAGGCGTGCAGCCCCGCCGCATTGGCCTTTCGGCCACCATCGGCGACCCCGAGCGCACGGGCGCCTTTCTCTCGCAGGGAACGGGGCGCGACTGCGTTATCCCCCGCTTTGAGGAACCGCATCGCGTGTGGCGCATCTCCATGGAGCACTTCTACAACTCGGGCCCCCAGGCTCAGCAACGAGGATTCGTAGGCACAGGCCCACAAGAAGCCGAGGTGCTTGCTTGCGAGCGTATTGAGACGGCGGCGCCCGCGGCGCTGCCCGCATCCGGACAAGACATGTGCCACAGCGGACAGCTTACACAGGAAGAACACCGTCAACGTCGTGAGCAGGCGCGGGGCAAGGCCGCTCCCAAAGACCGTCGCACTTCCTCGGCCCCCGAGGGCGAAGTCGACATCCCACGAGCGACCGAGCAGGCGCTTCTCAACCCCACCGACACGGCGCCCGAAAACGCCGACCCCGGCATGGGCTATATCTTTGAGCATACGCGCGGCCGCAAATGCCTGGTCTTTGCCAACTCGCGCGAGGAGGCAGAGGCCGTGTGCTCCATGCTGCGCAGCTACTGCGAGAGCCGGCACGAGCCCGACCGTTTTCTCATCCATCACGGCAATCTTTCGGCATCGCTACGCGAGACGGCCGAGGAGCTCATGCGCGACGAGGAGCAGACGCAGACAACCGTCACCACCTCTACGTTGGAGCTCGGTATCGATATCGGCCGCCTGGAGTGCGCCTTCCAGATTGACGCGCCGTTTACCGTCAGCTCCTTTTTGCAGCGCATGGGGCGCACAGGCCGTCGCGATCTTCCGCCCGAGATGTGGTTTGTCATGCGCGAGGAAGAGCCCGAGCCGCGCACGATGATGCCCGAAACCATTCCCTGGAAGCTCCTGCAGGGTATCGCGCTCGTACAACTCTATCGCGAGGAAAAGTGGGTCGAGCCACCCGAGCTCGATCGTCTCCCCTACAGCCTGCTCTATCACCAGACTATGTCGACCCTCGCCAGCACCGGCGAGCTCACGCCGGCCGAACTTGCCCAGCGCGTGCTCACGCTCAGCTATTTCCACCGTGTCTCGGCAGACGATTACCGTGTGCTGCTACGTCACCTCATTAAGATCGACCATATCCAGGTCACCGAAGGTGGCGGGCTCATCGTGGGTCTCGCGGGCGAGCGCATCATCAACAACTTTAAGTTCTACGCCGTGTTCCAGGAAAACGAGGAGTTTACCGTCCGGAGCGAATCGGCTGAGCTGGGCACGATCGTTAATCCGCCCCCGCCCGGTGAGCGCATCGCCATCGCCGGACACTGCTGGATTGTCGAGGAAGTGGACTGGAAGCGCCACACTGTCTTTGCCACGCAGGTCAAGGGCCGGGTGCCGGCCTACTTTGGCGACTGCCCCGGCGACATTAACACGCATGTGCTCGAGCGCATGCGCCAAGCGCTCACTGAGCACGCAGCATATCCGTACCTTATGGGTAACGCACGGGCTCGCTTGGCGCAGGCTCGTCATACCGCCGAGATTTCGGGCGCGGGAACTAAGCCGCTCATCAACCTGGGTGGCGACACCTGGGTGCTCTTCCCCTGGCTGGGAAGCTACGCCTTTTTGGCACTCGAGCGTATGCTCAAGATTAAATGCGCCGCGGAGCTGGGCCTTCGCGGACTTGACCCGTCACGCCCGTACTTTATGCAGTTTAAGATGAAGGCCGACGAGGAGACGTTCTTTGAGGTGCTCACCGCCGAGGCCGAGAAGGACTTCGATTCCATCGAGCTCGTCTATCCCGGCGAGGTACCTTACTTTGATCGTTACGATGAGTTCGTTCCCGAAGAGCTCGTGCGCAAGGGCTTTGCCGAAGGCGTGCTCGACATAGAGGGCATGAAGCAGCGTGTCCGCAGCTGGCGCGACCACGCCTAAGACCAGTCTTTTTGGGACGGGGAGACTTACTTGTCATGAAGGACGGTGCCGAGGAAGTCGGTGTCGAAGGGCACGGCTTCGGCAAAGGCATAGTCGCCGTCGCTGGCGATGAGCAGGTAGTTTTCCTCGCCGCCGAACTCCGCATCGCCGCAGGGCACCACCCAAACGTGATCGAACACCTCGAGCGTCGTGGCGGCGCAATCGCGCAGGAACGACACATCGCTCCCCTCGTTCGCGCTCACAATATTAGCCACGTAGATGCCGCCCGGGTTCAAGCTACCCCGCACCAGATGCAACGCCTCAACGGTCGCCAGCTCGCGCACGGGCTCGGCACCGCCAAAGCAATCGCTCACGACCACGTCGTAGCGACGATGGCCCACGCTCGTCACACCCAGATACGAGCGAGCCTCGGCGGTAATCACCCGCAGGCGATCGCCCACCGTGCGCTCCAACTCGTCCAGGTAGAACCAGCGGCGCGCCAGGCGCGTAATCTCTCCGTCATACTCGACGACGTCCATGCGCAAGCCCTCGTGCGACATCAGCGCGAACTTGGGATAGGCAAACCCGCCGCCACCCAGCATAAGCATGCGGTCGATACCATGACCATACGCGTCGCGCATTGCGCCCTCGGCCTCAAACACATCGTCAAATGCACGATAGTACGCAAAGACCGGCTCCGCCCAACGATCGCCAACATAGCTCGCGCTTTGGTAGACGCCGCCCTGTACGAGCACGCGGACCTCGTCACCGCTCTCGTCGTGCACACGCTTCACACGCGCCAACCCGTTGCGAGTACGTGCGACCTGCAAACAGGCAGCGCGAACAGCGACGACGGCCGCACCAAGCGCCGCAGCTCCCAGGGCAACGCCGGCAACAACACCAGCGGAAACACTCGGCTTGTTCATCTAGAGCTCCTTTTGCAGATAGAGTCCATGGTCGTAAAAATCCAAATGACGATAGTACTCACGCGTGCCGATCGCGCTGATCACGTTGATGCGCGCATAGCCCGCGTCCCGCGCCATCTGGCACGCACGCTCCACCAGCGACCGCCCCAGTCCATGATGCTGAGCCGCCTGGCCCTGATCGCCCACGCGTGCCGCCATGCCATACACGTGCACCTCGCGAATCATCGCCTCGTCCGGCGTCGTCGGCAACTCGTCCGCATGCGCGGCAACAAACGCGCGATCGGGCAGCGACAGGCGCAAAAAACCCGCGATTTTGCCCTGCGGCGTCACCCACTGCAAAAAGCGCTCGTGCGTCACCGGCGTCTCGTACGCCACGCCCTCGTCAAGGGTCAACTCGCCCAGGTCGGCGCCCGCCGTGCTAATCTCGCGATAGCGGATCTCACGCACCGTCGCACCGTCACCCCGAGCAGCTAGGCGGTTCTCGACGAGCTGACGCAGGTTGGGCTTCTTGTTGCCCACCATGATGTCATCGGAACTAAAGTCGCGAATCATGCGGCTGATGCGGCAGAACGCCGGCGTCACCACGATGTCATCGGCCAGCACATCGAGCAGTTCTTCCTCGGTATAGGGGCGCCACTCGCCGCGCTCATAACAGCCCACCAGGCGCGAGCCCTCGATGAGCGCGCACGGATAGACCTTGACCTCGTCGGGCATAAAGGCCCCCACGGTCATAAAGCGCTCGTAGTCGCGTTTATCCCCCTCGGGCGTAGCACCCAACAAATTGAGCATAAAGTGCGCGTGGATCTTAAAGCCAAACAGGCGCGCAAGCGAAAACGCCCGCTCAATCTGCGTCACCGAAATGCGACGCTCGTTGATATCGAGCAGGTGCTGGTCGAGGCTCTGAATGCCCATCTGAATCTTGGTACAGCCCAGGCGACGAATGAGCGTGAGGGCCTGCGGCGTTACAGCATCGGGGCGCGTCTCGATAACGAGTCCCACCACGCGATGCTTCGCCGTCTCGTTGATGCGCTGCTGGCGCTCGAGCTCCTCCATCGTTGCTGTCTGCCACTCGGCGACCTCGCCCCACGGCGTGCCGGGGCCGTACAGACGACGCACCGCGCGGTTATAGCCGCCCACGGCAGCATCCACACGCCCCTGCTCGTCGGCAACGCCGGCAGCGAGCTCGGCTTCGTCTGTCGCAATGCCGGCGGCCCGATAGCGCTCGCGACGCTCCGCTACCACCGGCGGCAGCGCATCGGCGGGAGCGTCATCGAGCAGGCGCCCTGCCTCGGCACGGCTGATGCCCGGACGCGCCAACATGGGGTTGGCCGCCACGCCGGCGACGGCATCGTCATTGAGCGCACGGAAGAGCTCCGACATAAACCATGTCTGATAGCCTTCCGGATAGTCGCTCCAGGTACCACCAAGCACAATGAGCTCGATCTTATCGGTCGCATGTCCCATCTGCGAAAGCGCCGTCAAACGGGCGCTCACCTGCAGATACGGATCGAAGCAGTTTTGCTCCGCACGGGCGCACGCGGGCTCAGCATGTAAATAGCTTTTGGGCATGCGCAGGTCGTTGGGACAAAACAGGCAATCGCCCGAACAGGGCCACGGCTTGGTGATGACGGTAATGGTCGCCACGCCCGAAGCCGTGCGACGAGGCTTCATGCGTAGCACCTGCAGCAGTTGGCGCTCTAGCTCGGCGTCGACATTCCATGCCGTCCAACGAGCCAGCTCCTCGCGTTTCACCCGCTGGTAAAACGGCAGCAGGCGACGCTTGGCCAAATCGCGCTTGTCGGCACCCTCACGGCGCGCCTCGGCATGTATCAATTTGACGAGTACCTTGTCGTCCACGGTCTCACCGCGACGCAGGGCATCGAGTATGTTCAAAATAATCTGTTCCATGACCCCATTGTAAAGGCAAAGGCGCCGAAGCCGACCACGGCCCCGACGCCTCCATCAAAGAGCATGTCTATATGCACCGATCTCCGAAAACCGCATGTCACACCGATTCGAACGACATGTCGCCCGAACCGACCTTAAAACGATACGTTGCAGACTTGTCACCGTTGTCGAATTCAGCATTCAATATGGTCTCGCCATCGTAGCCAAGCGGAAGGAAATCGCTCTCAAAGTCACCGCTGCCCACGGTGAGGCTCGCCTTAAAGCCCGTAGAGTTCGGAACCGATATCTCCACATCGCCCGAGCCCACGCTTACGTCCATCGACTTCGCGGGGGCCTGGTAGAGCTCGAACGCCACATCGCCCGAACCGACCTCGGCATCCAAGGTGTCGGTTACGGTGCCCGCAAACTCAACGTTTCCCGAGTCCAAAGTCAGGTTGAGGTCATGACACGCAACATCCGTGACCGTCAGATCGCCCGATCCTACATTCGCTGTAATGCCCACCATGTTATCCGCAACATCCCGCGGCAGCTCGATGGTGACCGAACGATCGATAGCGCGCTCGTCATCGCAGTCGAACTGGCTAATCGTGAGTGTAGAACCCTTGACCTCGGCCAGATTCTGAGTGGCAGCATCGTAGGTAGCTACCCCCTTTGCAACACGACCGCTCTCGATGACACGCACCTGCCCGCCGGAAACGCACTTGATCTCAACCTCACCCGATGTCACATCCAGGTCAAGGGACTGGAATGAGTCGGTATCAAACGTTTCGCTCGAAAGCTGCCGAGACTGAGCGGAATAGTTACCGCCATCCAAAGAATCGTCCCCGTCAACCACATCGTCCATACCGGACAAACCGGATGCAATATCGCCGAGATCCCACGGGCCATCAAAATGAAACAATATCCGCGAAGTGCCAAAGATAAGCCCGATGATGAGCACGAACGCTCCGATACCGACGCCCAGGCGGACCTTGGACTCACGCGAGAGCTTCATCATTCATCACCTTCTTTGTCGCTCGGCTCAGCGGCGGTCGAGGAAGCCACATCAGTATCAACCGCAGCGGAAACATCCTGAGCCTTAGCCGCCTCCGGTGCCGGACCAACCTGAATATCCCCGCGTGCCCAATCGCCATCGAGCGCACGCGCCACCCAGTGATAGATGGGGATTGTAAAGAAGATCAGCGCGGCAAAGGAGCCACCAAACAGGAACATCAGCAAAAAGAACAGCAGCCAGCACACGGCCCAATACGGAAACGACTGGAACGGACCTTTCACCGGAGTCGAGCCAGCTGCGCCGCCACTCGTCACCTGCGCCGTAGCGGCATTGGCGGCCTGCGCACTCCAGCTTGCCGCTTGCGCCGCCTTGGCCGCAGCATCACTCGCCTGCGTAGCTGCCTCCGTGGCGCGCGCCGCCGCCTCATGGGTGCGGGCACGTTCTGCCGCCTCGGCCTCGCGCTGACGGGCGCGGTCCTCGTTCTCAAACTCGATATCGTCCTCGATCTCATCGCTCGGATTGAGGAGCTCGTCCAAACTCACGCCATAGAGTTTGGCGAGCGAGATCAGGTTCTCGGTATCGGGCGAACTCTCCGCGCGCTCCCATTTACTGACCGCCTGGCGCGACAGTCCCAGCTTTCGCGCCAGCCCTTCTTGGCTAAAACCCTTGCTGCGACGAAGGTCGGCGAGCCGCTGCGCAGTTTCTACATTCATGGTTCCTCCTATGCTTTTGCCAGCCGTGCCGCCGGACCGTTTTTGTTCTTAAGGCGCCTTGCACAGTTAAAAATCTATCCGCCACCGCCAAAAGCATGCCACCTATTCTAGTGAGATTTTTGACAACCGGCGGTTGCGGGTGCATATGAGCTGCGGAAATGTGTCCAAACAAAGCAATGACCCGCAGCTCGGTTGTCCCCGTTGCGGCGTTAACGGTAGTATGGTCGTACTGTTTATTCCGCACCGCCAACGGAGGGAGTTCCGCGCCGTGAACCGCGATTTCGCCTCATCGCTCATTCAGCTCAACAATACGTTCTATCGCGAGCACTCCGCCTCCTTCTCCGATACGCGCCAGGCACCGTGGCCCGGCTGGGTACGCACCATGGACATAGCGCTCGATCAGCTCGACGTCGCCACGATCGAGCATCCCGTCCGCGTCTTCGATCTCGCCTGCGGCAATATGCGATTCGAGAACTTTGCCGCCGGCGGCGCACTTGCCGCCAAGGGCGTCGACGGCGCAAACCCCTCGGCAGACGCCAGTTGCCCGTTTGAGTTCTATGGTGTTGACTCGTGTCAGGATTTGGCTATCGATGCGCACGGTCACGCCCTGCGCATTCCCAACCTGCACTTCCAGGAACTCGATGTGCTCGACGCCCTCATGAAGCTCAACCCCGCCAAGACACCCGACGTGCTTTTCAACGCCCCGCTCGCCGACATCTCGGTCTGCTTTGGATTTATGCACCACGTGCCGTCGTGCGAGTACCGCGTACGCGTGCTCGACGCCCTGGTGCGCCAGACGCGCCCAGGCGGCATCATCGCCATCAGCTTTTGGGAGTTTATGAACGACGGGCGCATGGCGCGCAAGGCCGTTCGTGCCGAGGCCCGCGCCGAGCTCACCCCGCCGTTTGAGGGTTACGATTCCGCGCAGTTTGAAGCCGGTGACCACCTCATTGGCTGGCAAAACGACCGCCACGCCTACCGCTATTGCCATCACTTTGACGATCAGCAGATCACCGACCTGGTGCGCGGCGTCCGTACGTTCTACAAGAGCGGCGAGGTCCCCGTGCGCGAGCTTGAGCGCTTCCATGCCGACGGTCGCAGCGGCGATCTCAACCGCTATGTGATCCTCAAGCGCCTGTAGGCACCGACGACTCGCCGCCGGGCCGCACCGCATCTTTCGGGCAATCCATGCCCGCCCTTTTTCAACCCATTGACGGAACGTGCAGCTATGCGTTCCGTACTTATGACCAAGGAGCCTCATGGGAGCCGTCCACGTTCGCACGCCTAAGAACTTTGTGCTCGAGGAGCGCCTGGAGCGCTACGCCAATGCGATTGAAACGAACCCCGAGGCCTATGTCGGAGATTGGCGCGAGGCTTGCGCGCCAGTTGGCAGCAAGCCCTTCGAACACCTTCACCTGGATCTTGGCTGTGGCAAGGGAACGTACCTTGTAGAGTGCGCGGCCCACGAGCCAAACACCCTCTTTATCGGCATGGACCAGGAGCCCATCTGCATCGCCTATGCCGCGCAGAAAATCTGCGAGCAGGAACTATCAAACGCACTCGTCCTGCCCCGAGGCGCTGCATCGCTGCCGCAGTTGTTTGCCCCAGGCGAGCTCGATGCCATCACCATCAACTTTCCCACGCCGCAGCCCAAGGCCAAGTACGCCAAAAAACGACTCGTCCATGTCGACCATCTGATACTCTATCGCCCGCTCTTTGCAGCTGGCGCCACCGTAACGCTGCGTACCGACAGCAAGCCATTGCGCGACTACGCCTTGGGGCAGTTTGCCGCGGCCGGCTACGATACACTTTGGGTAAGTAACGACGTTCGCCGCGACCATCCCGAGCATCCCGAGACCGAATACGAATGCCGCACGCGCGAGATGGGTGCCGTCGTCTATGGCATCTGCGCCACGCCCGGTGCGCAGCCCGGTGACGATACGCTCGCGGCGGGCCGCGTGCAGGAACAAAGTCTTGCCTGCTACCTACCCAATAACCTCGATGAGCTCACCTATGTACCTCTGGGCATGGAAGAGGCCGTCGAGAACTTTAGAAACCGCGCCCGCAAAGGCAAAAAGCGCCTTCCGCAGGAGTCATAGGGGCTTTTGGCGGTCGCTACGCCAGCGAGCAAGCACAAATAGGCACCGATGAACGACCCTCAAACCTAAGTGAGTAGACTTTTTAGCAATAGCTAAGCACAACCCGCATAGGAAGAAATAAAACCGCAGGTAGAGCCCTTGCGCAAAAGTCATGTGCTCGCGATATTGCAAAAAGTCTACTCACTTAGCTGACAACTGCACCAAACGGCTGAGCAGAACGCCCATTTCCTGCATTTTCTTTCGCGCTGGCGCCCCGCACCGCCGCTACGCCATAATGGATGGCGGACAAACGGCGAGAGAAAGTACCCCCACATGGCACAGACCACGATAGATACCGCCGCCAGCACCGTCTCTGGCGCCGGCGCCGCCAGCTCATTCTCGGGCGGCACGGGAACCGAAGCCGAATTCGGCTCACTCGGCGCGCTCTCCCCCACCTGGTGGGAGCCCGAGGACGGCAGCGAGCCCGAACCGTGGCTCACGCCCGACCAGGCCTTCGAGCGCTTCTTTGAATGGACGAGCAATCGCGGTATTGAGCCGTGGGACCACCAAGAAGAGGCCCTCATGGATCTAGCCGCCGGCGATCACGTCATTCTGGGCACGCCGACCGGCTCGGGCAAGTCGCTTGTCGCGCTAGGTATGCTCTTTATGGGCATGGCGCAGGGCAAGCGCTGCTACTACACGGCTCCTATCAAGGCTCTGGTCAGCGAGAAGTTTTTCGACTTGGTGCAGGTGCTCGGCCGCGATAACGTCGGTATGATCACCGGCGACACGCATATCAACACCAAGGCGCCCGTCATCTGCTGCACGGCAGAGATCCTTGCCAACGACGCACTGCGCGAGGGCGAAGATGCCGATGTTGGCTGCGTCGCCATGGACGAGTTCCACTACTTTGCCGACCCTGATCGCGGTTGGGCCTGGCAGGTGCCGCTGCTCACCCTGCCTCACACGCAATTCATGCTCATGAGCGCCACGCTCGGCGATGTCACCGCGATTGCCGCCTCGCTCGAGGAACACACCGGCGCTACCTGCGACTTGGTCGTCGATGCCCCACGCCCTGTGCCGCTGAGCTACGGCTATGTGACGACCTCGCTCGAGGGCACCGTCGAGCTCGCGATGCGCCGCGGCGAGGCCCCGCTCTACATCGTGCACTTTAGCCAGGATGCCGCCCTTGCGACGGCACAGTCGCTCGCCAATTTTGGCATCGCCAGCAAGGAGCAGCGCGAAGCCATCAAAGAAGCGGCAAAGGGAACGAGCTTCTCGACGGCCTTCGGCAAGATCCTCAAGCGTTTGCTCGGCTGCGGCGTCGGCGTGCACCACGCCGGTATGCTGCCGCGCTATCGCCTGCTGGTCGAGCGCCTGGCGCAGCAGGGCCTACTGCCCGTCATTTGCGGCACCGACACACTCGGCGTCGGCATCAACGTGCCCATCCACACCGTGGTCCTCACCGCGCTCACCAAGTTCGACGGCTACAAGATGCGTCGCCTGCGCGCCCGCGAGTTCCATCAGATTGCCGGTCGCGCCGGCCGCTCGGGGTTCGATACCGAGGGCATGGTGATTGCCGAGGCACCCGAGCACGAGATCGAGAACGCCAAGCTCATGGCCAAGGCGGGCGATGACCCCAAAAAACTCCGCAAGATTAAAAAGAAGAAGGCCCCCGAGGGCTTTGTCACCTGGAACAAGCAGACCTTTGAGCGCCTGATCGAGACGCAGCCCGAAACGCTCAAGCCGCGCCTGCGCATCACACACTCCATGGTGATTAGCGTGGTCGAGCAGGGCGGCGATGCCCGAGCCCGCGTACACGACCTCATCGAGACGAGTCTGCAGACCCCTGAGGAAAAGGCAAAGCTCGAGGTTCGTGCCGACGAGATCTTCGCCACGCTCATCGATTCCGGCGTCGTCGTTCGCACCGAAGTGCCGCCCGCACCCGACGCTCCGGCTGACGCCGCGCCGGACATCGACTACGCGCTGACGGTCGACCTGCCCGAGGACTTTGCGCTCGACCAGCCGCTCTCGCCGTTTTTGCTTGCCGCGCTGGAGTTGCTCGATCCCGAGAGCGAGACCTATACCATGGACCTCATCTCGATGGTCGAGGCAACGCTCGAGGATCCCAAGCAGGTGCTGCGCGCACAGGAGCGCGCCGCACGCGATCGCGCTATGGCCGAGATGAAAGCCGACGGCATTGAATATGAGGAGCGTCTGGAGCGTATTCAGGACGTCACGTACGAAAAACCGCTCGAGGATTTGCTCGACGCCGCCTTTGACAAGTACTGCCAGGAAGTACCCTGGGCCAACGACTACCAGCTCTCGCCCAAGAGCGTCCTGCGCGACATGCTGGAGAGCGCGAGCGACTTTAAGGGTTACATTCAAAAGCTCGGCATCGCCCGCTCCGAAGGCATTCTGCTGCGCTACCTGGCAGAGGCTTACCGTTCTCTCGACCGTACCGTGCCCATCGAAAAGCGCGACGAGCGCCTTCGCGACATCATTTCGTGGCTCGGCTTTGTGGTGCGCTCGGTCGACTCGAGCCTGGTGGACGAGTGGGAGAACGCCGGCAACCCGGCGGCCCTCGACGCCGCACCGCCGCAGGGCATCGACGAAGTCGTGGCTGACCGCCGCGGCTGCACGCTGCTGGTGCGCAACGCGCTCTTCCGCCGCGTGACCCTTGCCGCCCGCGAGCACGTTCGCGACCTGGGCGAGCTCGACGAGGACTGGGGCATGAGCGAGGTCCGCTGGCAAAAGGCGCTCGACGCCTATCACGAGCAACACGAGGAAATTCTCACCGACGGAGATGCCCGCAGCTCCGCGATGTTTTCCATCGACGAGAGCGACGAGAAGACGCAGCACGTGTGGCATGTGCACCAGATTTTTGCCGACGAGGATGGCGACCACGACTTTGGCATCATGGGCGATGTCGACCTGGACGCCACGCAAGACGGCGGCGAGGTCATCTTCAAGAACTACCGTGTCGGCTTTATCGAGGACCTGCTCGAGGACTAGCCGGGCGCAATGGAACGAAACGAAGCGGGGCCGCTGGCAACATCGCCAGCGGCCCCGCTTTTTGCGCGATACGTTATACCTTACTCGGCATCCTCGACCTCATACGAATCCGCCTCGGCTGGCTCATCGTTCGTCTCTGTCGCGGCCCCGCGCGCCTCGTCAAACGCTGCTTTCATGGTCTTGTTGCCCCACGTGAGCTTGCGAATGGTAAGATCGTCGGCTTTCTTGTTGGCAAGGCGCAGATTGTTCTCGGAGGACAGCAACGCCTCCTTGGTTTTCTGCAGATGGCTAATCGTCTTGTCGATCTCATCGATTGCCGTTTGGAACTTGCGGCTCGCGATCTCGTAGTTGCGGCCGAAATCGTTCTTGAACTTCTCCATCTTGGCTTCGAAGTTCGTGACATCGATATTCTGCTGCTTGTACTCCGCCAGCTCCTGCTTATAGCGAAGCGAACCCATGGCGGCATTGCGTAGCAGCGTAATGATGGGAATGAAGAACTGCGGGCGGATCACATACATCTTCTCGTAGCGATAGCTCACGTCCACGATTCCCGCGTTGTAAAGCTCGCTCTCGGGCTCGAGCAGCGTGCAGAGCACCGCGTACTCACAGCCTTTCTGGCGACGATCGTGATCGAGTTTCTTAAAGAAGTCCTCGTTTTTATGCTTGGTCGCGGTCTCGTCGTTCTCGTTTTTCATCTCGAACATAATCGAAATGACCTCGTTGCCGCTCGCGTCGCACTCACGGAAAATGAAGTCTCCCTTGGTGCCCTCGGATGCATCGTTATCTTTCTCGAAGTACGCATTGGGAAACGCCGTCATGCGCAGACGGTTAAACTCGGTCTCGCAGTGCTGCTCGAGCGACTCGCCCACCATCTTGGTGGACAGGCGAACCTTCATGTCCTTAAGGCGCTCAATCTCTTCATCCTTGTAGCGAATCAGGTCATCGCTCGCGCGCTTGGCCTGCGCAAGCTCGAGCTCGTGTGCCGCCTTGGCTTGCTCCTCGCGAGAATCGCGCACCGCCAGCTCGCTCGTCAGTTTGGCACGTGCCTCATCGCGCTCTCGCTCCGCCGCGGCGACCGCCTCTGACAGGTTCATTTTTGCCATCAGTTCCTGCTCGCGCAGCTGGGCACGCAGGCCCTCGGCCTCTTGCTCGGACTGAGCCTTTGCGGCGGAAAACTTCTCTTGCACCTTCGCGCGATAGTCAGTAAGCGCGCGCTCGGCCTCGCTGCGAGCGGCATCGAGCTCACGCTGCGACTCTGCCGCGGCAGCGGCAAGCGCCATCTCCTGGGCCTTGTCCGCCGCGGCGATCCTGGCCTGCAGCTCGGCAATCTGAGCGTCGCGCGCGGACAGGTCGTTTTGAGCAGCATTGCGTGCCGCCGCCTCGGCAAGCCTGGCTTCATCATCTTTGCGCTCCAACTGCGCACGTAAATTGTCGATCTCGCGCTGAAGCTCGGCATTCTCCTTTTGAGCATCGGAACGGGCCTCAACCGCCGCGCGCTGACTTGCACTCTCGCGCTCTGCGGCAGCGCCTTCGAGCTTGGCGTGCAGCTCGGCAAGCTCAGCGTCGCGCTTGGCAACCTCTTGCGCCAGCTGCTGAGCTGCAGCATTCTTCTGCTCGACAAGCTGAGCGTCGCGCTGAGACTCTGCCTTTTGCAAAGCAGCCGTCGAGCGCGAGCGCTCAAGCTCCAGTGCCTGCTCGCCCTCGCGCTGGACCGCCTTCACGCGCTCATCCAGGTCGCGCGAGAACTCGGCATCGCGCACCTGCTTGACGATATCCGCATAACCGGACGCATCGACCTTAAAAACTTCGCCGCAATGCGGGCACTTGATCTCGTTCATGGCAGCTCCTCGATGGACGCAAATTTCAACCGCCTACACTCTACCGCGCCGCACGGACAAAAAAGACGCCGCCGCCATAATGGCAACGGCGCCAGAACCACCACAAAGGCGACTGTCCCCTTTGTGGTGACTTGGGTCCTTACAGGTCGCGGTAGTCGATCAGGCGAAGATCAGGTTGAGACTCAAGCCAAGTGCGAAGCTCAGGGTCGATCAGCGCATCGACTTCCTTGGTGCGGTCGGTCGTGAGCGAGCTGTTCTCCAGGATAAAACGATCGAGATAGCCCGGATGGCACACAAAGACGACCGTCTCGCCGTCCACCATCTCGCGAACCGTCTGCATGATTGCCTCTTTGGGCTCGTAGCCCGGCTCCATCGAGCGCATCACCATGCGCAGATCAGTATCTCCGCAATGCACCACAGCCGCGGGGTCGAAGCTCGCCTTTTGCTCCTTAAGGCCCAGCTCCTGAGCAACCGCCGAGATCGCTCGGTTAAGGTTTTTGCTCATGACGGCATGGGCCTCAAAGTAATCGGGCTCGCGGCCCACGATCTCGACAAAGCGGTCATGCTGCGCGCGGATCTCGATGCAGGCCTCGTCGAAGTCTATCAACTCCTCGCCGCGCTTAAAATGCTCGCGGAAGGTACGGCTGCTATGGAACTCGCCGTTCTCGTTGAGCATGCTCGGAATGAGCGCCGGGTCGGCACACGACTTGCCCAGGCACACGTTGGTATGCTGACCCACCGCAATGCCGACATCCGCCACGAGCGACCAGCCACGCTCGGCCTCGGGCATATTGGGCATAAGTCCCGCCGAGCGCACCAGGCCCTCATTGATACTGCGGGCAATCCCCAGGTTAACGGCATACGAATAACCGATATCGTCGGCACGAATGAGCAATTGCTTCATATTGACCCCCATCTACGGAAAGGGACACTTGAAGCGCAGCCAAGTGCCCCAGATAATTGTCCTACCGAACGGATGCTTTAGGCTTTGGCGGCAGCAGCGTCTTCGTCGAGCTGCTCCTTGGTAAAGCCAAAGAAGTAGGCGATGGCAGCGGCGGCAACAAATGCAGTGCCCGATGCAACGCAGCCCCATACGAGATTAGCAGTTCCGCCTGCAACATAACCTGTAATACCAAGGATATTAGTTGCGCCCAAAACATACGTCGTGACATTGGTGAGAGCCGCGATCAGGCCGCCGATAGCGCCGCCCGCGACCATGGCACCCAGGCAGCGAGTATACTTAAAGCCGCAGCCATACAGCGCGGGCTCCGTCACGCCACCGACAATGCCGGAGAGCGAGAAACCAAGCATAGCGCCCTTTTCGTCGACCTCCTTAAGGCGCAGGAAGGCACCGAAGGCCATGCCCCACGTGGCGAACTGAGCGATAGCACCCGCGACCATAACGCAGGAGTCAGACCCTGAGGTGAGCACCTGCACAATGCCGAGGGCAATCAGAACCTGGTGCATACCGGTCATAACCAGGAACTCCCAAAGCGCGGCAATGGCGACGAGGGAGAGGATCGTGACGATGCCGCCAGCGTTTCCGAGGCCGAACATAAAGTTGCCGACCAGGTCGCCCAGAATGGAACCAATCGGAGCTAGGGCGCACAGGGAAACGGGGGTCATCACAGCCATGGTGCACACGGGCACAAACACCGTGGAGAGCATGTCGGGGATGATCTTCTTCATGAACTTCTCGACGACCATCAGCACCGGCATAGACAGCAGCATGGGGAGCACGGTCGCAGAATAGTTGTTCAGCTGAGCCGGGAGCACGCCGTAAACCATCGTGGTCGTAGCACCAGAATCCGCAGCGGCGTTGACCAACGTCATGAACTCGGGGGCAATGAGCACGCCGCCGAGCATCATGCCGAGCGGCTGGCTGCAGCCGAGCTGCTTTGCGGCAGCCCAACCCAGATAGACAGGGAGGAAATAATAGCCTGCGTTGTAAATCCAGTTGTAGAAGAAGTTGTAGATGTCGGAATCAGCAGACCAGATACCGAGCATGCCGTCGCCGCAAAGTACGGCAAGTGTGCGGAACATGGCGGCGCCCATGATAATGGGGATCGTCATGCACATTGTCTTGGACAGGTAGTTAAGGGCCTTCTTGCCCGCAGTCTTGACCGTCAGTGGCTCCTTGATGCCGTCATCGAGGTTCTCGTCAATGGAGCCTTCGCCCTTGACGCCCAGCGCAATGGCGGCGTCATAGACCTTCGGCACGTTCTGGCCAATGATGACCTGATACTGGCCGCCAGACCACTGTGCACCCAGCACGCCCTTGATCTTCTTTACTTCATCGTCATTGGGAATGGACTGATCCTTGAGGTTCAGACGCAGGCGGGTCATGCAGTGCGTCGCGTTCGTCACATTGGAGGCGCCGCCGACGGCAGCAAGCACGTCCTCGGCAATCTTCTTGTTATCGACAGCCATGTCGAATCCCTTCTCTTCCAACTAAAGGCCGTGGGACTTCACGGCACCAAGACGCACAATTCCGCTCGCGCCTGCGCAGCGCGCGACATCAGTTGGCAAGAGATTGATTTGCATGTGATTCCCGGGTGGATCGACATGAAAAAGCCCCGCGCACAACCGACAGAGACCCAATTATGGCCTCGGCAGAATCGGTAGTGCCTCTCGGAGCTGCGCCGTGAGTAACACCCAACACACGGCGAGTATATGCGGCAGATGCGTTCGTTGCGGCTCAGATTACCGACGAACGGTAGCAAACGACCCGCGAACGGTCGCCATGACGGAAAGGAAATACCAGAGAGCCTATTTATCCGAGTGGACAGAAGCCACGCGATTCACATGCATGATCAGATAGACGAGCTCCTCTTGGGCCAATGGCTCGCCAAAGGTCTCTTGAATCAGATCGTCGACACGGTGAGCGCAACGCGATGCCGCCGGATACTGCTCCACGAGCACGTCGTAAAGACCGGAGTTCTCGGTATCGATCGGCTCTTTCTTTGCCACGCGGTCGAGCAGATAGCGCACATGAGTGGCAAAGCGGGCAAAGGCGAACGACGAGCGATCGACCGTCACACCCAACTCTTCTTGAATAATCGCGACCGTCATATCGAGCAGTCGCTCCTCGTGCTGCTCGGCAAGCACGCGCCGCTCGCTCGGCTTAACCGATGCGTTGACAATCGACATGGCAATGCCCGCGGCCTCGCTTCGGGGCATGCGCACATGAAAGCTCTTCTGGATACCGCGAACAGCCAGCTCGCCCAAGCGGTATTCGATGGGATGCAGCTGCTCAAGATCGCGCTCAAGCGGCAACGACACCACCATGTGTTCGCGGGCACGCTTAATGGCAAACTGAATATGGTCTGCCAATGTAATGGGAAGGTTAGGACTCAATTCGTACGAAAGCTGTCCGGTCGCGATAT
This sequence comes from Collinsella sp. AM17-1, assembly GCF_003470665.1. Lineage (GTDB taxonomy): Bacteria > Actinomycetota > Coriobacteriia > Coriobacteriales > Coriobacteriaceae > Collinsella. The sequence continues at coordinate 74,607 of NZ_QRJZ01000009.1, forward strand.
CGGCCAGCTGAGCAGAAAACTCCAGCACCTCGGGATCGACCTCATCGATAAACGCCAGGTACTTTGAATCAATGCCGTAAAAGGTACGCGTGATGACATCCAGGTCGACCTCATGCGGCATATCGCCAAAGCCGATACCACGACCCAGCGCGATAAGTTGACGCCCCGCGCCGTCTTCGCAGATGGCAGCGTTATGGTTAATGCGCTGGATAGCCCTCATGGATTCATCGCTCCTACTGAAACGCGCCGCACAGACCATCCGCGCGGCGCGTTCATTCTACCTGCACTTACAGCTACAGTCCAAAGAAGCCTAGGATTTGGTCACGGCTTACGGGCTTGTAGTTGTTGGCATCGAGGCCAACGTCGTAGCGCAGGACCGGGCGCTCGCGATCGCGGTTGCGCGCGTTGGTGCGGTCTCCCCTGCTGTGGATATGCCCGTGCAACATGATGGCGCCACGCGCCTTGCCGTTCCAGCTGAGCATGGGGTAATGGCTCATTACCAGGCGATGGCCCTTAGCGTAACCGGGGGCGACCTCCAGATAATCGCGCACCTCATCCCAAATGTGCGGCGCGTCTGGATCTTCCCAGTCGCCGTCATGGTTACCGCGGATGAGCGTTACGTTCTGACATTCGATGCGCTCGCGCAGGCGCACCGCCTCCGCCAGGGGCAAACGATAGGTAAAGTCTCCCAAGATATAGAGGCGGTCGTCCACAGCCACGCACTCATTGATGGCATCGATGACCTTGCGGTTCATCTCCTCGACCGAGTCAAACGGTCGATCCATGTCGTGCAAGATATTCGTATCGCCCAGGTGCAGGTCGGCGGTAAACCACATCATCGTCTCTGTCCTCATTTCGCAACGCGTATAAGACCTGTTTAGTATACAGACGCGACGATGAGACAGTCACCCAAAGAGCCCGCCGAACAGACCTCGGCGACGCTTGTCCTTTTTATTCGAACCTTTACCCCGGGCGTTCTTATCCTTTTGCTTTTTGCGGTCCTGCTCCAACTCATCGTCATCGAGTAGCATATCCCACTCAAACGGATCGTCTGTCAGATCGAACAGGTCATCGTCATCAAACACGTGCGCCTCCATTACCGATTAGCGAGCATCCACAACGTAGTTGAGAAGTCTACGGGCCCGTGCGGACACAAATTCATCCTGTCTGCGTCTTTCAATCGTTTGCCGCAACGCTTGCGCAACGGAACGCTTGCAGATAAGATAGGAACACGGATGGCACCCGTGGCAGCGGGTCTTGCCAACTCCGATACACGTTTTCATCGTGAGAAATGGCCGTCTTCGCTTACGCGGGGGCGGCCACTTTGTTTATCCCTATGTCATCTGATTCTAATGCACAAACATGCGCACGAACTTGTGCTTCCAGCTTGCGTAAGGGGCATAGCGGAACGGCACGTCCAGCCACGTTGTCTTGTTCACGATGCTCTTCTTGTGGCTAAACGTATCGAAGCTCTCGCGTCCATGGTACTGTCCCATACCGCTCGCCCCCATGCCGCCAAAGCCCATATGGCTCGTGGCCAAATGCATAATGCTGTCATTAACACAGCCACCACCAAAGGGCACGTAACGCACAAAGCGCTGCTGAACCTCACGGTCTTGGCTAAAGATATACAGGGCCAGCGGCGTCGGACGATCCGTAATAAACGTCTCGGCCTCGTCTAGGCTCTCAAACGACAGCACCGGCAAGATGGGGCCGAAAATCTCCTCCTGCATTACGGCGTCCTCAGGCGCCACGCCGTCCAAAATCGTCGGCTCAATCTTGAGCGACGACTCGCGCGCGGTACCTCCCAGCACAACCTTGTCGGGGTCGATCAGCCCGCGTACGCGCGCGAAATGCTTGGCGTTGACAATATGACCGTAATTCTCATTGTCGAGCGGATGCTCGCCAAACATGCGGCGGGCCTCCTCCTTGATGAGGTCCAGCAGCTCGTCGTGCACGCGCGCATCGACCAGCAGGTAGTCGGGCGCCACGCAGGTCTGCCCCACGTTGAGCCATTTACCAAAGGCGATACGGCGTGCCGCGACCTTCAAGTTAGCCGTCGCATCCACGATGCAGGGACTCTTTCCGCCCAGCTCAAGCGTCACGGGTGTGAGGTTTTTACTTGCACGCTCCATGACGAGCTTGCCGACCGGAACGCTACCGGTAAAGAAGATCTTGTCCCAGCACTCATCGAGCAACGCTTCGTTTTCGGCACGCCCGCCTTCGACGACCGTCACCAAGCGCGGATCAAATGCCTCTTCACAGATTTGCTTGAGCACCGCGCTCGATGCCGGAGCATAGGCGCTCGGCTTGATGACCACGGTATTGCCCGCGGCAAGGGCGCCGGCGAGTGGCTCGAGCGTCAGTAAAAACGGGTAGTTCCACGGAGCCATGATGAGTGTGACGCCATAGGGCACGGACTGCGTCTTGCACACACTCACGGCGTTGGCGAGGTCACACGGACGCAGGCGCGAGCGACTCCATCGAGCCACATGCGCAATCTGATAACGAATCTCGGAAAGCGAGGTGCCGATCTCGCACATATACGCCTCGTCATGCGACTTTCCCAAATCGGTCTTGAGCGCATGGGCAATATCGGCCTCGTGGGCCCGCACCGCATCGCGTAAACTCACGAGCGCACGACGTCGAGCATCGACATCAAACGTGGCGTGCGTCTTAAAATAGGCGCGCTGATCGGCAACGATGCGCGCGATTTCCTCGGTGTTCATGGGCCCTCCTAGTTCTCGTCTTCAAACATACCACCCGCAACGACCTCGTACATATGCTCGAGCTCCAAACGGTCCATTAAAAGCGGAACGGGGTACAGGGGATTGGCCTCGGCATCGGCATGCGCCGCCATCTCAGGAATGTCGGAGCGGCGAATGCCCGTCACATATTTGGGTATGCCCAAGGCGGCGTTCATGCGGTCGACCCAATCGATAAAGGCCTCAGCAGCCACGTTGTCCAGCGCATTAGCCGGCGCAATGCCGGCCATGCGGGCGAGATCGGCGAGCTTGGGAGCAGCAGCTTCGCCATAGGCGCGAAGCATGTGCGGCAGGATGATGGCGTTGGCCAAGCCGTGGGGAATCCCGTAACGCCCGCCCAGGCTGTGCGCGATGGCATGGACGTATCCAACATAAGAGCGCGTAAAGGCAACGCCCGCTTTATACGCCGCCGAAAGCATATTGCGGCGCGCACGCATGTTGCCACCGCACTCATAGGCCTCGAGCAAATTGTCGTGGATGAGCTGCACCGCCTGGCGCGCCATCTTGCGCGTATAGGGCGTGGTGCTGCGCCCGATAAAGGCCTCGACGGCATGTGTCAGGGCGTCCATGCCCGTTTGCCCCGTAATGGAGGCGGGCAGGCCGCGCGTAAACTCGGGGTCGTGCACCGCAAAGCGCGGGATCAGCACAAAGTCGTTAATGGGATACTTGTAGTGCGTCTCGTCGTCGGTAATTACCGCTGCAAGCGTGACCTCGCTTCCCGTGCCCGCCGTGGTGGGAACGGCGATGAGCAGCGGCAGGCGACGATGGATACGCAACAGGCCGCGCATCTTGTTGATGGGCTTCTTTGGCTGCGCGATGCGCGCGCCCACGCCCTTGGCGCAGTCCATGGCCGAACCGCCGCCAAAGCCGATAATGGCCTGGCAGGCGCTCTCTCGATACAGAGATGCCGCTTCCTCCACGTTTGAGACCGTGGGATTCGCACGTGTTTCGGCATAGACCGCAGCGCTAATTCCCTTGGACGCGAGCGCTGTCTCGAGCGATGCCGTGAGCCCCAGACGGGCAATGCCGGGATCTGTCACGATAAGAACATGCTGTATTGAACGCTTTTGAAGCACTGCGGGCACTTCCTCAGCGTGCTCTAAAATGCGTGGCTCGGTATAGGGCAGTACCGGCAATGCGATGCGAAAAACCGTTTGATACGTTCGGCACCAGGCGCGGCGGGCTAGATGCATAGAGGAAGCTCCTTCATTTGTTGATTGGTCAACATTTGCTCGACCGATTGTACTCATCGGAGGTCGCATATGGCTTGCCAATCGTTAATCAATCAACATCTTCACATGCTTAAATTGTTTTATTAAAAATCATTCCTAATAGGCTTCACATTCGGTCTCATTTATGGATAATAGAACCCGTCAAGACGCACGTCCGGAGAGGGCCCTTACGGGACCGGACGAGCGCACCATCGCCATCGATCGAAAGGATCGAATCATGAAGTTTGTTTGCCCCGTTTGCGGTTATGTGGAAGAGTTCGACGGCGACCAGCTGCCCGAGGATTTCAAGTGCCCCCAGTGCGGCGTTCCCGGTTCTCGCTTCCTGAAGCAGGAGGAGGGTCAGCTCGAGTGGGCTGCCGAGCACGTCGTGGGCGTCGCCAAGATGGAGGGCGTCTCTGAGGACATCGTTGCCGACCTGCGCGCCAACTTTGAGGGCGAGTGCTCTGAGGTCGGCATGTACCTGGCCATGGCTCGCGTCGCCCATCGCGAGGGCTATCCCGAGATCGGCCTGTACTGGGAGAAGGCTGCCCACGAGGAGGCCGAGCACGCCGCCAAGTTCGCCGAGCTTCTGGGCGAGGTCGTGACCGGTTCCACCAAGAAGAACCTCGAGATGCGCGTTGAGGCCGAGAATGGCGCCACCGCCGGCAAGACCGATCTTGCCAAGCGCGCCAAGGCCGCCGGTCTCGATGCTATCCACGACACCGTGCACGAGATGGCCCGCGACGAGGCTCGCCACGGCAAGGCTTTCGCTGGCCTGCTCAAGCGCTACTTTGGCTAAGCCAACTGCCTGAGACATAACCTCTAGCTCGAAGAAGGCCCGGACCGTATTGGTTCGGGCCTTTTTGTGTCTCGAGGACTCGTTAACGCCCTGAAATAGAGCTATCTTCGGCATCGGTCTCTCGTCAAAAACTAAGTGAGTAGACTTTTCGAAACTTGCCGAGCACACCATCCATATTGCTTTATAAAGTCGCAGGTAAATGACTTGTTTCAAAACGGCCTGGTCGCCAAAGTGCCAAAAGCCTACTCACTTAGAACCGCAGCCGTCCACGATCGAGCTGTTTTGTGTCTAACGGGCATCTTTCCGTCAATTACTCCCAATTTTGTCCAGTCAACGAATAGTTCAGACCGGAGTAATGTCTCAGCCCTTTGCTCATCTGAGCTTTTATCACGATATTCAGCATCGAGCATCCTGCATACGGCCTTAACGATCGCGTGGAATCTACCCTCATCGGATATCTGTCTGTGTGTCAGGAGAAGTACATCGTAGCCCATGGCCTGAAGGGCCGTCATGCGGTCAGCGTCACGCAAGCCATCCCCTGCGCATCCGTGCGAGGCCTTTCCCTGACATTCAATGGCAACCTGTCGTCTGCCGTCCGGCGAAGAAAGAAGTAGGTCGATATACACACGGGACTTTCCCACAATCGCTCGAGCACTTGTGCTTAGCATCACTTCAACATTAAGCTCTATGCCGCAGAAACCTTCGCCTCCCAGGGATCGCGGCAGTGCAAGTAGCAAATACGCCTCGACCTCAAAAGGCGACGCGGCGCCCAATGGAACGAGTTGCGATACCGCTATAAATCTATTGCCGTAACGCATCCCGCAAACATCTGAACAAAAACGGTCAAGGTCTCCGCCCAAAACCAAAGCGTCTCGACGCCATAAATTTGAGGCGGTGCCGTCCTCGGACGGGCAGCGCACCCAACCGAACGTTGTCGAAATCGCGCCCGAATCAATTGCACGCGAAAGCTCCGCCTCAAGTGCCGCCGGCAGGGCACACACCGCAAACAAGCCACACATCTCCGCCAATACCAAAAGAAGCTGAAGATCCGTCAGATGCCGCAACATGATGAATGCCGTCAGTAGAGGAGACGTAATCAAAACCCCATGCTCCGTTCCCAGCACGGATTCCCTGGGAAGCTCACCAAGAAACAGCCGCTGCCTAATGCTGGCAGGACAAGTCCGTTTGTTTCTCGACCGAACCAATGTATACAACGGAAAACCGAGCGCGACCGCAGCCGTCGGGTTGCGGGCGAGATCATATCGCTGCCGGTCTTCTTCCGGTCGTGGAAGCGGCGGACACAAAGCGCGGACTTGAGGAGGCAAACGCCAGTACCTAAAAGCTGATATGTCACAAAGTAGATCCTTCATAGGCACAGGAAAACACGAATTTCAACCCAGTCAGTCACGCATTGGCGCGAACGCACCAAAAATGGCGCCGAACGGACTGCCAAGTTTTCAACAGCCCTCCCCAACTGGCCAAAAGCTTGCCGAGAGCTGGACGAAGCCCTGTTGAAAACCCCATTTTTTTCTCATGCAGGAGCTTTGCGCGGCAAGTGAGTAGACTTTTTTGAACATCCCGAGCAGGCCGGTCATCCTGCTTTTCAAAACCGCAGGTAGATAGCTTGTTACAAAACTGCCTGGTCGCCAAAGTGCTAAAAGTCTACTCACTTAGGTTGCAGAGTGCCCCCCCCCATTAGCTGCAATTCCAAGGTAGTTAGTACTTTTGGACTCAGATCGTCATACTGAACAAGAATTTGAGTTGAGTTTTCAGGGACAGATGCGCCATCGGCACACCAAAAACAGTCACCGATATCGATAAAAGGGATGCTCGAGCGCGTGAGGGCCCGTGCAAAAGAGCTTCCGCCCGCGTCACACTCCACGGCCACGACGCAGTAAAGGCCGGCGTCCGCGTACTCGATCGAGACTTCCCCTGCCGGAAACGTTTTCCGTACAAGCGCCGCCAGGCCATCACGCGCCCCACGAGCACGAGCGCGCACGCGGTTCACATGTCGCTCGTAATCACCCGATTCCAGCAAACGCGCCAAGGCAACCTGATCAACAGAACTTACCGACGAGGCGTAGAAACCAAGGTTGCGTTTAAACCTCTCCATTAGTTCATCGGGCAGCACCATGTACGCCAAACGCAACGCCGATGAAAGGCTCTTCGAAAACGTGTTGGTGTAGATAACCGACTGGGCGGCATCGATCGACGCGAGCGCGGGAATCGGCTTGCCGGCAAGGCGAAACTCACAATCAAAGTCGTCTTCGATGAGATACCGACCTGGCCGCTCGGCGGCCCAGCTCAGCAACGCATAGCGACGTGCAATGCTCGTCACAAGACCGGTCGGATACTGATGAGACGGCATCAGGTGAAGGACATCGGTCCCGGTTTTCTGCAGCGCGCTCAAGTCCACGCCCTCAGCATCCAACGGGACATGCCGCACTTCGCAACCCATAGCCTGATAGATGTGCGTCAAGCGCAAATAGCCTGGATCCTCGACGGCATACACCTTGTCCGCGCCAAGCAACTGAACCAACATGGTATCGAGCAGCTGGGCGCCCGCACCGATAACAATGTTGTTGGGGTCGACATTCATACCCCTCGTCCCGCGTAGATGGTGCGCAATCGCACGTCGCAGCCGAGCGGTGCCCTGCGCCGGCGCGGGCGAAAAGATTTCACGTTCGTCTTCGGACGTCAGTGTCGCCCGTAGCGCGCTTTGCCAAAGCCGCGCCGCCTCCAAAGCGGAAGGAGAAAGCGCATCGAATCGCTCGACCTGTCCGTTGACATCATGCGCGCTGGGGCCCACGGAGGCGGCATCTCGGTCGATGTCCTCCGCAGCCGAAGCCAAAACCGGCGCATCCGGAAGTTCGCACGCGTAGTAGCCGCGCCGCGGCTTTGAGCAAATATAACCCTCGGCAAGCAACTGGCTATATGCATTCTCGATGGTAATGACACTGATACCCAGATGACTCGCAAAGGCGCGCTTAGACGGCAGATGCTCCCCCGCCGCAATACGGCCAGCAACAATATCATCGCGAATTTGCTGGTAAACATACTCATAAAGCGATGCTTCGCCGCGATTTTCCAAATTGTAGTCAAGCATGGGTCTATCACCTGACCTTATCGAATCATTCAATCTGGTATTAGTCTGACCTTGTTATTATCTCCAAAACTGAGTATTCCGCCATACCCAGCTCCCCGATAGGATGTTCCGTCAAGCAATGCACATGCCAACCAAGGGAGCAACCATGGCAGAACAGACCAGCAAAGCCGATCGCGTCAAACTTAATCGCGAGCTCGCGCAGATGCTCAAGGGCGGCGTCATCATGGACGTCACCACGCCCGAGCAAGCACGCATCGCCGAGGAGGCGGGCGCCTGCGCCGTCATGGCGCTCGAGCGCATCCCGGCCGACATCCGCGCCGCAGGCGGCGTCTCGCGCATGAGTGATCCCAAGATGATCAAGGGCATCCAAAAAGCTGTCTCCATCCCTGTTATGGCCAAGTGCCGCATCGGCCACATTGTCGAGGCGCAGATCCTGCAGGCCATCGAAATCGACTACATCGACGAATCCGAGGTCCTCTCCCCCGCCGATGATGTCTACCACATCGACAAGACCCAGTTTGACGTGCCGTTTGTCTGCGGCGCCCGCGATCTGGGCGAGGCGTTGCGCCGTGTTGCTGAGGGCGCCACGATGATTCGCACCAAGGGCGAGCCGGGCACGGGCGACGTCGTTCAGGCCGTGCGCCATATGCGCAAGATCCAAAAGCAGATCCGCGACGTTGTTGCTCTGCGCGACGACGAGCTCTTTGAGGCAGCCAAGCAGCTGCAGGTTCCGGTCGAGCTGGTGCGCGAGGTCCATGCCACGGGCAAGCTCCCCGTCGTAAACTTTGCCGCCGGCGGAGTCGCGACCCCCGCCGACGCCGCGCTGATGATGCAGCTGGGCGCCGAGGGCGTCTTTGTTGGCTCGGGCATCTTTAAGAGCGGCGACCCCGCCAAGCGCGCCGCCGCCATCGTCAAGGCCGTGGCAAACTTCACCGACGCCAAGCTCATCGCCGAGCTTTCGGAGGACCTGGGCGAGGCTATGGTGGGCATCAACGCCGACGAGATCGAGATTATCATGGAAGAGCGCGGGCGCTAGTCCAGCAGAAAGGATCGCACATGAGCGATTATGCACACCAAACGGTTGCCGTGCTGGCGGTCCAAGGCGCTTTTGCCGAGCATGAGGCAAGGCTATCTGAGCTGGGCGCACGCTGTATTGAGCTGAGGCAGGCGGCTGATTTGAAGCAGAACTTTGACCGTCTGGTACTTCCCGGCGGCGAGTCTACCGTTCAAGGGAAACTGCTTGATGAGTTGGGCATGCTCGAGGAGCTTCGTACCCGTATCGCTGAAGGCATGCCCGTCCTGGGCACCTGCGCCGGCCTGATTCTGCTGGCTCACGACCTTGCCGCTCATGACGATAAGGGCACGCCGCGTTTGGCAACCATGGATGTGCTCGTTGAGCGCAATGCCTATGGCAGACAGCTCGGCAGTTTTCGCACCAAGGGACAGGTAGACGGCATCGACGGTGAAGTGCCGCTGACATTTATCCGCGCGCCCCGCATCGTCGAGGTCCACGGCGACGCCAAGGCCTTGGCAGAGGTCGATGGCCGCATCGTCGCCGCCCGCCAGGGCAACCAGCTCGGCGTAACCTTCCACCCCGAACTCGATGAAGACACCCGCCTCCACGAACTGTTCCTACAAATGTAGGCAGAATTTAAACGAGCGTGGATTTTCGGACATACAACAAATGAGAGTGGATAATCTCCCACTTTGAGCTTGAATGCAGGCTCAAACCGGGAGATTATCCACTCTCATCCCATGTAGTCGTTGGGGACGTTCTTAAACGACTAGTCAAACAAGAACGTCCCCAATGACTACCTGACAAGGAGTGTCCCAAACTACCGGCAGAAAAGGAACGTCCATTACAGTCGAAATTGTCAGCCCGGGACCGTCTCGGGCTACGATT